>NZ_JAUYFU010000095.1 GCF_030689645.1 Humidesulfovibrio sp.
TTATTTTCCTCGCGCCGTTATTGTGCTTATATCTTGACAGGTTCTCCAGCATCTCTGCTGCTGACGACTGGAGCAACAGTGATCTGGCAATCTTCCTGGTCTCGGTCTTACTTTTAGCACCAAAGAACTATGTCTTCATGAAAGGCGGAGTTTCGCCGCAAGTACTTATAAATCCGTTGCTCTTGCTTGGGGCTGTGCTGTTTTGCTTGCAACAAGCCTATGTGGCCAGCCGCTTGCGAGGTTGATGCAGCGCCTGCCATTGTTTCGGCGGGGGGGAGGTCAGCGGAATGCGTAGCCTTTCTTTGCCCTCAGAAGATCCTCTGCAGAGAGGCTGACTACCGAGGCTCGATACCCAGAAAGCCACGCACAGCCCCCGCCACCAACGCGACCTCTTCCGGGGTAAGACCAGTGTGGAACGGCAGACTCAGGGTGCCGCTGCCAAAGGCATGGGCGTTGGGGAAGTCCTCAGGCTTGTACCTTAGTTTCTCACGAAACCAAGTGAGTGTGTGGATGGCGCGGTAGTTCACCGCCACACCGATACCACTCTCCCCCATGTGGTCCAGCAAACCGTCGCGTTTGTGGGCAGGCACCTGGATGGTGAGCAGGTGGTGCGCGCTCTTGCCCCGCAGGGCGGGTAGCCAAAGCCCGGGGATGTCCGTGAGCAAGCCGACGTAGGCCTGATATACAGCGCGGCGCTTCTCCCACAGGCCATTCAGCCGGGCAAGCTGGTTCACCATGAGCGCGGCCTGGATGTCGCTCAGGTTGTACTTCCAGCCGAGTTCCACCATGTCCCAGTGCTGGTACAGGCCGTGGTAGCGCTTGGCCGCCTCTTTGCTCATGCCGTGCTGGCGCAGGAGCAGCACCCGGTCCGCAAGGTCCTGTCGGTTGGTGCACAGAGCCCCGCCCTCGCCGCAGGTGAGGTTCTTGGTGGCGTAAAAACTGTAGCACACGGCATCGCCCAATTCTCCCGGCCGCACGCCGTCGCGTTCAGCCTCGATGCAATGGGCGGCATCCTCAATGATGGCCAGCCCATGCTCATCGGCCAAGGCCTTTAAGGCGAGCATATCGGCCATGACGCCGTAAAGATGCACGGGAATCAGGGCCTTGGTGCGCGGGGTGATGGCCGCGCGAACGGCTTCGGGGTCCATGAGACCCGTGTCGGGCTCCACGTCCACCAGCACCGGCGTTGCGCCCACATGCACAACGGGGGTTGCGCTGGCGATGAAGGTCATGGCTGGCACGATGACCTCGTCGCCGGGCCCCACGCCGAGCGCCAGCAGGGCCAAGTGCAGGGCTGCAGTGCAGGAGTTCAGGCTCACGCAGCGAGCCAGGCCCGTGTATGCGGCGAAGTCCGCCTCGAAGCGCGCGCACATCGGCCCGGTGGTGAGAAATACTGAGCGTAGGGTCTGGGTTGAGGCCTCGATGTCAGCCTCGTCCAGCGCGTGCCGGTAGAACTCCACGCGCATGGCTAGTGCAACTCGCGCTTGCCGCTGGTCGTAACGATGGGGATCTCGCGCATCCAGAGCATCTTGCGCCACCAATGCTCGTGGTCCACGTACCATTTGATGGTGCGTTCGAGCCCCTGCTCCCATTTGACCTGAGGCTCCCAGCCGAGCACCCGCTTTACTTTCGAAAAATCCGCTGTGTGGCGCATGACTTGGCCGGGGCGGTCACCTACGTTGATGAAGCACTCCTTGCTGGCGCACATGATTCTGGCGATATCCTGGGCGATGGAGAGAATGGAGTGGTCCTCGCCGGAGCCAACGTTGAACACCTCGCCAACGACTTTTTCGGCCGGGGCGTGTAGAGCCAAATCGATGGCCCGGCAGGTGTCATCGGTGTGGATGAAGTCACGCGCGGAGGAGCCATCGCCGTGGACGCGCAGCTTCTCGCCCAGTATGACGCTGGTGGTGAAGCGAGGGATGACCTTCTCCAGGTGCTGCCGCAGACCGAAGTTGTTGAAGGGACGGATGATGACCGCTGGTATCTGATAAGTAGCCCAGTAGGAGTACACCAGCCGGTCGGCCCCGGCCTTGGCCGCAGCGTATGGACTCATAGGGTTGAGCGGGTGTTCCTCGTCCATGCTGGGGTATAGGGCGGTGCCGTACACCTCGCTGGTGCTGATGTGGATGAAGCGCTCCACGGAGTCCTTGTATTTGCAGACGGCGTTGGCCACGGTCTGGGTACCGATGACATCGGTCTCGAAAAAGTTGCGGTTGTCATAGATAGAGCGGGTAACGTGGCTCTCGGCGGCGAAGTGGACCACATAGTCGCTTTGGGAGATGAGGGTGTCCATGAGTTCGCCGTTCAGGATGTTGCCATACCAGAACTGGAGGCGCGGATTGTCCAGATCCTGCCAAATCTTCACGGGCAGGTTCTCAACATTGCCTGCATAGGTCAGGGCATCTACAATAATAATATTATAATCAGGATAGGTGTTGTAAATGTAATATGTAAAGGCCGAGCCGATGAAGCCCGCACCGCCAGTGATGAGGATGGTCTTTTTCACTGCATGCTCCCTGTGAGGATGGAAAGGCTGTTCGGTCCATGGTTGAACAAAAGGTCCACCACGGACAGGTACGGAATGAATCCGCCGTGCAACTGTGTATACTCCGGGTGCGCGTAATCCTGAAATTCCACACGCATCCCGCGGGAGGAGAACAGCGACTCGTCGATGTAGTCGCGCCCAGCCGCGCCCTCATAAAAGATGGTGCCGCCAAGATGTGCAAGAATGTCCACCAACCGAAGCGTGCCGCTGCCGGCAATGCCCAGTTCGGAGGCCAGCAGCACGGGTGTGGTGATGCCCAGTACAGCAGAAAGATGCAGGATAAGGGCAATATTCAGGTCGCAGAGCTTTTCCCAGGACCGGTCAATGACGCACGCCAGCTCCGGGGCATACTCTGCGTAGTACGGGGCCTTAGAGTAATATTGGGCGAGGCCGCGCAGGTGCTTTTTCTGCCAAGACTCGGCACTGTTTACCCGCACTTCGTTGATTAGAG
This sequence comes from Humidesulfovibrio sp., assembly GCF_030689645.1. Lineage (GTDB taxonomy): Bacteria > Desulfobacterota > Desulfovibrionia > Desulfovibrionales > Desulfovibrionaceae > Humidesulfovibrio. The sequence continues at coordinate 3,000 of NZ_JAUYFU010000095.1, forward strand.
GAAACTCGCGGCCTTTTGTGAGCACGGGCACGGTGAGCCACTGCGCACCTTGGGGTGCCTTGATCCGATTCCTGTTCCGCCAGGAACCCTTCTCGAACTGCACATCGTCATAAAGCACGAACACGTCCGCCCTGAACAGCTGCTCAAAGTAGCCCAGCCAAGGCAAATAGCTGGGCTGTAATATTCCGACGGTCAGAGACATTTGGTGAATGTAACGAAAAACGCGACCGATGCCAAGGGCAAAAGCTTACGCGTCAACCACGGCCCTTAGCCACTAGATCAAACCGTCATTTTTTTTGCCACCTTGACACCATGGTGGAGTTGAATCACAAGAACCAATAATAACATTCTCAAAAGAACTAGTGAAACATGCTCACCAGCCGCTTCCCCACTTTCTGGGCTTGCTGGTTCCGGCGTAACCTACAGTGGGCGTCGCCAAGGGGGAGCCCCCTCATCGGGCAGCGCACCTGTGGGAGCACTACCAATGTAGCGAGGATCTCTGTCACACACGGCCTCTTCTCGCCGGGCCGCTGTCCCGCCTGCGGCATACCCACTCTTGGCATGGAGACTATCGGAATGCCTGGAGGTTACAAGGCTGGGCACGATTTGATTTTCCTGCTCCCGGCCCTGGCAACCTACGCATGTTTGGCCCGACTCTACCCAATCCTAGCTCAGGACATCTTGCATTACAGGTTTTACGGCCTGGGCTTCGTCGTGCTGCTGCTGGCCTCGGCCACCCCCTCGGGAACTGGGGCAACATTGGCTACACTCTGATAATAGTGACCGACCGCGTGCCGTTAATTCCAGAGTATTAAGAATTGAGGCAACCCGGCAACAGGCTCAACCCCTGGAGCAAAAGCTCAAGCCATTCATGCAAAAGATTGTTATCCTGTTCCGGTCCGATGCAGACAGTGCCGTTTAATCCACCCAGCCTGCCGATGTCAGCAGGTGCTAGGCCCGCGGAGAGTGCAATGCAAGAAGAGACTGAGACGCCTGCTCCGACGGGCCGTTCCAAAATGACCGAACGTCTGAAGCGTGAACTGACGCTTGTGCTGCTGCTGATGCTGCTGGGCTATGTGGTCATGGACCTGCGGACTCAGGCGGACGTTTTGTCGAGCACCCTTTCTACACGCATGCTGCCCGCTCTGGCCGTCTCTGCGGCATGCCTCGTTCTAAATCAGCTACTCATGGC
>NZ_JAUYFU010000098.1 GCF_030689645.1 Humidesulfovibrio sp.
ATGTGTCCGGTTTTGTTGACAGCAGGGGCAGTCAACAAAACCGGACGACAGCGGAAGCTTCGCGGATAAGATCGGAGAGAAAGAGTGCGCGCGACAGAGAGCGGTCATGGTGCGCAGGTGAATGCGCGCACGAAAAGGCAATGCGGAGCAATCCCGCCCAGGCCGGGGCAAGACCTGTACATGCGGTCTCGGCCGTGCGCCATGGTGTGCCTTGGTGGGAAGGGAGACGTTCCTCTTCGCTGTGGCCCAGGTTCTTATGTCGGTGAAAGGAAGGTAGAGAGGTCCACCTACTGCTCAGATGCTGTAGGCGCAAACCCTCGGGCAGAAAAATGCGAGAAGCAAAGAAAGCCTAGTTGAGATCCTTGCGATGATAGTTTTCGGCAGCGTATCCTCTTTGAGAATCGGGCCGCGCCCGCAACCTCAACCAGGACAACGCCATGAGTATTCTCAAGAAGAGCGTCAAGCTCGATGCACAGGTAAACATCAAAGTCAGCCAGGAGATGTTCAACCGGTACCAGGAAGTCAAGACCCGCTTCAAGGACAGTCCCTGGGAGTTCTCCCTGCAGCCTAGTTTTTCGAAATGGCTGAACACGCAACTGATAGCCGCGCAGAAGGTGCTCGCCGCTTATGAGGGGGGGAGAAAAGTTTCGGTAACAAGTGAGTTCCCTGACGCGTAGCCTGAATAGCGTACGCGGAATCGTCAGGCAGGCCGTGGGGTGCTACGGGAGCGAGAAATGCGCAACACCCCATGGCCTGGGCGCTGGCTCCAATGCCCTGAGGGATTCGCCGTAGGTCGTTGACTCAAATCTGTCATAGCTTTCGGCTGTGCACTATTGGCGCGTTCAAATACTAGCCAGTTCGAGATGACGAGCGCCTCCCGCGAGTCCAGCGCATCTGGTTCGCCCTGCACCTATCCCGGATACGGTTCGGGCTACTGCTACAATGAAAGCGCCCCGCATTCTGCGACTTGGCGCGTAACTTGGCAGACCGTACTTGGAATATTTCCTCGGGCTTGCCGACTAGCACCAGGATACTTCGCACCTACTGCTCGTGGAGCCGTCGCTCCCAACGGGCCAGAACAAGTGCTTCCCGTACTTAATCACTACGGCAGCGGTAGCGCATGCGTATTCGCCGGTCATGATTGTTCAACGTCCCCTTTTTCTTTGCCCCTTTCTGTCCTTTTCTGATGTTCGGCATGCCCCGTGCGAAATGACTAGCCATGCCGTACTGTGCCACACAGACTTGGCAGACTTGGGGCTGCAGCTTTGGAGCCCAAGAACGAAATCTTGTCAGTATCTTTCGCAGTAAGATTCCTGGCTATTGCGAAAAGGAAGAACCGTGTGGTTTCATGAGCGTGAAGGTCACCAGCAAGTGCAAAGGAGGAAACCACATGATCGCACAGTTGATCGCGACGGCCACGAAGTTCAAGGCCCAGCTCGCGAAGCGCCTGTTTGCAAGGAGCATTGTGCTTCGCCGCGAAAGAAGCAATTTCCGCACCGCCATGGCGTACGCCAGGGTTGAGGGTGGAAGACGGCGGATCGACCGGTAACACCGGCAACGGGCCACCGGCGACAACGATGTGAGCCCTGGCTCACCGGCTAGGCCGCAAGGCCCCCTCATCGCCTCGCCGGCTATCCCAGCCCCTGCAACTGGATGCGTGGCGGAAAAGGCGTAACTACGACTCCCACCCCATTTATGGCGGCCCGCAAGGGCCGCCTTTCCTACGAGCATGGCAAGAAGATTGTGTCCACGGAACCCAGGCGCATGCGGGTTGGACCGATGGGCGCGGGCAACCTCTTCAGGGAACGAATCGGCCACCAGCCATGGATTTCGCCCATACGGAGGCATGGCAGTGATTGTGGGACTGCTATGATGCCGACAAAAAAAACTTGACATTCTATTGGTGCAAGCGTGCGGAGTTTTCATGAGGAGCGCGCCTCTCCCGCCCCGTTGGGGCGGCTGAAAAGGAAAGAGGGCACAAAAGGACAGATGCTCCGGCATCGGACCAAGCCCGCAAGTCTCACTCCCGCCCCAACGGGCGGCTGACAAAGGCTCCTTCGGGGGCCTTCTCATTTTGCATCGCCTGGCGCATTGTGGACGCAGATTATTTTTAGAAGAACAGATCCAGAATAAGGTCGGCGATGTCCACCCCTTTTGGTGCGCACGAATCCAGATCTGCCTACGCTTTTTTTACCACGCCCAAGTGGATGACCGAGGTCACGACCGGACCTCCGAACCTTGGCGGTCGCGAATGGGGCCGCTTTCTTTATGTCTCCTTGCTCCTTCTTTCCTTCTGATTCCTTTTCCTTCTAGCCCTTCCGCAATCTCCCGTTTTTCCTCTGTTCCCTTGGTGGCTCTTACCATCAGCACTGCGTGGCACCGCCAACGGCCAGCGAACAGTGCTCGCCACGCATTCCGAGGACGGCATCACAGCGCCTGTTCCGCGCGCCGCTGATCAAGGTAATACATCACCGGCACCACCATGCGCGAGAAGAGCGTAGCTGCGACCTCCCCGGCCATGAGCGAGATGGCCAGGCCCTGAAAGATGGGATCGAAGAGGATGACGAAGGCCCCGGCCACCACGGAGATGGCCGTGAGCAGCATGGGGCGGAAGCGCAAGGCCCCGGCATCGATAACGGCCTCTTCGAGGGGCTGCCCTTGTTCGCGGCGCAGGTTGATGAAGTCCACCAGGATGATGGAGTTGCGCACCACGATGCCCGCCCCGGCGATGAAGCCGATCATGCTGGTGGCCGTGAAGAACGAGCCGGTGAGCGCATGCGCCGGGATGATGCCGATGAGCGAGAGCGGAATGGGCGACATGATGGCGATGGGCGTGGTGTACGACCCGAACCAGCCCACCACCAGGATGTAGATGAGGATCATGACCACGCCGAAGGCCAGTCCCATGTCGCGGAAGACCTCAAAGGTGATCTGCCACTCGCCGTCCCACTTCATGCTCCAGGTGTTGGAGGAGAACGGCATGCTGGTGCGCAAGCGCGGCAGTTCGCGGCGGTCGCCAGCGCTCGTCTGCCACGCCCCCTGGCCCTTGACGGCCAGTTCGTCCAGGGCCATGTCGATGCGGCCCATGCCGTAGATCGGGCTCTCTTCGCGCCCGGCCATGTCGCCGGTGACGTAGATCACGGGCAGCATGTTCTTGTGGTAGATGGCCGGTGGCGTGATGGCCTGCTCCAGCGTGGCCAACTGGCCGAGCGAGATGACCTTGCCGCCCCCGTTCGGCAGAGAGCCGCGCACCGGAATGGCCGTGAGTTCCGAGACCGAGGCGCGACGCGCCACGGGCAAGCGCACCATGATGGGCACGTCCTCGCGGGAGTTCATGTCGTGCAGCAGCCCGGCCTTCTCCCCACCCACGGAGGCGGCGATTACCCGGCGCGCCCGGTCAGGGTCCACGCCGTTCTTCAGCGCCTTGTCCGTCTCCACGCGGATGCGCGTCTCGGCTCTCGGGTCGTTCATGTACCAGTCCACATCAACGACGTTGGGCGTGCCTGCGAAGACCTCCTTGACCTGCCGGGCCACGCGCTCGCGGCCCTCCTGGGTCGGGCCGTAGATCTCGGCCACCAGGGTCTGCAGCACCGGCGGCCCGGGGGGCACCTCCACCACCTTGATGCGCGCGCCGAGCTTTTTGGCGATGGGCAGCATGTTCTCGCGGGTGCGTTTCGCAATTTCATGGCTTGAAGCGCTGCGCTTGCCGCGCGGGGTCAGGTTCACCTGGATTTCGGCCACGGTCGGGCCTTCACGCAGATAGTAGTGGCGAACCAGGCCGTTGAAGGAGAACGGCGCGGAAGTGCCAGCGTACAGCTGCGCGTCCGTCACCTCCGGCTGATCCAGGACGACGCGGGAGAGTTCCTCCGCTGCCGCGGCGGTGGCTTCCAGAGGCGTGCCATCGGGCATGTCCACAACCACCTCGAACTCGCCCTTGTTGTCAAAGGGCAGCATCTTCACCAACACGGCCTTCATGGGGAACAGGGAGATGGCGGCCACGAGCAGCCCGCCCACGCCCAAGAGAAAGCGCTTGCGATAGCCGGGTTCGGTGATGAGTCGGCCCATGACCTTGCGGTACAGCTGCGTGAAGCGGTCGTCGTGTTTCTCGTGCTCGTGGACGCCGGCGGGCTTGAGCAGCTTGCGGGAGCTCCAGGGCGTGATGACGAAGGCCACGGCCATGGACAGGAGCATGGCCACGCTGGCCCCTACGGGCATGGGCCGCATGTACGGGCCCATCAAGCCTCCCACGAAGCCCATGGGCATGATGGCCGCGATGACCGTGAAGGTGGCCAGCACCAGCGGGGCGCGCACCTCGTTCACGGCCTCGATGATGACGCGCACAAAGGGACGCCCCTGCGAGCTGGGCAGGCGCAAGTGGCGCACGATGTTCTCCACGTCCACAATGGGGTCGTCCACCAGGATGCCGATGCAGAAAATGAGCGCGAAAAGGGTGACGCGGTTCAGGGTGTAGCCAAGGAACCAGTAGGTGGCGAGCGTCACCGCCAGGGTCACGGGCACGGCCACCATGACCACGAAACTGGCGCGCAGGCCCAGGAACAGGGCCACGATGGTGCCGACGCTCAGGGCCGCAATGAACCGGTGCTGCAAGAGTTCGTCGGACTTGTGCTTGGCTGTTTCCCCATAGTCGCGCACCACGCTGGTATGCACGTCCACCGGGATGGCGAAGCCCCGCAGGGCCTCGATCTTCCGGAGGGCGTCCTCGCAAAGCTTGGTGGCATTGACTCCGGCGCGCTTGGCCACGGAAAGAGTCACGGCGGGCAGCAGCCGCCCCGGAGACTCGGACACGCCCTTGGTGGCGGCCTTGGGGCCGGGGGCGAAGAACACATAGTCCGCAGGCTCCTCAAAGCCGTCGCGCACACTCGCCACATCGGCCAGATACACCGGCCGGCCCTGGTTCATGGCCACCACCACGCGGCCCACGTCGCCGGAGGTCTTGAGGAAGCTGTCCAGGCGCACGCCAAAGGTCGCACCGCCGCTGGTCATGGCCCCGCTCTGGGCGGCCTGGTTCTGGGCGCGCAAGGCGTCGGCCACGTCCAGGGCGTCCAGGTTCAGCGCCCGCAGCCGGTCCGGGTCCACGTCCACGGTGACGCTGCGGGTGCGGCCCCCGGTCAGGGTAACCTCGGCCACGCCGGGCAGGGTGCGCACGGCTTCGGCGGCCTCGGCGGCGACCTGGCGCAGAGTGCGCCCGTCGTGCCCCTCGCCATAGAACGACACGGCCAGGACCGGCACGTCGTCGATGCTGCGGGGCTTCAAAAGAGGCTGGGAGCAGCCGGGCGGAATCCAGTCCAGATGCTGGTAGAGCTTGGCGTAGGTCTTGACCACGCTCTTTTCCGTGTCCTCGCCCACCTGAAAGCGCACGATGGTCAGGGCCTTGCCGTCTTGGGCCGTGGAATAGACATACTCCACGCCGGGAATCTCCCAGAGGATCTTTTCCATGGGACCGATGACCCGGGTCTCGATCTCCCTCGGCGTGGCGCCGGGCATCTCCACCAGAACGTCGATCATGGGCACGACGATCTGCGGCTCTTCCTCGCTGGGGGTGCTCAGCACAGCGAACACGCCGAGCAAGAGCGCGCCAAGGATGATGAGCGGCACGAGCTTGGAGTCCACGAAGCCCGCGGTGATGCGTGAGAGCAGGACGTGATCGTGGGGCTGCGGGTCCGGGCTTTCGGGTGTCTGGCTCATGGCCTGCCGCCTTAGGGCTTGACGGCGATGCGGTCGCCCTCGCGCAAGGTTTCCGGACCGCCGTTGACCAGGATTTCGCCCTCGGTGAGGCCGGAAAGCACCTCAATCAGCACGCCAGGCGCGCCGGACGTGTCGGAAAGCGCCTCGGACTGGGCCTGGACGATGTAGGACTGGCCGTCGAGGTCGGCCTTGAGGTAGGCCCCGCCAATCTTGACCAGCCGCAGGCGCAGCACGCTCTTGTCGTCCACCACGAGCACGGTGGTGAGCTCGCCGCGCTGGCGCACGCTGCCGGACGGGATGAGCAGCTTTTTGGCCTGAGACATGGGCACGCAGACTTTGCCGAACATGCCCGCGTGGGGCCGGTTGGGCTGCGCCGCCTGTGTGGCGTTTTGCGTCGCGTTGCCAGCCCCGGCGGCCGGGGCCGTGGACGCGTTGTAAGCGGCGCGGACCTTGAAGGTCCGGGTGGCCGGGTCCACGCGGTCCACCACGGTGGTGAGCCGCGTGAGGAAGGGCTGGGAAGATACCGACGGGACCAGGCCAAGCACCTGCATGCCCTTGGTCACGACGGACATGAGGCTCTCATCGGCCTGGGCCTCCAGCTCATAGCCGCCCTGCACATCGTCGATGGCGGCCAGGGGCGCGCCGGCCGAGACAAAGGCCCCCTGGTCCACATACCGGCGTGAAAGCACGCCCCGGAAGGGCGCGCTGACGAGGCTGTAGCCCATGAGGGACCGGGCCTCTGCCCCCTGGTGGCCTGCCGCCGCCGCGCTGGCGCCCATGGCCTGCTCCTGCTTCTTCAGGGTCTGGTATTCCGTGCTGGCGCGGTCCAGTTCGTCGCGGCTGATGGCCTGCTGGGCAAAGAGCTTCTGCATGCGCTCCATGTTGACCTTGGCCAGGGCCGAACGCGCGGCCAGGGCCTGACGCTCCAGCCCGGCCTGCTGGGCCGTGGACTGGACAGCCTGCACGCGCTGCCTGAGTTCCGTGTCGTCGATGCGCAGGATGGCCTGCCCCTTCTCCACCACTTGGCCCTCAGCGGCCATGACTTCCACTACCGTGCCGGAAATCTTGCTGGAAAGCACCACGCTGTTCTGCGCGCGCACCTCTCCCGGCAGGCTGCGGCACTCACGGGCGTCGTAAAGGGTAGCGCGAACTGTGGGCGCGCTGGCGGTCTTGGGTTCTGCGGTCTTGTCACCGCCGCATGCAGAAAAGAATGGTAAGGTTGCGAGGGCAATGATGAGGGCAAAAAGATGAGCTGTCTTGAATTTGGGCATGGGCTTGCGCCTTCCTTATTCATGTTTTGCAGACACACCTGAAACGGAAAGCTACCAAATTTTCTACTCCGGCTGAGTATGCCCGTCAATGAAACGCTGATGCATAATGAGTTGTTGTGGCATGATTCCACCGTCGTGCCAGCGCTACTGCACCCCGTACCGCTGGAGCTTGGCGTGGAG
>NZ_JAUYFU010000070.1 GCF_030689645.1 Humidesulfovibrio sp.
CGGTCAAAGGAGTGCAGGGGCTGGCCCAGCTCCATCAAAATATAATTGGTGACGTCAACGATGTTGTTGATGGGGCGCTGGCCGATGGCCAGCAGGCGGTAGCGCATCCAGTCCGGGCTCTTGTCTATCTTCGCGCCGGTGAGCACGCGGGCGCGGTACACGGGGCAAAGCTCGCCGTCCGCGATGTCGATGCGCACGGCCTTGGCGGCGTCGCCCGCTGCGGCGTCCTCCACAAGGTTCAGCCGGGGCATGGTCAGGGGCAGGCCGAAGCCCAGGGCGGTCTCCCGCGCAATGCCCAGCACGGACAGGCAATCCGCGCGGTTGGGCGTGATGCTGACCTCGATGACCTGCCGCTCCAGGCCCAGGGCCTCGGTGATGAGCTGTCCGGGGCGGAAGCTCTCAGGCAGGACCATGATGCCGGAATGCTCTTCCGACAGGCCCAGCTCGCGCTCGGAGCAGATCATGCCGCAGGACACCACGCCGCGCAGCTTGGCCTTCTTGATCTCCAGGCCGCCGGGCATGGTGGTGCCGATCATGGCCACGGGCACGTTCTGCCCCTGGGCCACGTTGGACGCGCCGCAGACGATCTGAAGCGGCTCCGCCGCGCCCACGTCCACGGTGCATACGGAAAGATGGTCGGACTCCGGGTGGGGAGCGCGATCGGCGACATGGCCCACCACGATCTTCGCGATGGATTCAAAGGGGTCGATGATGGCCTCGACCTCAAGGCCCTGCATGGTCAGGCGCTCGGCCAGTTCCTGCACAGAACCCTGGAAGGGCACAAACTCGCGGAGCCACTGCAAACTGATGAGCATAACCGCCTCGCCTAAGGCTTGAGGGGGCTTCATCGCACCCCGGTAAGACAAGGGCGCCCCGGTCCCCATCCCTTCGCAGTCCGGGTTGCCGGAGGTGCGAGAGCCGGGGCGCGGGGCGCCTGAAAACTACGAAAACTGTTCGAGGAAACGCACGTCGTTTTCAAAGAACATGCGCAAGTCGCCGATGCCGTACTTGAGCATGGCAACGCGCTCCACGCCAAGGCCGAAGGCGAAGCCCGTGACGGACTCGGGATCGTAGCCCCCCACGCCTGCCGCATTGACGGCGCGGAACACGTTGGGGTCCACCATGCCGCAGCCCAGGATCTCCACCCAGCCGGTCTTCTTGCACACGCGGCAAGGCTCGCCCTTGATGTGCCCTTCGCCGCCGCAGAGCATGCACGAGATGTCCACCTCGGCGCTGGGCTCCGTGAAGGGGAAGAAGCTGGGGCGGAAGCGAACCTTGGTGTCCGCGCTGAACAACTGGCGCACAAAGGCGGTCAGCGTGCCGCGCAAATCAGCCATGCTCACGCCCTTGTCCACAAGCAGACCTTCGATCTGGTGGAACATGGGGGTGTGGGTGATGTCCGAGTCGCGCCGGTACACCTTGCCCGGGGCGATGACCGCCACCGGCGGCCTGCGCGAGAGCATGGTGCGCACCTGCAAAGGCGAGGTGTGCGTGCGCAGAAGCACCCGCTCCGACACGTACAGGGTGTCCTGCATGTCGCGCGCCGGGTGGTCCGGGGGCATGTTGAGGGCCTCGAAGTTGTGCCAGTCGTTCTCCACTTCCGGCCCGGCCACCACTTCAAAGCCAAGGCCTGTGAGCACCTCGCAGATTTCCTGCATGGCCAGAGTGACGGGGTGGAGGCTTCCAGGAGCGGGTCGGCGTCCGGGGAGGCTGGGGTCGAAGCCGGACAGGGCGTCCTTGGCGGCTTCGGCCTCAAGCTCGGCCTGGCGGGATTCAAGCAGCGCGGTGAGCGCGTTCTTGACCTCGTTGGCCTTCTTTCCGGCGGCGGGCTTGTCTTCCGGGCCCATCTGGGCCAGGGCGACCATACCGGCGGCGAGCTTGCCCTTGCGTCCGAGGAATTCGACGCGCAGGGCCTCCAGGTCCTTTAAACTGCAAGCCTGACCCCGGCGTGCTTCACACTCCAGGGTCAGGCCATCGAGTCCTTCCAGGAAGGACTTGAGCATCTCGTTCACGTTCTACGCCTTGGCCGCCTGGCAGATCTGGGCGAACACGGCGGGCTCACGCACAGCCAGGTCAGCCAGCATCTTGCGGTTGACGGCGATGTCGGCCTTGGCCAGGCCACCGATGAGCTTGCTGTAAGACAGGCCGTTCAGGCGGGCGCCGGCGTTGATGCGCACGATCCACAGGCGGCGGAAGTCACGCTTCTTCTGCTTGCGGTCGCGAAAAGCAAAACAAAGGGCGCGCTCAACACGCTCGCGGGCGGTGCGGTACAGGCGGCTGCCGGCACCGATATAGCCCTTGGCCATCTTCAGGAATTTCTTGTGCCGACGGTGGCCGGCAACTCCGCGCTTAACTCTCATTGTACTTCCTCCGATTCGTTTATGGCACAGTCAGCGTTAGCCGACAGGCACGACGTCGTTGGTTTTATGGTTAGCCGTAGGGCAGAAGGCGCTTCACGGCACCCAGGTTGGCATCGTCAACCATGGTGCCCTGACCGAGGCGGCGCTTACGCTTGGCGCCCTTCTTGGTCAGGATGTGGCGCAGGTTCTGACGACGGCGCTTGAACTTGCCGGCGCCGTTGCTCACGAAGCGCTTGGCGGCGCTGCGGTTGGTCTTCATCTTGGGCATGGTTTCCTCCTCGATATGCTCAACGGGCGGACGGAACCGCCGCGAGGGCTGTCCTTGGGCTCTACTTCTTCACCGGGGTCAGCATCATCACCAGGGTGCGGCCTTCCGACAGTGACGGCTGCTCCACCTTGGCGATGTCGGCCGTGTCCACAACCACGCGGTCAAGCATGATCTGTCCACGGTCCTTGTGCACGATCTCGCGTCCCCGGAAGAAAACCGCAACCTTGCAGCGGTCGCCCTCTTCCAGAAAGCGGCGAATGTGCTTCAGCTTCGTCTGGTAGTCATGTTCATCGGTCTTGGGCCGGAACTTGACTTCCTTGATCTGTATAACGGTCTGCTTCTTTTTAGCTTCCTGCTGACGCTTCTGCTGCTCGTATTTGAACTTTCCGTAGTCCATGATGCGGCAAACAGGCGGATCGGCGTTGGGGGAAACCTCAACGAGGTCGAGCCCCTTGTTCTGCGCCAATGCCAAGGCTTCAGAGGTCGCCATGATGCCCAGCTGCGTGCTTTCGTCGTCGACCACGCGCACCTGGGGAATACGTATCCGCTCGTTTCGGCGGACGCCATCATCCTTAGGATGTTGGTCCTGCCTTCTAGGAAAAGCTATAGCTCATCCCTCCGCGCTTGAAAGGTTCATGGGCTGCGTCCAGAATAATCTGCGCCACCCCGGAAAGTGAAACAAACCCGACATCGGCGCCGCCGCGCACTCGCACGTTGACGCCGTCGGCTTCCACTTCCTTGTCTCCGACGATAAGCATGTAGGGGATCCGGTCGAGTTGAGCCTCGCGCACCTTGTACCCGAGCTTCTCATTCCGCACATCCGCTTCGGCGCGTATGCCCTTTTCCTGCAAAAACCGCAAGACTTTTTCCGCATGACCGTTCTGCGCGTCCGTCACGGTGAGGATGCGCGCCTGTGTCGGCGCGAGCCAAACCGGGAAGGCCCCTGCGAAATGTTCAATGAGCACGCCCATGAACCTTTCGATGGAGCCCAGGATCACGCGGTGCAGCATCACCGGGCGATGTTTGTTGCCGTCCTCGCCAATGTAGGACAGCTCGAAGCGCTCCGGCAGGGTGAAGTCACACTGCACGGTGGCGCACTGCCAGCTGCGATCAAGGGCGTCCTTGATCTTGATATCGATCTTGGGGCCGTAGAACGCGCCGTCGCCCGCATTGATGGCGTAGGGCATGTCCATGTGCTCCAGGGCGTCCTTGAGGGCGTCCGTGGCGCGGTCCCAGTCCTCGTCCGAGCCGATGCTCTTCTCGGGCCGGGTGCTGATCTCTGCCTCGAAGTTGAAGCCAAAGATGTCCATGACGTCGCGCACGAACTTCACCACGCCGATGATCTCCTCGCGGAGCTGGTCAGGGCGGCAAAGAATATGCGCGTCATCCTGAGTGAAGGAGCGCACGCGCAAAAGGCCGTGCAGCACGCCGCTCTTCTCGTGGCGGTGCACCACCCCGTGCTCGAAGTAGCGCTGGGGCAGATCGCGGTAGCTGCGCAGGCGGCTCTTGAATATGAGCATGTGCGACAGGCAATTCATGGGCTTGATGCCGTAGGCCTGCTCATCGATCTCGGTGAAGTACATATTCTCGCGGTAGTTGTCGTAGTGGCCGCTCTTTTCCCACAGCTCGCGCCGGAGGATGAGCGGGCCCTGCACGAACTGGTAACCGCGCTTCAGGTGCTCCTTGCGCTCGAAGTCTTCCAGAATGGCGCGGGTCAGCGCGCCCTTGGGATGCCAGAGCACCATGCCGCCGCCCACGTCCTCGTGGAAGCTGAACAGGTCCAGCTGGGTGCCCAGCTTGCGGTGGTCGCGCTTCTTGGCCTCTTCCAGGCGCTCCAGGTAGACCTTGAGATCCTTGGGAGTGGCCCAGGCGGTGCCGTAGATGCGCTGGAGCTGCGGATTCTTCTCGTCGCCGCGCCAATAGGCCCCGGCCACTGTGGTGAGCTTGAAGGCCTTCAAAAGGCCCGTGCGGGGCACGTGGGGGCCGCGGCACAGGTCGGTGAAGCCGCCCTGGGTGTAGGTGGAGACCTGCTCCACGCCCAGGTCGTCGATGAGCTCGACCTTGTATTTCTCGCCGTCGGCGTCGAAATGCGCGCGCGCTTCGGCGCTGGTGAGCTCCTGGCGGGCGAAGGCCTTGTCCGCACCCACGATGCGCAACATCTCGGCTTCGATGGCCTCGAGGTCCTCGGGCGTGAACGGGCGCTCGTAGTCGAAATCGTAATAGAAGCCGTTGTCCACCGAGGGGCCGATGGTGACCTTGGCGGTGGGGAACAGCTTTTTCACGGCCTCGGCCATGACGTGCGCGGTGGAGTGGCGGATGACCACAAGCCCCTCCGGCGAGTCCGCGAAAACGGGCTCAACGGCAGCGCAGTCCGCCGGGATGGCGGTGGTGAGGTCAAGCAGGGACTCGCCGCAGCGGGCCACCACGAGGTTCTTGTATTGTTTGTTGGAGAGAGCCTGTTTGAAGGCATCGGCGAAGGTGGCCCCCGCCTCAACGGAAATCTGCTGACCGGCCACGGAAAGTTGCACGGCGAAGCTCCTTGTTGACACGGCCCGGCGATCCCGAGCGCAGAGCCTTGTGGAAGAAAAAGGGAAAGGGAGGCACGAGGCCTCCCTTTCTGCATAATATGGTAGGCACGAGGAGACTTGAACTCCTGACCCCTTGCGTGTCGAGCAAGTGCTCTAACCAACTGAGCTACGCGCCTAAATTGCTCAAGGGAAGGACCGTTTACCCAAACCCCAGGACCTTGTCAACAACGAAATGCCGGAAAATTTTCAATCTGCCGCGCCGAACCGCTCAAGGGCCTCTTGCGCAAGGCTTCCCGCCGTGGTGCGAAGAAGCTCGCCATCCAGAAACAGCGCCACTTCCGAGGCGTCGTCCGCCAGGGCCGCCAGCCCATCGGCGGCCTGGGCAGCGCCCAAAAGGCCCAGCACCCAGGCGGCCAAGCCTCGGTTGGCCCCGTCCTCGTCGGCCAGGCCCGCAAGAAGGGCGGGGACTTCGCCAGCCACAAGCTCGGGAAAGCTCTGGGCCAGCCGGCCCAGGCCCCAGAACACGCCGCGCCGAAGCGCCGCATGTTCTAGATAGTTGCCCTCGCCGCGCACCTCCTGGCGCACGTAGGAGGCCAACACGCGGTTGAACTCTCCGGCCAGCCGCCGATGCCGCGCAAGGCTCTCGCCCAGGGCCTCGGGGATGCCCCAGCCGAGGCCGCCGGACTCCTCGTTCATGCGCCACAGGCATTGGCGCAGCACCATGCGCGCCGCCTCCAGCCCTTCGCCGGCCTCGCGGCTGTCGGCCATGCGGGCCACTGTGCGCCCAAAGGCCTCGGCCGCGCGCCAGCGCACCAGCTCGTCCTTGTCCAACAAAAGCGAAAACAGCGGGCCTGGCAGCTGCCGCGCGGGAACGGCGGCGAGCTCAACCAGACGCTCCCGCCAGTCCTGGCCCGACAGCAGCCCGCGAATGGAGCGCTTCAAGTCTCGAAAATGGGCCATGAAAGCCCCCTGGCGGCCTACTTCACGTGCTGGGCGATCTCGTCCAGGAAGGCCTGCGGCACGTCGTACCCGGTCTCCTGGGCCTTCTTGGCGCACTCCGCCGCACGGGGCCAGTTGCCCACCTCGGCGCTGCACAGGGCCAGATTGTTCCAGGCCGGGCCGAACATGGGCTGCTGCTCCACGGCCTTGGTCAGGGCGGTGACCGCCTCTTCCATCTCGCCGCGGGAGAAGTGCGCGCTGCCCAGGGTGGCCAAGGCCTGCACGAAGTTCGGGTCGTACTTGATGGCCTTCTGCAGGGCCGGAATGGCCTTGTCGGAATCGCCCAGCTGCATCAGCACGAAGCCGATGTTGCCCCAGGGCACTGCAAAGAACGGACGGATCTGGGTGGCCTGACGGTTGAAGTTCAGGCAGCCCTCCAAATCGCCGCGCTCCAGACAGATGCCGCCCATCTGCACATAGGCCTCGGCCATTTTAGGCGAGTTGGTCATGGCTTCGCGAAAGCTGCGCTCGGCGTCCATGTACTCGCGCTTGGAGAGAAGGGCCACGCCCAAGTTGTAGTGGGTGTTGCCGCACTCCGGGGCCTGGCGGAGCTTGTCCTTCAGGTGGGCGATATAATCGTCAACGTTGCTGAACTGCTGCTCGGTCATGGAGTATCTCCCTCGCGCCCTCCCCTTTCCGGGGCGGGCGGTTATTTCAAGCTGATGCCGCGCTCTTTGAGCAGGGCGTTATACCAGTCGCTGAACTCCAGAATGGGACGGACCTTTTCGATGTTCATGACCAGCATGACCATGAACTCGGACAAGGTCTGCATGTAGTCAGGATCAGGCATGTCGGGCAGACTTTTGAAGTATTTGTTCAAAAGGTCATGCGTCGTGTAACCCATGGCGTCCGTGCGGATATCGATGGGGTCGAAGGGCGCCTGGTAAGGATCCCAGCTCGCGTAGCCGATGCGGTCCACGAAGCGGCGACGGCGGGGCGAAAGGCCCTCGTACATGGCCCGCTTCTGCTCCTCAACCTGTTCTGGGGTGTACATGCGCTCCATGGCGTTAGTCCTTCTTTTTTACAGTGGACTTCTTGGCCGCGGTTTTTTTCGCGGCGGGCTTCTTGGCGGCAGGCGCCTGTCCGATGGTCAGGCTGGTGGGCGTGCAGCCCGCGCAGCCGCCCTTCTTGGTCTCCGGCGCGCAGCCCTTGCAGGCGGCCAGACCCTTGCCGGAGTTCTTGGCCATGGGCGCCATCTGGGCGCGGGGCCGGGCGGCAGGCGCAGCCGGAGCAACAGGGGCGGCGGGGGCGGCCTTTGGTGCAGAGGCCTCGGACTTGGCGTCGGCGGCCTCCTTCTCGGTCATTATGCCCAGGTACTCCTCGGAATAGTCGGTCAAGAGCGCCAGCGAAGCAGGCACCAGCACCTCGCCCAAGCCCTTGTAGCGGGTGGCCAGGCTCCCGGCCAGCTCGTGCGACAGGGCGTACAGCCGGTCCTGAATGCGGTCCAGGTACACGGTGGGATAGGGCTTGCCCTGCTCAAAGCCGGACTTGCCGCAGGTGTGGGCAGAGCCGCCGATGGCCGTGGGCACGCCGTAGATGCGGCAGGTGACGGGCCGCTTGTCGTACATCTGGCAGGCGCCGGCATCGTCGAGCAGCGGGCAGCGCACGCGCACCTTGGCCATCTCGGCCAGGATCTCCTGGGCGTTTGCGCCCTCCTTCACGGCCTTGAAGGCGTCGCGTTTCAGGCGGTGCACCAGGCGGTCGGCCTCGTCGGCGCGCTCCAGCACGGCGTTCTTGTCCTTGCCGGAAAACCGCTGATAGAAATTGCTGTTCAGGTACAGCGCCTCCACCAGGGTCAGGTCGAACAGGGCGTGGCAACAGTCGCTGCAGCCTTTTTCGCAGCGCACGTTGTCGGCGAACTTGGCTTTCACCGTGTTGAAAACCTGGTCGGCCTCGCCGATTATCGCCTCGTAGCGCTTGAAGAATTCGGAAAAATCAAGGGCCATGCGGCACTCCTCGCTGACAGTCGCTCGTGATGGTGATGACAGAAATATGAGTCCCCTGGCGGGGAGAGTAAAGGGGGCCGCGATACAAAAAAGCCGGGATTCACCCGGCCCCGTTCCGCCCGGTCAGGCGGACATGATTCTCTCTCGACGCCCCGTCCGCCAAGCAGGCGGCAAATGCGGGGACGGCGCAAGCGCCGCCCCCGTAGTCTCAGCCGGAGCTGTTATTGCTATTCTTCCTCGATGGCGATGGCGTCCTGCTCGCAGACTTCCACGCAGGACTCGCAGCCCAGGCATTCTTCCATGTTCACAGCAACGGCCTTGCCGTCCTGCAGTTCATAGACCTCAACCGGGCAAACGTCCACACACTCGCCGTCGCCGGTGCATTTGTCGGTATCGACAGTAACCTTGTAGCCCATTGTACCCTCCAGATGTGTATAATAAGAAAAAAAATTCTGCCCCGTTCGCTCTGCGCTCCCATCGAAAACAAGGACGCGACATGCGGGACCAGACGCCGCTTCCCCCAGCTCGATGGCCAAGCGGCGAGCGCGCTGGCTCCGGGGTTGCTGATATATCCAGGTCGGCTTCCGTGTCAAGACATGCAGTCGATTGTCTGCGCCGCTGCGTAATTTAACGTATGTTGAGCTTCGCCGACGCCTGGGCTATGGTTCGGCCCATCCGCGCCGGGCCTGCGTCCGCCGGAAATCGCCCCCTTGAGGCAGAAACATATGTTCTCCAGCGCCGAACTCGCCAAGTACGCCCGCACCTTGTGGTGGGGGCTCGCCACCGCCCGCACCAACCCCTACCAGCCGGGCGACGTCATTCTGTTGCGCTTCGACCAGGCCGCCACCCCCCTAGCAGAGGCTGTCTACGACCTGCTCATGGATAAAGGCATGGTTCCCGTGCCCCGGCAGAACCTCACCTCGCCCATGGAGGTTTCTTTCTACGGCAAGGGCTCGGACTCCCAGATCAAGACCATCACCCCCGGCGACCGCGAACTCATGGAGAATCTCTCCGGCCTCGTGTCGCTCATCGCTCCGGCTTCGCTCACGCACCTGGCAGGAGTGGACCCGGGCAAGATCGGCCTGGCCGCAGTGGCCCGGAAATTCCTGCGCGAAATAATGGAAGCGCGCGAGCAGACCGGCGACTTCGGCTGGACGCTCTGCGCCTACCCCACGCAGGAGCAGGCCCGGTGCGCAGGCCTGAGCATCGAGGAGTACGCCGCGCAGATCAAGCAGGCCTGCTTCCTCGACACCGACGACCCCGTGGCCAAGTGGCGCGAGGTCCACGCCGACGTGACCCGCGTGAAGGATTCGCTGGGCAAACTTGAGATCGACCGCCTGAAGATCGAAAGCGAGAGCTGCGACCTCACGGTGAACCCTGGCGCCGACCGACGCTGGCTCGGTGTTTCCGGGCACAACATCCCGAGCTTCGAGGTGTTCCTCTCGCCCGACTGGCGCGGCACCGAGGGCGTGTACTACGCCGATCAGCCCTCCTACCGCTCCGGCAACCGGGTGGCCGGAGTGCGCCTGGAGTTCAAGGCCGGACGCGTGACCGGCATAAGCGCCCAGGAAGGCGAAGACTTCGTGAAAAAGCAGCTGTCCATGGACGCGGGCGCGTCGCAACTGGGCGAATTCTCCCTCACCGACCGCCGCCACTCGCGCATCGGGGCCTTCATGGCCAGCACGCTGTTCGACGAGAACTTCGGCGGGCCTTACGGCAACTGCCACGTGGCTGTTGGCGCCAGCTACTCCGACACCTACGCCGGAGACCAGACCAGCCTGGACGCGGCCAAAAAAGAGGCGCTGGGCTTCAACGACTCCGCCCTGCACTGGGACCTGGTGAACACCGAGGACAAAACCGTCACCGCCCTGCTCAAGGGCGGCGGAAGCGTTGTCATTTACAAGGGCGGAGAGTTCGCCCTCTAACTGCTCGGCCGCGAACCGGGGCGCCGCTGGACAAGAGGCGCTCCGGTTCGCTTGATTACCCGCCTGCCCCCCCTGCCGCACTGCTCACCGCCAAGCCCCGGACTCACATCAACCGCCTTCTCCCCGCTGAAGCAATCTCGGGGCATCGCTGGACAGAAACGAAGCGCTTCGATAAACATAGAGTATTCTGTCTTGTGGCTCCCAAGCCACCAATGCCGAGGCCCCACGGCTCACGGCGGGAGTATGCGATGCGCTGGGACCGGTTTCTGTTCCTCCCCCTCCTCGCCCTAGCCATGGGGGGCACGGCCTTTGCCAATCCCCCGCTGGAGAAATCACCCCAGCAGACGGTTCTGGTGGTCCACAGCTACGACCCTGAATATATATGGACCCAAGCCGTCAGCCAAGGCATCAAGCAGGGACTGCACGGCCACAAGGTGAAGCTTGAAACGCTTTACCTGGACGCCAAGCGCGACCCAGAACCGGAGCATCTGCGCGACAAGGCCTTGGAGATTCTGGAACGCATCAAGGCCAGCAAGCCTCAGGTTGTCATCACCGTGGACGACGCGGCTCAGCTTTACCTCGCCAAGCCCCACCTCAAGGGACAAGCCTCGCCTCAGGTCATCTTCTGCGGGGTCAACGCGCCGCTCTCCCTCTATGGATTCCCTGCCGCCAACGTCTCCGGCGTGCGCGAACGCTGGCACTTCCGCGAGGGTTTCGCCCTGCTCAAGAAAATCAAGCCCACCATGCGCTCGGCGGCCCTGCTTGTTGACGACTCCGAGTCCAGCGGCTTCGTCCTCGACGACTTCAAGGCCGATTTCAAGCGAAACGGGCCCTACGCCGTGAAAATCGCAGGGGTGGAAAAAATCCGCACCTACCAGCAGTGGCAACGCCTCGTGAAGTATTACCAGTCCAGAACCGACGCCCTGGCTTTCGGCATATACCACTCACTGGTTGACGAGACCACGGGCCGCACGGTTTCCGCAGATGCGGTCAACGCCTGGAACACGGCCAACAACAAGTTGCCCACCCTCGGCTTTGCCGACTACGCCGAGGGGCACGGGCTGCTTTGCGGCGTGCTGGAGTCGGGTCACGAGCAGGGGCTTCTGGCCGGGGCCATGGCCCATACGCTGCTCAACACGGGCGCAATGGCAGGCGGCCTGCCCGTGCGCATCAACCAAAAGGGGAGGGTTGTGCTGAACCTCAAGACCGCTGAGCGGCTTGGCCTGCAGATCCCCTATGAAATCATCAATGCTGCGGAAGTGGTGATCAAGTGAGGCTGAAGCCAAACATATTATCCGGGCGCTTTCTGCTGGACCGCTACCTTGCGCCTGTGCTCACAACTGTGGTCCTGGGCGTGCTCATCACGACGCTCGTGGGCTACTTCTACACCAAAAGCACAGTGGAGCACTTGGCCCAGGGACAGATAGGGCAGACCCTGAATTTTCTCGACCGCGAGATAAACCTCCAGGCACGCGACATGACCAACCAGATCAATCTGGTGGCCCAGGAGGACGTGCTGCGTCTGGCCCTGGAGGACTCCTATCTGGGGCGCTCCGCCCGGGTGGCGGCCCAGCGCAAGCTGGAAGCCTACGTACGCAATGGTTCTTTTGACCGCGTATACCTCTTGGACAACATGGGGCAGATGCTCATGGCCTCCAACCCCTTGCTTCCAGGAAGCCTGGACGTGTCTGACCGGCAATACTACATAAAGGCCCTGGCCGGCCACTCCACCCTGGAGACCGAGCCTGTCTCCAGGGTCACCGGCCAGCCCATCCTCGTGGCCTCCACTCCGCTTCGCAGCCCGGACGGGACTGTGGTGGGCGTGGTTGTAGGCCTTACGCACACCGAGACCTTCGCCAAGCCCATGCTGAACGACTCCCACATCGGCAGAACCGGCGGGGCTTACATAATGACCGCCCGGGGGGAAATGCTGGGCTCGCCGACCTGGGCCGCCTTCGATTCCATCGGACCTGCCGGGCATGTCGCCGAACTGGTGGTCAACGCGTCCAGCGGGTCCATCCACCACTTCACCCGCGACGGCGAACCCCGCATGTGCCTGAGCCGCCGCAACGAGGTCACGGGCTGGATTCTGGTGATTGAGGTCAGCAAAGACGAGCTGCTTGCTCCAGCCACGCGCCTGGCCGCCGTGAGCGGCGCCATCTCGCTCATCACCCTGGTCATCGTGGCCCTGGCCCTTGGCGCCCTGCGGCGGATCATGGCCAACCTGCGCAACTCCGAAACCGACCACCGCACACTCACCGAACTCTCACCCGTGGGCATCGTCACTTTCGGGCCAACGGGCGCGCCGGAGTATATGAACCGACAGGCCCGATCCATTTTGGACCTTGCCCCTGACGCTCCTCTGCCAAAGGTCATCGAACTGGAGGACTCCGAGGGCGCTCCGCTTCTGGGCGAGACTTCGCCCATCGCCTGCGCACTCACCCAGCACACGCCCATTCTCGGCCTGCTTACCTGGTACAAGCATCCCGGCGGGAATCGCAAAGCCCTGTATCTGAACGCCACGCCGCTGGTGGTGGAAGGCCGCGAGGCCCACGGCGTGGTGGCCACACTGGAGGACATCACCGAACGCATGCAGGCCCTTGAGCTGCTGCACCAATCCGAAGAGCGTTTCTCAAGCCTGTTCCGGCTCTCCCCAGACAGCATCGTGCTCTCCGATCTCGACACCGGCACAGTGGTGGACGTGAACGAGACCTTCACCGACAGCTTCGGCCTTGACCGGGAGGAGGTCATTGGCAAGACAATCGCCGAACTAGCGTTGTACGGCGATGAAACCCAGCTGCAGGAGATAACCGAACGCGTGAAGGCCGAGGGCCACGCCCTGAACGTGCTGGCGAGGGCGCACGGCAGCAACGGCGAGGAGATCTTCCTGTCTTTGTCCAGCCAAGTGATGGAGATAGGCGAAAAGCGTTACCGCATGACCGTGGCCCGCGACATCACCGAACGCACCCGCGCCGATCAGGAGCTTGGCAGGAACCGCCGCCTGCTCGAAAGCATATTGAACACCGTACCCCTCTCCATTTTCTGGAAAGACAAGCAGAGCGTTTTCCTGGGCTGCAACGCGGCCTTCGCCCGCGCACTGGGGCAAAGCTCCCCGCAGGATGTCGTGGGAAAGACGGATGCCGACCTGCCCATTCCCGCTGAAACAAGCCAAAACTACCGCGCGGACGATCAGGCGGTCATGGCCACCATGGAGCCCAAGCTGCGCTATGTCGAGTCTTTGGCATTGAACAACGGGCGGACCATTTGGCTGGAGACGAGCAAGCTCCCCCTTGTGGACGACACGGGTCAGGCCGTCGGCGTGCTGGGAATCTTCGAGGACATCACCGAACGCGTCCAGGCCGTGGAGCAGCTCCGGCAGTCGGAGGAGCGCTTCTCGCGGCTGTTCCGTTTCTCTCCCGAGGCCATGGCCCTGGTGGACATGGCGGACCAGCGCTTCGCCGACGCCAACGACGCCTTCCAGAAGCTCACGGGCTACAGCCTGCAAGAACTGGTGGGGCGGAGCTCCATCCACATGGGGTTCTACGCCGACGAGTCCCGCAGGTCGGAACTTTACCAGATACTGGAACGCGACGGGCACGTGGAGAATTTCGAATTCGAAGGCCGCCGCAGGGACGGCCAGATCCTGCAATGCTCCATCACCAGCCACGTCATGGCCATCGCGGACAAACGGTACCTGCTGGCTCTGGTGCGCGACATGACGGAGATCAAGAAAATGCAGGAGATGATGATTCAGACCGAGAAGATGATCTCCATCGGCGGCATTGCCGCAGGCATCGCCCACGAGATAAACAACCCCCTGGGCATCGTGCTCCAGGCCGCCCAGAACATGGTGCAGCGCACCAGGCCTGATTTCAAGAAGAACCTCGAGGTGGCCGCGGAGCTGGGGCTTGATATGGAGCTGCTGCGACAGTACATGCAGGCCCGCAAGCTTGACGTGTTCATCGAGGACATCCAGGCCGCCGCCGTGCGCGCCTCGGCCATCATCCGCCACATGCTCGACTTCAGCCGCTCAAGCGAGTCCAAACGCAGGGTCTGCGATCTGCCCGCCATCATCGACAAGGCCGTAACCCTGGCCAGCAGCGACTACGACCTGAAGAAAAGCTACGACTTCAAGCGCATAAAGATCACCCGCGACTACGCGGACGATCTGCTGGTCGTCCACTGCACGGAAACGGAGATCGAGCAGGTGCTCCTGAATCTGCTGCGCAACTCGGCCCAGGCCCTGGCGACCTCAGAACCGCCTGTGGCCGAACCGCTGATAGTCATACGCGCGCGGAACAACGACGAGTTCCTGCGCATCGAGATCGAGGACAACGGTCCGGGCATGCCGCCCGAGGTGCAGCGCCGCGTTTTTGAACCATTCTATACGACCAAGCCTCCAGGCGTTGGCACCGGTCTTGGCCTTTCAGTGTCCTATTTCATCGTCACCAAGGGCCACGGCGGAAGAATGACCGTGAAATCGCACCCCGGCGCAGGCACGCTGTTCAGCATCGACCTGCCAGCGGACGATCACAATGAGGAGGTGGCATGAACCACCCAGCGCGCATCCTGATCATCGATGACGAGGAGCGCATCCGGCACCTGCTTCAGGACTATCTGGAGGATTTCGAGGACTACGCGCTGCGCGCCAGCGAATCCGCCGAGGACGCCCTGGAGCAGCTAAGTCATGAAACCGCTGAGCTGTGCATCGTGGACATGCGCCTGCCCGGAATGGACGGTCAGGCCTTCATTCTGCAGGCCGAAAAGCGTCAGCTATGCGATCGGTTCATCCTGCACACCGGGTCCATGGACTTCACCCTGACCAAGGAACTGCGCGAAAGCGGCCTCACCGAAGATGACGTGTTTTTCAAGCCCTGCAACATGGACGAGATGCTCGCGCGCATCCGCCAGATCCTCAAGCTCCCGGGAGACGCAGCATGAGCATTCTCATCATTGACGACGAGCCCGGACTCAGGCGCTCCCTTACAGCCCACCTGGAGGACCAGGAGTACGAGACCCTGGAGGCGGCCAATGGGCTGGAAGGGCTGAACATCCTTCTGGCCAACCGCGAAGCCGTCAAGGCCGTGGTTGTGGACCTGAACATGCCGGTGATGGACGGGTACTCCTTCATCGGCCACGCCACCCAGGAGGCCCCGGAGGTGCCCATCATCGTGCTCTCCGGCGTAGGCATAGTGGAGGACGCCCTCTCGGCCATGCGCATGGGCGCCTGGGATTTCATCACCAAGCCGCTGCATAACCTGAATATTCTTGACTACACCCTGGACAAGGTCTTTGACCGCGCGCGCCTGCTGCGCGAGAACAAGCAGTACCAGGAGAATCTTGAACGCCTGGTGCGCGAGCGCACCAAGGAGCTTGAGGAAACGCGCAAGCAGGTGATGCAGCGCCTGAGCCGCGCGGCGGAGTATAAGGACAACGAAACGGGCCGCCACGTCATCCGCGTGGGGCAGATAAGCCGGCTGCTGGGCCGGGCCATGGGCATGGACGAAGACGCCTGCGAGCTGCTGGGCGAATGCGCGCCCCTGCACGACGTGGGCAAGATCGGCATACCGGACGAGGTGCTGCTCAAGCCCGGCAAGCTGACCCCGGACGAATGGGACACCATGCGGAAGCACTGCATTTTCGGCTGCGAGATTCTAGGTCCGCTGGACAGCAAGGACGAGGCGCACCGGATCTGCTCAGACCCGCTCTTGATGCGCGAAATGGCCGGCAGCGAGCAGCTCAAGCTGGCGCGCGTGCTGGCCCTGTGCCACCATGAACGCTGGGACGGCAAGGGCTATCCCTTCGGCCTTTCGGGCGATGACATCCCGCTGGAGGCGCGCATCGTCACTGTGGTCGACGTGTTCGACGCCCTGTGCAGCGACCGCCCCTACAAGCAGGCCATGGACCCGGACAAGGCCGGGGAGCTCATCCGCGCTGGGGCCGGCACCCAGTTCGACGCGGCAGTGGTGGAGGCCTTCTTCCTGCACCAGGACGAGATCAACGCCATTCGCCACAGGTGGAGCGACTAGCCGGGCCGTGCGCCCCTGGCCGTGCTGGTCACGGGGCACAAGCCTGCATGCACGACACACAAGGGAGAGCGGTCAGAAGGGATAAAGCAAAGACGAAAAGAAAAGGGAGTTATGACTTTCGTCACAACTCCCTGAACTTGCGTGGTGGGCCCGGCAGGATTTGAACCTGCGACCTACGGATTCGTAGTCCGGCGCTCTATCCACTGAGCTACGAGCCCACGCGAGGTGGAAGAATT
>NZ_JAUYFU010000001.1 GCF_030689645.1 Humidesulfovibrio sp.
ACCAGGGCGGCCAGGCCATTGTCGGCAACGTGACAACCGGGGGAGGGGGGCATGGAACAGGAAACGACGGCACAACCTCAAGCCAGCGCGCAATTGAGGCCACCGGAGAATCAATCACGCTTCGATCTGCGGACGGTGCGGAAGTGTGGGGCCAGGTGCAAGGGCACGGGGAAGCCGTGCCAGCAACCCGCGATGCCGAACGGGCGCTGTAAGCTACATGGCGGAAAATCTCCCGGCCCGCCCAAGGGCAACCGCAACGCCTGGAAGCATGGGAGGTACTCAGCAGAGGCGATAGCGCGGCGGCGAAGGTTGCGGGCCTTGCTGCGAGAGATGCAAGAGACGGCGAAGTTGGCAGGGTAAGCAGGGCAAGAGTGGAAGCTAGGATTGAGGGCCGCTCTCTGGCATGGGGGGCGGCCTTATTTCATCGCCTTGGCTTTCTTTCTGGCGGCAACCTTTCCACCGCCCCGCGCTGTGGGCTCCTCGCCTACATCGGCAACCGCAGTAGGCTTGTAGCCAAGCTCTTCAGGCGTCTTTGGCCGCCATTGGCTGGCAAGCCTTTGGGCTTTGGATATTTCGGCTGGCGACAGCGTGGCGGCAATTCTCTCGCGGATTGATACGGCTTCATCATGTGTATTGGCGATAAGATTCCCTCCGGCGATCGCAATTGTAATCCACTTGTACGCAAGCACATTGTTCTTTGAGGCTTTGCGTCCGTCGCTATATATAATTCCAAGGTTAAATTGCGATAGAGGATCACCCAACTCAGCAGCCTTTTTGTACATCCTTTCTGCTTCGGCATAGTTTTGTGTAACACCTTTATCACCAAAGCTGAGCCTTGTACCAAGCACAAATAGTGCCCAAATGTCACCACTGTCAGCGGCCTTACGGTACCACTTTAGCGCAGAAGCATAATCGAACGGCACCCCATGACCATTGTCATATAATGTAGCAAGCCAGACTTGCGCCTTTGTTAGTCCACTGTCAGCTGCTAAATGGAACCATTTTGCAGCCTCTTTGTAATTCTGTACCGTGCCGATACCGCGTGCGTAGTTAACACCAAGACGAAACTGCGCATGAACGTCACCACGTTCTGCATTTATGCGGTCAATCTCAAAACTATCATGTTCCTTACTCGAGGTGCTAGGTGTAAAGTCAAAGTCAAGATTCAGACTCGAAGTTTGTCGTTCTGGATTGACCTGAGGCAACACGGGAGATTTTGTGGCCGGGGCTTGCTGTACAACAGAGGGTAAAGTTTGTCCCTGTGTAGGCACAAAATAAAAGTCACCGATGAGGCTAGAGGACTCCCAAGGCACTTGTTTGTCCTTGGTGGCGCGCACCACGTCCGCACGAACACGCTTCAGTATCTCTTCAACCTTTTGGCCGGGCTCGCGCATATGCCGGAGCAGAAAGCTTGTATACACACCGTTGCGGCCTGTGCCGCCGCTGTCCGCCGCCACGCGGCCCGGAGCCGTGGCATAGGCAATAAGCGAACCCTTGGGGGCGTCCATTCGCGCCAAACCCTGTTCGGCTGTTCGGAAGCTTCGGGCAAAAGGATTCGTGCGGCAGGCGTCCAGGATGACAATATTCAGATCGTTGCCAGCATCCTCCATCCGCGCCAAGGCCATCCCGGCGTTCAAGGCCCCGAATTTTACGTCTGCCTCTGCGTCAATCTTGGTATCCACGGGAATCAGGTAGTTCTCGCCCGCCACTTGCACACCGTGGCCCGCGTAATAGAAGAGCCCAAGGCCGCCTTGCTTGAGCTTTGCGCCAAACTCTCGCACAGCCTGTTCCATCTCTTTGTGGCTGGCATTGACCTTCAAGCTCACGTCGAAGCCCATTTCCAGGAGCGCATCGGCCATGTCCTGGGCATCGTTGGTGGGGTTCTTGAGCGGTGCGATCTTATAGGCCCCGTTACCTATGACCAGTGCCACGCGGCGCTCCCTGGGACCGTCAATATTGGAAGGCTTTGGTCTCTCAGCTAGTTGAGCCTTCTGCGCCTTGATCCGTTGCTTTTCAGTCTCCATTCTTTGGTGCTCAGCATCCTGGCGCTGGCGCTCAACGGTTTCCGCAGCTAGCTCTTGCTTTTCCAATTCCGGGCGTTGTTTTTCAAGCTCGATGCGTTTGCGCTCCGCAGCCAGATTGCCGGACTTGCCGACCTGAACTTGAACCGCCCCGACGGGCAGGATAGAAGCGAACTCCTCAGAAGAAATTTCACGAGTATTCTTCGTGTCGGCCCATATGCCGCTCAATATCCGCCCATCGGCGTAAGTGGTGGTGCCCTGCCCATTTCTCTTGCCATCCCGCCACTGTCCCACATATTTTCTGCCATCGAGCGCGGTGGCTGTTCCGTGCCCATTAAAGATGCCGTCTTTGAACTCGCCAACATATTTCATGCCACCGAGGGAAGTGGCTGTCCCGCGACCATTGGGCTTGCCGTTACGGAATTCTCCAACGTAGGTTCCGTCAAGCATGGTCATGGTTGCTTGTCCGTTGGCCGCCCCGTTCCGAAACTCACCTTCAACCGTCATACCATTAGGAAAGCTGAAAATACCCTGCCCATGTGGCTTGCCGCCCTGAAACCCGCCCACGTATTTCATGCCATTGGCCCCGGTCAGCGTTCCCTGTCCGTTGGCTATCCCAGTAATTTTGTAGCCAGTATATGTACTCCCGTCAGAGGCTTGGGTGGTGCCATATCCATTTATGCAGTCGCCGGAAAGGCAATGCGAACCAGGAGACCCCAACAGCAAGGCACACCCGGAGCAGGTCATAACACAGGCCAAGACAGACAGTGCCAGGAAAGTATTCCGAAGCGAGGGCATACGCGACCTCCAAAGAGGGAAGAGGAAAACTATGCATAGTGACGTAGCAGGAAGGGCATGAAGAGCGCAAGGGACGGGGGAGAAGTGAGGGCGGCGGCTACAGCGAAGTGATCCGGATATTCTCGATTTTTGCTCCCTTCTATCCTAGAATCCGGCACAAATCCGGCACAAAGCAAAAAGGCAATGAAAAAGGGCTTGCGGTTGTTCACCGTAAGCCCTTGATCTTTCTGGTCGGGATGAGAGGAATTGAACCTCCGGCCCCCTGAACCCCATTCAGGTGCGCTACCAGACTGCGCTACATCCCGACGTGCGAGGAGGGCTTTACCTCTGCTGCGGTTCGCTTGTCAACAAAAAGCCGCACAAAAACCCAACAACTGTCAAAACAATCTTAAAACATCGGCATTCGCGGTGATTCAGCTCCTCAGGCAGCTCTCCAGGTCGGCAAATGTCTTATGGACTTCGAAGTGCGTAAGCACCCGGGCTCGGCCCTGGACGCCCAGCGTTTTTCGCAGGTTTTCATCGCGCATCAGGCGCAACAGGTTTTCCGCCAAAGCGCCTGCGCTAGGCGGGCACAGCAGTCCGGTTTCACCCGCCGCCACCACTTCGGGGATGCTGCTCACCTCAAAGGCCGCCACAGGCAGTTCCATGCTCATGGCCTCTGCCAACACAAAGCCGAAGCCTTCCCAAAGGGAGGGCAGGGCGAAAATGTCGATGCTTTGGTGAAAGGCCTTCATGTCCGTTACGAAGCCCAGGAACTCCACATGGCTCTCCAGGCCGAGGTGCCGCACCTGATGCTTGAGTTGGGCCTCCAGTTCCCCTGCGCCAGCAATGAGCACCCGAAAAGGCGGTGCCTCTGACCGCAGCAGCGCAACTGCCTCGATGAGCAGGTGCTGGCCTTTTTGGGCTGTGAGCCGCCCTGCGGTGCCGATTACTACTTCCCCTGGACGGCGCGGCACCAGCGGTGCGCTTGGCCTGGCGTCGAACTCCGCAACATCGAAGCCGTTGTGGATGAGGTGAATGTGTTCTTGCGGCATGAGCTGGCCGTTCTCGCTCAAAACGCAGCGCAGCGTTTCGTTGGAATTGACGATAAGCTTGGTAAGCACATGGCGGAAGATCAGCCGGTTGAGGAGCCTGTCGCGTACGGGAACGGCGATGCCGCGGCGATAGATGATATCAGGCACGTTGGCGAGCTTGGCCGCGATGCCGCCCACTTTCACGTCGCGCGGGAGGCAGAGCAGCACCGCGTCCACCTGGTGCTTACGGAAGAAACGCACAAGGCGGGCGATGGCGAACGGGTTGAGGAAGGACAGGCTTCCAAGAGCAGGGGTGAACAGTCGGATGCCGGTCTGGCCTTCAAGCCGCTTGGCCAGCTCGCTGTCTTTTCCTGCAATCACGCTGACATGGTAGCCTTTGTCCCGGGCGAGCAGCGCGTTTTCAAAATGCCAGTGCTCGCCGCCGCCCCAGGGGCCGTTGGTGTTGAAGAAACAGAGGCTTTTGGGTTGCATGGCGGTCCTGGTTGGGCGCATTGGTGAATGTGCTGGCGCAGTTCTCCCTACCGCTTTGGAGGGCGTCGGGCAAGCCGGTAATTGCGCGGGGCGGATGATTGAAGACGGACCGTTGCATGCTCAGGGTGAATGACGTAGCGTTTTGAGGCATCAAGCAGACAGGAGACTCCTTCGTGGACAGGTACAAATCCCTTGCAGTGGCGCTTGAATCTGAAGTGCTCTCCGAAATGGCGGGCACATTTTTTGGCGCGCGCAAGGCTTTAGAAGACCTCCAGGACGACTTCGCCTTGCGCGTCGAGGAGTTGCGCGCCCAGGCGGCCAAGGTGTTTGCGCGCGTTTTCTTTCTTCGCTCCTTGCTGCTTGGTCCCGAGGGCGAGGATGCCTTGTTTGAGGCTCTGGGCCTGCCGCCTCAGTTCCCTGACGCGCAATCACAAAGCGGTTCGCGCACCTGGAGGCCCGATCACATCCCCTTCGCCTTTTTGCCTTCCACGCGGTACGTGAAGTTGGTGCTAGTGGCGTATGCTGAGGTTCAGCAGGCTTGTGAGGTTTACATGAACGGAGCGTATGAGGAGGACCCGGACCGCAAGGGGCACAAGCGCATGAGCCTGCATTACAGAATGATTGAAAGGATGGGGCTCCGCCTGAATGAGCGTATAGAAAAGCTGAACGCTGAGATGCCAGCCTCGTCAGTGCTCCAGTATGCGCGCAGCATCAGCACCGTGGAAGCCCCTGGTCAGGGGGCTATGACCAACTCCTTGGGCGCTGAAAGCTTGGACCGGGGCATGCAGTTCCAGCCTGTGGACTTCGCGGCGCTCCAGGTTTGGCAGGCTCCGAGGTTGCCCGCCTTGGAGAAGTGCGAAAAAGTGCTGCGCGCTTTTGCGGGAGCATATTACGATGTCCACTCGGACAAGATTCGGCGGGTGCTGGAAGAGTTGCAGTAAGTTTCAGCCTGCGGCGATGATACTTGCGCTGAGGGCCTTGATCACTTCATCGGCACGGTCAATTGGCACCTGGCAGGTGCCGACCTTGTCATGCCCGCCGCCGCCGTACTCCAGCATCAGCCGACCAACATTGGTCTTGCAGTTGCGCTTCAGGATGCTGTGCCCAACTGTGATGACGACGTTCTGCTTGCGCACGCCCCACATGATCTGCATGCTTATATTGCACTTGAGGAACAGAGTGTAGATGAGGAAGCGATTGCCTGCGTAAATGAGGTCTTCGTTGCGCAGGTCTGTGATGATCAGGTTCTCGTTCGCTTTGGCGTTGCGGCGCAGCATGTCTAAAAACAGGCGCGCCTGCTCGTGATAGACCTGCACACGTTCCTGTACATCCGGCAATCTCAGGATCTCATCGGCGTTCATGGTGCGACAATAGTCGATCATGTCGAGCATGAGCTGGTAGTTGCTTATCCGGAAATCCTTGAACCTGCCAAGACCCGTACGGGGGTCCATGATGAAGCCGAGGAGGATCCAGCCTTTGGGCTCGGTAATCTCTTGCGGGGTCAGTGTGGCGCTGTCCACCTTGTCCACGGCTTCGAGCAGCAAGTGAAGGTGCTTGGGGAGCTTCTTGTCGCCCTCGAAGTATTCCCAGATGACTCGGGCGCAGCTTTTCAGCGGCTTGCTCGATCCCTTGTAGGTCAGTTCCTTGCCCAGGCGCTTTTGCTCGCTGGTATGGTGGTCGAACCACATGCCGCACCCCGGCACATAGGGAACGTTGGCGAGCACATCGTTTTCCGTGACCGTGATGAGGCCGTCCTGCAGGTCCTTTGGATGAGCGAAGAGATAATCGTCAATAAGCCCAAGTTCTTTGAGCAGCACCGAGCAGGCTAAGCCATCGAAATCCGATCGGGTCACGAGTCGCATGAGCATTCCTTTGGCTTTCGTTATCCGCGACATGAATAGTGCATTTAAGGCATTAGCCCGTGGGTAAAGGAGCTGTCAACACTGGCTCGGAATTCTGCGGTTCTCCGTTGGATTTAGTTTCCGTTGCAGACTGGGCAGGTTTGCATGGAGAGCGGTGGCTCAAGAGCGCAAGCGTACAGCAGTTCAGAGTTGTTGAAAATACTTTTTGTCGGTCCGTCCGCCATGATGCGCCCCTCATGAAGCACGATGGTGCGTTCGCAAAGGTCCAGCACAAGGTCCAGATCATGCGTCGCCACGACTTTGGTGTGTGTAAAACCGCGCAAAAGCTTGATGAGCAGGCGGCGCGAACGTGGGTCCAGGTTCGCCGAAGGCTCGTCCATGACCAGTATGTCTGGTGAGCAGGCTAGCACCGCTGCAATGGCGATTCCGCGTTTTTCTCCGCCAGAGAGCCGGTAGGGCGGCCGGTTCTTCAAGTGCTCGGCGCCCACCATGCGCAGGGCCTCGTCGACCCGCACTGCGGCTTCATCCGGCGTCAGGCCGATATTCAGGGGGCCAAACGCCACATCCTCGGCCACTGTGGGCATGAAAAGCTGGTCGTCTGGGTCCTGGAAGACCATGCCAACCGTGCGGCGGACCTCGTGAAGGGTGCCCTGGCTCACAGGGAAGTCGCCCACGCGGATGCGCCCGGACTGGGGCAGCAGACTGCCACACAGGTGCTGAAGCAGGGTTGACTTGCCCGCCCCGTTTGCTCCCACAAGCCCGACGGATTCACCGTGGTGGATGGTCACGTTGATGTCTGCCAGGGCCGGGGTGCCGTCAGGGTAGCAGTAGCAAAGGTCCTTTACCTCAAGAATATGATGGCTCATCGAAACAGCCCTCCGGCCAGGCCGCCAAGCAGCAGCGGCAGATCAAAGATGCGTACGGCGACGAGGTACAGGCCGCAGACGAGACAAAAACGTACTTCGGCAGCGCCGAAGCTGGTGGTGTGGCCGTATCCCGGCATGCTTCCGTCGAAACCCCGGCAGAGCATGGCCTGGTGCACGCGCCCAGCGCGGTCCAGGGTGCGCAAGAGAAGGCAGCCCAGCAGCGAGCGGTATTCGCGGAGGCTGGGGCGCGATGATTTGGCGCAGCGCAGGGACCTGGCGTGCATCATGCGCGTGGCCTCCGCCGCCAGCACGAAAATATAACGGTATAGAAACTGAAGCTGCACCAGGAAAACGCTGGGCAGTCCCATGCGGCCAAGGGCCCGGCAGATGTTGTCGAAACCCGTAACCGCCACGAGGGCCAAGCCGGTTGTTACGGCCAGGATGGCCCGCAGTACGATGGAGGTGAAGGACAGCATGCCCCCGGTGACGGCCAGCGGACCGAAATGCACCAGCACTGTTCGGTCGAGGAGGGGGTTGAAAAGGCCCACCATGAGGACGAAGGGCAGGGCCAGTGCTGCTCTGCGGAATAGCACTGCCAGGGGGATGTTGCCGAGAACGGCCAGAAGCCAGGGGAAGGCGGCGTAAGGCAGCAGCCTGGCGACCTCGTATCGGTTAAGGGAGAGCAGGCTGATGAGAAAGAAAACGGTAGCCAATACCTTGGCCCTGGCGTCGAGGCGGTGCAGCGGGGTGTCCTGGCGGGCGAGTTCATCCAGGCGGCGCAGTTCAAACAGGGCGTTTTCGATGCTCATAGGTGTCCATTAAAAAAGTGCGGACAGGGATGATGCCCTGCCCGCACGTCGATACAGCAAAGGAAGCGTTGGCTCAAGCCTTGGCGTGGAATTTGCGAACGGCAAAGCCGAGCAGACCTGCCAAGCAGAGGGTCATGAATCCGCCGAGGACTCCTGAAAGACTTGTCCCAACCGCCACATTGGGCCAGGGCTCAGGCGTGTTGCCCTCGTTGCCGGCTGGAACTGCCTCAGGCTCTTCAGTTGATTTAAAGTTATAGTCCGGCAGGAAGGCGATGCGTTTCTGCAAGGCGTCCAACGTGCCGTGGATGCCTGCTTCCGGGGCATGCAGTTCTTCCTTGCCGCTCACCTTGGCCATGGCCCATTCAAGGCCGTCCGGGTCGGCGGAGGCGAACCAGCTCATGCTTCCGCCAACGAGCATGGCAGCCAGGGCCAGGCCGATGATGATGGGGCGAAGGGGGCGCGATGCCGTTGCAGGCCGGGCAGCGCCGAACAGCTCCGGGCGCACGCGGTGCAGAAAGCCCAGAAGCAGCGCCGTGACAACGCCTTCCACTACTCCGATGCCTAGGTGAATGGGCTGCATGAGCATGACGAAGGAGCTGAAGGGCAGTTCGCTGATGCCGGAGGCCGTTGTTTGAAGCACCACGCCAAAGGCCCCAAGCTGCAAGCCTGCGACGGCTGCGATGAGAGAGGCGGCCATGAGCCTGCCACGGCTTGAGACCGCGCCTGCAAGGGGTTTGTAGATCAGCGGATAGGCAAGGTAGCAGGGGAAGAAGCCGAGGTTGAAGATGTTGCAGCCCATGGCCAGCAGGCCGCCATCGGCGAAGAAGAGAGCCTGCACGGCCAGCACGGATGCGATGGTCAGAAAGGCCGCATGCGGTCCGAGCAGGGCAGCCAGGATGAGCCCGCCGCCAAGGTGGCCGCTGGAGCCGGTGCCCGGTATGCTGAAATTAATCATCTGCGCAGCGAAGATGAATGCTCCAAGAACTCCCATGAGGGGGATGCGGCTGTCGTCCTTTTCTGCTTTGAGCTTGCTTGAGGCATAGCCGAGAAGGCATGCCGTGGCGCCCCACATGACGCCGCCAACAGTTGGGGAAAGGAGAGCATCTGCCATGTGCATAGGGGAACCTCCGCTGGAAATAGTTTCTGCAAAGATTTTATGCACACGGATTTCAGGAGTGTCAATGGAAAAATATAACGATTGAAAAGATCGTGCTACTGTGGGTGCTTTGGATCAGAATCGTTATGCTGAAGAGCCTTCGCTATTGACTTGATGCGTTGTCCGCGCAGCTTCTCGGCGGAGAGGGGGCCAAGGTCGCGGTCCTCCGGCGCCAGGCGCACGGCAAGGATTGTCTCTAACTCCCTTTGTACAAGGGCTGAGTGGTCGCGGTCCTTATCAGCCAATTCCAGACGGAACATTTCGCGAAGAACGCCGCGGCTTGTCAGGCGCGTCAAAAGGTCAACACGGGTCGATGCCCGCAGGTTCGGGTAGTTTCCGGCGATCATGTGCCACCGCGAAGCGTCGGACCCGGCGCGGATGAGCCGCGTGGGCAGCCGCAAGCGCTGACCCAGTTCCAGTGCGGAGGCCTCGCCTCGCACGTCGTGGTCGATATGCCGGGGGAGCATGTCCGCCGGGGTGGTGACTTTGCCTAAGTCGTGGCAGAGCGCCATCCACACGCTCAACGGGTCGCCGGCCAGGCGGTCCATGACGCGCGCCGTGTGCTCCAGCACGCTGGCGTCGTGGTATTGTAGCGGTCCGGCAGGTATGCGCGATGCCCCCTCAAGTTCCGCCAACCATGGAGAGAGGCACCCGGTACGATCAAGCACGCGCAGAAACTCGCCAGGGCAATCCCCGGCGATGGCCTTCAGCACCTCCTGCCCCACGCGTTCGGCATATGGTTCGGCCAGCGCTCCCGAGGCCGCAACGGTCCGCATGGCGTCGAGCAGTTCGGGGTGCGGGCTGAAGCCGGGCATCTGGGCCGCAAAACGCGCAGCCCTGATGACGCGCAGGGGGTCGTCTGGCAAAGAGGAAGGCGAGGCCGGGCGGATCACCTTGGACTTGAGATCCTCCATGGCCGTGGGGTGGCAGAACAGGCGGCCTTCCTCGTCCATGGCCAGGGCGTTCATTGTGAAATCGCGCAGGGCGAGATCCTGCTCCAGGCTGGCGGCCCGGGGGAAGCTGTACTCCTGGTGGTCAAGGATGAACACGGGGAAGGTTTTG
Organism: Humidesulfovibrio sp.; assembly: GCF_030689645.1. Classification (GTDB taxonomy): domain Bacteria; phylum Desulfobacterota; class Desulfovibrionia; order Desulfovibrionales; family Desulfovibrionaceae; genus Humidesulfovibrio. The sequence goes on from NZ_JAUYFU010000001.1 coordinate 10,080, forward strand.
CCCACAGGCTTAGCCGCCGGGTGCGCTTTTAGGAAATCCTCGACAGTGGCGTCCAGCACAAGGTAATCCCGATCCCGGACGGGTAGCCCGAGGAGCATGTTTCGAACGGCCCCGCCAACCAGTAAAATGCGCATGCCTTCAATGTATCAGGACGCGCGCCGGAAGAAAAGCCGCCTGCGGCAATTCCTGGCAGCGGCGAGGAACAAATGTCTAGAGACATCATCATTCTAAGTGATGGCCTGCCAGGACAACCCGGCCAACCTGACATGGCTCTGCCTCTTTCGCCAGAAGACCTCGCGGCTGTGCATCCCCTTTGGGCGGGCGATGCGGCCGCTCTTGGCCCCTTTGCCGAGGCGGCGCCTTTGGGAAGCTTCGGGACTGTCCGGCGCGCTCTTGGGTGCTGCGGGCCGGGTGTGGCTTCCTCCTCTGTGGCGATTTGCGGCTCATGCGGCAGTTCCATGGATGTTGCGCGACGGCTGGTGGTCGAGGGCGCACTTGGCGTCTGGGGCAGTGTTCTTGCGCCGGAGCAGTATTCTGGCCGGGGGCAGTTGCGCCGGGCCTGGCTTTCCCGCCCTGGCAATTTGCACGCCACACTGGTGTGCCCGCCTGAGACCGGACTGTGGAACGATCTTCGGCCCCTTGTGCTGGGATACCTCTTTGCGGAGGCTCTGAGCGACCTTGGACAGTCCGTGCAGGTGAAATGGCCGAATGATCTTCTGTCATCAGGTAGGAAGGTGGCGGGGATGCTTGTGGAAGAGCGTGCGGACTGCGTTCTTGCCGGGATTGGTCTGAATTTGTGTTGGGCACCCTCATCTGAGGAGTTGCGGGACGGTCACAGCATTGGTGCAGGAAAATTTTGTCCGTCGGATGGCATGGTTGGCCCAGCACGCATCTGGCTCGCCCTTGTAAACCGTATGGAAACGAGTTACAAAAATCTTCTTGAGGCTTTTTCTCCCAGTGAATTCTTGACGATTTTCCGTTCCAGGATGGCCTGGCAGGGGAGGCGAGTGCTCGTACAGGAAGGCGCAAGCGTTCGGTACGAGGCGGTCGTTAAGGGGATTTCCGGGGAGGGAGGGCTTGTTCTGGACCGCGCCGGGCTGGAGATTGTGCTCCTTGCGGGTGATGTGACTCCGGTTTGAGCGGGGCTGGTTCAGATGGGCAGAAAGCGCATTGCAACAGCAAGGGGGACAGTTTTGGCCATGAGACCGAAGTCGTTCGAACAGGTTCTGGAAGAAGTAAAGGGCAAGCCGATCCTGGTGGCCAACCGGGGCATCCCGGCGCGGCGCATCTGCCGTTCCATCACCGAGATGTTTCAGGCCGTTGCGGTGATGACCGCCACCGACGTTGACAAGACCTCGCCCGCCACCACCGGCGCCCACGAGCTGCTTCTGCTTGGCGAAGACCCGCGCGCCTATCTGGACCTGGACCGCATCATCAAGATGGCCAAGGATCGTGGCATCGTCGCCATTCATCCTGGCTGGGGCTTTGGTTCTGAGGATGACTCCTTCCCCAAGAAATGCGAAGAGGCCGGCATAATTTTTATCGGGCCCAATCAGGGGCCTATGCGTCTTCTGGGCAACAAGGTGGCCGTGCGCAAGTTGGCCGAGGAAATCGGCGTGCCCGTGGTGCCCGGCTCTCCGGAGGCCGTTTCCATCCCCGAGGCGCGCAAGATCGCCAAGGAGATAGGCTTCCCCATTATGCTCAAGGCCGAGGGCGGCGGCGGTGGCCGCGGCATTTACGAGGTCTATGAAGACTCCCAGCTGGAAAGCGCCTTTTCCAAGGCTTCGGCCCTTGCCAAGGCCAGCTTCGGCAATCCGCGCCTGTATGTTGAGAAGCTCCTCACCTCCGTGCGCCACATCGAATTTCAGACCATCGCCGACATGTACGGCAATGTCTTCGTGTTCGACGAGCGTGATTGCACTGTGCAGCGCAACCACCAGAAGCTTGTTGAGATCACCCCCTCGCCCTGGGCCAAGTTTACCCCGGAACTGCGCAAGGAACTCAAGGGCTACGCTGAGAAGCTCATCAAGGCTGTTGGCTACCACTCCCTCGCCACCGTCGAGTTTCTGGTGGACAAGGACGGACGGCCCTATCTCATCGAAGTCAACACCCGCCTCCAGGTGGAGCACGGCATAACCGAGTGCCGCTACGGCATCGACCTGGTGGAGGAGCAGCTCGCCATATCCTTCGGCTCCAAGCTGCGCTTCAATGAGCAGAACACCAAGCCGTATCTGCACGCCATGCAGGTGCGCGTGAACTGCGAAGACCCGCAGGACAACTTCTCGCCCAACGCCGGCGTCATCACCAGCTATGTGTCCCCTGGCGGCCAGGGCGTGCGCATCGATTCCTGCATCTGCGCGGGTTATCGCTTCCCCTCGCGCTACGACTCCGCCGCCGCGTTGCTCATCACCTACGGCAATTCGTGGGACAAGACCGTGATGCTCATGCGTCGCGCCTTGCGCGAGTACAAGATCAGCGGGGTGAAGACCACCATCAACTTCCACCGCGAGGTGATGAAGCACCCTGATTTTGTTTCCAGCGACTATGACACCAACTTCGTCCGCCTGCACAAAGATGAGCTCATGGCCTATTCAGATCAGGAGGCCGAGCCTGTCCGCCTGGCCCGCTTGGTGGCCGAAATCAGCGCACGGGGCTACAATCCCTATGTTTCGCTGGGCGAATACCGCTCCCGCGCCGACAAGCGCCTGGGCCGCTTCCATCTGGTGAAGGCCCAGGACGCCACTGACGCCGCCTTTGAGCCGCGCATCACCCGCGCCATGAAGCGTGACGCGATTCTGGACGCCCTTCGCGAGGACCGTGCAAGCGGCATCGTGCACTTCAGCGACACCACCACGCGCGACATTACGCAAAGCAACAGCGGCAACCGCTTCCGCCTGGGCGAAGACCGCATCGTTGGCCCCTACCTTGACAAATGCGGCTTCTTCTCCCTTGAGAACGGAGGCGGCGCGCACTTCCACGTGGCCATGCTGGCCAACATGACCTATCCCTTCACCGAGGCCAAGGAGTGGAACCAGTTCGCTCCGACCACCTTGAAGCAGATCCTCATCCGCTCCACCAACGTGCTGGGCTACAAGCCGCAGCCCAAGAATCTCATGCGCCTCACGGGCGAGATGATTTGCGAGCACTACGACGTCATCCGCTGCTTCGACTTCCTGAACCACGTTGAGAATATGCGTCCCTTCGCCGAAGTGGTGCTGCACTCGGACAAGCACATTTTCGAACCTGCTCTGTCCATGTCTTGGGCCAAGGGCTTCGACGTTCCGCATTATCTCGGCGTCACTGAGGACATCATCGCCATGTGCGCCAGCGTCATGGGCGTGAGCAAGGCAAAGGCCTCCCAGTCCATCATCTTGGGGCTGAAGGACATGGCCGGCGTGTGCCCGCCGCGCTTCATGCGCGAGCTCATCACCGCCCTGGTGGCCAAGTACCCAGAGCTGGTCATCCACAGCCACCGCCATTACACAGATGGACTCTTCGTGCCCACCATGGGCGCTGCGGCCCAGGCCGGCGCGCACATCGTCGACGTGGCCATCGGCTCCAGCGTACGCTGGTACGGCCAGGGCGAAGTGCTCTCCACCGCCGCCTACATTGAGGACGAGATGGGCCTCAAGACCCTCCTCGACAAGGACATGATCCGCAGCACTAATTTCACGCTGAAGCAGATCATGCCTTACTATGACAAGTATTGCTCGCCCTACTTCCAGGGCATCGACCACGACGTGGTGCGGCACGGCATGCCTGGCGGAGCGACCTCCTCCTCGCAGGAAGGGGCCATGAAGCAGGGGTACATCCACCTGCTGCCGTACATGCTCAAGTTCCTGGCCGGCACTCGCAAGATTGTGCGTTACCACGACGTGACACCAGGCTCGCAGATCACCTGGAACACCTCGTTTCTGGCTGTCACCGGCGCGTATAAGCGCGGCGGAGAGCGCGAGGTGCGTCGTCTGCTGAACGTTCTCGACATTGCGAACCTGGCGCCTGAGGGCGAGCTGACCGACAACGAGCGCGAGGCCAGACTCGACCTTTATCGCGACAGCAACGACGCCTTCCGCAATTTGCTGCTGGGCAAGTACGGCAAACTGCCCTTGGGCTTTCCGCCGGACTGGGTTTATCAGAGCGCCTTTGGCGCCGACTGGAGCGTGGCGGTTCAGACCCGCACTGAGGCCTCGCCTCTTGATACCTTGCAGGACATGGACCTGGCGTCCGAGGAGAGCACCCTCGACGCACGTCTTGGTCGCAAGGCCACGCCCGAAGAACTCGTGCTGTACTTGAATCATCCCGGCGATGCGCTGAAGACCATTGAATTCTGCGAAACTTACGGCGACGCCAACAATTTGCCGCTGGACGTGTGGTTTGAGGGGCTAGAGAAGGGCGAGACCTTGTTGTTCCAAAGCCGCTGCGGCAAACCCCATGTCATGCGTATCTCGGACATCTCCGAGCCTGACGAGCAGGGGTGCATTACCGTTCGCTACTCCGTGGACTCCGAGACCACTTCCCATAAGGTGAAGGTTCGCGACGCCTCCGGCGCCGAGCGCGACAGCATGGAAATGGCCGATCCCAAGAATGTGAACCACATCGGTTCGCCGTCCAACGGCGACCTTTGGGTCATGCACGTTCGTGTGGGCGACATAGTTAAGAAGGGTGAGGAGATTCTGAACATCTCCATCATGAAGCAGGAAAAAAGCGTATATGCACCTGTGGCTGGCGTTGTGAAACGTGTGCTGAAGAACGCCAACTATCAGGAAGACAAGATCATGGTCCCCGTGAAGGAAGGCGAGCTGCTTGTGGAGCTTGGCCCAGCGCAGGCGGGTTGCCCTACCTGCAAGGCTCCGTTGGCCAGTGAAGACTTCCGTTTCTGCCCTGTGTGCGGGCAGAAGATTTAGGCCTTACGTCCGTTTGGGCCTTGCATTGTTGTATATGCAAGTGACCCCGTGTCGCTGTTTGTATTGAGTGCGGCCAGGAGTTGAGGGGATAAAATTCTCATCGCACGACATCGCGTGTGATGACGAAAGACCTTCTCCTGGCCGCTTTGCCGTCCATTTACAGTATTGTTGTATGTGCAATTGACGAGGCGCTGGCAAACAGGTATCTACGAAAAGACGGCTGCAAACGCGGCGCATCCCACTCCCACAGGCATGGGTAGGCCATGGACCGGGAAGGACGTCGTTTGAATCCTTAAGATAGGTCCCTCAATGACGATACGGCCCGCAGGCTAGCGGTGCTGCCAGGAGGAGTGCATGGCCAAGATCCAGAAGGAACAGACTGCCAAAACGGCTTCCGTTGCCGCCGAGGCGAAGCCTAAATCCGTATCCAAAGCTGAACTCACGAAGAATATCGTGCTCACCGGCGCGGACATTGTTGCCATTGGCCCTGATGCCGAGCTTCTTGTGGGCGGCAAGAACTACAACACCGCCATCATCAGTCAGGTTGAGGGCATCCGCGCTCCGCAGTTCCGGGCCATCTCCTCCATTGCTTTCCATAAGCTTCTGGATGAGACCAAGGTCAACGCCTCTCTCGTGCGGACCATCGTGGACAAGGAATACAACACCACGGACTGGACCGACGACGAGATCAACCGCGATCCCGAATTTCTCCGCAAGTTCACCCGCCGCATCTCCAAGCGCATCGCCACCGAGGCCGTGAAGAATACCGGCACCCTCATCAAATTGCGCACGTTTGTGAACAATGTTGTGGAAGGCTTCGCCACCAGTCCTGAGGGCATCGACCAGCTGCGCAAGAGGTCAGTGCTCGTGCAGGCGGCCATCCTCTCCGTGGATACGCCCACCGAGGTCAAAGAGGCCGTGCGCGCCGCTTATCTTGAGATTTGCGGCGAGGCTGGCCTTGAGAACGAGCCGGTGGCCGTGCGTTCCTCCGCCGCAGGTGAGGATAGCTGCAAGAAGGCGTTTGCCGGATTGCAGGACACCTACCTGAACATCGTTGGCGAGGATCGTTGCGTTGAGGCCTACCACTGGGACTGCGCCAGCGCCTACAATCTCCGCAGCATGACCTATCGCCGCGAGGCCATTCTGGACGCCGTGAACCGCGCCGAGGAAACCGGCGACGACACGATAGCTGAGAACGCCAAGAAAGAATGGGCCATCGAGAACACCTCGCTGTCCGTGTGCATCATGCGCATGATCAACCCGCTTATTTCCGGGACGGCCTTCAGCGCCGACACTTCGACCGGGTGCCGCGGCACCGACCGCAACGATCTGGTCTCCATCGACGCAAGCTACGGCTTGGGCGAGGCGGTGGTGGGCGGCATGGTCACCCCGGACAAGTTCTACGTCTTCCAGCGCGACGACCATTCTGAAGTCGTTGTGCGGTTTATGGGCTGTAAAGACAAGAAGATCATCTACGACGAGGATTTGGGCGGCACCAAGGACGTCCCCGTGGATGAGAATGAGGTGTTCCGCTGGGCCCTTTCCCTGGCCCAGGCCGAGGAAGTGGCCCGCGGCGTCCGCAACATCTCCAAGGCCTACGGCGGCATGATCATGGACACGGAGTTCTGCATCGACTCCGCCGACCGCTTGTGGTTTGTGCAGGCCCGGCCCGAGACTCGCTGGAACGAAGACTTTGACCGCCACCCGAATACTATTTTCATGCGCCGCAAGGAAGTTGATCCCAAGGCCCTTGCCGACGCCGAACTGATCCTGGAAGGCAACGGCGCTTCGCGCGGGGCAGGCCAAGGCACTGTGAAGTTCCTGCGCTCCGCCCTTGAGCTCAACAAGGTCAACAAGGGCGATATTCTGGCAGCCGAGCGCACCGACCCGGACATGGTGCCGGGCATGCGCATAGCTAGCGCCATTCTGGCCGACGTAGGCGGCGACACCAGCCACGCAGCCATCACCTCCCGCGAGTTGGGCATTCCGGCTGTCATCGGCCTGCAACGCCTTGAGGTCATTCGTTCCCTCGACGGCCAGGAAATCACGGTCGATGGATCGCGCGGACGCGTGTACCGGGGCAAGTTGCCCCTGGTGGACGTGGGCGGCGAGATCGACGTTGCGGCCTTGCCCGCCACAAAAACCAAGGTCGGCCTCATCCTGGCCGACATCGGCCAGTCGCTGTTTCTCTCGCGTCTGCGCCGCGTGCCCGACTTTGAGGTCGGCCTGCTGCGCGCCGAGTTCATGCTGGGGAACATCAGCGTGCATCCGCTGGCCCTGGAGGCTTATGATCGCGGCGTCTTGGGCTCCCTGGTGGACGCCAAGCTTCGCGAGCTGGACAGCCGTCTGTCCAAGGTCATGAAGGAACAGCTGGCCACCGGCCTCATCAACCTGCGCATCAAGCTGCGCGACTACGTCGGCATCATCACCGGCCTGGGCAAGGAGCTTGCCTCCCTGTCCGAGCGCGAGGGTACCAAGGGCACCGACGAGGTGCTGGCCATTCACCGCCGCCTGCGCGAGTTGGACAAGAAGCTCGACGAGCACATCGGCTACGCAACGGAGCGCCTGGAGTCCCTGAAGACTTCTGTCTCCCTCAAGAAGCACATCGCCGTCATCATGGGCTTTTACGATGTGGTTGACGGAACCAGCGAGAACTACGCCGAAGCCAAGAAGACCAAACAGGACCACGAGCGCGAGATCGAGAAGATCGCAGCCCGCGTCAAGGACGACCCAGAGGTCGTGGACGTGCTGCACCGCATCGCCGCCCTGCGCGAGGAAGTGGCTCTCAAGATGGGCCTGAAGAGCGAGATGGACGAGGTGCGCACCCTGCCGGAGCGCATCCGCAAGCTGCTTGAGTCGCGCGGGTTCCGCACCGGCAAGGAGCACTACATCCAGACCCTGGCCCAGGGCTTGGCGCTCTTCGCCATGGCCTTCTACGGCAAGACCATCGTCTACCGCACCACTGACTTCAAGTCGAACGAGTACCGCAACCTCATTGGCGGTCTGCTCTTCGAGTTCCATGAAGACAATCCAATGCTGGGCTACCGCGGCGTGTCGCGCAACATTCATGACTGGGAGCTTGAGTCCTTCAAGCTCGCGCGCGGCATCTTCGGCGGCAAGAATCTGCAGATCATGCTGCCTTTCGTGCGCACATTGGAAGAGGCGCGCAGCATGAAGCGCTACCTGCGGAGCGTGCACAACATCGAGTCCGGCAAGGACGGCATGAAGGTCATCCTCATGTCCGAAATTCCGAGCAACGCCATTTTGTGCAAGGAATTCATTAAGGAAGTCGATGGGTTCTCTATCGGCTCCAACGACATGACCCAGATGGTGCTGGCCACAGACCGCGACAACTCGCGTTTGCAGCACATCTATGACGAAGAAGATCCGGCGGTGGTCTGGGCCATCCTGGTCACCATCTTTGCGGGGCAGAAATACGTGAAGAAGGTCGGCTTCTGCGGCCAGGGCGTGTCCAACAGCGAGATTCTGCGCGGGCTGGTGGCCATCGCCGGCATCGACTCTGCCTCGGTTGTGCCCGATACCTATCGCAAGACCAAGATCCAGATGGCTGAGGTGGAGGCCCTGAACATCCCGGTTTCCGCACTGGGCGAATGGCTGCGCGAGCAGCACTTCAGCCGCCTGGAGATCCTGCTGGAGGAGAACGGCTACGGCCATATCCTCAAGCGCTATAAGACCGCAGAGGATCTTATGGAGTGGTACGAGGGCGAGTTGGACCGCTTCAGCGAGCAGCTGCGCGACAACATCGAGAATCCCAAGGAAGCCTTCTACCGCCAGGAGATGGAGCGTTTCCGCGCCATTTTCCACAAGCCGGTGATTTACTCCAGTTGGGATTGGACCTTCACCGTCGAGGACGCCATGCACCACGCCGGGTTCGCCACCTACGAGGAGCAGGAGCAGGCCCTGGCTGTGAAGCGCTCCATGAAGTGGTAGGAGCGTTCTAACGTAAAACGCGTATCTGACGGCGGCCTGGATACCGGGCCGCCGTCTTCTTTTTTCATTTTGGAGGGTTTATGCGCAACGTACTGCTGATCCTTGTGAGTCTTTTGTGCTCGTCCGCCTGTGCCCAGACCGTCAGCCGCGACCAAGTGGCCCAAGCTCTGCGCGACAATCCGCAGCTGGTCTTCGATGCCTTGAAGCACGACAAGTCCCAGCTCATGGATATTTTGGATCAGGCTGTGACGGAGCGAGAGGAAGCCGAACGCAAGGAAGGACAACTTCGCAGCTTGGCCGACCCCTTCAAACCAGAGCTGTCAGCCGGGCGCATTTATCTTGGTGCGGCGGATGCGCCCGTGACCATAGTGGAATATACGGACTTTTTGTGCGGCTATTGCGCCAGGGGACAGGCCACCATGCACGAGCTTCTGCGGCGTCAGCCTGGCAAGGTGCGTGTGTATTTCAAGCATTTCCCGGTCAGGCCCGGATCCCTCGAACCTGCCGTGGTCTTCGAAGCCTTGGCCCAGCAGAATCCCGATGCCGCCTGGAAGTTTGCGGATCTTGCTTTCGGCAATCAGCAGGCTTTGGCCAATGGATCAGGCAGGGGCATTGCCGCCATCCTCGCCAGCCTGGGACCGGCTTTCAAGGTGGACGCTACGCGCTTGAAAAAAGACATGGAATCACCTGCTTTGCGCGCGCGCATTGAAGCCGACGTTGCCGAAGCCCGGCGCTTCGGCGTGGAAGGAACGCCCACCTATCTTGTGAATGGGGTGCCTGTGCGCGGTGCAGTGCCGGTTGAAGAGTTTGAGGATCTCATGCAGCTGCTTGAGCAGAAGAATACCACCGGGATGGTTGCGAAGCCATAGCCGTGGGCTGCCCACGCGGTCCTCAAGAGAGATTGTCGAAGGCGGAGTGCTTGAGCTCGTCGTCAATCTGGTCGGCGTCTGGGGCGTTATAGCGCACCAGGTTGCGCAGGTGCATGAAGCTTTCTGGCTCCATGGGCATAAAGTCTATGGCTACGCCCGTTTCATCGCTTCGGATGACACGGCATTCGATCTCGATGACCGCTGCTGGTGAAAGGGTGATGCGCAGCAGGCCGTGCTCTCCTGTCTTGACGAGGGCCTCGGGCACGGCGAGCAGTCCCTTAAGGCTGATGTTGCAGACAAGCAGCCGCACTTCCACTTCATCCGAGTGTATGAAGCTGGCGGCAATATGCGTGTCCACCCTGCTGCGGCGGCGTCTATTGGCGTCCATCATTCCCTCTCATAAATCACTGTCTGATTTCTTGAGTGCGGCCCAATCTCACGTATAACCATGCTTAACCGTTTAGGCATTCCTAAACTATATGACTGGAATGCCGATGGGCGTCAAGGCCGTTTCATACGGAGCGCCTGGGCGTTTGGTAGTACTATTCCCACCAGAATAAGAGCCATGCCCGCCACTTGGATAAGCACCACGTCCTCGCCAAGCAACAGCGCAGAGGCTAGCACCGTGGTGATGGGTTCAAGTGTTGAGCAGATGGATGCGCTTGCGCTGCCGATGAGATCCACCGAGCGGTAGAGCAGGGTGACGGCTAGTGCTGTTGGTATGAGTCCCAACGCCAGGGTCAGAGCCTTGGCGCCCATGTCCAGTTCGAGAAAGCGCACTGGCGGGCTCATGATAGTGTAGACCAGGGCAGCGAAGAGCACGCAATAGAAAGAGATGGTTTGCGGGTTCTCTCCGCGCAGCAGCCACTCCAGGCAGATGAGGTACACGGAGAAGATGAGCATGGACACCGTCGCCAGCATCAATCCCGTGTGGTTGATATCGCGCAGGAAGGCGTCGAAGAAAACAAGCCCGCACCCTGCCACCAGCAGCAGCAAAGACACGCCGACAATCCGGTCCAAGCGTGTTTTGAAGAGCAAGGCCGAGAGCAGCGTCACCGCCACTGGGTAGAAGTAGAGAATGAGCGAGGTTGTGGAGGCTGGAATGTATTTGAGCGATGTCATGAAGGACAGGCTCTGCACCGGGTAGAGCACAACGCCCAGGAACAGGGCCTTGAGAATTGTCTTTGGCCTGGCGCGCAGTACGCTTTTGTTGGTTGCGGCGAACCACACCAGGAGCATTAATGCGCCTATGCCGAAGCGATACTGCAGAATCTCCGCTGCAGCGAAGCCCTGAGCGTAGGCCAGCTTGCCCAGTACGGCCAGCATCCCGAAACACACAGCCGAAAGAACGGCGCATACAATCCCAGCAACCGAACCCACTCTTCCCCCTCAACATTCCGCGTGCTTAAGTGGGCTACGCGAAGATTGCCCTTGGGGCAAGGCCCTGTCAGGGCAGCGGTTGCGTTAAAGATCTGTTGTGAAGGCGTACCTGAGCACCAGGGGGTCGGCGTCTCGGCTTGGCGGAACATCCACCACAAATTCAAGCACACCGGCTGCAGGTTTGTTCCACTTTTGGGAGGCGTCCACCACCTTCCATTTACCTGGGAGCTGCTCTTGCAACACAATCTGCTGCGATTGCTTCTTGGCGTTTCGGATGCGCAGCTCCCAAGCGGCGCGGTAGCTGTTCTTGCCGGTCTTTTCAAAGTCCGTCACCACGCGCTCAACGCTTACGTCGAACGCCTGCCCTAGGCGCAACTCTACCTGAGAACCGATAGCTTTGCGATCAAAGGAGGCCTCCCCAAGGAAGTGCCGAGTCTCATCTTCTTCTTGGAATGCCCTTAAGGTGCCTTTGGGCAGGGGCAGGCCTAAACTCATGG
>NZ_JAUYFU010000035.1 GCF_030689645.1 Humidesulfovibrio sp.
CAGGCGCACGGCAGGGCTCACTGCCCCCAAGGCGAGGACCCTGCGTGCATGTCTGGGGGCAGGATTGCTTTCCGAACCGCCGCCAAACACGATCTGCGCATTGCCCTAAGGAGGCTTGACGCCATGGGAATGAGGTATTGGCTCCTGAAGTCGGAGCCGGGATGCTACTCCATCGATGACCTTGCCGCAGAGCCGGACCAGACCACCTGCTGGAGCGGCGTGCGGAATTTCCAGGCCCGAAATTTCCTGCGCGATCAGATGTCCGAAGGCGACCTGGCGCTCTTCTACCACAGCGTGACCGATCCCTCGGCAGTGGGTTCCGTGCGTGTGGTCCGGGCCGGGTATCCCGATGAGACAGCCTGGAATCCCGACGACGGGCACTTCGACCCCAGGAGCCCGCCGGAAAGGCCGCTCTGGTTCGCGGTGGACGTCCGCTTCGATCAGAAGTTCGCCAGGCCTGTGCCCCTCAAGGCCATGCGCATGGTGCGGGCCTTGTCCGGCATGGAGTTGCTGCGCAAGGGGTCCAGGCTGTCAGTGATGCCCATCACCGAAGAAGAATTCAACATAATCAGCCAGATGGGCAAAACAGACGGACCAGGCTGAGGGAGCCGCCAGCCCCCTCAGCACCCGCGCCCTTGCGGCAGGCCGCCGCTAATTCCTGGGCTTCACCGTGGCGTCCACGTCCAGGAACGTCAGCACAATCTTGGTGAACTGCTCGGGCGCTTCGAGAATCAGGCCATGGCTGGCGTTCTTGATCTGCACCAGCCACGCGCCAGGAATGGCGGAGGCGATGACCTTGGAGCTCTCCGATCCCACCACGGGATCTGCGGTGCCAACCAGCAGCAGCGTCTGGTTGGGGATGGCCGGAAGCTTGTCCAGGGGGGTCTTCCAGGTGGCGCTCGCCGCTAACTGACGCAGGATTATGGGGTCCGTATAGGTCCTCTTGCGCAGGCCGTCGGCCACAGGACCACCGTCCGTGGTGGTTGCGTGGATGATGGCCTTGTTGAACCGGTCCGGGTGGCTGAGCAAAAGCTGCTGCGTGATGGTGCTGCCCATGGAGAAGCCCAGCACGTCGGCGCGCTTCACACCCAGGGCGTCCATGAGCCCAATGACATCAGCCGCAAAAAGCGGATAGCTGAAAGGCGTGGCGTCGGCGGTGCTGTGCCCCATGCCGCGGTTGTCCAGCACGATGAGCTGACGCTTCTTGCCGAAGGCCTCCAGCACTGCCTGGGGCCAGCGGTCCATGGTCATCCCCAGGCCAGGGATGAGCACCAGGGGCTCGCCGTTGCCCATGAGCTTGTAGCCCATGTCGATGCCGCCCACCCGCACCTGCCGGATGACATTGCCCTGGGCGTCCTTGCCCACGGGCTTGCCCACAGGCTGAATGTCCTGGGCCAGCGCGCCGGATGCGCAAACAAGCAGCAACAACAGCAGGGGCAGCAGCGCCCAGGGGCTTTTCTTCATTCGACGGTCTCCTTCAGGTTCGGACAATTCGAGGACTCTGGCAAGAGCTGGGAATAACGCCTTAAAGCTACCTCAGGACGAGGTGCGGCGCAATGTTCCGCCGCATCTGCGCGAGGCTTTTTCTCCCTGTTTCATTTTTCACCCGAGCGGCCTCTTTTCATCTGCGCCGCAGGGTGCCACAGTGCCGGGCAGACGCGCTTCATCCCCGCCGGTTCCACCAGCCGGGCAGCGCTGAACGCCCCTTCGAGGAGAACCAGCCATGCCTCATGCGACGAAATCCCGCCCCGCCCAGCGCCCCGGCTCGGGCATGGCGGCCCGCCTGCTGCCAGCACTGGCCCTGGTCATGGCCCTGGCCCTGGCCGCCTGCGCCGCCCCCCGCCAGCCATTGAGCCTGACCATCGCCCACATGAACGACACCCACTCCGCCCTTGAGCCCTCGGACGAAAACCTCACCGTGGATGCGGACGGCCAGCGCCAGATCGTGCGCGCCAAACTTGGCGGCATGGCCCGGCTCAAAACCGCGCTGGACGAGGTGCGGGCCGGCGAGAAGAATGTGCTGACCCTGCACGCCGGGGACGCGGTGCAGGGCACGCTGTACTTCAACGTGTTCCAGGGCGCGCCGGAGTTCGAGTTTCTCAATGCGCTGGGCCTGGACGCCATGAGCCTGGGCAATCATGAGTTCGACCGCGGCCCGGCGCAGCTAGGCCGCATGCTTGCCCTGGCGCGTTTTCCGGTGCTTTCGGCCAACATCGACGCATCGGAAGAGCCCGCTCTGGCCGGGAGCATCCGGCCCTACGCAATCCTCCGGTTCGGCGCGGAGCCCGTGGGCGTCATCGGCTCCACCACCCCGTCCACGCCGCTCATGACCAAAGACGTGGGCCGCGCGCGCTTTCTGGATCCAGCTCCGGCCATCCGCGCCGCAGTGGCCCAATTGCAGGCCCAGGGCGTGAACAAGATCATCCTGCTCTCCCACAACGGCTACGACGCGGATCAGGAACTGGCCAAGACCGTTGCTGGCCTCGACGTCATCGTGGGCGGGCACACCCACACCCTGCTGGGCGACCGCGCGCGCCTGGCCTCCCTCGGCCTGAAGCCAGCCGGGCCGTATCCCACGGTGATCCAAGGCCCGGAGGGCGCAGCCGTCCTCGTGGTCCAGGCCTGGAAATGGGGCGAGGTCCTGGGCGTGCTTTCCATGTCCTTTGACGCCGAAGGGCGCATAACCGGGCACAGCGCCGCGCCCCGGCTCGTGGCGGGCGATGGCTTCCGCATGGGCGGCGTTGCCTTGGACCCTGCTTCGGCTGACGGCAAGGCCGTGCGCGCCGCCGTGGAGGCTTCCGGCATTGCCCGCGTGTACCCGGAAAACCCGGCCATGCTGGCGAAGCTCGCGCCCTATGCCGCAAAGATCGCCGCGTTCCAAAACGCGCCCCTGGGCGCGACGGCAGCCAAGGACATGATCCGCGGCACGGCCACAGATCCCGGCCCCCTTGTAGCCGACGCCTATCTGGCCAAGATGCCGGGGGCGCAGATCGCCTTTGTGGGCGCTGGCGGCATCCGCCGCGACCTGCTTGCCGGGCCGCTCACCCAGGGCCAGATCATGGGCGTGCTGCCCTTTGGCAACACCCTGGTGACCCTGGACCTGAGCGGTGCGCAGATAAAAGACGCACTGGAAGACGCCGTTGAGTTCCGCCTGACCACCCGCCCGCCGGAGAACAACGACCCCAACAAGATTGTTGTGGTCCACACCGCAGGCCTGAGCTACGTCATCCGGCCCTTGCAGCCCAAGGGCAAACGCATTGCCGATTTGGTCCTGCGCCCTGCCGCCGGAACCGCGACCCCGCTGGACATGACCGCAACCTACCGGCTGGTGACCAACAGCTTTCTGGCCGGGGGCGGCGACGGCCTGACCACCCTGAAGAACGCTGTGGGCAACCGCGTGGACACCGGCTATATTGAGCACGATGTGTTTGCGGAATATCTGGCCGCCCTGGGAGCCAAGGGCGACATCTCGCCTCCTCCTGCCCGCGTGGTCATCGAAGCGCCGACTGGAGCGGGCAAGTTGCGCTCCTCTTTAGAGCGGGCGGCGGAACGGGCGGAGCTTCTGTCCCGTGCCGCATGATGCGCGGCCATGGAATTCCGGCGCAACGCCTTGCCAGGGCCTAGAAAGCCTCAAAAATGAACGACGGGCGGCCCATGTCATTTCACGTTGACAGCCGCACCCGGCAAAGCTAATCGCACCCAATTGGTAGTGTTTGACGCAGCAACCCAAGGAGATCGCGTCATGACGAAAGAAAAGACATTGGGCCTAGGCACCCGCGCCCTGCATGCGGGCCAGAGCGACGACCCGGCCACCCACGCCTGCGCGGTGCCCATCTACGCCACCGCGTCCTACAATTTCACCAGCACCGACCACGCGGCCGACCTCTTCGCCCTGAAGGAGTTCGGCAACATATACTCGCGGCTCATGAACCCCACAAACGACGTGCTGGAGAAGCGCCTGGCCGCTCTGGACGGCGGCGTGGGCGCGCTCTGCTTCGCCAGCGGACAGGCGGCCATAACCGGCGCGCTGCTCACCCTGGCCCATGCAGGGCAAAACATCCTCGCCAGCAAAAGCCTGTACGGCGGCACCACCACCCTGTTCACCCAGACCTTCAAAAAGTTCGGGGTGGAGGTGCGCTTCTTTGATCCGGGCAAGCCGGAAGCTATCAAGGCCCTGGCCGACGCCGACACCCGCTGCGTGTACCTGGAGAGCGTGGGCAACCCGAAAAACGACGTGGCCGACTTTCGCGCCCTGGCCGACATCGCCCACGGCCTCGGCGTGCCCCTGATGGTGGACAACACCGTGACCACGCCCATGCTGCTGCGGCCCATCGAGCACGGGGCGGACATCGTGGTTTACTCCACCACCAAGTTCATCGGCGGGCACGGCGTGCACGTGGGCGGAGCCGTGGTGGACGGCGGCACCTTTGACTGGGCCGCAGACCCGGCGCGCTGGCCGGACTTCGCCGCGCCCGATCCGGCCTACCATGGCATGATCTTCACCGAGGCGTTGAAGCCCTTGGGCAACCTCGCGTACATCATCCACATGCGCACCCACTGGCTGCGCGACACCGGGGCCTGCATGAGCCCCTTTGCGGCCTTTCTGTTCCTGCTGGGCCTTGAGACCCTGCACCTGCGCATGCCGCGCCACTGCGAGAACGCCCTGGCCGTGGCCCAGTGGCTTGAGACCCACCCTGCCGTGGCCTGGGTGAACTACCCCGGCCTGCCCGGCCACCCGGACCACAAGAACGCGCAAAAGTACCTGCCCAACGGGGCCGGGGCCATCATGGGCTTCGGGATTAAATCGTCAGGGCCCGGGGGCGGCAAGGAGTCTGGCCGCATCTTCATCAACAACGTGCGCCTGGCCAAGCACCTGGCCAACATCGGCGACGCCAAGACGCTCGTCATCCAGCCCGCCACCACCACGCACCAGCAGCTCTCAGACGCCGAACAGCTGGCCGCGGGCGTCACGCCGGAGTTCATCCGCCTGAGCGTGGGCCTGGAGGATCTGGCCGACATCCTGGCCGACCTGGACCAGGCCCTGCGCCTGGCCGTGGACTGCGGCGGCGCATGCAAGGGGGCCACAGCGTGAGCGATCCCGTTTTCGGCGGAAGCGACGCCGCGCGCGGAGCGGGCGAACTGCCCCACGCGCAGACCCTGACCCTGCCCGGATCGCTGCCCCTGCGCCTTGGCGGAGAGCTGCCCCAGGTCAGCGTATGCTACGAGACCTTTGGCGAGCTGAACTCCGCGCGCGACAACGCGGTGTACATCTGCCACGCCCTGTCCGGCGACTCCCACGTGGCCCGGCATGACGAGGGCGACGCTCCGGGCTGGTGGGACATCGCGGTTGGCCCGGGCAAGGCCGTGGACACGAACCGCTTCTTCGTCATCTGCGCCAACGTGCTGGGCGGCTGCCGGGGCACAACCGGCCCGGCAAGCATCGATGCGCGCACGGGCAGGCCCTATGGCGGCGACTTCCCGCGCATCACCATCGCGGACATGGTGGAGGTGCAGAGACGCCTGCTGGACGAGCTGGGGATCGACAAACTCCACGCGGTCATCGGCGGGTCCATGGGCGGCATGATGGCCCTGACCTGGGCCATAGAGCACCCGGAGCGCGTGGGCTCGGCCATCCTATTGGCCACCACCCACTGCCTGTCCAGCCAGGCTCTATCCTTCGACATCGTTGGCCGCAACGCAATCTTCAAGGACCCCAACTACAACAACGGCCAGTACTACGACCAGGAGCACAAGCCCGACGACGGCCTGGCCATCGCCCGCATGATCGGGCACGTGACCTACCTCTCCGACCGCACCATGTCGCGCAAGTTCGACCCGGACCGCGAGCATCCGCGCGATGTGGCCTATGCCTACGAGAAGGAGTTCAGCGTGGGCTCGTACCTGGCGTACCAGGGCGGGCGGTTCGTTGAGCGCTTCGACGCCAACAGCTACGTGACCCTTTCCTTGGCCATGGACCAGTTCAACCTGGGCCGCGACCACGGCAGCCTGGAGGCGGCCATGGGGCGCATCGCCTGCCCGTCCCTGGTGGTTAGCTTCCGGACGGATTGGCTTTTCCCCCCGGCCCACAGCCGCCGCATGGTGGATGCGCTGCTCGCCCAAGGCAAAAGCGTCAGCGCCCTTGAAGTCGACAGCGACTGCGGGCACGACGCCTTCCTGCTGGAGAACGACCTGCCTGTATACGGCCCGCTCATGGCCGGGTTTCTGGACAAGGGTTGCGGCTGCGTGCCCGAAGACCAGGAACCCGAGGCCCAGTGCGGCGCGGCCCCAACCAACGTGCGCAGCATCTTTTTCCAAAACCGCCTGGACCTGGCGCGCATTGAGGAGCTCATTGAGCCGGGCGCCAGCGTGCTCGACCTTGGCTGCGGTTCGGGCCAGCTTTTGGGCAGGCTGCGTCAGCGCGGCAGCGGCACGCTCCTGGGCTTGGAGCTGAACCCCGGCGACATCATCGAGTGCGTGGCCCAAGGCCTGTGCGTAGTGCAACGCGACCTGGACCGCGGCCTGGGCGTGTTCGCCGACGGACAGTTCGACGTGGTGGTGCTGAGCCAGACCCTGCAGGCCATGCGTCGGCCGGACAAGGTGCTGACCGAGATGCTGCGCGTGGGCAAGACCGGCATCGTGAGCTTCCCCAACTTCGCCCACGCCGAAGCCGTGCGCCAGCTGGCCGAGAACGGCACCTCGCCCGTCACCGAGGGCCTGCCCTTTCCGTGGTGGTCCTCGCCCTCCATCCGCTTCTTCAGCATCAAGGACTTCGAGGCTCTGTGCGCTGAGCTGGGCATCCGCATACTGTCACGCATCGCCATCGACTCGACCACGGGCGGGCAGCTGGACGCCGACTACAACACCCGCGCGGACATGGCCATCTGCGTACTGAGCGGTCCTTCCAGAACCTAGGAGCCCCAGACAGCAATTGGCCCGGCAGACCCGCAGCCAATCCGGGGAGGCGCGTTCCTGAGCTTGGCGGGATCAGGCCAGGACGCCCCCGGAAGGCGTGGACAACGCCGGGCTTGGCGAAGCCGCTGGAGAGCCAGAGCCGGGGACTCCCTTGAAAAGAGGGGCAACTTGCGTTGGGAACCAGCGTGCAGCGCCGCGTGGTTGCCAAAAGATACGTATCACTGCTAGACTGTAGTACTGCCCCCTTTGCCTGTAATGCTCGAGGCCAGAGGCCTCCAGGAGCAAATGCCGTGACTCTGCGCCCGGATGACGAAAATGGTCGCCAGTGGGAAGCCCTGGCCAGGGAGAACGAGGCCTTGCGCCTGGAGCTCGCCGGGGCCAAAGCCCTTCTGGCCATGAACGAAACCCGGACCGGAAGGCTGCTTGAGAACGCTCCGCTGGCGTATCAGTCGCTGGACGCCGACAGCCGCCTTCGTGCCGTCAGCCAAGGCTGGCTGGATCTTTTCGGCTATACGCGCGATGAGGTGATAGGGAAATTCTTCAGACAATTCATCGCCCCGGAAGACCACGAGGCCCAGTCGGCCAATTTCCTGGCCATGGTCAGCACCGGCCGCTCCACTGGCTTTGAATGCACTGCCGTGCGCAAGAACGGCGAGCGCTTCACCGTCAACATCGACGGCATGGCCGAACACCGGCCCGGCGACGGAGTACGCTGCACGCACTGCCTCCTGCGCGACATCTCCGTCCAGAAGGCGGCCCAGACCGTGCTGGAGCAGCGCGAGAGCTTCTACCGGGCCGTTTTCGATTCCGCCGCCATCCCTATCGCCATCGCCCGCGACCTGCGCCTGCTGTATGCCAATCCGCACATGGCCGCGGTCATGGGTTTCGAGACCCGCGCCGAGGTCATCGGCATGGAGATCCGCGACTTCGTGGCACCCCAGCATCTGCAGGAGTTCATCGAACGCGCCATGCGGCGCGAGGAGGGGCTGGAGGCCACCGGACAGTACGAGGTCGATGTGGTGCATAAAAGCGGGCGCATCATTCCGACCCACGCCACGGCCTCCACCATCCAACTGCCCGATGGCCCCGCGACCATCGGGTTTTTTCAGGATATCTCCGAGCAGCGGCGCATCGCCGACTCCCTCCGGCTCAGCGAGGCCCGCTTCCGCACCCTGTTCGACGAGGTGCCCGCCATCGCCGTGCAGGGCTACGCCCAGGACCGCACCGTCATCTACTGGAACGCCGCCAGCGAAGCGCTGTACGGCTACCGGGCGGAGGAGGCCATAGGCCGCAAGCTTGAGGAGCTCATCATACCGCCGCCCCTTCGCCCTGTGGTCATTGAGAGCATCCGGGCCTGGGCTGAGGACGGTATGGCAATACCTTCCGGCGAGCTTGAACTCATGCGCAAGGACGGCTCCCTGGTGCCCGTATTCTCCTGCCACGTCATGCAGGGCATCGATGAAGCCAGGAAGGAACTCTACTGCCTGGATGTGGACCTGAGCGAACTGCATGCGGCCAAAGGCGAGCTCACCCGCGCCCGCGACGCCGCCGAGGCTGCAAACCAGGCCAAAAGTGAATTTCTGGC
>NZ_JAUYFU010000043.1 GCF_030689645.1 Humidesulfovibrio sp.
CCGGCGGCCTGGGGGCATGCGCCCCCTGGACCCGCATGCCATTCGTCAGGGCCGTGACCGCGCGTTGCTCGTTCACGGCCCTGACGATTGGGGCGAGGTCTGGATGAACGCGTCCCCCGCGCCATCTCAACAATTCAGAACCAGACAACACTCTTCCCAGCTTGAATGCCGGGTTCTGGGCGCGCGCTCCCGGATCCCGGCATTCAAGCCATAAGGAGTCCAGGGGCAGCGCCCCTGGCCGCCGGAGGCTATTCTTCTTCCTTCTGCCCCAGGGTGCGCGGCGCAATGCCCGCGCGCAACTCTGCGTAGGCCAAGCCCAGGCGCTGCTGTACAGCCTCGTACCCACCGGGCGCATGGGGCAGGAAACAGCCGGAGCAATCCTTAACCAACCCGCGCCAGGCCGGACTGCCGCCGCAATCGGCCAAAAAATAGAGCGGGCAGTAGCAGAACAGGCAGTTGAACACGGCCTGGTCCACGCCCTTGTGGCAGGGGAAATATTCGCAGGCGGCGTTCTGGCAATGTTTGAAGTGCTCGGTCATGCATTAGTCTCCCGCAGCCAGGGCCTGCACAAGCACGGAACGGCGGCGCGGCCCGTCGAACTCGCAAAGGTAGATCTTCTGCCAGGTGCCGAGGAGCAGGCTCCCGCCGCTGACGGGGATGAGTTGCGACGGCCCCATGAGGCTGGTCTTGATGTGCGCGTCGCTGTTGCCCTCGGCGTGGCGGAAGTCGGCGCTATTGGGCACCAGGGAGCGCAGGTGCTCCAGCATATCGCGCTTCACGTCCGGGTCCGCGCCCTCGTTGATGGTGACGCCTGCCGTTGTGTGCGGCGAGTAGACGAGCACAGCGCCTTCCTTGAGACCGCTTTCAGCCAAAGCCTGGGCCACCTGCCCGGTGATGTCCACGAACTCCTCGCTCCGTTGCGTCGCCACGCTGAACTGCCGCATCAGACGCCTCCCTTCAGTTCAGAAGCTTCCGGGCCAGGAGCATCCTGTTCCTCAGCCTCGCGCCAGCCGTGGGTGAAAGACGCATCATACAGTTTGGAACGCGAGGCCTCGGCCTCAATATCCTGGCCGGGCAGCACAAGAAACACGGTCTGCCGGGTGAAACCGTGCTCACGGGCGGTCTGCGCAAGAGCGCCGAGCTTCGCATGCACCACCTCGCCGCCGGGCCAGCCAACCTTGTGCCCCAGCACGATTGCGGTCTCCGACGCGTAGCCGCCCTGAAGCAGTTCTGCCTGCACCCGCTCGGGCTCGCCCGCCGACAGCAGCACGGCCATGGCCGCGCCATGAGCGGCGAGGGACGGCAATGATTCGGACTCCGGCACCGGGGTGCGGCCAGATAACCGGGTCAGGATGAAGGTCTGCGGGCCGCCGGGCACGGTGAAGGACACGCGGGCCGCCGCCGCTGTTGCGAAGGCGCTGGAGACGCCGGGCACCACGTCCCAGGCGATGCCCTCGGCGTCCAGGAGCGCGGCCTGTTCCCGCACGGCGCCGTAGATGGACGGCTCGCCCGTGTGCACCCGGACGGCTAAGCCGCCCTTTGCGGCGCAGTCGCGCAGGAGCGCGTGGGTCTCGGCCAGGGAGAGCGGCGCGGAATCAACCACGGGCACCCCGGGACGCGCCCCGGCAAGCACCTCGCGCGGGACAAGGGAGCCAGCGTAGACGATGGCGTCCGCAGCCGCGATGAGGCGCTGGCCCTTCACGGTGATGAGCTCCGGGTCACCCGGCCCCGCGCCGACGAACCAAACCTTTCCGGCCGCTTTGCCCGTCAACGTGTCCGTCATTCCGCCCCCTGTGCGCTGGTGAAAAAAAAGGGAGGGCGCGCGGCCCTCCCTGGAATCGTCGCGCTTCTGGCCTAGGCCGAAAGCTTGGCGTTGATGGCCGCCCCGACCTTCTTGCCCAGCTCAAAGCAGGCCTGGAAGGTGTCGTGGCCGGGCTTGTTCTTGACCTTCACGGCGGGCTCGACCATCTCCATGCCCATGCCGGTGAGGTGCTCAGAGATGATCTTCACGCACTCGCCACTCCAGCCGAAGGAGCCGAAGGCCGCGCCGATCTTGTTCTGGGGGCGCAGGCCCTTCATGTAGGTCAGCACATCGGCCACCAGGGGCAGAATGCCGTTGTTGTGCGTGGGCGATCCCACGATGACCGCGCCAGCGTCGAACACCTCGCGCATCACTGCGCTGTGGTGATTGTGCTTCACGCTCATGATGCGCACGCTGATGCCCTCGTCCGCCAGCCCATCGCAGATGGCGCGCGCCATCTTCTCGGTGCTGTGCCACATGGTGTCGTACACGATGACGGCTTTCTTCCCAGGCTTCTGCAAGGCGAACTCGCGGTAGGAGTCCAGGGCGTACTGCACTTCATCCTTGCCGCGCCAGATGAGGCCGTGGTCCGGGCAGAGCATGTCGATGTCGAGGTTCATGCCGGCCAGGGCGTCCAGGGTCTTGAGCACCACGGGCGAGTATGGCAGCACGATGTTGGCGTAGTAGTCGGCCATGGCGGAGCGCAGTGCGGAGCGGTCCACCTCGTCGCAGAAGCGCTCGGTGCTGGCCCAGTTCTGGCCGAAGGCGTCGGAGCAGAAGGCGATCTTGTCTTCGGGGATGTAGGACACCATGTTGTCCGGCCAGTGCAGCATGCGCGTTTCGATGAACTGCACGGTGCGCTTGCCGATGGAGATGCTGGCGCCCGTGGGCACCACCTCGATGGGCCAGGACTCGGAGTTGTGGTAGTAGGAGCGCAGGGCCTTCTCGCCCATGGGCGAACAGAAGATCTTCTCCGGGTGGTAGCGCTCCACGATGCAGTCCAGGCAGCCCGCGTGGTCCGGCTCCAGGTGGTTCAGCACCAGATAGTCGATTCGAGGGTTGCCGCCGCAAGCCTGGGCGATGGCGCACATCAGCTCGTCGTTGAAGTCGGATTTCACCGTGTCGAACAGGGTGATCTTCTCGTCCTTCACCAGGAAGGCGTTGTATGTGGTGCCGCGCGGGGACAGAGAGTAGCCGTGAAAGTCCCGGCTGTCCCAGTCAACGGCACCGACCCAGAAAATATCTTTTTTAATTTCAACTGGCTTCATGCAAGTTCTCCGTTCAGGAATGGGTATGAGCAGGCCCAGCACCGCTTGCTAACGTGCGCAGGGCGACCTTTTGTTTATTCTATTTTGTCAAAACATGGAGAGCGCCCCCCTGTCAAGGCGAGCGCTCTCCGGGATACACTGAGCTTAGGGCTAACGGGCCGAAGCCCAGCCCTATTCTGGGCTGAAGTTCTCTTTGCTGGCGCCGCAGATGGGGCAGGTCCAGGCAGAGGGAACGGCCTCCCATTTGGTGCCGGCCTTCACGTCGTTGTCAGGGTCGCCATCGGCCGGATCGTACACGTAGCCGCAAATGTTGCACACGTACTTCTGCATGGTGGTTTCTCCTTGAGTTGGTGTGGGGCAGCTCACCTCTCGGGTGGAGCCGGGACCGGCCAAGGGCCGGAAACACTTCTTTGTTCCGCCGCAGATGGGGCAGCGCCACTCCTCTGGCAGATCCTCGAACTTGGTGCCAGCCGGAATTTTACCTTTTCTATCGCCCTTGTCAGGGTTGTAGATGTACCCGCAGTTGGTGTTCTGGCACTGGTACATTTCTTCTGGTTCAGCCATGCTGCGTTCCTCCTGGCGATGGGTACGAGACTTAGGCTTTAGCGGTCCAGAGACCGTGGAGGTTGCAGTACTCGCGCGCTGTGACGCTCTTGGCCTCGGTGCAGAAGGTGGCCTCGGGCGCAGCGCCGGGTTTGAGGAAGCGGGTCATGGACACGCCATCGGCGATGAGCTCGATCCACATGATGTAGTGTTTCTCCTCCATCGGGTGGAGCACGCCGCCAATCGTGACCTTGTAGCCTCCGGCGACCTTCTCGATGACCGGAACATGCTTCTCTTTGGAGGCGTCAACGGTATTCTCAACCAGGAGCTTCATGGGCGCTCCGCAGCACACCAGTTCGCCGCCGCCGTCGAAAAGCACGCTGACGATGTTGCCGCACACGTCACACTTATAGATCTGTCCACATTCCATAGACTGAAGCCTCCTGAAGATGCAGTGTGTTTACCAGTTCTCTTCGGCCACTTCGAAGTGGGCCTGGGCGTGCGCGCATGCCGGGCACTTGGCCGGGGCGGCTTCGCCCTGGTGGATGTACCCACAGTTGCGGCAGCGCCAGGTCACGGACTTGTCCTTCTTGAACACCTGGCCTTTCTCGATGTTCTTGGCAAGGGCCAGGAAGCGCTTCTCGTGGAAGCGTTCGGCCACGGCGATGGCGTCGAAGATGCAGGCGATTTCCTGCAGGCCTTCCTCGCGGGCGATTTTGGCGAACTCAGGATACATGCTGGTCTGCTCATGATTCTCGCCGCCGGCGGAAGCCAGGAGATTCTCCAGGGTGGTGCCGATGGTGCCCGCCGGGAAGGAGCCGGTGATCTCCACCTCTCCGCCCTCAAGAAGCTTGAACAGGCGCTTTGCGTGCTCCTTCTCGTGGTTGGCGGTCTCCTCGAACACGGCGGCTATCTGAACGAAACCTTCGTTTTTGGCGGCAGAGGCGAAATACGTGTAGCGGTTGCGTGCCTGGGACTCGCCAGCGAAGGCGGCCATGATGTTTTTCTCGGTGCGGGTTCCGCGAAGGCTCATAAACTCTCTCCTTGATGAACGCGCCGGACATAAACCGGCAGTTGCAGACGATTCAACCCTACCAGATTGCGCGGAGAGCGCCAGAAAAAAATTGGGGACAAGTACTGCCCAGCCTACATTTTTTCCCCGGCGCACATGGGACAAATCCCAACGAACTCCACGTCGCAGCGCAGGTTGCCGTAGCCCATGGACTGCTCCGCCGGGATCTCCGGCAGGGCCAGGGGGAAATCAAGGTCATCCACACGGCCGCACTCGGAACAACGCAAGTGCGGATGAGGCACAGGGTTGCCGTCGAAGCGCTTCTGCGTTCCGGCCCCGCCGATTCGCAACACCACCCCGCGACTGCTCAGGAAGTCCAGGTTGCGGTACACCGTGCCCAGGCTGATTCGGGGCATGATCTTGCGCACCATGTCATAGACCTCGTCTGCCGTCGGGTGCGTCTTCACCTTGCAGAGCTCTGCGAGAATGGTTTCCCGCTGCCGAGACAGGCGAACGCCCTTATTTCCTTCCGTATCCATTTAGCACCTCATGCGCTGTGTTGAGAATAATTACTAGTTGTATGTCTATTTAAAGTCAAGCCCAAGGGCATCAATTTTCGAATCTTTTGCAGGGCAGTACTCAATTCAATAATTTTTGCAAGGCTACAAGAGTCTGACCTATGGAGCATCAGAGCTAGCGATACATCTGCTCCATTCCTGGTCACGGCAATCCACAAAAAAAACGGCAGCCTGACAACGAGTCAGACTGCCGTGCCGTTGCGCTTTGAATCACGCCAAGGGGGTCAGCTCACCAAGTTCTGAAGTACCCGCAACGAGGCGTTCAGCTCAGGCCGAAATTGAAGGCCGATTTCAAAGCCATTACGCCACTGCACTGTTGCGGAGAGATTCTGCAGCAAGCCTCCATCCTCAATCTCACATGCCGAAAACACCAGGCGCGCCGCCCCAGGATCCAGCGGAGGCGGCGGAAGCTTTAACCGCGCCCCGCCAGCGCTTATGTCGATAAGGTCAGCCTTGCGCCCCACCCCCTGCACCGTGATGGTGCAGGTCTTGCCGCTTCCATGGGCAAGCAGATGCACCCGGCCAAACTGCCGCCTTTCCAGACTCCTCTCCATAGCGATTCTCCTGCGTTGACAGGGGGGGCAGACACAACCCTACTCCTCACTACGGAACTTTTCAACAAGCTGAGCCAAATCTCTCGACATGGACGCAACTTCGCGGATGCGGATATTGGCGGCCTGAATGTCCTGGGACATCTGGCCCGAGAGGGAGTTGATCTCGCTCACGTTCTGATTGATCTCCTCGCTCGTGGCGGACTGCTGCTCCGCCGCGGTGGCGATGGAGCGCACCATGTCGGCGATGCGGTCCGACGCGCTGACGATCTCCGTCAGGGTGCTGCCTGCGCCGCCAGCCAGCTCCGTGGTCTTGTCCACGCGAACCTTGGCCGCGTCCATTTCGCGAACAGCGCCTTCGGTGCTCTTCTGAACATGCAGAATGGCCGCCTCGACTTCCTTGGTGGCGGTCATGGTCTTCTCAGCCAGCTTGCGCACCTCGTCCGCGACCACGGCGAACCCGCGCCCGGCGTCGCCCGCGCGCGCGGCCTCGATGGCGGCGTTAAGCGCCAGCAGGTTGGTCTGGTCCGCTATGTCGTTGATGACTCCAAGCACTTGGCCGATGTCGCGCGCGCTCACGGAGAGCTGCCCCAACGCCTCGGAAAGGCTCTGTGTGGTGCTGGCAACGTGGTTGATTTCCGTCAGCGTGCCCTGAACCAGCACGCCGCCCTCGCGGGCCACGCTGTTGGCCCGGCCGGAAGCCTCGGAGGTCTCTCCGGCGTTTCTGGCCACCTCAAGCACTGTGGAGTTCATTTCCTCCATGGCCGTGGCCATGCTGTGGGTGCGCGCCGAGGCGTTGTCCATGCCCTTGGTGAGCTCCTCCATCTGGCCGCTCAACAGGTCCGACGACTGCTCCAGGCGCAGGGCCACCTCGGTGACCTCGTTGGCCACGGCCAGGAGTTCCTCGCGGTGCGCCTCGATGCGCTGGCGCGACTGCTCTTCCTGTGTCAGGTCGACCAGCACGGAGATTGTTCCCACGGTCTGGCCCTGGGCGCTCTTGAGGGGCGAGACTTCCGCGTGCAAGGGGAAGCTCACGCCGTCAGGCCGTTTGAAAACGAAATTGCCGCTCACGATGCTGCAGGTCTCAAGGGCCTTGCTGGTCAAGGTCTCGCGCTTGTCGCCGTAGAAAACCATGTCCGGGCACTTGCCCACCACCGAGTTCATGGGCTGTCCCAAGATGCTCAGAAGCGGCTTGTTGGCGTAGTTGATGACCCCAAGCTCGTCCGTGACCATCATGGGCACGATGATGCCGTCCAAGAGCCCCTTGTTGTACTCCAGCTGATCCTTGATGCGCTCGACCATGGTGCCCAGGTGCGTCGCGAGATTGGCCAGGCGGTCCTCGCCGCTGACCTTGAAGCAGGCGTTCAGGTTGCCCTGGATGACTTCATCCGCACTGCGCTCAATGGAGGTGACGCGGGCGATGACCGTGCGCTTTATGAACGTGAACAGAACGATGCTCAGAGCGAGCATCCCGAGGAGGGAAAGCCCTGCGGTGAGGAACTGGGTCATGCGCAGAGTGGCGAACTGCGGGGTGAGGTTCTGCCGGGTGACGAGAGCGCCCAGGATGGGCTTGCTCTTGCCGTGGCAGTGATAGCAGCCGGGCTCGTTGGGGATGGTTTTGACTTCGGTGAAAAAGTCCGTGCCGCCCATGCGCATCAATTCGCCCGCAAGGGTTTTCTCCTTGAGGCTCCGGGCCACAAGCGCACGGCATTCCGCATGGTTCAGCACCTCGCCCAAAGGCTTGCGTTCGGTGGCGTTGTCGGTGGCGTAGGTGATGGATCCTTCGTAATCCACCATGAAGATGTCGATGTCTTTGTTTTCCCGGGCCAGGTCGGCGAAGCGGGCGCGTGTGGCATCGTTGTCGCCCAGACGCATGGGCTCCTCCACCACCATGGAGATCATTCTGCTGTCGCGCTCTGCGCTATGCTTCACCTGGCCCAGCATGGTCTTCTTCTGCCAGTACGAAGTCGCCAGAAAGAGCCCGGCGAACACCACGCCGCTGATGCACAGTGTGAGCACAAGGACTTTAAGCGTCAGGGATTTGCGGATTTTTTCAAGAGATATCATGGCCGACCTCCTAGTGCGCCCCGCCATAGAGCATGGGCTTGAAGCGGAAGTTGGACACCCGCTCGGGGTTATGGCACGTCTCGCATTCCTTCACGCTCATGCGTCCCTTGCCCAAGATCAGATTCTTCTTGCCGCCCGACTCCACGTGGGCCGAGCCAGGGCCGTGACAGACCTCGCACCCGGCGTGCCCCATGTCCGGGGTCTTCTCAAAGCTGACAAAGCCGCCAGGCTTGCCATAGCCCGTGGTATGGCAGGCGTAGCACTCCTTCAATTCCTCCGGCGTGAGCTGCTTGGCCATGATCTTCACGCTTCGATCGGAGTGCGCCTTTTTGGAATGTTTTTTGAAGGTTATGAATTCCTTTTCGTGGCAGCCCTCGCACGATGAAGAGCCGACAAAGGAGGCCACAGCCTTGGAGGACTCGGCCTTGGAGCCCGCGCTTTTGGA
This sequence comes from Humidesulfovibrio sp., assembly GCF_030689645.1. Classification (GTDB taxonomy): domain Bacteria; phylum Desulfobacterota; class Desulfovibrionia; order Desulfovibrionales; family Desulfovibrionaceae; genus Humidesulfovibrio. The sequence goes on from NZ_JAUYFU010000043.1 coordinate 8,266, forward strand.
GGCAGCAAGCAAGGGAGCAGCGAACAGGCAGGCGACAAATACACCAACAATGACGGATGACGGGTAGCGCAACACAAGACCCTCCAATAGATAAAACTTGTCTCAATATCGGATAAATTGCCGTAATACTTAATATAGAAACGTACCACTGTCACTCAAAAAATAAAATACTCCAAAAATGGAAAACAAAAAAAACCGCCAGCAGCGCCTGAAAAGACAGGAGCTGCTGGCGGCAAATAACTGTCTTAACTAAACTACCAGTTCAGCGGTGCCTTGAAGGAATGGGCCAGGGCCTCCACGTTTTTGCGTAGAAGATGCGTACCGCGCTCCGCAATGCACAGATCGCCGCCAGTCACAACGCCAATGCGGCCGAACTGCTGCCCGGCGAACAGGGTTTCAAAGGCTGGCGCCTTGTCCGGGGCAACGGAGACGACAAAACGGCTGGCGGATTCGCTGTACAGAAGCTCCAAGGCAGAGGTGCAGCCGCAGGCCGGCACCTTGGCCAAGTCGACATCAGCACCCAGCCTGCCGCCGATGCACATCTCGGCCAGGGCCACGGCCAGGCCGCCATCGGAGCAGTCGTGGCAGGCGTTCACCAGCCCCTGCTGCGTGGCCGTAAAGTAAGTCAGGTAACGCTCGCGCGCGCTCACCAGGTCCACCTGTGGCACCTGGTCGCAGGAGATGCCAAGCTCGCTGGCCACCTCGGTGCCGCCAAGCTCGGGCCGGGTCAGGCCCAGCACGTAAACCAAGTCGCCCGCGCGCTTGAAGTCCGAGGTCACGGCCAGCTTCACGTCCGGGATCTTGCCCATGGCCGAGTACAGCACCGTGGGCGGAATGGAGATTTTGACGCCGCCGCCCTTGTAGTCGTTCTTCATGGAGTCCTTGCCGGAAACGCAGGGCACGCCGAAACCGCGGCAGTAATGGTCCAGCGCTTCGTTGGCGCGCACCAGCTGGGCCAGCTTGTACTGGCCGTCAGGCGTGGTCTCGCTCTCAACGGGATCGCACCAGCAGAAGTTGTCCGTGCCTGCCATGTAGCGCAGGTCCGCGCCGACGGCCACGGCCCCGCGCACGGCCTCGTCGATGGCGTTGGCCATCATCCAGTAGGAGTCCAGGTCGCTGAACTTGGGGCAGATGCCGTTTGAAAGCACCAAGCCCTCGTCGCTCATATAGTCGGGCCGGATCACCGCCGCATCGGCCGGGCCGTCGCGCTTCACGCCCACAAGAGGCTTCACGATGCTCTTGCCCTGCACCTCATGGTCGTACTGGCGGATGACGTATTCCTTGCTGCAGATGTTGAGCCGGGAGAGCATGCGCGAAAGCAGCTCGTCCTGGTCCACGTCCTTGGGCAGGGGGTCGGCCTTGACCACGGGCTGGTTCCAACGGGCCTTGAGCTCCATCTGGGGCAGGCCCTCGTGCAGAAAGTGCATGGACAGCCGGGCCACGCACTTGGTCCCGTAGCGCACGCTGAAGTAGCCGGAGTCGGTGTAGGTGCCCAGCGCCGTGGACTCCACGTCCATCTCCTTGGACAGGGCCAGAAACTCGTCCAGCTTTTCAGGCGGAACGGCGCAGGTCATGCGCTCCTGGGCTTCGGAGATGAGGATCTCCCAGGGCTTGAGGCCGTCGTACTTGAGCGGGGCCTTGGACAGGTCCAGGTCGCAGCCGCCGCAGTCCTGGGCCATTTCGCCCACGGAGGACGACAGGCCGCCGGCGCCGTTGTCGGTGATGGCGTTGTAGAGCCCCCGGTCGCGGGCGCGCATGAGGAAGTCGTACATCTTGCGCTGGGTGATAGGATCGCCGATCTGCACCGCCGTTGCGGGCGAACCCTCGTGCAGTTCCTCGGACGAGAAGGTTGCTCCATGGATCCCGTCTTTGCCGATGCGTCCGCCGCTCATGACGATGACATCGCCAGGCAGGGCACATTTCTCGTGGCTGAGGCGCCCGGCCACGCGGGTGGGCATGGTGCCGATGGTGCCGCAATACACCAGGGGCTTGCCGAGAAAGCGCTCGTCGAACACGATGGCCCCGTTGACGGTTGGGATGCCGCTCTTGTTGCCGCCATGCTCCACTCCCTCGCGCACGCCTTCCAGCACGCGGCGGGGGTGCAGCAGGCGCGGCGGCAGCTCGCCCTCGTAAAAGGGCGAGGCGAAGCAGAACACGTCGGTGTTGCACAGAAGGTTCGCGCCCAGGCCCGTGCCCATGGGGTCGCGGTTCACGCCCACGATGCCCGTGAGCGCTCCGCCGTAGGGATCCAGCGCGGAGGGCGAGTTGTGCGTCTCCACCTTGATGCAGACGTTCAGCTTATCGTTGAAGCGGATGACGCCCGCGTTGTCCTTGAACACGGACAGGCAGAAGTCGTCCTTGCCCTTGGCCTGGCGGATGGCGTGGGTGCTGCCCTTGATGCAGGTCTTGTACAGGCTGTCGATGGTCCTGCGCCCGCCCTTGTCCGCGTCCTCGTAGTCGATTTTGGCGGTGAAGATCTTGTGCTTGCAGTGCTCGCTCCAGGTCTGGGCCAGCACCTCCACCTCGGCGTCCGTGGGATTCTCGGCCTGGGCAGGGGAAAGACCGGCGGCCTTGCGCGCGGCGCGGGTGGCCGGGTCCTTGTAGTAGTCCACGATGGTTTTCATTTCGCACAGCGAGAGCGCCAGGGTGTTGGCCCGGCTGAAGGCCATGAGCTCCTCGTCGGTCATGGTGGTCAGAGGCACCACTGCAACCTCGTCGCTGGCCTGACCGGTGACGCGGGCGGCCTTGGCCGCGAATCCGGGCTGAGCCGCCCACTGGGCCGCAGACTTCAGTTCGAAGCGCTGGATGAGCTCGTTGGCCAGCAGGTCGCGCGCGATATGCAGCACGGTCTTCTCGGTGAGGGGCGCGCCGGGCGCGGCCCAAAGCAGATACTGCACGCTGGTGTAGACGCTGACGGCCTTGGCGCTGGCGCCGGAGAGGCCCAGCACCAGCAGGATGGTCTCGCGCGCGGTCTTGGCCTCGTTGTCGGTGACGCCGGGGCGGAAGCCCACCTCAAGCACCCAATCGGGGCCTTCGGCCCGTTCAAAGGGGGAGAGGGATATCTCATGCAGAACGGGGTCGTGCAAAGCCCCGGCGTCGATGACAGCCTTGGCCTGGGCTTCATCGATGCCCTCCGCCGTGTACACGCGCACAATGCCCACGCGGGCCAGGTCCAAACCCAGCTCGCTCTTGATCTTACGGGCCACGCGTTCGCCAACCACATCGCGCACCTGGGATTTCAGGCCCAATTCAAAGCGCAAAAGCATATGGAGCTCTCCTTCAAAAGCCAGACTCCTGGCCGTTTCTAGCGTGTTTCAGCTTTCAAACATATAGCAGCATGGCCGGGGGGCTAGTCGCCCACAAGGGCGTCGCCCCCGGAAGCCTTGGCCTGATAAGCCAGATTGTCCACCCGCTTGAGCAGGGTCTGCGGGGTGTCGTCCCCGCGCAGCATGGACACGCCCAGGCTCACGGTGACAAGCCCCTTAAACTGTTCGCGCACGTCGGAAATAATGCGCTGGGCAATGGCCTTAAGCCGGTCCTCGGCCACCTCGGTGACAATGACGGCGAACTCGTCGCCGCCGTACCGGCAGGGAAAGTCCATGCCTTGGCGCACCAGATTCAGCAGCATGGAGCCCACGCTGCGCAGCACGTTGTCGCCCGCGATGTGGCCCTGGTTGTCGTTGACGTCCTTGAACATGTCCAGATCAAAAAACACCATGCCCATGCTGCGGCCCGTGCGCCGGCAACGGCTCACCTCGCGCTCCAGGGTGGTGTGGAACTGATAATGGTTGTACAGCCCGGTGAGGCCGTCGAGCATGGCCCGCATCTTGAGCTTGGCCTCAAGGCGGCGGATCTGGGTCAGGTCGCGCCCCACCACCAGGCACTCGCGGGCCAGCTCCTGGTCGCCGCCCGGCTTGCCGCCAAGGGGCGCGAAGGAAAGCTCAAAGGGCAGCTCCGCCCCGCCCATGGCCCTCAGAACGACCTCAACGTGGGGCTGGCCCTCGGAGTTCAAAAGCACCGGGTTCCACACCTCCACGCAGGTATCCGCCGGAGAGAACACCTTGAAGAACATGCGGCCCACCAGACCCAGCTCCGGCCGCGAGCAAAACTCGATGACCCCGCTGGCCGCAACGGTGAGCACAAGCTCCTGCATGGAGCCGATGAGCCGCTCCAGAAAACTCTTGCGCCGCAGGGTCTGCACCTCCACCTGGGAAAGCTCGCGCAGATCCTCCAGCAGGGCCAGAATTCCGCCGTCCTCTGCACGGTGGGCCGAGAGGTACAGCGCACCGTCCTGCATGCAGCCGTCCTGGGCCTTGCCCAGGAAATAGTCGATCTTCCCAAAGCTCTTGCGCGCAGGGTCGCCCACGAAATTCGCAAACTCCGCGCTGGTCTCGCGCGGCAAACGGTTGGCGAGCAGCTCACCCAGAAGCCGCCCCCTGGCCGGGGCGTCCAGGCTCAAGTACTCATCCAGCCTGCCGTTGCCCTCAACCACACGCCCTGCCGTGTCCAGCCGGGCCACGCCGATGGGGATCTTGTCAAAGGCCAGGGCCTTCTCCTCAAGCACGGCCTGGCGGGCGCTGTAGTGCTCGAACCCCTGGCCAAAGAAACGCAGGTACAGGGCCAGATTCTCCCACTCCTCCTTGGGCAGGTTGGCCTCGCCCAGGCGCAGCTCGCCCAGGCGCTTGCCCGAGGAGCTGATCTCCATGCCCTGGGTTCGGATTCTCCAGGGAATGTCCGAGGCCTGATGCACGCCATCGGCGCTCTCCAAGCGGCCCTGTGGCGTCAGGTGAAACAGCCGGTAGCCGTCGTCGTGGGGAGACTTGAGGGCCACGTCCCAGCTCTTCACGTCCCAGTTGAGCTTGATGTGCTTGCCCAGCACGCGCGTAACCGAGGTCAGCCCGCCCTCGGCGGTGAGCAGGTCCATGCTGAGGAAGCAGTAGCCCTGCATAATCTTCACCGAATGGCGGTAATACGGGCGGTTCTCCTCGCCCTCGGCAATGCCCAAAGATTTGAGCATGGAGCGGAACTTGCCCAGGCATTCTGTCCGCAGGGCGTCCACCTCACGCTCGGAGAGGCCCAGCACCGTGCGCAAAAGCCCTTCGAACTGCACCACCCCGAAGGGTCCGCTGGCGTGGCCCAACTCCATCTCGGACCACTGGGTTGCCAGGATGACGGATTGCGTCAGGGGAGGCTGATCAGCCAGGGAGTCAACGACATGGTGGAAGCGCACGCTCTCGCACATCTCCGCCGGAAGGCCCCAGCGCACCAGCAGCATCTGCGAAAGCGCCGCGTGGTTCATGCCCCAGGCCTCGGCCTCCTTCGCGAGCTGGCCCTTGGAAAGCACGGTGATGCGGTCGCGCTGCTCCGGCTCGGGCAGATATTCCTTGGCCGCGCAACGCAAAAACAGAAGCGAAACATCCTTCAGCAGGCAGCAAAGGTAAGCCTGATCGGCCTGCTCCGGGCACAAACGGGCCGCCAGCATTTCCGCAGCAATGGACGACCAGACGATGAGCCGCCAGTCGGGATAGAAATCGTAATGGCATTCCGGGAAGCCGTGCTCCAGATCCTTGTGCAGGGTCATGGACACGGCAACCTTGAGGATTTCGCGGCTGCCGAGCACCAGGGCGGCGCGGTGCAGGTCCGTCACCTTTTGAGGCAGGCCGTAGAAGGCGGAGTTGACGAGGTTCAACACCGTGGTGGCCAGGGCCGGGTCGAGCCGGATGGTCTCGCCCATGACGGCGAAGTCGGGTTCCGGCTTGATGGCTTCCTGCATGAGCCGGAGCATCACCGGCGACAGGGAGATTTTCTGGAGCAGGTGCGGCGAATTGAGCAGCAGATTCCCGGCCATCGGCCCCCCGGTCACTTGCGTCTGGTGAGAACGTACTCCGCAGCCTGGGCCAGGACCACGCGCTCAGGCGATGCAGGCAACGCGTCCAGTTCGCGCAGGGCGGCGTCAATGTAGCCTCGTGCAGCCTCACGGGTCTGCTCGGCCAAGCCTTTTTCCCGAACTTGCGCCACTATGCGCCCGGCCTCCGCTTCGGTCAACCGCTTTTCCCGCAGCCCGGCCAGGAGCTCCCGGGCCTCCACCTCTGGCAAGGACTCCAGGTACAGGATCAGGGGCAGGGTCATCTTGCCCTCGCGCAGGTCGCCCCCTGCGGGCTTGCCCATCTCGCTCTCGGAAATGGTGTAGTCCAGGGCGTCGTCCACCAGCTGGAAGGCGATGCCCAGGTTCAGGCCGAAGTTCCCGGCCTGATCCTCAAGGGTGCGGTCGCGGCTGGCGAGGGCCGCTCCGCAGCGGCAGGCGGTCTCAATAAGCTTGGCCGTCTTGCCGATGATGATGTCGAGATAGGTCTGACGGTCCACCGTGGGCCGGGCCGTGTGCGCCAGCTCCAGAATCTCGCCCTCTGCGGTGGCCATGATGCCGCGGGCAAGCAGGCCGTTGAGCCTCGGAATATCGTAGTCAGCGCCGATCTTGTTGGCCAGGGCCAGCAGGATGTCGCCCGCCAGGATGGTTTCGGTGACGCCGAAGGCCACATGGGCCGATGTCTGGCCCCGGCGCGTCTCCGCCTGGTCCAGCACGTCGTCGTGCAGCAGCGTGGCCGTGTGCAGCATTTCCAGGGCGCAGGAGATGCCCAGCTGATCGTCCTTGCTGTGGCCATAGGCCCTGGCAAAGAGGATGGTCAGCATGGGGCGGATGCGCTTGCCGCCGGAAAGCAGCACATGGCGGGCCACATCGCGCACCAGTCCGTCGAGCTTGTCCGCTTCCGCCGCGAGGAAGGCGTTGATGCCGGGAATCTCCCGGGCGAAATAAGCGCGCATTTCGTTCATGCCGTAACCACGTCCGCTGGTTGAAGTGTGCTGCCGTTTCTGTCCGGGCTCCGCCTAGGGAGCCAAAATTTGTTGCGCTGCCCGGCCAAGGGCGGCAAGCGCTCCGGGCAAATCCCAGGCTTCCGGCGGGCGCGCGCCCACGGCGTTGGACACCGCGCGAAGCTCCGCGAAGGGCGTCCCTGCCAGCCGCGCGGCATAGGCCAGGGCAAAGCCTTCCATGTTCTCCAGGCCCGCGCCGAAGCGCTGAAAAAGCTCCCGCGCCCGCGCCGGGTCCGCCGTGACGCCGCTCACCGTGAGGCTCGCCGCACAGGCCAGGCCAGCCGGATTGAGCCCCATCGCCCTGGCCCCGGCATGCGCGTCCCAGACCAGGCGTTCAAAAATTGCGGCCTCATCCGAGACTGCCACGCCGTTCAAGGAAAAGCCCAAGCCCCGCGCGTCTGCCGCGCACTGGCCTGAGGGCAGCAGGCCGAACTCCGGCCAGATCTCCTCCGTCGCCAGCCGCACCGAGCCGAGCGGATGCGCGGCCAGGTCGAAGCTGCCCGCCACGCCCAGGCTCAGCACCCCGGAGACATCGCGCCGCTCCAACGCCCGGCCCAGGGCCAGGGCGGAATTGACCACGCCGATGCCCGTCACCAGGGCCAGCACAGGGCGGCCAAAGGCGGAAAGTTCAAAGACCCTGCCCTGCGGGGCGTCCACCTGCACCTTCAGGGCAGAGCCAAGCTCCATCCCCGTGGCGGCGACGACCAAAACAGGCATGGCGAGGCCTACAGCCGCCAGAGCTTGAAGCCCGCAGCCAAGGCCGCGGCGGGGTCGAAATGCCCCTTCACGTCCAGCACCAAGGGCGCGGAGCCTTCACGAAACCAGCCGCGCAGATCTTCGAAGCCGAGCTCCACGTAGTCCTTGTGCGCCACGGCCAGAACCAGCGCGTCCAGGCTGCGCAGCTCGGCCAGGGGCGAAAGGGCGATGCCGTACTCGTGGCGCGCCTCGTCGGCGTCGGCCATGGGGTCGTGGGTCAGCACCTTGATGCCGTACTCCTCAAGCTCGCGCACCACGTCGATGACCCTGGTGTTGCGCAGGTCGGGAACGTTCTCCTTGAAGGTGAAGCCGAGAACGCCCACGCGCGCGCCCTTGACCTTCACATCGCCGTCGATGAGCTTCTTCACGCAGGTCTCGGCGATGAACTTGCCCATGCCGTCGTTGATGGCGCGGCCAGCCAGGATGACCCGGGGTGAGAAGCCCAGTGCCTGGGCCTTGAAGGTCAGGTAGTACGGGTCCACGCCGATGCAGTGGCCGCCCACCAGGCCGGGCCGGAAAGGCAGAAAATTCCATTTGGTGCCTGCTGCCTCCAGCACCTCAAGGGTGTCGATGCCCATGCGGTCGAAGATCACGGCCAGCTCGTTCATGAGGGCGATGTTCAGGTCGCGCTGGGTGTTCTCGATGACCTTCGCGGCCTCGGCCACCTTGATGCTGGACGCCCGGTAGGTGCCGGCCTTGACCACCGCGCCGTACATTCCGGCCAGCAGGTCCGCCGTGGGCTCATCCTGTCCGGCCACCACCTTGACGATGGTCTCAAGCGTGTGCGCGCGGTCGCCGGGGTTGATGCGCTCCGGCGAGTAGCCCACGAAGAAACCCTCGCCGCACTTGAGGCCGGAAGCCTCCTCCAGCAGGGGCACGCAGACTTCTTCGGTCAGGCCGGGGTACACGGTGGACTCGTACACCACCACCGCGCCAGGGGCGAGATTTCCGCCAACGGTGCGCGAGGCGCCGATGACCGGGCGCAGGTCCGGGGCGCGGTGCTCGTCGATGGGCGTAGGCACGGCGACGATGATGACCGCCGCGTCTTTCAGGCGCGTGGGGTCGCAGGTGAAGGCCACCTTGGCGCTGACGAGGTCGTTGGGCAGCACCTCGCCGGTGCGGTCGCTGCCTGCGGCCAGCTCGTCCACGCGCTTCTGCGAAATATCGAACCCGATGACCGGGAAGTGGCGCGACAAGGCCACGGCCAAAGGCAAGCCAACGTAACCCAGGCCCACAACCGCAATGCTCGCGCGTCCGCCGCGCAGATCCTCAAGGCTTGTCTTCAACCCCATGTTCGTTCCTTCCCCGAAATCCCCAGGCGCCCCGTCCGGTGGACAACCAGCGTCCGCGCGGATACAAGGGGGCCCATGAACCTCGACTGGTCGCTCTTCTTCATGGCCCTTGGCCTGGCCTTCCTCATGGAGGGCCTGCCCTATTTTCTCCTGGCCGAGCGTATGCCTTCGGTGCTGCTCACCCTGGCCAGCCGACCGCCCCGCGCCCTGCGCGTTCTGGGCCTCACGTCCATGATCCTGGGCGTTCTGATGGTGGCCCTGGGCCGGTCCTTTCTGTAAAATCCTCGCCCCGGCCCGCCAGCGTTCTACTCGTCCGCGCTGGGCGCCTTGCCCGGATCGTCTGGCGTGAAGCAGCGCAGCACGCCGCCGTCTTCCCTGGCGTCTGCGACGTTTCCGGCGCAGCCTTCAGGCGCCGTTTCGGCTGCGGGAGCACACGCCTTTTCCGCCACATGCAGGTACACGATGCCCGAAAGCATGGCAACGTGAAACACGCGCGCATACCCGGCATCCATAAGCTCACGGGATAATTGACGCTCATCCGGGAACTCGCGAATGGTCTCGGCCAGATAGCGGTACGCAGCGCGGTCGCCGGAGAACAGACTGCCCACCGACGGCAGCACCTTGTCCAGATAAAAATTGTACAATCCGCCCCAGACCTTGCGCCTGCCGGTGCCGAACTCCAGGATGCAGAAACGGCCACCGGGCTTGAGCACCCGCAGCACTTCCTTGTGGGCGGCCATGCGCGGACGGATGTTGCGAATGCCGAAGGCGATGGTGGCCGCGTCCATGGACTCGTCGGGCAGGGGCAACTTGCGCCCGTCGCCCTGGGCGGGCAGGATGCGGTCCTCAAGCCCGCCGGTAAGCTTCAGCTTGCCGTGCACCAGCATGGGCAGGGTGTAGTCCACAGCGGCCACGCGGATGCCAGGGTACTGGCGAATGAGCGCCAGAGCCACGTCAAGCGTGCCTGCGGCCAAGTCCAGCACAACCCCGCCGGGCTTCGGCAGGGCCACGCGGGCCAGCCTCCAGCGCCAGTAGATGTCCAGGCCCAGGCTCAAGGTGTGGTTGAGAAAATCGTACCAGCGGGCGATGCGGCCGAACATGGCGGCAACTTGCCTGCCGTGCAGCTGATCGCGCTGCATCTGCTCCGGGGAAGGCGAACGCTGCATGGGCTAAACGCCTTTCTTCTTCGTCTCCGCCGCTTCCGGGTCGCAAACGCCGCCGCCGGACACTGTGGTAAGAACTTCGCAATAGATTTCCGAGAAATGCTCGGCGAAATTGGCCGGGGAGATGCGGCCCACCTCAATAAATTTGACCACGATTTCCTTGGCCACCTGCAGGGCCTGCTTCTCAAGCGAATCCATGACCGCTTCCTTTGGCTCCGGACGCTCGGCCCGGCTTGGCTATCCGAAAAACCCGCCCGGTGGGAAATGGCCGTGACCGCACCACGCGGAAGACCCCGGGCGGGAAAGAGGAAAAAACCGGCAAGGCCCCTCCCCCTTTGTTTAGTCCGCATACCATACCACGCCGCCCCCCCCTTCGTCGAGTCCATCAAGGTGCGAAGACTGCCAGGCGTGCCCAACCGCACGCTGCGCAGTTGCCTTGCGGCAAAGGCCGCAGTATGCATGTCGACAGAAAGCGCGGTTGCCTTGCCGCAGGGGACATGCCCCAGGAGGACAGATGCCGGGTAAGATTCTTATGGTTGAAGGCGCAGCCAATCCGCTGGGCAGCACAAACGAGCGGCTGGCCAAGCGGTTCGACATGGAGGCCGTGGTTGGCCCGGAGGAAGCCCTCAAGGCGGTGCGCGCCTCAGGTCCCTTCGACGTGGTGCTGACAGACCTCAAGCTCGCCAAACGCGATGGCGTGGCCCTGCTCACAGCAATCAGGACGGCCCACCCGCAGACCGTAGGCATACTCATGGTGCAGCGCACAGACCTGGACCTGGCCCTGAACGCGGTTGAGGACGGCAAGGCCTTTCGCGTGGTGACGAAGCCCGCGTCCGTCGACGCCCTCACCGCGCACCTTAACGCGGGGCTTGAGCAGTACAAGCTTGAAACCGCGGAGCAAAGCTTTCTAGAAGACACGCTCCACGGAGCCGTGCAGGCCCTGACCGATGTTTTGAGCCTTGCAAACCCGGCAGCCTTCGGGCGCGCGCTACGCATCCGCGGCCTGGTGCACCGCTTGTCCAAGGTCATCCTCATCCCGCAGTTTTGGGAAGTGGACATGGCCGCCATGCTCTCGCACATCGGGTGCGTCTCGCTGCCCAAGGCCGTGCTGGACAAGATCGCCGGGGGCAAGGACCTCGCTCCGGACGAGCGCAGGCTTTTCGAAAACCACCCCACCGTAGGCGCTGGCGTGCTGGCCAACATCCCGCGCATGGCCCTGGTGTCCGAGATCATCAAAAAGCAGCACGCCCGCTACGACGCCTCGCCGCCCTTTGGCGCACGGGTGCTCAAGATCGTGCTGGACTACGACATGCTGCTGAACCGCGGCCTGCCGGCCCCGGCCATCTTCACCCAAATGCTCGGCACCAAGGGCATCTACGACCCGGAAATCCTCAAGGCCTTTGAGACCACCATCCCCGTGGACACGGGCTACATCCGCCGCCGGGTCACCATGCGCGAACTCAAGGCCAACATGATCCTTGAGGAAAGCATCGTCTCCGTGGACGGCATGCTGTTATTGGCCAAGGACGCGGAGCTGAACGAGACCAACATCTACCGCCTCATCGAGTCCACGCACTCCTTTGACATTGTGGAGCCCGTCACCGTGCTGGTTCCTGTCAGCGCGATCTGACAGCCTGCTTCAGCACGAAAAGAAGGCCGTCCCCCTAGCGGAGACGGCCTTTCTTGTTTGGTGATCGGTTCAACGGTCGGCCCGTTGCGCCGCAACGTCTTCTATTCGTCGCGCATGGACGCAGCCAGGTGCGCGATCTCCTCGCGGATGACGCGGGCGGCCTCTCGCGGGACGGCACGGGAGATCTCGGAGAAGATCTCGCGATCCAACTGGGTCTGACGGTCTTCAAGCAGAGCCAGGCGCTCGCCCTCTCCGGCGGCGGCCCTCTCGGCAGCGTCCACACGGGAGGTTAGAGCCTCAGCCTTGTCCGCAGCCGCCTGAGCGGCAGCTTTGGCGTCAGCCACCTGAGCGCTCAGGCTGTCCTCCAACTGCGAACGCAGAGCGGAGAGCTCGTCTCGCAGGGATTCGGCCTCGTTCTGGGCGTCCAACAGCCTCTGCTCCAGCTCGGACAAGGTCTTCTCGCGCTCCGCCAACTTGCCTTCCAGGCGCACGACAGCCACGCTGGTGCCCATCACCTGAGTGGCAAGCTCGGCCAGACGCTGCTCAAGGTCGCCAGCCGAGCCGGAAGGCCCAGCCATGACAACAGCAGCCTGGGCTGGCTGGCCAGAAGCTGCCACGACGGAGGCGCCAATGACGGCGGCACCGGCAACGGCGGCGCCGAGGGCCGCATCAGCCAGCGGCAGGGGCGCTTCCTCTGCTGCGGGCATGGCGACGGAGGCGGCAGGCTCGAACACAGGCTCAAGCGCCGGTTCTGGCAAGTCAGGCGCGGCCAGATCAAGGATCGCCGCGGGCTCTTCCGGCTCCGGGATCTGCGACAGCAGGTCCTGAGGATCCAGGGACAGCTCGGACGCGGCCTCGGGCTCCGGCTCACCTGCGGAGGACTCGATGCCCTCCATGAGGCCGGCCATGTCCAGATCGCCGGAATCAAGCAGCTGGTCCAGACCGGTGGAGGACGGGGCCTCGTCCGCCAAGTCTGACAGGGAAAGGTTGAGATCACCGCCCATGTCCGCCTGCTCCTGCTCGGCCACGAGATCGCGGCCAGGCTCTGGATCGGACAGGTCGGGCAGGGTCAGGTCAAGCAAGGACTCTTGGGCGGTCATGTCCTCAGCAAGGCCCGAAGCCGCTTCCGTGGCGACCAGCGACTCGACCTCCGGGGCCTCATCGACGATATCGCCAAGGGAAAGCTCCAGAAGGTCTTCCTCCGGTTCCTCAGCCGAAATACCCGTCGGGGCGGGTTTGGCTGCGGCCTTGGGCACGTCGAGAGTCTCCAGCAGGTCGGACATGTCAGTGCTGTCCAGCGGCTCAACCTCGCGCGGGGCCTCCGGGGCGGGTTTCTTGTCGCCCAGGCCGGAAATAAGTTCATCCAAGCCGGAAAGGTCGATAACGCCGTCCTTGCCGCCGGAAGTCTCATCGGGCGGGACCAGCTCCATCTCGCCGCCAGCGGCGAAGGCCGAGAGATCGAGGATGTCGTCCTCGTCCTCGGCGGACATGGCGCCGTGCGCAGGCGAGGCGTCGGCCACAAGGTCGTCAAGAAGCAGGGCGTCCTCTTCGAATTCCGGCGCGCCCACAGGTGGGGCGGAGGCTGGCGTTTCGTCAGAGGAGGCCAGCTCCTCGGCGAAGAGGGCTTCCAGCTCTTTCTCGAAATCACTTTCGGCGGCCTTGGATTTAGCTCCGGAGGGCTTCAGGTCCAAGCCGTCAAGGTCCAGGGCATCGTCATTTGAAAAGGTCTTCGGCGGCATGGTCTTCTCCTCCAGGAGGAAAAGTTAAAAAAAGGGGGCCGCTTTCGCAACCCCCTTGGTGAGCGAGCTTTTTACTAGGCCTTAGGATGGCACTTGTCGCAAGCGGTGGGAACGTTCGGCTTGGCTTCCTTCTTGGCCTTGTGGCAACCAACGCAGGACTTGACGTCGTTGCTGTGGAACGCGGCGTAGTAGGAATCCTTGCCCTGCTTGGCGGTCAGGTTGTCGTGACAACCCTTGGAATCGCACTTGCCGTATTCATTGCCCTTGGCGTCCTTCTTGTGGTGACAAGCGGCGCACTTCACTTCAGTGTGCTTCTTGTGCGGGAACTTCACCAAGCTCTTGGTCATCTTCATGCCCTCGGGGGCCTTGAAGGTGAGGTCGGCATCCGGGGCCTTTTTGGCCGGGGCGGCATACAGGGGCAGGGCCATGGCACAAGCCAGGGCTGCAACAACCAAACTCATGATAAGAGAACGTTTCATGCTTCTCAATCCTCCTTCTTCACGTACGTGAGAACTCCACTCTACCACAGCCTTATGGAAGCATCTCCCCATGTACCTGGGGAGCCATTCCGAGACGAACAGTCATGCAGATACTCCCAAACAAAGCTTCCTGGCAAGGGAGACTGCACACTTTTCCGGGATTTTTTTCACGAGCCGACAGCGCCGCCATTTGTTCCCAGCCCATATTTCCCTGCGTAACCGCGCGGAGTGAGCATGCGGCCGCCAGCCATCCTTGTGGACGCGTTGCCCACTATCAGAAGGCTCTGCATGTCCACGGCCTGCACATCGAGCCCCTCCAGGGTGGTCACGATGACCTCCTGCCCTTGGCGGAAGGCCCGCTTCACCAGCCCCACAGGGGTCGTCCCCGGCTTGTGCGCCGACAGCGCTGCCAGAGCTCTGGGCAGCTGGTCCGTGCGCCTGCCGGAACGCGGGTTGTACAGCACCACCACAAAGTCCGCCTCTGCCGCCGCGCGAAGCCGCTTCTCGATGACCTCCCACGGGGTGAGCAGATCTGAGAGGCTTATCACGGCGAAGTCGTGCATCAGCGGAGCGCCAAGCAGCGCTGCGGCGGCGCAGAGCGCCGGAATGCCCGGCACCACCTCCAACTCCACCACATCCAACAGGCCGCGCGCCTCCAGAAGTTCCAGCACCAGGCCAGCCATGGCGTATATGCCCGCGTCACCGCTGGAGACCACCGCCGTTTCACGGCCCACCAGCGCCAGATCGATGGCCTCGTTGCAGCGCTCCACTTCAGCGGTCATGCCCGTGGACACCACCTGGCGCCCGTACAAAACCTTCGGCTCCAGCAGGCCGATGTAGCCCTTGTAGCCCACGATGGCCTGGGCGCGCAGAAGGGCCGCCTGGGCAAGCGGAGCCAGGAGGCCCACGTCGCCGGGGCCAAGCCCGATCACGGTGATGCGCTTGTGCACGATGTTGTACTCGCTCACCTGGTCTTGCACGATATGCCCCCTAGCTTCGTCTCAAGGCCTTGCGCCGAACCTGGGACTGTTTTGAGCGCCACCGCGCAGGTGACGTTCGGTGTCTTCGTCTTCGTGGCCAGCAGTTCGTCCGCGCCAGAAAGCAGCAGGGCCGCCGCCTCGCACACGCTCCCGGTGCCCGTGCGCCGCCGCACCGTCTCGGATTGCCCGGCGGCTTCCACACCGGCCAGGGCTTCCGGTTCAAAGAATACAATTTCTGGACCAAGGGCCGCTGCTGCGGCGCAAAGCCCAGGATCGTCACGCTTTATTGTCGCCGTGCCCACTGCGGCGATGCTCTCCTGGGCCAGCGAGGCCTGCGCAAGAACCTGTGCGACATGCGCAAGAATTTCCCGTGCGTCCACGCCCTTGCGGCAACCCAGCCCCAGGCACAGGCAGCGCGGATACACCCTGAAAGTCATCGGGAATTCACCGCCTGCGCGCCAATGGCACCACACCCCCGGCGCAGCCGCATCCCAGGCGTCCGGGTGCGTAGCGGCCAGAAGTCCGCCCGCATCCTCACCGCCCAGCAGACGCCCTTCGGGGTCGAAAAGCTGCACGGGCCGGCCTTCCAGAAGCGCGGCGGAAACGGCCTTCACGGCCTGCGGGTTCGCCACGGCCATACCCTTGGCTGCGGCCAACTCGTCCACGCCCGGCAGGCCTGCGACATCAGTGCCTGTGGTGATGACCGCCATGGCGCCGGTGAGCCGCGCCAGTTCGCGCGCCAGCTCGTTGGCCCCGCCCGCGTGGCCGGAAACCAGGCTCACGGCGAAGCGTCCGGCAAGGTCGATGACGGCCACGGCAGGATCGCTGGCCTTGCTGACAAGATGCGGCGCGATGGCCCGCACGGCGATGCCCGTTGCTCCCACGAAAACATGACGCGGATAGCTGGCAAAGGTCCGGGCCATGAGTTCCGAAAGGCTGACAAAAGGCAGAACGCCCGGCGCGCCCTCGGCCAGGCGTTCCGGCGCGTACACGTGGGCGTTGAGGTCTCCGCCCAGTCGCAGGGCCAGGGCCAGCCCCTGGACGCTCAGGGCATGGACCGCCGTGCAGGCCGCGCCGGTTACGGCGACTGCGGGCACGGCAACGCCGGTCATGGCAATGGCGGTTGCGGCGCCGCCGGCTTGTCGGCCCAGATGACGAACACCGGGTTCTGGGCGCGCAGACGCATGTCGCCCGCCAGACGGTCCGCGGTGCTGGCCTGCAGCTGCGTGATGCCGAAGTTCCAGTTGTGGGTGTGCAGGTAGTCCTTCACGCGCATGAGCGTATCGAGCAAAATGGCGTGGACCACCAGGCGGCCGCCGGGCTTGAGCCTGCGGCAGGCATGGGCCAGGGCGCGGGTGTCCTGCCCCAGTCCGCCCCCGAAGAACACGCGGTCCGGGTCCGGCAGCTCCACGAGGCTCTCGGGCATCTCGCCCTGCACGGTCTCCACCAGCCAGGCCCCGATGCGCCGCACATTCTCGCGGATCATGGCCGCGCGGCGCGGCTCGCGCTCCACGGCGAAGACCCTGCCCTCGTGGGCCAGGTGCGAAGCCTCGATGGCCACGGAGCCGCAGCCCGCGCCCAGGTCCCAGACCACGGAATCGGGCATGACGCCGAGCATGGCCAGGCCTGTGGCGCGCACGGCCAGTTTGGTGATGAGGTTCTTCTCGTGAAAGTAGTAGTGGTCCGGGATGCCCAGCATGAGCGGAATTTCCGGGGGCGCGGTGCGCTCCACCAGCACAAGGTTCAGGTCGGAGAACGGCAAGTCCCAGGCTTCCTCCAGGCGCAGGCGGCGCACGGTCTCCCCCGCTGTGCCCAGGTTCTCCAGCACCAGGAGCTGGGCGTCCACCACGCCGCGCTCCAAGAGCGCCTGGGCGATGACCGCCGGACCGTGCTCGGGGTCGGTGAACACGGCGATGCGCTCAAAGCGCGCCAGGGATGCGAAAAGCGGAGTGAAGTCGCTGCGGCCATGCAGGGAGACCACACGCACGTCGTGCCAGGGCAGTCCCACGCGTGCAGCGGCCATCTGGAGCGTGCACAGGTTGGGATGCACCACCACGAACCGGGCTCCCAGGGCCTCGATGAGGCGTTTGCCCAGGCCGAAGAACAGCGGATCGCCGTCGGCCAGCACCACCACGGCCCTGCCCGCCGCGCGCTCCCGGGCAATGTCGTCCAGAATGGGCGCAAGCGGGCCTGTGATGGGGATGGCGCGCTCCGGTCGGCAGCAGCGCGGCGCGGCGTCAAGGAGCCTGCGGCCAGCCACCAGCACCTGGGCACGGGACAGAATATCCTCCACGCCCGGAGGCGGGGTGAGGGCACCGGGCCGAAGGCCCACAACGTGGACAGGGTTCTTGGATTTGTCGAACATGAATCTCCCTTACCGCGAACCAGCGCCGGGGTGAAGGGGGGAGGCTACTGAAAACAGCGCCGGGTCCGACGCATCGGCGTACAGGCAGCCGCCGTCCGTCCCGTTGTTCAGGTCGAAAACCACGTACCGCACGTCGAGCCCCTTGCAGGCGCTGCCCTTCACGTGCCTTGCCGCCGCAGCCTTGGCGCGCTCAACCAGCAGAGAGGTAAGCCTGCGGGCCGTTTCGACAGGCAGCAGGGACAGAGCCTGTGACGCGGTGTTGGCCCCGGCGATGGCCGCCACGGCAGCTTCATCCGCGCCAGCCTGTGCGGCCCAGCGGGCCAGCAGGCCGAAGTCCAGCTCCGCCGAGCGGGCATGGGTGCTCTCAAAGCCTTGCGCCTGCTTCACCAGCTTGCCGAAAAACACCGCCCAGATGACGGTGGAGAAGCCCCGTTCCGCCGCGGCGCGCAACGAGTGCGCAAAAAAATCCGCCGCCTGCACCAGGCAGACGTCCGGCGTGAAGGGGTGGCGCTCCTGGAAGAAGCGTTCGCTGCGGCGGCCTGTGGTCATGACCGCGCAAAGGTGCCCAGCGGCCTTGGCAACATCCAGGCTGCGGCAGACGCACTCGGCCCAGGCTCCGTGGCTGTAGGGCCGCACGATGCCGCCCGTGCCCAGGATGGAGATGCCGCCCGTGACGCCCAGGCGCGGGTTCAGGGTGTGCTTGGCCATGTCCTCGCCCCCCGGCACTTCGATGAACACCAGGGCGATGCCCTTGAAGTAGTCGGGCAGCACCTCCAGCACGCTCTGGCGAATCTGCCCCAGAGGGCCGGGATTGATGGCCGCGCTCCCGACCTCCACAGGCAGGCCGGGCAGAGTCACGCGGCCCACGCCTGCGCCGCCGCCGATGAGCACGTGTGGACCCACGCCGGAAAAGGCCGGGTCCAGCGTCACGTGGGCCTCGATGCGCGCGCCGTGGGTGGCGTCCGGGTCGTCGCCCGCGTCCTTGACCACTGCGGCGCGCACGCCCAGGCCGTCGTCGGCCACGCTGGCGATGGAGATGGTGAGCCGCCCGGCATCCGCCGGGTGCGGCGGCGGCAGGGGAATGTCGACGGTTTTCGGAACCTCGCCCGTGAGGGCGAAAAGCGTTGCCGCCCGCGCCGCCGCAGCGGCTGCGGAGCCGGTGGTGAAACCTTCGCGCAGGGGCTCATCGCCGCGCCTGCTCAAGAGCGCCCCGCCTTCTGGGTCGGGGAAGGATCAATCTTGTGCGGCTCAACCAGCAGCGGCGCATCCGCAGCGCGGGCCAGATTCCTGAGCATGGCCGGGAACAGCAGACCGTGGGCCGGGTACATGCTCCACCAATACAACAGGCCCCACAGCCCACGCGGGCGGAAGCTGGTCAGCAGGGAAATCCTTGTGGCCTCCAGCCCCTGGAACGACGCGGGTTCGATTTGCAGTTCCAAGGTTGCCGCGCCCGGCACCTTCATCTCGGCCAAAAGCAGCAGACGCCGCCCAGGATTCACATCCAGCACGCGCCAGAAATCCAGGGCATCGCCCGGCCCCAGTTGCTCGGGATCGCGGCGGCCGCGCATATGCCCAGGCCCGCCCACCAGCTTGTCGGCCAGACCCCGGATGCGCCACAGAATGTCGCCCGCGTACCAGCCCGTGTCGCCGCCGATGCGCGTCACAGCGTCCCACACCCGCTCAACGGGCGCATCCAGGGTTGCGGCGTAGTCTGCCGTGAACAACGTGCCGCCAGCAAAGGGCGCGTCGCCAGCCTTGGTCCACTCCGCCGGGCAGCTTGTGCGGCTGGTCAAAAAATCTGGAGCGCAGGCCTGGCCCGCGTCAAAGCAGCAGCTGGGCGCCGGGCCTTGCCCGGCCTCGGAAAGGGCCTGAGCTATTGCGTCGTGGCAAGAGAGCAGCTCCTGCGGCACGAAATCGAGGATGCGCCGGTCATGGCAGACCACCTCGTTCTTAAGCCCCTCGATGAGCGGACGGATGAGGTGGGCCGGCACCGGGGTGATGAGGTTGACCCAAAAGGCGCTCAAAGCGGGCGTCAAAAGCGGCAGGGGGATGATCAGCGGAGCGCGGATGTGCGCGGCCCGGGCGTAGGTGCGGAACAATTCGCCGTAGGTGATGACGTCCGGCCCCCCGATGTCCAGGGTCTGGCCCGTGGTGGCCGGATTCTCCAGGCAGCCCACCAGATAGCCCAGCACGTTGCTTACGGCGATGGGCTGGCAGCGCGTGCGCACCCAGCGCGGGGTGAGCATCACCGGCAGGCGCTCCACAAGGTTGCGGATGATCTCGAAGGAGGCGCTGCCCGAGCCCAGAATGACGGCGGCGCGCAGCACCGTGGCAGGCACCGCGCCCTGCGTAAGGATTCGGCCCACCTCGGACCGGGAGCGCAGGTGCTCGGAAAGTCCCGGCGCGTCGTCCCCCAGGCCGCTCAAATAGATGATGCGCGAAACCCCGGCCTCGGCTGCGGCCTGGGCCATGTTGCTGGCGGCCTCGCGGTCGGCCTGGGCGAAGTCTCCGCCTGCGCCCATGGAGTGCACCAGGTAGAACGCCGCCTGGCACCCGCGCATGGCGGCCACGAGGCTGGCCTTGTCCGTCACGTCGGCGGGCAGGGCCTTGAGGTTCGGATGCGCCCCCCAGGGCCGCGCCGCCAGCTTGCGCGGGCTGCGAACCCCTGCATGCACCACGTACCCGCGCGAAAGCAGCAGCGGGGCCAGCCGTCCACCCACATAGCCGGTGGCCCCGGCGACGAAGACTGTTCCAGGCTCCATGGCCTACTCCTTGCGCTGCCAGCCCAAACGGGACAGGCAGTCGGCCAGGGCCTTGTCGTGCGCCTGCCCCTGAGGCTGCGCACCGATCTTATCCTCGCAGAACTTGCTGTCCTCAAGGAACAGCTGGTCCTCCTTGCGCGGGCTGGCGACCTGCGGGTGGACCCAGTCCTTGGACTTGGGCAGGCAGCCGGAAAGCAGCATCAGGCACAGGCAGGCGAAGAAGGCAGTAACGCGCATGAAGATTCCTCCAAAAAAATCAGGACAACTCAAGTTCCGCAGCAGGGGCCACCTGGGCGAAAACAGCGCCCAGGGCGGCCAGGTAGGCAGCCTGCACATCCGCCGCAGCCACCGTGCGCCCGCCGAAGGAGAGCTCGCGGGTGGCGCAGGCGTCAGCCACAAGCCGACAGGCAAACCCCAGGTCAAAGGCCGCGCGCACCCCGGTATCGATACACATATGCGTCATCATGCCGCAAATGGTCAACCGCGTGGCCGAAAAGCCATGCAGAATCTCAAGCAGGCCCGTGTCGCGGAATGAATTCGGGAAATGCTTGGTCACCACGGGCTCGCCCGCCTGCGCGGCCACCAGGGGGTGGATCTCCGCGCCCTTGGTGCCGGGCAAGAAGAACGTGGAGCCAGCCCGGATGTTGTCGTGCCGAACGTGAACCACCGGCAACCGGGCCAGACGGAAGCGGGCCAGCACCTCCCCCGCCACGCGCCCGGCAGCCTCCGCGCCCGCAAGCTCCATGGCCCCGCCCGGAAAATAGTCGTTCTGGATGTCGATGATGACCAGCGCATCGCTCATGGCTCGCCTCGCCTCGCTGCTTGAGTGGTTTCAGTCCAATCCGGCGAGCCTACCACCAAACCCGCCGCAGGCCAATGTTCCCTGACCAACGCAAGGAGCCTCGCCGCGCGCTGTGCCGCAAGACAAGAAAACTGACAAAGCCCCTGTTATCAAGGCATACAGCAATTACTTGACAATGAACTTCATTTTCAACTAAAAAGAAGCCGTGCTGTTTCAACCTGAAAGTCATTCCTAAAAAACAAGAGAACAAAGCCTGTTCTCAGGACATCAACCCCACTTTCGCCTGGAGGCCTGAAATGCTCAAACGCAATATGTGGGACCATGCGGACTACCACTGCCCCATCATCGGAACATGCCTGACAACCACGGAGCTGCGCAAGCTGGCCGCGAGGGTGCAGCTCATCCTGCCTCAAAACGCATCAGACTACGAACTGCACGGCAGCTTCGTAACCCTGGCCAAAAGGCCGGAGCGTCCTGCTAAAATTGTTCAGAAATACCTGGACCGCAAGTTCAGCCGCCAGATGAAACGCTTCTCCAAGGCTGTGGGCGACGAACAGCTCTGGACCCTTTGGGCGGAAATGGCCGACGCTGGGGACATCCCCGGCGCCTTCTGGGCCGTCATGCGCCACCAGGGCGCCAGCGAAAAGTTGCTGGCCCAGATCTACGGTGAGGTGCACATGCTCTCGCACTTGGTGGGAGCCAGCACCCGCGCCGACCTGCGCCGTTTATCCGAGGCGCAGGCTCAGGTTGAGCAGTTGCAAAGCGCCCTGGCCGAGCGCAAGACCGTGCTGCGAAACGCGGTTGCCGTGTGGAAGCGGCGCACTCTGGAGCTTGAGCGCGAACTGTCCAACGAGCGCGCCCGGCGCGAAAAGACAGAGCGCGAGCGCATCAGCCTGCGCGAGCGGCTAGAGTCGCACAGCGTGGCCGAGCTTGAGCGCGACCGCCAGACCCTCAGCGTCCAGTTGGAGCGGCTGCAGGACCGGCTGGTGCTCTCCGAGGCCGAGACCCGCCGGCAAGCCTGCATCATCGAATCGAATTACCGCGAGGAGTCCCTGCTGCGCGGCCAACTGACCGAGCGCGACCACGAGGTGGAGGCCCTGGAGCTGGCCCTGCTTGAAGGACTGCAACCCAAAACTCCTTGCGGAGCGGCCTGCGACAATCCCGCCGCCTGTCCCTGTCCGCGCCTGCGCGGCAAATGCGTGCTCTATGTTGGAGGCCGCAGCGGACTCAGGGGCCAGTACCGCATGCTGGGCGAGCGTTTCGGCTGCGAAGTGCTGCACCACGACGGCGGCATGGAGCAGTCATCACAGCATTTGCAGCAGATGCTCAATCGCGCAGACGCCGTTGTCTGCCCTGTGGACTGCGTGAGCCATGAAGCCTGCGCCCTGGTGAAGCGCATGTGCCGCAGCAGCATGAAGCCCGTGCTTTTCGCCAGGTCGTCCGGGCTGTCGAGCCTGGCTTCGTCGCTGGCGGTGCTGGACAAGGCGTGCCAGTAGCGGGATGGATCAGGGGGCTCTGCCCCCTGCACCCCTGCCAAAGGGGGAGCGTTAGAAAATCAAGACGGTAAAACCCTGCTGCTGATAGCCCGCCACGCCGGGGTGCCCGCTCATGTCATCGAGCAGGGGCACCCCGGCTGCCTCCACTGCCGCAAGGGCTCCCAGCTTGACCGAACAGGCCCGGCAAGCCCCGAAAATCAGCCCGCGCTCCCGCGCCTTGAGGTACAGGGGGTTCAGGAAGTGGCCAGGCTCCGTCATAAGCGCAACCAGCTTCGTGGCCGCGCCCTCCAACACTATGCCCGCCTGAAAGCCCTTGGCGTGCAGGTCCAGGGCGTTCAGCAAAACGTGAATGAAACACAGGGGGTCGTCGCGGAAAGCGAACAGAACGGTCTTTTGCATGGTGCGCTCCTTGCCCGGCAGGGGGAACATGCGTGGCCGGGTCTTGCCCACGGCATACCCCCCGTCAGCATACGATGCAAGGCGGCCTTGACAGCACCTGGACCGCCCGAGGCAACGGACCAGACAAGGCAGACTCCAACCACATGATTTTCTACACAGAAATTCACTCTTCACAGCCGCCGAATTTTGGGCTAAACGATCAGGTTCCGTTGTTTGAGAATCCGGCCCGGCATGCCTTGAGCTGCCGCCGCGCCCCCAAGAGAGAGGTTCATCCATGCCCCTGTGCACCATAGAGGAAGCCATCGAAGACATCCGGCAGGGCCGGATGGTCATCATGGTGGACGACGAGGACCGCGAAAACGAGGGAGACCTCGTTGTCGCCGCCGAGAAAACCACCCCTGAAATCATCAATTTCATGGCCAAGTTCGGGCGCGGGCTCATCTGTCTGGCCATGGAGCCAGCCATGATCGACAAGCTTGAGCTGCCGCTCATGGCCCAGTCGAACGAATCCAAGTTCGGCACCAACTTCACCGTCTCCATCGAAGCCCGCGAAGGCGTCACCACTGGCATCTCCGCCTTTGACCGCTCACACACCATCCTCACCGCCGTGGCCGACGGCGTGAAGGTCGGCGACGTGGTGACTCCGGGCCACGTGTTCCCCCTGCGCGCCCGCTCCGGCGGCGTGCTGGTGCGCGCCGGCCAGACCGAGGGCAGCGTCGACATCTCGCGCCTTGCGGGCATGAAGCCCGCGGGCGTCATCTGCGAGATCATGCGCGACGACGGCCAGATGGCCCGCATGCCGGACCTGGAGATCTTCGCAGCCGAGCACGGCCTGAAGATCTGCTCCGTGGCCGAGCTCATCAAGCACCGCATGAAGTACGGCGGCAAGGCAGTCACCAAAATCGGCGAGGCCGACATGCCCACCCGCTGGGGCCACTTCAAGACGGCTGCCTTTCATTCCGAGGCCGACAACCGCACGCACATCGCCCTGTTCAAGGGCGACATCACCCCGGACAAGCCGGTGCTCGTGCGGGTGCACAGCGAATGCTTGACCGGCGACGTGTTCGGCTCCATGCGCTGCGACTGCGGCGACCAGCTGGCTGCCGCCATGTGCATGATCGAAAAGGAAGACGCGGGCGTGCTTCTGTACATGCGCCAGGAGGGCCGGGGCATTGGCTTGGGCAACAAGATCCGCGCCTACCACCTGCAGGACGAGGGCTACGACACTGTCGAGGCCAACGTAAAGCTGGGCTTCAAGCCTGACCTGCGCGAATACGGCACCGGCGCGCAGATCCTGGTGTCCCTCGGCGTATGCCAGATGAAGCTCATGACCAACAACCCCAAGAAAATCGTGGGCCTCGAAGGCTACGGGCTCAAGGTTGTGGAGCGCGTGCCCATCGAGATGGCCGCCTGCTCCGTCAATGAGCGTTATCTGCAGACCAAGAAAGACAAAATGGGCCATCTGCTCAACATGGGCGACGCCCAAAAATAGGCCACAAATACTTCCGCACGGAGGACGATCATGCCGCACATCAAAACCATCGAAGGACAACTGGACGCCAAGGGGCTCAAGGTCGCCATCGTGGCCAGCCGCTTCAACGACTTCATCGTGGGCAAGCTCATCGGCGGCGCCGTTGACGCCCTGACCCGTCACGGCGCCAGCCGCGAGGACCTCACCCTGGTCAAGATCCCCGGCGCCTTCGAAATGCCGCTCATCGCCAAGAAGCTCGCCGCTTCCGGCAAATACGACGGCATCGTCTGCGTTGGCGCGGTGATCCGCGGCGCCACCCCGCACTTCGATGTGGTGGTCAACGAATGCGCCAAGGGCCTGGCCGCTGTGAGCATGGAGTACAACATGCCCCTGGGCTTCGGCGTTTTGACCACGGACAACCTGGAGCAGGCCATTGAGCGCGCAGGCTCCAAGGCCGGCAACAAGGGTGTCGACGCCGCCATGGCCATGCTGGAAACCGCCCGCGTGGCCGCCCAGATATAAATTCGCGCAAGCATGCTCGCCCCCTGGCGGGCGTTACACCGGGCAGTCCCACAGGCCGCCCGGCAGGAGCAACCGGTGACTGCACCCGACAAGAGTAAAGGCTCGCGCCGCCAGGGACGCACCCTGGCCTTCCAGGTCATCTTCGGATTGGCCTTTGCCCCGTCCTTCAAAATCGACCAGGTTTCGCTCCGGCAGACCTTTGCCGACAACCCGGCGGTGATGGACTGCGAAGGAGAGGAGGCGCTCGCCTTTGCCTCCCAGCTGTTCATGGGCATCTGCGAGCATCTGGACGACATCGACAAAGTCATCGGCAAACATTCCGACCACTGGAAGATCGGCCGCATCGGCAAGGTTGAGCTGGCTATTCTGCGCCTGGCTCTCTTCGAGATCCTCTACCGCCAGGACATTCCGCTCAAGGTGGCCATCAACGAAGCCATTGAGCTGGCCAAGGGCTTCGGCGACGAGAATTCGCGCGCCTTTGTCAACGGCATCCTCGATGCCGTGGCCCGCGCCGTGGATCAGGGCCGCTTCAACGCCGTCGACAAGAAGATCGACAAGAAGCCGGAAGTCAAGGACGATAAACCGATAATCAGAAAGGCCGACAAAAAGGCCGACACGGCGAAATAGCCGCACGCTTCAAGGGGAGGCAAACGCACAATGGGTTTCGGCAAGTACGATCCGCAGCAGGTTGAGCAGAAGTGGCAGAACAACTGGAACGAGACCCGCTGTTTCGAGGTGGAGGCCGATTCCTCGCGCCCCAAGTACTATGTGCTTGAGATGTTCCCCTACCCCTCGGGCAAGATCCACATGGGGCATGTGCGCAACTACTCCATCGGCGACGTGGTGGCGCGGTACAAGCGCATGCGCGGCCACAACGTGCTGCACCCCATGGGCTGGGACGCCTTCGGCCTGCCCGCCGAGAACGCGGCCATAAAGAACAAGACGCACCCCGCCGCCTGGACCTACGCCAACATAGCCGACATGCGCACCCAGCTGAAGCGCCTGGGCTATTCCTACGACTGGCGGCGCGAAATCGCCACCTGCCGCCCTGAATACTACAAGTGGGAGCAGCGCTTCTTCATCCAGATGCTGGAGAAGGGCTTGGCCTACCGCAAGAACTCGCCCGTGAACTGGTGCGAGGGCTGCAAGACCGTGCTGGCCAACGAGCAGGTGGAAGAGGGCAAGTGCTGGCGCTGCGACGCCGAAGTGGAGCAGAAGCAGCTGGAGCAATGGTTCTTCAAGATCACGGCATACGCCGACCAGCTGCTGGAAGACCTGAAGCTCCTTGAGGGCTCCTGGCCCGAGCGCGTCATCACCATGCAGCAGAACTGGATCGGCAAGAGCGTCGGCGCGGAACTCACCTTCCGCATCAAGGGCTCGGACGAAACCATCACCGTGTTCACAACACGACCCGACACCCTCTGCGGAGCCACCTTCATGAGTCTGGCCGCAGAGCATCCCATGGTGGAGAAGCTCATCAAGGGCAACCCAGAGGCCGAAAAGGTCCGCGCCTTCTGCCGCGAAGTGGCCAACATGGACCGCATCAAGCGCGGGGCCGAGGATCTGGAGAAGGAGGGCGTGTTCACCGGCGCGTACTGCGTGAACCCGCTTACGGGCAAGGACATGCCCATCCACGTGGCCAACTTCGTGCTCATGGGCTACGGCACCGGCGC
>NZ_JAUYFU010000060.1 GCF_030689645.1 Humidesulfovibrio sp.
AGAAAGCCCCCCAGAATCGCTTCCAAGGGGCCTCCGCAGCGTTGACCGTGGCTTGGTGGTACATCACCCCAGACACGTGTCCATCGTGTTGGCGAACTCCTCCACGAACATGGTCCGCAGCTTGGTTGCAGCCTTGGCAAGCTCGGCATGGGCGTCCATGAACTTCGCCCGCTGGTCATCGGTGAGCTGCTCCCAGGTCAAGAACACGCCCTTCGGAATGTCCTTCATCGGCTGGGTGTAGATGCTGCGGCCTGGGAGGACTTCCATTTCGTGCAAGGCGTAGCGGTCAGAGAAAGGAATATCGGACGCAATGGATTCAGGCATAGCAATAAGCATGGTGGACTCTCCTGCATGTTTGGCGTTGATTGTGGCGTATAGACTTTGCAAGCATACCACATACGCCAAGCTAGACAACAGAAATGATTCACTTGTTACTCTCAGTGCAGCAATTGAGATTGGTAGATGCCCAGTGGAAAAGAACAGATAGGCTGAAACGAAAGAAGCAATATTCCTTGCTCACTCCCAGACCATCAAATGAGCTTCCGATACCTCTGCCACAAGATTTGAGCATTCGCCCCAGAGTATTCCTTGCCCTGAACAGTCCGCAGCCCCATCGCATTCAGTGCTTGGGCCACTTCCGGGTATGGCATCCTCTTCTGGCCTGGATTGGCATGGCGCAACTTCTTGATGGACTCCAGGGCTTCCTTGAGAGCAGCCGGAACTGTCTCCTTGGTGAATGCCTTGCGGCCCTCACAACGCCCTGTAGCGGCCCTCTTCCTATCTCTTGCTGCCTTGAGCTTCGCCACGGTCATAGTCTTGTCATACTCCGCAATGGCACCGAACACTTGGCGAATGAGCTTACGAGAGGCATCGTTCTCCAGTAGGTCGGCACCCTCCATGACGGACATCAGGCTGAAGCCGCCCTTCTTGAAGTCGTGAATAATGGCTTCCTGCACCATCAGGTCGCGGGCCAGCCTATCCAGCTTCTCTATGATGACCAGCTTGATGCCATGCCCATTCTGCTCCAGTGATACCAGCATCTCTGCCAGGGCAGGGCGTACCTCGACGGTCCCAGAGACTCCTTCCTCCCTGAAGATGCGGACCAGCTTGATGCCGTGAGCCTTAGCGTAGGCGTGTATGGCCGCTTCCTGTCGAGCGAAACCATCACCATCAAGCTGCCCCTTCCCGCTGACCCTCACGTAGCCATATGCTGCCGTGGTATATGTGCTCATCCTGCCTCCCTGGCGAGTGTCGATTGGCCTTGAGCCATTGGCTATCAGCACATCCGGGGAACGTCAACAACAGATTTCTGTAGATTTGTGTACATTTCACTTAACTAGTTAAGGAACAGCGGACTAAAAATCCGGAGGTCGTGTAGTCATACCAATGGTTGCAGGACTACTGTGGCACATAGTGTGGCAGATGGAGGCTTGCAGTGTACTGAAGGACTGCCGCTTGAGATGCCCTTGCTCTGGAATCAGCCAGGACCACAGGCAGAACAAGACCCCGGCAGGGGGACACACGCCCACTCAGACACATGACGTTGGCCCTTCAGATTTTTGCGGCGGAATCAGGACTTCGGGTTAAGGGTACAGGCTTTAACAAAGGCCCTCCCAAGTGCAGTCAAGGAAACCAAGTGAACAACTTGCTGCTCTATGGCATGGGAGCAGATGCATCCAAGCCTCACCAAGTTCCAAAGGGCAACGTGCACATTTTCTTCAACTACCTGAACTTCCTTTGGGATTGGAACTTTGGTTGGATACGGCATCAAACTGTCAGGCAGGGCATAGGTGTAGAAGGATTCTAAAGGATTTCTTTCACTCCCTTCATGCATCAGATGAAGGATACGTACCTCCACTGGAGTTAACTCACTGAGTATGCTGACAAAGCTGCGCTTCACATCGACACCACTGTCGGCGTCAATGGCATTCACCAAGAGCCTTGCCCATGTGTCCTGAAGCACGTCATCTTCTTCCATCGAAGCTGCTTGCATGAGGGAGATTGCAATGTTCATCGGTACAGCACGTGTTGGCTGTTCTATCCCCTGCTCAAGCATGAACTCATGCGCCCGCTTCATCAGTCGCTGCTGGCGCTCCCACCGCATGTAGGCCAGCTTATCAGCAACGATGCCCATTGCGTTCTCCAGTGGAGCCTTGACGATTGGCGCGAGGAACTGCCCAAGCTCTCGCCCCGCATCAATCCCTTTGCCCGCTGTCTTTGCCCATTCGTCAGACATGCCCGCTCCTCCTTCGTGAGATTGACCCACAGTGCCGAAGAGGGCCACGAGGGTCAACACCCGGAGCATGTGGGAGGTATGTGAACAGGAAGCATCCACATCTGACCGCAGAAACCTCCTGATTGATTTCAGCTTGACCTGGGGTGCTGCGTCCTTTATTTAAGTACTGAGGGATTAACGATATGCTCCGTAAGTGTTGCTGCTGCTTGCTTCACAGGTATGTCTACATGTACAAGTTGCCGCCAGCAAGCCCCCGGAACACCTGAAGCCTATCCCGCAGGATGCCACGGCCTGATGGACTGCGAAGCCATGACGAGAGGAGCGAGAGCGACCTTGAAGGACACACCGACACCCATGCCTACAGCCTTACCCACCCACGCCATAACCATTCCATCCTCTGGACTTGGCCCAATCAGTTACGCCCCCATCGGCGGTACTGGACAACGTCCTTTCCGGCCCCTTGCTGGTGAACCTGAACCCTCGCCACTCCCCGCATCACCAGCCAGCAAGCCGACCAAGGCTCAGGCCAAGGGCATCAAAACGGTTCGTGCAGCGGCATCGCGCAAAAAGACCTTGGACGACTTGCTGTTCAGTCTCCAGGCTCCGCCAGCCCTGGAAGCCTTCTGCTTGTTCGACCTCTCGCGCTTCAAGTGGTTCCATGAACAGGAGGAGGAGTTCGACGGACCTTCTCGCAGATGGCGGCTGGACCTTCGCGGCAAGCCTTCGCTCGACAAGTTCCTCCAGCTGTTCAGGATGCGCCTCAAGCGCAAATACCCCGATGGCTGGTTCTTCTATCGGTGGAAGCTGGAGTTCAGTATGAATGCCAGACCGGTACTGACGCTCCATCTTCTCGGCGACCCAGGCACAGGCGGCACTCTGGGAGATGCCACGACCTACCTCACGAAGGCATGGCTGGAGGTCACTGGAAGCGATAACCCGGACCTCGTGACAGTCCAGGCGACTCACGAGGCATCCTTGTTCAGCTTTAGCAGCCCCACCGACCCGCGCCTCTCTCCAGACCTCCAGCGGCTTCTTCGGGGCCACTATGAGTTCGGGCAGATGCACAAGGCCCGGATGCCGAAGCTCCCACCAACCAGAGTCGAGGTGACGGAACAGCAGCTTCGGGAGGTATGTGAAATCCTTGCCGACCACCATGTCGAGTACGCTGGCATCGGCAGAACAAATAACGACCTCCTCCGGATGCTCAACGAGGCCAACTTCGGCAGGGCATTCATAAACCCTGTCACTGGGCCGAAGATTCGGGCAGTGCTGGGGCTGGAAGAATCGGGTTCTAGGCTCGGCGGAAATCCGAAGCCTTCGGTCATTGAGTAAACACCCACCACATTCTTTGTGGACGCAGAAGCCCAACCCGGTGTACATCCTTGGGAAAAGGAGTTCTTGCGATGCCGAAACAGACCGACAAACAGCACATTCTGAAAGTCCTGGGACTCACCTTCGTCGGGAACGTGCTCTCAGTGCTGCTGCCGTATCTCTACTTGGGGCAGATGGAGTACTACCGTATCGGCTTCGGCTTTGAAATGTTCAACAGATGGTCGTGGTTCATGCTTGCCCTTGCAGCAACAGCATCCAACTTCATGTACACGTACGTCGTGCTTGTAAACACCAAGCTGGAAGCGCAGAAGGTGGACGGAGAGACATTCGGTTACCTCTTGATGCTCGGCATGATACTATTCTTTGGGTTTTACCCCAGGCCAAAGGGACTCGGCATCGAATCCGACTCCGCTTGCATCTACGTGTATGGCGGTCTAGCTCTCGTCAACTGGGTATCTGTCGCAAACCTACGCAAACCCATTGAGACACGCATCCTTCGAATGGCCTTGAGCCTTGAAGGGAGTGACCATCTTGCAGCCGAAGCTAAACGAGTAGAGGAAGAGCACGAGGAGTGGGAGCGCAAGGCGGCGGAGATGTGCCCAAACGGCTATGTTCCTGCCTCGAAGCTGAAGGAGTTCGAGAAGCTAGAGAGCCAGAGAAAATAGACTTTACCCTCCCACGCCCGAATGAGGTACTACGAATAGTGGCATCTATGCCCCGGACCTCATCTGCACCGAGGTATTCAACCAATGCAGGAGTGTTGGCTTTTCCGGTGGTCCGCATATACGCACCAGTGGCTTTGCAGAAGTCCATCGCCAGAAACCACGAGCAGGCATCCCTGTCACGGAACACCCCTCGGACTTTGCGGCCCTCAAAGTTGAATAAAGGAGGAGGAAGGTGGCTCCTTAAGAGAGCGTCATCGGACCGCAAGCAGTTGCCGAATCTTGTCATCCAACGCATCACCAGACGGGAGGTTGGGACCAGAAACGAACCGTGCCGAGAAATCGTCGAGCGTGACCGTCGCAGACCGTACCAGCACAAGGTCGCGCATCTTCCCTGCCCCTTGGTCCACGCCAAGGTTGTAGGTCATCACTGTCAGCGTCTCGTGTGAAGCGGGCACCACAGGCATGTCCTTGCCCAGGATGTTCTCAAAGCGCTTGTATACGGCTTCAGGGACGATGAAGTACATCCCCTTCTTCACAAACTTTGAGCGCGAGTAAACAAGTCCCTTCCGGATAATTTGGGGGATAAGACGTTTGTGGACATTGGCCCAATTCAAGCCGTGCTGAGAAGGTGGCACCACGCTGGCCATATCCCTGGCAGCGTACCATGCATCCCGGTAATTCCCAGTAATGTCTATGCTCTGCACCTCAAGGCCAACGTACTCAATCAATCTACCTTGAGAAATCTTGGCAAGCACCCAGTCCATCGACAGGTCTTTGACTTGAACCTCACGCCCAGAGTTCTGCCCCAGTGCAACAACGCAATCCCCAGCATCTTCTGGACGCTGAATATAGGCATCAAAGAGCATGAACGGGATGTCTCCAAAGGCATCCTTTGCCACACTGGCAATGGTGGAATACCCATTCGCATAAAATCTGTTGGGGCAGATG
Source organism: Humidesulfovibrio sp. (assembly GCF_030689645.1). Classification (GTDB taxonomy): domain Bacteria; phylum Desulfobacterota; class Desulfovibrionia; order Desulfovibrionales; family Desulfovibrionaceae; genus Humidesulfovibrio. The sequence goes on from NZ_JAUYFU010000060.1 coordinate 5,182, forward strand.
ATGGTGTTCTCGCCAGTGTTGCCGACCGAGCACGTTCCATAACAAATGGTGCTGTCATGATTCGTTTTGTTGCAAGCCTTCCCAATGAAGGGACAGGCGGACAAGTGCCAGAACTTTCTTGCAGTCGGAGTAGTGTCCAGAGGTGAAAAGCCAAAAACCTCAACAAGAGTGCGGGTTGCGCGGGTCATTGATGCATCAACCTCCGGATTTGAATGCCGAGAGCCTTCGCCAAAAGTGGCGGCACAGCGTTCCCAACCTGTTCGTACTGCTGCGTCAAGCCGCCAAGAAAGTGGTAACGGTCTGGAAAAGATTGGATGCGCGCAGCCTCACGCACGGACAATGCTCGGTCCTGAAAGGGATGAAAAAAACTGCCCCAGTGAGGGTCACACTTGGTCAGGATGGTCGAGCACATCTCATCGGGGTGGAGCCTCCCATAGCGTTTGGTGTGGTCACTACGGCGCGCCCTCTTCAACCCAGCGGGCAACATGTCAAAGGGAATGTCCCTCCAACTGCCGCCTTGGGGAATGTGTTGGAGCCGCTCCAGGTTCGCCTTTCCCAGTTTCGCGCAAGCATGGTTGGTCAGTACGGTCGAACCTTCCCTCAGCACCTCTTGATACGAAGATTGAGGTGCAATGGGGTAGTCGCACACTTCGAGAGACTGCCCAGGGGCCAGGGGAGGAAGGTCAGAAATAGCGTCCCAAACTGTGGTCATGGGCTTCAGGTCCGTGTTGAGCAGAGGCAGGATTCGCTGGCACAACTCACGAGAACCTGCGAAATTCGCCACCGCTTCGGCATCGTGGGTAGGTGAGGGAAAAACGACCTCCCCTCCATCACGTAGCGCAATGAAGACCATCCTGAATCGAAGCTGGGGAACGCCGTAATGTCCGGCGAACAGAATCTTGTACCCAACTGCGTACCCCATGCCGCATAAATGCTTGAGGATGGCCTCCACAACCGTGCCACGCCCCAGAGAGACAAGACCAGGAACATTCTCAATCAAGATAACCTTGGGCTTCAGGACTTCAGCAATCCGAAGGTATTCCTTGAACAAGTGGTTCCTCTGGTCATCCAAGGACCGTATGGGCGCATTGATGGAGAACCCCTGGCAGGGTGGCCCACCAGCCATGAGGTCAAGCTCACCAGGAGCAAGCCCGGTCAGCTTCTTTACCTCGGCAGCATCAAGCTCACGGATGTCATTGGCGACAACGGGAACGCCAGGATGGTTATGCGAATATGTGGAGAGGTAGGTCGCGTTGGCATCCAGCGCCAGCAAAGGACGAAATCCAGCCATTTCAAGGCCACAGGATAGGCCCCCTGCACCAGCGAAGAGGTCTACGAGTGTCATGTTGGGTATCGTCATGGGTGGCCTTTTACAGGTATCCTCCCGCCCAGGCAAGCCTACCCCCTCACCCAGTAAGGACCACGGCGAACCGAGACAACTTCCTTGCAGGGACCATGATTCGATTCCCTTGCAGTCAATCAAATCGTCCGGTACATCTTTGCACACGACAGAGGCCCCGGCCAAGGGCACACCGAAGGAAAGCGAGTGATGTAGGTGCGATGCACAGCCGAAGGTGCTGCTCCCTCCGCCTCCACCATCAGTCCATCCAAGATCATCCAGACAAGTCCAAAACATCAAGAATTTCAAAGACAACCCCGGAAAGAGCGTCCGGGGTTGTTTTGTTTCGTACGCAGAAAACCGAGCAACGCACCGCACAAGTCACCGGATACCCAGCCTTTTGTCACTGTCACACGAATGACCGCAGCCAGGGCCATGGTCAACATCTGTAACTTCGCACAGACCTGAATCGCCTAGCAACAGAATCACAAGGCCGTCTGCTTACTCTGTCCCTGCGCATGCTTGTGATGCGGGGTCAGCCAGTGCCACCAGAAGCAACACCGCGCGAAAGAGAGCAAAACCAAAACCCTGGCATCATTGGCACGTAATCTCCACGAACTCGGAGGAAAGTGCCGCGCCGCCGAGAATCCTTCGACGCCGATCCAGCCGACTTTGCTGCCCAATTGGCTGAAAGGCAATGCCGAATGGCACGCGCCATTGTGGAGGCCCGTCACGCCCTGCCCCTGGTGCGCATCCAGACTTCGCTTCTACGGGAAGGTACGGAGCTGTGCTTGGAGGCTTGTGGTGCCTACACCGGCCTGACGCACGCCCTGCGCCTCACCGCCTGCGCCTTGGCTGCACTCAATGGCCGCAAGGACGTGCGAGCGCAGACCTGGACAAGGCCCCCGAGCTGGTGCTGGTGCACCGTCGGCGCATACTGCCGCCCCCTGCTCTGCCAAAGCAGAAGAAGGAAAAGGAGCAGAAGCAGAAGGATCACATGCACGAACACACCCATCAAGCGTATACTGTTCTGCTAGCAGAGGTCGTGCCTCTCGCGACCAAGCATACCGGAGCGGGTCAAGCCTCGCGAAGGGCGCCGCCCAACTACACCTCGAATAATCACCACTCCCTTATGGCTTCACCTTCTTCGGTGGGGTTCACTCCCTCAAGCTTTTACTGACAGAAAATCGGCCGGTTGCTCACTAAATCCACCATGACGTTTGACAAGACAACATACCAATGGCATCAACTACGTAAAATAAAACATGCGTTGTCAATCGATTGCATGGTTCTATTTGGGCAAGTTGCAGAAATTAACCCTCAAAGACGCAAAAAGCGTTGAATGAAGCCAAAGACTGTCCGTGGCGAGCGAAGTCGCGGTTGTCATGTCCTGCCCGGATCGGCAAAGGTTGACCTAAAAACAGGCAACCAGCTCCAGGCTCGCATAATGAACATGCCAATCGCTGAACACAAAGGCGACAGCATGAAGCGCTTTACATTCGATTTTGGCGTATACGAGTTTCACCAGCATTACATTCTGGCACATCAATCAGAGGAGATTCATGCTGGGAAGCATAAATTCGGTGCGCTCTCTGGCATAGTGAGCGATCATTATCGTACTCCATTCGGACTTATC
>NZ_JAUYFU010000062.1 GCF_030689645.1 Humidesulfovibrio sp.
CCGCGCCGGGCCGATTGTGGGTAAAGGCCCCCATCCCGACACCTCCGCACGTGAACGGGCCGGTACCGAGCGTCTGCTCGGAACCGGCCCTTTCACTTGCCATGAGGGGATTTGGGGGAATCATTCCCCCCAAGAAAAAAATATTCTCTTCCGTGTGCTCTTCCCGGCTACAGCCCCAGCGCGTTCCACAGCTGCGGGGCCATGCTGTTCAGGCTGAAGCGCTGCACCACGGTGAAGCGCGCGTTCGCGGCCATGCGCTCAAGCTGGTCGCGGTCGCCAGCCAGGGCCAGGATGTGCGCGGCCCAATCCGACGGCTGGCGCACCAAAAGGCCGTCGTGCCCATGGGTGAGGATCTGCGTATTGAAGCCCACAGCCGAGGCCACGGGCACCGCGCCGCAGGCCATGTACTGTAGGATTTTGAAGCCGCACTTGCCGCGCGTGTACTCGTCGTCGGTGAGGGGCATGAGCCCGGCCTCGAAGCCGCGCAGCTGGTCGGCCTCCAGGGTGGGGCTCCAGCGCTCGAAGCGCACCATCTCGTGCAGTTCGTCCTCGTAGGGCGCGTCGGAAACGATGCGCACGTCCAGGCGCTCGCGGTGCGGGGCGAGTTGGCGCAGCACCTCCGGCAGAAAGAAGAGGTTGCCGGAGGTGCCCATCCAGCCAACGCGGAAGGCCCCCACGCCCGAAGCGTCGGGCGGCGGCGGAGTATATTTGTCGGTGTCGAGGAGCGTTGGCAGGACAAAGACGTTCTGCTGCTGCTCGCGGGCGTGCTCGGCCAAGTAGTCGTTGCCCGCGATGACGAGGTCGACGTTTGCGCAGGTGTGGGCGAAGCGCGCCTTGATCTTGGCGGACTTCTCCGCGCTGCCGGGCTGCCCGACTTCAGCCGGGTGCAGGGCCCACAGGGCGTCGTCCACGTCGTACACGAGCTTCTGGCAGCGGCGGCGGATGAGCGCAAGCTCCCAGGGGGCGAAGAGCTTCTGCTGGATGACCACGACCCGGGCCGGGGGCAGGGTGAGCAGGAAGGCCAGGCGCTGGTGGATGGCCTTTGGCGCGCGCCGCCAGTCCACGGCCAGGCCGCGCGCGCGGCCAAGCTCCACAAATGGCAGCACGCGGAAGCGCACGCTGGGCAGGGTCTCGCCCGAGGGCGTGAGGAACAGCAGGTCCAGGGAGTTTGTGCTCATGGGCGCCCCCGTTTCTTGCGGATGAGTTCTTCCACCATGTCGATGTAGGGATTCAGGCCGTTTGGCTGGTCGTCGGGCCAGTGGAAGGGCGGGCGATCTTGCGGGCTGGTGGTCGTAGCTGCTGCATCGCGGATGAGCCGGGCCAGGGTCTCCGCGTCGCCGGGGTCGGGCAGTATGAGTTTCGGGTCCACGAACACCGCGCTGCCGTTGCGGCTGCTTGAGATGGCTGGCAGGCCGCAGGCCAGGGCCTCCAGCACAGCGTTGGAGCAGGCGTCGTAGTAGGTGGGCAGGGCGAAGATGTCTGCCGCGCCGTAGAAGCCTGGCATGTCGTCCACCTTGCCTGCGAAGCGCACGCGGGACTCGACGCCAAGGCTTCGCGCCAGGGCGATCCAGGCGTCCGGGTGACGGCCCCCGGCCACGGCTATGCTGAAGTTGTTCGGCAGCAGGGCCAGGGCGCGGATGAGCGTGCCCACGCCTTTAAGGGCGAAATTCGTGCCCGCGGTGCAGACCACGGTATCTCCATCCGCAAGGCCGAGGCCACTGCGCAGTTCGGCGCGGCGCTGCGGGTCCAGGGGGGCGAAGCGCGAGAGGTCGGGCCGATTGTACACCACGCTGACCTGGGCGGGGTCCAGGGCCGGGTGGGCCTCCAGAAGCCAGTCGCGCACCAGGTGCGACACGCAGACCACGCGCTGGGCCGGGTTGGCGGGCGTGTCGAACTGCCGGGCCTCCATCCAGCGGATGACCGCGGCTGAGGGTGAGAGCGTGCGGCGCAGGCGCTTGCCCAGGCGGCACATGCCTTCGCCGTGAGCGGCCAGGGTCAGGCGGTTGAAGATGTCCTGGGGGCCGCCGCCCACGCGCAGGATGTCCTGGTTCCAGGTGCGCCCCAAGCCGATGACCACGTCGTAGGCTTGCTTGCGCAGGTGATTCTCCACGGCCCAGGCGAACCAGAGGTTTTTCACGGCGCGGCCAAGGGGCGGGCGGCCAAACTCCACCGGCGTCACGCCTCCCGGCAGGCGGCCTTCTGCCCGCGCGCACAGGAAGCTCACTCGGTGGCCGCAGGCCGCCAAGGTTTCGGCCAGACGCCAGCCAAAGCCCTCTGCGCCTCCGTAGAGGCCCAGGCGGGGCATGGACAAGGCGATGGTCGGCTGGGGCATTGTGTCTCCGGTCATGACGATTTGGGGCTTCGTTCGGCGGCAGTCTTGAACGAAATGCCCGGCTTTGACAAGCCGCTGGGCTTTGGCATAGCATTCTGGCCGGGCGGGAAGACATTCGCCCCCTCTGGAGGCCGCCGCATGTTCCCCGCCTATCCCTTGGATCTGGACCTGCAACTCCTTATGAACCAGCAGTGGCGCTCGTCCGCCCTGGACCTGCTGCTGCCGGTGTTCTCGCTGCGCGCGCCGCTTTTTGTGCTTCTGGCGGGTCTGCTTGTGTGGCGCTCGGCCCTGCGGGGCAAGGGGCAGGCGGTTTATTTCATCGCCCTGGTGCTGGCCATGGGGGTGACGGACCTGACCTGCAACGCGGTGAAGCATGAGGCGGGACGGGTGCGGCCTCAGCACGCCATCGCGGGCACGTATTACCAGGCGTCCGGCCAGTGGGTGCGCTTGCCTGCGGACTACACCCCCGACCGTGATCGCGGCACTTCGTTCCCCTCGGCCCATGCGGCCAACTCCATGGCGCTCACTGTGCTGGCCATGTGCTTCTGGCCCAGGCTGCGCCAGGGTCTGTGGGCCTTGCCGGTGCTTGTGGGCTGGTCGCGGATCTATGCTGGCAAGCATTTTCCGCTGGATGTGCTGGCCGGGTGGATTCTCGGCGCCATGCTGGGCTGGCTGTTCTGGCTGGGCTGGAAGCGGCTGGCGCCGCGCCTCAAGCTGCCCATTCGCCCAGACGATCTGTACCGGCCTTTTCTGCTGCCGCCGCCCGACTGCAAGTAGGAGACCGACGGCTGCAGCGGCTGACCCTGCCCCCGCCCAAGGATGGCAGGAGCTTATCTATTTTCCGGCCGTTGCGCCGTTCTCCGACTCCTCGACCTCTCCCTCTTCATCCACCGGCACTGCGCCTTTGCGCTTGTAGGCACGGTACACCGAGACTCCAAGCCAGGTAGAAGCGCCCAGAAGCGCCACGGAAAGGCCTATGGACAGGGCCTTGCCCAGGTCAGTCTGGGCGTTGACCCCGGCGCCGAAGATGGCGAACACGAGATTCTGCGGCAGGTAGCCTGCGGCGGACCCGGAAATGAAGGCCGCAGCCGGGATGCTGGTGACTCCCGCGGCCACGCTGGTGAGCATGTTGTGCCCCACGGGGAACAGCCGGATGGCCAGGGACGAGCGCCAGGGGGCGGAACGCAGGAAGGAGTCCAAGCGCTCCACGCGCTTGCCGAAGCGCGAGAGCACGAAATCGCGCCCCAAGGTGCGCGACAGGCCGAAGTCCATTGCGCAGCCAAGGGCCGTGCCCACTGTGGCCAGAATCGAGCCCCAGAACCAGCCGAAGGCGTAGCCGCCCAGGAAGGCCGTAAGCTGCCGGGGCACGCCCATGCCCGTCACCAGCCCGGTGAGGCCCAAAAAAAAGAACACTCCGGCCACGCCCTGGCCCTCCACGTGGGCCAGGACCCACTGGCGGTCGGCCAGATGCTGCTCCAGGCCGAGGCTGCGCGCCAGGGCCACCAGACCGCCGAATACGGCCAGCATGGCCAAGCCCTTGATCACGGGCCGGGCGCCTGCGGCGCTATTCCCCACTGCTTTTCCTCGCGCGTTTGGCTTCACGCTCGGCAGCGCGCCGTTCCGACCGCTTGCCGGTGAATTGGCCGCCTGAGGGCTGCTCGCCGCGCGTGCTGTTGAGGAGGCAGAAGCCAAGGAACAGGGCCAAGCCCTGGGCTGCGCCAAAGACCAGATCCTGCTGGATCCAGGCGTACCAGACGCCGCACGCGGTGCCCGCGACCAGCGGGATGAAGGGCCAGCGCGGGCGGCGGGTGGAGAGCTGCTTCATGCCGAAAATTCCGCGCCAAAGCACGGTCATGAAGGCGACGAACTGCAGCGCCACGGCCATGGCCAAAAGCTGAGTGGACTGCGGGACCAGCACGATGTCGGACATGGGGGACATTGGAACTCCTTGCGTGTGGGCTAGAAACGGCCTCTGGCCTCGACCTGGCGGGCCTCGTCCAGGCGGCCCTGGAGGGTGAGCGCCTTGACCAGGGCATCCCGGAACTCCTGGCGTTCAGGCATGAGGGCGGAGCTCTGCCGGGCCAGCACCTCGGCTATCTGCGGGTCTTCGCCGACATCGAGGTAGAGCTTGGCCAGCATGTGCAGGGCGAAGGCGTCGTTGTGGTTGGCGCTGATGGCCAGGTGCAGGTGCTCGCGGGCCTTGTCCGCCTGTCCCTTGGCCAGGGCCACGCGGGCCAGGGGCCGCAGGGCCGAGGCCTCGCCGCCGGGGGTGGCCAGGGCGCGCGTGTAGAACGCCTCGGCCTGGTCCAGTTCGCCTGCGCCTTCGGCCAATGAGCCCAGCCGCAGCAGGCTGAAGTTGTGGCTGGGATCCAGCTTAAGGCAGCGTTCGTAGGCGGCGCGGGCAAGACTGGTCTCGCCCAGCCGCTGGCAGGCCCAGCCGAGATTATAGTGGGCCATGACGTCCGTTGGCTCGGCTGCGACCACCAGCTCGAACTCGCGCCGGGCCTGATCGGCCTTGCCCAGCTGGGCGTAGCAGATGCCAAGGGAATTGCGGGCCAGCACGTTGTCGGAGTCGGCCAGGAGCGAAAGCTTGAACTCCTCCACTGCGGCGTAGAGGTCGCCCTCCACAAAAAGCCTGTCGCCCGAGACGTTGAGCGAAACGGAGTCGAACTGGGCCACGCGCGGCGCGGGCAGGAGCAGGGCGTGCTCCAAGGCCTTGCGCGCGCATTCCAGGGCGTCGGCCTTGGCGAAATTGAGGAACGGGTAGCTGAAGATTCCCACGGCCAGATCAAGGCCGTGCTCCGCCGCAGCCTGGGAGCAGAGCTCCTCGGCACGGGCCAGGGCGGTTTGTCCCACCTCGCCGGGCAGGAAGTGCACCAGCCCGCCCAGGCCGAAGCGTCCGCCGGCGGCGCGCGCGGGCTTTTGCCCGGCATTGTCTCCGGTTCGAGCCGGAGCAGCCGGGGCAGCCGGATCCAGAAAGCATTTCTCAGCCAGTGCGGCGACCTGCGCCACGGCGGCGTCCATGCGCTTCACCGTGCCGCCGCGCCGGTCCACCCCGTCCTTTGCGGCGTCCTTGCCTGCGTCCTTGCCCGGACCTTCTCCGCTGGGCATGACAACCCGCATGAGCACCACTGTGAAGGCGTCGGCGCGGCTGCGCACGCGGCCAAAAAAGGACAGAAAGTCGCGGTAGCCGTAAAGACCGGTGATCATGTCGCGCTGGGCCGCGCCCGCGCCGCCTGCGTTTTCCGCTGGCTGCGCGGCGAAGAGGCTGTCGCGCTCCTGGATCAGGGTCAGGCGGTCGCCGGGCTCCGGGGCCCAGGCGGGGTCGCCCGCGTGCAGCACCTCGGCAAAGGAGAGGTCCTCCTGCACTTCGGTGAGCACTATCTCGCCCTTGTACAGGGCGGGCGAGCGGCCAAGCAGGCGCTCGTCGCCCGAGAGCCGGGCCTCGATGGTGCGCTCCTGGAACTTGGGCGACCACACGAGGTAGCGCAGGCCCTCCTGGGCGCCAACGCTGCGGCCCAGCGTCACCGAGAGCCGCTGCATGGGCAAGACCTCAAGGATGCGGCCGCCCGTGCGCGCGATGTCGAGAAAACCGAAGACCCGGTTGCGGCCATGGTCCTTGCTGGTGCCCACGGCCTTCTGCGCCGCGCGCATGAGGATGCGCGCCTGCTCCGCCGGGGTGCGCTCAAGCTGTGCGCCGCGCAGGCACTGGGGATAGTTTGCATAGCCCAGGCTGGCAGAAACGCTGATGCGGTCGCCCGTGATCTCGTCCTGAAAGGACAGGGCTCCAATGGCTTGGCGCACCTGCTCGGCCAGTTGGAAGGCGCCCTTGGCGCTGGCGTCCGGCGTCAAAATGGCGAAGGTGTCGTTATGGATGCGCGCGGCAGTGACGTGGCGCGGGCAGGCTGCTGCGATGATCGTGCCCACCTGGGCCACCATCTGGTCGCCCAGGGTGTAGCCGTAGCGCTCGTTGATCCACTGGAAGGAGTCCAGGTCGAGGAGGATGACGCCCAGCGCGGCGCTGAAGCACTGCACGTCCGGGTCGGTGCGGCCCCCGGTGGTGGCCTCCAGGCAATGGCGGATGAGGGCGATCTCCTGGCCCAGCACCTTGTGGAAATGCTCGCGGCTGGACAGGCCGGTGAGGGCGTCCGTCACCGAGCGCTTGTAGAGAAGCATCTGCTCCAGCACCTTTTCGGCCATGGCCTGATACACCGGCGGCATGGCCTTGGGCGCCTTCAGGCGCACCCCGCGCGCCACGAACACGCCCAGCACCTTGCCGCAGAGCGTCAGGGGCAGCACCAGCTCGCGGCTGCCCGCGTCAAAGCGCAGCTCCGGGGGCGGGCTGCCCTCGCGCGGGAAGTACAGGCTGTAGGACGTAAAGGGCAGGAAGGCGCGGATGGCGTCCTTCAGGCTGTGCTCCAGGTCGATGAGGTCCTGGCGCGTGAGCTGCACGCTCAAGTCGCTCAGGATGTCGGTCAGGATGTCGGCTGCAGGTCGCATGCAAGGCTCTCTATCCTGCTGCAACTCTCAGCACAAGGGCGAAGCGGGAGGGCCGGGGAAATATCAGTGGACAGCCGGAACCAATCATGCAATGTGTGCCTTCCAAAAACGTACCCTTCGGGAACCGCCATGGATCTCTTCACAACCCCCGCATCCTTACGCACGCAGTGCCGCCAGTGGCGCGAACAGGGCCAAAGCATCGCCCTGGTGCCCACAATGGGATTCCTGCACGACGGCCACATGAGCCTCATCGACCACGCGCGCGCCTGCGCCGACAAGCTGGTGGTGAGCGTGTTCGTAAACCCCACGCAGTTCGGACCGAACGAGGACCTGGACCGCTACCCGCGCGACCTGCCCCGCGATCTGGCTCTGGCTGAGGCGCACGGCGCGGACGCGGTTTTCGCGCCCGAAGCCGGAGCCATGTACCAGCCGGACCACGCCACCTGGGTGGAGGTGCCGGAGATGGCCAAGGGCCTGTGCGGAGCTTCGCGCCCCGTGCACTTCAGGGGCGTGTGCACCGTGGTGCTGAAGCTTTTGAACCTTGTGCAGCCCAAGGTGGCCGTGTTCGGCCAGAAGGACTGGCAGCAGCTGGCCATATTGCGGCGCATGGCGCGCGACCTTGACCTGGATGCGGAGCTGATGGGAATGCCCATCTTCCGCGAGCCCGACGGCCTGGCCATGAGCTCCCGCAACGTTTACCTGACGCCTGATGAACGCAGCCGGGTTCCGGCCATCCGCCAGGGCCTGCTTTTGGCGCAGCGGCGCGTGGCCGCGGGCGAGCGCGACGCCGAAGCCCTGGCTCTCATGTTCCGCGAGCATCTGGCCGATACGTTGCCGGATGCGCGCGTGGACTATGCATCTTTCGCGCACCCTGAATCCCTGGCGCCGGTGGCGCGGATCGACGCGCCCACCTTGCTTGCCGTTGCAGTGTTTATCGGCAAGGTTCGCCTTATAGACAACATACTTTTAGAGGTGTAATTACCCATGCCCAGACGTACGTTCATGAGCGCCAAAATCCACGGCGCCACCCTCACCTCCCTGAATCTGGACTACGAGGGCAGCATTTCCGTGGATACTGCCCTGCTCGATGCTGTGGGAATCCTGCCGTACGAGATGATCGACGTGTTGAACCTGGACAACGGGGAGCGGCTGACCACCTACGCCATCCCCGGTAATCCCGGAGAGATCTGCCTGAACGGCGCCGCCGCACACAAGGGCAAGCCCGGGCAGAAGGTTATACTGGTGACTTACCTGGAGCTTGAGCCTGAAGAAATTCCAGCGCACAAGCCCAGAGTCATACGCGTGGATGCCGCCAACAGGCCCGAGGCGGCCCACTAAACGAAATTCTTACCTGATATACTGGAGGATTGTAATGATTTCGCCCAAAAGCCGCTACATGTTCACTTCCGAGTCCGTCACCGAGGGACACCCGGACAAGGTGGCCGACGCCATCTCCGACGCCGTCCTCGACGCCCTCATCGGGCCGGACCCCAACTCCCGCGTGGCCTGCGAAACCTTGGTCACCACCGGCATGGCTTTCATCGCCGGTGAAATCACCACCAAGGCCTACGCCGACTTGCCGTCCATTGTGCGCGCGACCGTGAAGGAAATCGGCTACAACAGCTCCGAGATGGGCTTCGACCACGCCACTTGCGCGGTCATGTCCGCCATCGACAAACAGAGCGCCGACATCGCCCAGGGCGTTGACCGCCAGAAGCCCGAGGATCAGGGCGCGGGCGACCAGGGCATGATGTTCGGCTTCGCCTCCAAGGAAACCCCCACGCTGATGCCTGCGCCCATCTACTACGCGCACCAGCTGTCCCAGCGCCTGACATACGTCCGCAAGCAGGGAATTCTGAAGTTCCTGCGTCCCGACGGCAAGACCCAGGTGGCCGTGGAATACGAGCACGGCAAGCCCGTGCGCATCGACAACGTGGTCTGCTCCGCCCAGCACGATGAATCCATCGAGCACGGCGACCTGGTGGAGGCCATCAAGAAGGAAGTCATTTTCCACACCCTTCCGCAGAACCTCATCGACGACAAGCTGAAGGTCTATGTGAACCCCACCGGCCGTTTCGTCATCGGCGGGCCCGTGGGCGACTGCGGCTTGACCGGCCGCAAGATCATCCAGGACACCTACGGCGGCGCGGGAGCCCACGGCGGCGGCGCGTTCTCCGGCAAGGACCCCTCCAAGGTGGACCGCTCCGGCGCGTACATGGCGCGCTACGTGGCCAAGAACATCGTGGCCGCTGGCCTGGGCGACGTTGCTGAGGTGCAGATCGCCTACGCCATCGGCGTGGCCGATCCTGTTTCCGTCGTCTGCACCACCCACGGCACCGGCGAGGTTGACGACGCGGTGCTGACCAAGGCCGTGCGCGAAGTGTTCGACCTGCGCCCCTACCACATCCTGAAGCGCCTGGACCTTCGCCGCCCCATCTACAAGCTGACCACCAACTACGGCCACTTTGGCCGCGAACTGCCCGAGTTCACCTGGGAAAAGACCGACGCCGCGGCCGACCTGCGCACGGCCTGCAAGCTGTAGCCTCACTTCAAGAATGAACGCCTGCGGGGCGGGGAGTTTGCGCTCTCCGCCCCGTTTTCTTTTGTTTGCGCCGGGACGGCGAACGCCCAGCCCGCGCCCTTAATCCCTACCAGTTTAATAAACTTTGCTTCTTCCCCTTGCGCGTGCTGCAAGCGTGTGTATTTAACTTGAATGCGCCTGCCGCCTGGCCCGCGCCAATCGACGATTCTGGAGTAGCGCCATGTGGGAATACACTGACAAGGTGAAGGAACACTTCCTGAACCCCAAGAACGTTGGAGAAATGAAGGACGCCACAGCAGTGGGCGAGGTGGGCTCCATTGCCTGCGGCGACGCCCTGAAGCTGTTTTTGAAGATCGAGGACGGCGTCATCCAGGACGCCAGCTTCCAGACCTTCGGTTGCGCAAGCGCCATCGCCTCCAGCTCCGCCCTCACCGAACTGGTGAAGGGCAAGAGCGTCGACGAGGCGCTCAAGATATCGAACAAGGACATCGCCGCGGCCCTGGGCGGCTTGCCCAAGGAAAAGATGCACTGCTCCGTCATGGGGCAGGAGGCGCTTGAGGCGGCCATCAAGACCTGGCGCGGCGAAAAGGTGTCGAGCATGGAGCACTCCGAGGGCGAGATCGTCTGCGAATGCTTCGGCGTCACCGATCATCAAATTCTGGAGGCCGTGCGCGAGAACGACCTTAAGACCGTTGAGGACGTGACTTACTACACCAAGGCCGGCGGCGGCTGCGCCAAGTGCCATGAAAAGATCGGCGAGCTCATCGCCCAGGCGCGCGGCGAGGCCAAGCCCGTTCCCGCGCCCGCGCCCAAGCGCCTCACCAACATCCAGCGCATGCGCATGATCGAGGAAGTGCTGGAGAAGGAGATCCGCCCACGGCTCCAGCTCGACGGCGGCGACATCGAACTGGCTGACATCGAGGGGATGCTCGTGTCCGTGTCCCTGCGCGGGCGCTGCACCAACTGCCCCTCCAGCCAGGCAACCGTGCACGGCGTGGTGGAAACCATCCTTCGCGAGAAGGTCGACCCTGAAATCCAGGTGCGGGAGGTCTAGCCCATGACCACGCCAGTCATCTACATGGACAACAACGCCACCACCCGCGTGGCCCCGGAAGTCCTTGAAGCCATGCTGCCGTTCTTCTCCGAGCGCTACGGCAACCCCAGCTCCATGCACAGCTTCGGCGGGGCCGTGGGCCGGGAGATGCGCGAGGCGAGAGAGAGCCTTGCCTACCTGCTCGGCTGCGGCACCGACGAGATCGTGTTCACCTCCTGCGGCACCGAAGCTGACAACACGGCAATACGGAGCGCCCTGGCCGCCCAGCCGGAGAAACGCCACATCGTCACCACCCGCGTGGAGCACCCGGCAATTCTCTCGCTGTGCAAATTCCTGGAGCGCAGCCAAGGCTACCGCGTCACCTACCTGGGCGTGGATTCCGAAGGCCGCCTGAACATGAAGGAGCTTGAGGACAGCCTCACCGACGACACGGCCATCGTCAGCATCATGTGGGCCAACAACGAGACCGGCGTCATCTTCCCCATCCCGGAAATAGCCAAGCTGGCGCGCAGCCGGGGCATCATCATGCACACCGACGCCGTGCAGGCCGTGGGCAAGATCCCCATCAGCCTCAAGGACCTGGATGTGGACATGCTGGCCCTGTCCGGCCACAAGCTGCACGCGCCCAAGGGCATCGGGGCCCTCTACGTGCGCCGCAAGCTGCCCTACCGGCCGTTTCTCATCGGCGGACACCAGGAGCACGGACGCCGCGCCGGAACCGAGAACACCACAGGCATCATCGCCCTGGGCGCCGCCGCCCGCGCAGCCAAGGCGCACATCCCTGTCGAGAACACCACAGTGCGCGGCCTGCGCGACAAGCTCGAAAACGCGCTCCTCGCCGCCGTGCCCGACAGCCGACTGAACGGCCACAAAGCGGACCGCCTGCCCAACACCTCGAACATCAGCTTCAAGTACGTGGAGGGCGAGGCCATCCTGCTGCTCCTCGACCAGCTGGGCATCGCCGCAAGCTCCGGCTCGGCCTGCACTTCCGGCAGCCTGGAGCCCTCACACGTGCTGCGCGCCATGGGCGTGCCCTTCACCTACGCCCACGGGTCCATCCGCTTCTCGCTCTCTCGCTACACCACCGAGGCTGATGTAGACTTTGTCATCAAGAACGTGCCGGGCATCATCGAGACCCTGCGCAAGATCTCGCCCTACAAGCAGGGCGCGCCAGACCCGTTGAGCCCGCTGGACACCAAGCCCGCCTGCGGGTGCTAGCGAGAATTGAAGCAAAGGTAAGAGAATATTTTTTCTTGGGGGGAATGATTCCCCCCAAACCCCCTCAGGGCAAGTGAAAGGGCCGGTTACGAGCAGACGCGCGGTACCGGCCCTTTCACTTGCGGAGGTGTGGGGATGGGGGGCGTCCCCGTGAATCAGCCCGCGCCCCTGGGCAGCGCCCACGACGGGCGTCCCGCCC
>NZ_JAUYFU010000069.1 GCF_030689645.1 Humidesulfovibrio sp.
CTGGCGTCCCCAAGGGGATTTGAACCCCTGTTAACGGCGTGAAAGGCCGTCGTCCTGGACCAGGCTAGACGATGGGGACATTTCAAAGAGTGGCTGGGGGACGAGGAATCGAACCTCGATAGGCGGATCCAGAAACCGCAGTATTGCCTTTATACGATCCCCCAGCAGGTTGCGAGGGCACGTACTACTGGCTCCAGGGATGTTTTGTCAACCCCGAAGTGTGCCCTTCGCTAAAAAAACTACAGCGCGCGCGACAGGCGGCGGGTGCGCTTCTTGAGCTTGTTGATCTTGCGGCGCAGCTGGGTGCGCTCCTGGCGGGCTTCGACAGTGCCCTTGGCCACGCGCAACTCGCGGATCAGCTTCTTGGTGCTGATGATCTGATCCTTGTAGGGAGACACTCCGCCTTCAGCGTCGACGATGCCGAACACGCCCTTGATGGCCACGACCAGCTCATCCTTCTGCATGCCGCTGGCGCCCACGATGGAGGGGATCTTCTTGGCAACCACGAGCTGACGCAGTTCCTTGGCGGTCATCTTGTCCAGAGTCTTGGTCAGGCCGAGGCTCTCGAAGGTCATTTCCAAAATTTCCTGGCTCATTTTCTTCTCCTTGACGCCCCTTCGGGGCTGGTATTCGCGTCGTTTGCCGCGCCCTCATCGGGCAGGCTGGAAAAATACCGCACGTAAGCCAAATAACAACGGCCCACAGCGGTATCCGGGTCAAATTTGCCGATCAGCCCACCGAGATTGCTCGGCTTTTTGGTGCGTAGGCCGCGCGGCGATGATTCGGCGCGGGCTTGCAGCCCCAAAGGAACTCTCCCGTCTAGCAGCTCGAACCGGACTTTGTCAAAGACTAAGTTGCCGAAAAATGAATTCACACGATCCAGGAGCTCAGGGACATAATAGGTAAGCTGCTGGGCGGCGATGGAGTCCTGTGCGAAAAGCACCAGCGTGCCTTCCTTGTGCCCTAGGGGCCTGGCAAGCTCCGCAACTTCAGCGCCGACGACGCTCTCCCACTCGCGCCATAGCCGCACCAGATTCAATCCGCCCTTTTTGTCGTAGCGCGACAAAAGGCGCATCATGAGGTCTTCGCCGACCTTCCTGTGGCGCGACTCTCGCCCAGGGTGCTGCATCCTGCGGCGGGCTCTCACGTGCGGCTCCCGGCTTGGTTGTTATTGCTCCCGGCGCGCTTCATGCCCGCCTCCTACTCCTGAATATGGCCGGGCGCAAGTGCCGCGCCATGGGGCCTTCCGGGATTCTTGCCGGGGAGGGGGGCGCATAGCCTGTTGCCGCCGGGCCGGGGTTCTGGTAACAGGCCTCTTCTATGTCTGAATTGTGACCCCCCCGGAGGATCATTCATGGCCAAAAAGCCTGCCGTCAGCCCTGAAGAACTGCGCCTGGAAGCCCTTAATACGGCGCTGACCACAATTGAGCGCAAGTTCGGCAAAGGCGCCATCATGCGCATGGACGACGGCGCAGCCCTGACCGCCATCCCGGTGATTCCCACCGGCTCCATCGGCCTCGACATCGCCCTCGGCGTTGGCGGCATCCCCAAGGGCCGCGTCACTGAAATTTACGGCCCGGAATCCTCGGGCAAGACCACCCTGACCCTGCACCTTGTGGCCGAGTGCCAGAAGCGCGGCGGCACGGCGGCCTTCATCGACGCCGAGCACGCCCTCGACGTGGCCTACGCCCGCCGTCTCGGCGTCAAGACCGAGGAGCTGCTCATCTCGCAGCCGGACTTCGGCGAGCAGGCCCTTGAGATCGCCGACCTGCTCGTGCGCTCCAACGCCGTGGACCTCGTGGTCATCGACTCCGTTGCCGCGCTCATCCCCCAGGCCGAGCTTGAGGGCCAGATGGGCGAGACCCAGGTGGGCGGCCACGCCCGGCTCATGAGCCACGCCCTGCGCAAGCTCACCGGCACCATTCACAAGTCCCGTGCGGTGGTGGTGTTCATCAACCAGATCCGCATGAAAATCGGCATGACCGGCTACGGCAGCCCGGAGACCACCACCGGCGGCAACGCGCTGAAGTTCTACGCCTCCATCCGCATCGACATCCGCCGCATCCAGAGCCTTAAGGATAAGGAAGAAGCCTACGGCAACCGCACGCGCATCAAGGTCGTCAAAAACAAGGTGGCCCCGCCTTTCCGCGAGGCGTTGGTGGACATCCTGTACGGACTGGGCATGAGCCGCGAGGGCGAGATCATCGACCTGGGCGTGGAGCACAAGATTATTGAGCAGAGCGGCTCCTGGTTCGCCTTCGGCAACGAGCGCCTGGGCCAGGGCAAGGAGAACGTCCGCGCCCTGCTCGTGGAGAACGCCGAGCTGCGCCAGAAGATCGAGGACAAGTTGCTGGAGCACCTGGGTGTCACCACGCCGGCCTTCATCCCGGCGGCGGCAGAGCCAGTTGAAGACGAAGAGATGTAGAAGCGGGCCGGCCACAAGTCCGCGCCCGTCCCCAATACAATATTTTGGAGAAGTAACCTCGCATGAACGCCGCTGAAATCCGCTCGCGCTTTTTGAAGTTTTTTGAAGCCAACGGCCACGCCGTGGTGGAAAGCTCCACCCTGGTGCCCAAGGACGACCCGAGCCTGCTGTTCACCAACGCTGGCATGGTGCAGTTCAAAAAGGTCTTCCTCGGCCAGGAGAAGCGCGCCTACGTGCGGGCCACCACCTCCCAGAAATGCCTGCGCGTTGGCGGCAAGCACAACGACCTGGAGAACGTGGGGCGCACCGCGCGCCACCACACCTTCTTCGAGATGCTGGGCAACTTCTCCTTCGGCGACTACTTCAAGACCGACGCCATCCGCCTGGCCTGGAATTTCATCACCGAGGAGCTTAAGCTGCCCAAGGACACGCTTTACGTCTCCATATATAAGGACGACGACGAGGCGGGCGAGCTGTGGCAGAAGGTGGCTGGCGTCCCGGCGGAGCGCATTTTCCGCCTGGGCGAGAAGGACAACTTCTGGTCCATGGGCGACACCGGCCCCTGCGGCCCGTGTTCGGAAATCTACGTGGACCAGGGCGCGGACATGGCCTGCGGGCCCGACTGCGGCATCGGCAAGTGCGACTGCGACCGCTACCTTGAGATCTGGAACCTCGTGTTCATGCAGTTCGACCAGGCTGCCGACGGCACCCGCACGCCCCTGCCGCGTCCCAGCATCGACACCGGCATGGGCCTTGAGCGCATCGCCGCCGTGGTGCAGGGCAAACGCTCCAATTTCGAGACCGACATCTTCCGCGCCCTTATCGACTTCGTGGCCGAGAAGGCCAAGGTCAAGTACCACGCGGACAAGGATACCGACACCGCGCTTCAGGTCATCGCCGACCACAGCCGGTCCATCGCCTTTTTGATCACCGACCAGATCCTGCCGTCCAACGAGGGCCGTGGCTATGTGCTCCGGCGCCTCATCCGCCGGGCCTTCCGCTTTGGCCGTCTCATCGGCCTCATCGACCCCTTCCTGCACGAGACTGCCCGCCAGGTGGTGGCGCGCATGCACGACGCCTATCCGGAGCTTTTGAGCAACCAGGAGTTCATGGCCCGCGTCATCCGCGAGGAAGAGGAGCGCTTTTCCCAAACCCTGGACAAGGGCCTGGTGATTCTGGAGGACGAGCTGGCGCGGCTGAAGGCCGCAGGCCAGGGCGGCATCACCGGAGACTTCGCCTTCAAGCTGTACGATACCTTCGGCTTCCCCCTGGACATCGTCAACGACGTTGCCGGACGCCACGGCGTGAGCGTGGACGAGCCGGGCTTCATGGCCAGCATGAAGGAGCAGAAGACCCGCGCCAAGAAGGCCTGGAAGGGCAGCGGCGAGAAGGACGTGGCCAGCATGTTCCAGAGCCTGCTCGAGGCTGGGGTCAAGACCCGCTTTACCGGCAGCACCCAGTTCGAGGACCAGGGCCGCATTGTGGCGCTTCTGAACGGCGAGGGCGAGACCGTGGAGACCCTTGACCAGGGCCAGGGCGGCTGGCTGGTGGCCGCAAGCACGCCTTTCTACGGCGAGTCTGGCGGGCAGGAGGGCGATCTGGGCGAGGTGAACACCGAAACCGGCGGGGCCGACGTGCTGGAGACCCTGAAGCCGTCCGGCGATCTCACCGTGCACAAGATCTTCGTCAACGAGGGCGAGCTTTCCAGCGGGCAGACCGCCAATCTGGCCGTGAACGGGCGCGCGCGCATGGCCAGTTCGCGCAACCACACCACCACGCACCTGCTGCACGCGGCCCTGCGCCAAGTGCTGGGCGACCACGTGAAGCAGTCCGGCTCTCTCGTCGGGCCGGAGCGCTTGCGTTTCGATTTCACGCACATTTCGGCCATGACCCCGGCGGAGATCTCCCGGGTGGAGCAGATCGTGAACCGCGCCATCCTGGACGACATCCCGGTGGGCCGCGAGTTCGTGAGCCAGAAGGAGGCCGTTGCGCGCGGAGCCACCGCGCTCTTCGGCGAGAAGTACGGCGACACGGTGTGTCTGGTTGAAGTGCCTGGCGTGAGCATGGAGCTCTGCGGCGGCACGCACCTGGTGCAGACCGGCCAGGCGGGAAGCTTCGTGGTCCTGTCCGAGACCGGCGTGGCTGCGGGCATCCGCCGCATCGAGGCCGCAACGGGCTGGAACGCGCTGAACCACATGCAGACCCTGCGCCAGGAAATGGGCGAGGTTCAGGCCGTGCTCAAGGCCCGGCCAGAAGAGGTCGCCGCGCGCACCAAGGCCATGGCCGCGCAGGTGAAGTCTTTGCAGAAGGAAGTGGAGCGTTTGCAGACCAAGCTGGCTTCCGGCGAGGGCGGGGCGCGCATGACCGAGGTTGAGGAGATTAACGGAGTCAAGGTCCTGGCCGTGAAGGCCGAGGCCGCGAGCATCAAGAGCCTGCGCGACCAGATGGACGCGCTGAAGAGCAAGCTGCCCTCGGGCGTGGCCATGATCGCCGCGCCCACCGAGGACGGCAAGGTTGCGGTGCTCATAGCCGTGACCAAGGACCTGCACGGAAAGTTCACCGCGCCCGGACTCATCAAGGATGTGTCGGCCGAGGTGGGCGGTTCCGGCGGCGGCAGGCCGGACATGGCTCAGGCCGGTGGAACGGATCCCGCAGGAATCGACAAGGCCATCGCAAAGCTGAAAGAGCTGGTGGCCAAGGCGTAGCGGACGTTTGCCAAGTTTCGCGGGAGTGTCCCGCATGAAAGACGGTGATTTTTGGGTTGACAGACCCAAACAAAGCCAGTAAGAGCCCTGTTTCCAGTTTGGATGAAGGAGCAGCCCTACATGAATACTTACAGCCCGGTCCCCGCGGACCTGAAGCACGATTGGTTTGTGGTTGATGCCACGGACAAGGTGCTTGGCCGCATGGCCACTGAGATCGCACACCGCCTGCGTGGCAAGCACAAGCCCGGTTTCGCCCACCATATGGATGGCGGCGACTTCATCGTCGTGGTTAACGCCTCGAAGATCAAAGTCACGGGCGACAAGCTGAACAAGAAGATGTACTACAAGCACACCTTGTACCCCGGCGGCATCAAGTCCCGGACCCTCAAGGAAATGCTTGAGAAGAACCCTGAGCTGGTGATCATCCAGGCTGTGCGCGGCATGATGCCGAAGAACCGCCTGTCCAGGCAGATCATCAAGAAGCTCAAAGTGTTCCCCGGTCCCGACCACACCCATGCCGCCCAGAAGCCTCAGGCTCTGGACCTGTAAACAGGAGCACAATACATGCTCGATTTTAACTACGGCACCGGCAAGCGCAAGAACGCTGTCGCCCGCACCCGCCTCTACCAGGGCACCGGTCAGATCACCATCAATGACCGTCCCTACGAGGACTACTTCCCGCGCAAAACCCTGCAGATGATCGTGCAGCAGGCGCTGAAGCTGACCAAGAACGTCGACAAGTTCGACATCAAGGTCAACGTCGCCGGCGGCGGCGTGGCTGGACAGGCTCAGGCCGTCCGTCACGGCATTGCCCGCGCCCTGCTTCTGGTCGATCCCGAACTGCGCGGCACCCTGAAGAAGGCCGGGTTCCTTACCCGTGACGCCCGCAAGAAGGAACGCAAGAAGTACGGCCAGAAGGGCGCCCGCGCTCGCTTCCAGTACTCGAAGCGCTAAGCCGCAAGGTTTCAGCCTTCCGTCCCTGCCCATCCGGGCCGG
>NZ_JAUYFU010000073.1 GCF_030689645.1 Humidesulfovibrio sp.
TAAGATCGCAGGCTATTTGCCGGATTCAGGAGAACAAGTGAACGGGCAAGCCACCAGCGAGTCACAGCGAACAACAGGTGGGGAAACTCCCAACTAGCCGCGCAGAGACGATACGCACCTCAACAATTACGTAATACCTAAGCCGCACAAATTCGCAAGAGGATATTCAAGAGTCCACGCCAGGGACTTTCTGAGCGGGGCAGGGCTTGGAGGGACCAGAACGGGGACGTGAATGGCCCGTGAAAGCAAAAAGGGCCAGAGAGGAATACTCTCTGGCCCTACGCTATCAATGGTCGGGGCGACATGATTTGAACATGCGACATCCTGCTCCCAAAGCAGGCGCGCTACCGAGCTGCGCTACGCCCCGAAATCAAGAAAGACTCTCTACGGCAAAACAGCAAGCCTATCAAGGCCTGCTGCCTAGCCCTTTTCCGGCAGACTTCCCGTCCACTTGTCCAGAGGCGCGGCCTCTTCAACCAACATGACCGGGATCTCCTCGCGCACGGGGTAGACCACGGCGCACGCCGCGCACAGAAGCCCATCCTGCCGGGGCAGCAGCAAGAGCCCCCCATGGCACGTGGGACAGGCCAGAAGTCCCAGCAGCTCAATATTCAGCGCCATGCATTCCTCCGCGTCAAAGACTGACCCCCCTATACCCGACCCGAGCCGCACACACAAGCGCCCTTGCCCCTTGACGCCATAGACGGTTTGGCTAATAGAAAGATCTCAAAATCATGTTTTCATCTATACGAGGCCACCATGCACCAGCGCATCGACCTGCACACCCACTCAACGGTCTCCGACGGCACCCTGACCCCGACGGAGCTTATGCGCGCTGCCAAAGCAGCGGGACTTGCGGCCATCGCCCTCACAGACCACGACACCTTCGAGGGGTTGGCCGAAGCCAGGGCCGAGGCGGAAAAACAAAACATCGAGATGGTGCCTGGCTGCGAACTCTCCCTTGACTTCAACGGCCTGCCCACGCACCTGCTGGCCCTCTTCGTGGACGAGCGTCCTGGGCACGTGGTGCATGAACTGCTCCGCGTTCGTAAGGCCCGCGCCGCACGCAACCTCACCATGCTGGAAAAGCTCAAGACCGTGGGCGTGCACCTGAAGCTTGAGGACGTGGAAAGCCACGCCACCGGCGTTGTGGGTCGCCCGCACATGGCCCAGGCCATGCTGAAGGCCGGGGTGGTTCGAACCTTTGAGGAGGCCTTCGCGCGGTTCCTCGGCTCTGGCGGCCTGGCCTACGTGCCCAAGGCCAAGCTCACCCCTGTCGAGGCTATTGGCGCCATACACGCGGACGGCGGTCTGGCGGTGCTGGCGCACCCTTACCTGCTTTCGCAGCAGCCCCGGCAGCTTGAGGCCATGCTCACGGAACTGACCGGCATGGGTCTTGACGGCGTTGAGGTGTACTACACCGAGCACTCCGACAAATACACGGCTCTGGTGGCGGACCTGGCCCAGCGCCTTGGGCTGCTCATGAGCGGCGGTTCAGACTTTCACGGCGCGGTGAAGCCCGGCGTGAGCCTGGGCCGAGGACGCGGCGGTCTTTTCGTGCGCGGAGAGCTGCTGGACAAGATGAAGCAGGCCTTACAGCAACGACAGCCGCGCTCCTATTAACCGCTTGCCCAGCAGCATCACTTTTTGCTATATATCCGTATCGCGCGTGGCAGCCACTCGGCTGCAGTTCACGGACAGAAGTATCGGAGATGCAGCAAATGGATGCCCAGCAGGACGCCAGCCTGTTCAAAGCACCTGGCCAGCCAGCCATTGAAAACCCCGAAGCCAGCCGCCGCGTCGAGCGCCTGCCCGGAGTCCATCTTCAGTTGAAGGTGGGCAACCAGCTGTTCTTGCGCCTGCTCTGCGTAGACCAGCGCTATGAAGGCAAGGTGGTGGGCCTTGAGCCCTTCTCCTACACCATTGTCCAGGTGCGCCTGCCCCAAGACACCCTGTCGCGCCTGAGCCTGAACCCCGGCGTAGTGGCCCAGTTAAACGCAGGCGGAACGCTTTTCGGATTCCGTTGCGACGTGGTCAACCGCGTAAGCAATCCGGCCCCGCTGCTGTTCCTGTCACACCCAGACAGCGTGGAGCGTGTAGTGCTGCGCCGGTCAGAGCGCGTGGACGTCACCCTGCCTGGCACCATCCACGGCGCCTTCGGTGATCATCAGGTGGTGCTTCTGGACCTTGCTCCCTCCGGGTGCAGCTTCGCCGCCCGCTCAAATTTGAAAAGCCCCCTGCGCGACGCCCAGCGAGGCGAACGCGTCGTGCTGCGTTGCGACCTGGGCTGCGGCCAGCCCCTCATGGCGCCCCTGACCCTGCGCCGAATAGACGAGCAAAAGGGGCGCATCACCATGGGCGGACAATTTGTGGACATGACCGAAGACAACAGCCGCCTGCTGCACGACTATCTGCAGCGCATGCACGGCCTGCTGGGCGACTAGGCCCGGACGAGGCCCGACCTGCCGCGACCGCTTCCCGCTAGAGTCCCTTGCGCTCCACAAAGCGCAGCAGCAACACGCCGCCAGCCACAAAAGCTACAATCACCGGCCAGTGCCAGACTCCCAGCAGGCCCGGCAGCGTGACCTTGCCATAATCGCCCCAGATGAGCACGCTGGCCTTGAGCGCCGGATAGGCCTCGGCAAACACAGCAGCGCCCACAAGCATCCCGGCCATGCCCGCCAGGGCGTCCACGCGCCCCTCGCCCAGAGCTGCGGCCGCAGTGCCTGGGCAATACCCCAGAAGCGCCCAGCCTATGCCGAAGATCAGCCCGCCCAGCACGTTGCCGCCCAGAATCAGGGGCTTGAGCGACAGCTTGGCCAGGCCGAGATCCACCAGCAAATACACGCCCACCATACCCACAAGAATAGTGGTGAGCATGAACTTCACGATGGTCATGTCCTTGAGCAGAAGCGCGCCGATCTGGCGGTCGAAGCGGATGACCTCCGCCCGCTGCAAAAGCACGCCAAAGGCAATGCCCGTAATAAGCCCGAACCACAGTTCCATGGCTATTTCCCTCCCCTGCGGCCATACACCAGCCGCGCCATGACGAGCCCGCCCGCAAAAAAGCCCATGAGCGAGACGAAGCCGCTGGCCGCCAATTGCAGCGAGCCGGAGAGCCCGTGCCCGCTGGGGCAGCCGTCTGCCAGCCGCGCGCCGAACATGGCCGCCGCGCCGCCCAGAAAAGCCAGGCCTATGCGCAAGCCGCGCGCCTGCCCAAACCTTGCGGCGAAGCGATCAGGCACGAGCTGGATGCGAAAAGTGTTGCTCAAAACAGCGGCGCCCAGGGCGCCCAGGCCGATTCCAGCCACGAACAAAAACTGCCAGTCGATTTTTGGCGCTTCCTTGATGAAATAGGCCATGGTCGACACGCGTTCTGCGTCAACCGCGCTTTCCACAAATCCCGCAGCGCGAACATAAGTCGTGGACGCGCCGAAATACTTGCCGGTGGCGTATACGGACAGCACGAGCAGTAGTCCGGCAAGGGCTCCCGCCAGATACGGGTTCCAGGCTTTTGATGGGCTTTTCACTTCCATGGCGATTCCTCCTTTTTCAAAGCGATACCCCAGAGGGGTATATTGGAATGATACACACTCTATTCCGGGCGTCAAGGGGGCGTGCTGAAAATCCGCCTATGCCCCAACATGGCTTGCCTTTGCCCCGAAATACGTGCAAAAAGATGGTATCAAATTTCCCAATCCATCATAACTACAGTCGAGGTCGCCATGTCCACTCAAAAGGCTTCAGCAGCCCCAAAGAAACACACGAGCGCCAACCCCAAAAATAGCGGCGGCACCCTTGCGCCGGAGCAATGCTCCCCAGTGGAGACCCTGAAGGAAGACATCCGCAAGCACATGTTCGCCTTCCTGGGCAAAGACATCACCCGCGCGGGCATCCACGATTATTTTAAGGCGCTTGCCTACACCATGCGCGAACGCATGGCCGAGCACTGGATACGCACCCAGCGCTCCTATTATGACGAAAGCGCCAAGCGCGTGTACTACCTTTCCCTGGAATTCCTGGTGGGGCGCTCCCTGAAAAACAACGTCCTCTGCCTCGGCCTGGAGGACCAGGTGCGCGAAGCCCTGACCGAAATGGGGCAGGACTACGAAGAAATCAGCGAGACCGAATGGGACGCCGGGCTTGGCAACGGCGGCCTGGGGCGCCTGGCCTCCTGCTACCTCGACTCTCTGGCGACTCTGAACATTCCGGCCTATGGCTACGGCATCCGCTACGAGTACGGCATCTTCCACCAGAGCATTCAGGACGGCTGGCAGGTGGAGCGCCCGGACAACTGGCTGCGGTTCGGCAACCCCTGGGAGTACGACCGGGCGGGCTACCTGTATCCCATCCAGTTCGGCGGCCAGGTGCGCGCCTACACCGATGACCAGAACCGCCTGCGCGCCGTGTGGGAAGGCGGCGAGAAAGTCATGGCCATGGCCTACGATATGATGGTTCCCGGCTATGAGAACGGCAACGTCATCAACATGCGCCTGTGGAGCGCCAAATCAAGCCGCGATTTCGACCTGGAGTTTTTCAACTCCGGCGCCTACCTCAAGGCCATCGAGGACAAGGCCAAAAGCGAGAACATCTCCAAGGTGCTCTACCCCACGGACAGCTTCGTGGAAGGCCAGGAACTGCGCCTCAAGCAGCAGTACTTCTTCGTCGCCGCCACATTCCAGGACATCACCCGCCGCCACTTGAAGCACCACCAGGGATTCGAGGACCTGCCCAAGCTTGTGGCCGTGCAGCTGAACGACACACACCCGGCCATCGCCATCCCGGAGCTCATGCGCATCCTGCTGGATGACCACCTGCTGCCCTGGGAAAAGGCCTGGGAGATCTGCGTGGGCACCTTCGCGTACACCAACCACACAGTCATGCCCGAAGCCCTGGAGCACTGGCCGGTTGAGCTCATGAGCCGCGTGCTGCCGCGGCACATGCAAATCATCTTCGAGATCAACCGCCGCTTCCTGGACCAGGTGCGCAAACTCTACCCCGGCGACGACGACCGCCTCTCCAGGCTCTCCCTCATCGGCGAGGACTTCGGCAAGCGCGTGCGCATGGCCAATCTGGCCGTGCTTGGATCGCACTCCGTCAACGGCGTGTCCGCCCTGCACAGCGACATCCTGAAGGCCAGCCTGTTCAAGGACTTCTACGAGATATTCCCCGAGCGCTTCAACAACAAGACCAACGGCATCACCCCCCGGCGCTGGCTCAGGCAGTGCAACCCCGGCCTCACCGGGCTCATCACCGAAGCCATCGGCGAGGGGTTCATCACCGACCTCGCTCGACTGGAAGAGCTGAGGCCCTTTGCCCAGGACTCTGAGTTCCGCGCCCGCTGGGCCAAGGTGAAGCACCACAACAAGCAGCGCCTGGCCGAGTACGTGCTGCACAAGATCGACCACAAGCTCAACCCGGACAGCCTCTTCGACGTTCAGGTGAAGCGCATCCACGAATACAAGCGCCAGCTCATGAACGTCCTGCACGTCATCAGCCTTTACGACGACCTGCGCTCCGGCATCATGGGCCGCGACATCGTGCCCCGCACGGTGATCTTCGGCGGAAAGGCCGCGCCCGGCTACCGCATGGCCAAGCTCATCATCCGGCTCATCCACGCGGTTTCCGACGCAGTGGCGCGGGAACCCAAGTGCGCTGGCGTCTTGACCGTGGCCTTCCTGCAAAACTACTGCGTCTCCAACGCGGAAAAGATCATCCCCGGCACCGAGCTCTCGGAGCAGATATCCCTTGCAGGCACCGAGGCCTCGGGCACAGGCAACATGAAATTCGCGCTCAACGGCGCGCTGACCATCGGCACCCTGGACGGCGCGAACATTGAGATCCGTGAGCGCGTGGGCGCGGAGAACTTCTTCCTCTTCGGCATGACCACGCCGGAGGTGAACGAGCTCAAGGCGCGCGGCTACAACCCCTGGGAGTACTACCAGAAGGACGAAACCCTGCATCGGGTGCTGGACCTCCTGGCCTCCGGCCACTTCTCGCCCCTGCAGCCAGACCTGTTCCGGCCCATCGTGGACAGCCTGCTCAAGGACGGCGACCGCTGGATGCTCCTGGCGGACTTCCGCTCCTATGTGAACAGCCAGAAGGAAGTGGCCCACCTCTACCGCAGCAGCGACCTCTGGGTGGAGAAGTCCATCCTGAACACTGCGGGCATGGGCTTCTTCTCGTCCGACCGCGCCATTGCCGAGTACGCGCGAGACATCTGGGACGTGAAGGTATAACAGCGGCAAAGCAAAGAAGCGCCTCTTCGGCGGAGCCGCATAAAACGACGACCCAAATGGCCGGATTTCGAGCAGATGCCTGGAGTTCGGCCATTTTGTTGGTTAAAAGGGGCGCTTCAATAGCCCCCTTGGCAACACCATCCGCTTGGGCTACCGTCATTTCAAGCTGTTGAACGACAATTCAGAAGTTGCCGCACGGCCAGGAACGCCTTCCAGCGGGCTTCGAAGGCCATACGAGCACCCCGCAACCATCATGCAACAGGAGTTTCACCAATGCGCCTCAAACACCTCGTCATCTCCCTTGCCATCGTGGTCATGGCCGCAAGCACCGCCCTGGCTGGCAGCCCGGTCATCGTGCACTTCTTCGTCGTGCCCGCATCCATACCGGCGGAGAAACTCAACGGACTGAATGACTATCTCATCAAAACCGCTGGCGGGTTCACTGCCTCGCGCAGCTTTGGCGGCGCCATGGGCAACCTGGGCAAGGACTACGCCCCCGAGAACCTGAGCTACACAGTCTCCGCACCCAGGAACGTCTCCGGCGAAATCAGCGGCTACCTGAAGAAGAGCTTCGGCCTGAAGGAAGTGTTCCTGCTGACGTGGCCTGCGGAACGCCTGGACAACTAGCGCCAGGGTCAGAAATCTGCGGGATCGCTTCTTCGCCTCTGCGGGCCTTGGCTTTCGGGCGCGCTTTGGCTACTCTTGCGCCCAACGAATCGGGCTGCGCGCACCTTTGCAAACACCTTTGGGCCAAGCGCCGCAAAGCCAAGGAGTTTTCATGCAGATCCTCTCCAGTCAGGTAAAAAGCTACATGGAACGCTCGTCCTGGATCCGCCGCATGTTCGAGGCGGGCATCGAGCTCAAGAAGCAGTATGGCGCAGACCAGGTCTGCGACTTCAGCCTGGGCAACCCGGACCTGCCGCCGCCCGCATGCGTGTGCCAGGGCCTGCACGACATCGCCGACGAGGCGAACGAGCCCTTCGCCTTCGGCTACATGCCCAACTTCGGCTACCCCTACGTCCGCGAGGCGCTGGCCAAGTTCGTGTCCAAGGAGCAGGGCGTGGACATCACGCCAGAATGCCTGGTCATCACCTGCGGCGCGGCCGGAGCCATCAACGCCTTCTACCGCGCTGTCATCGAGCCCGGCGACGAGGTGCTCTGCCCGGCCCCCTACTTCGTGGAGTACGGCTTCTACATTGAGAACCACGGCGGCGTGCTGAAAACCGCGCCCGCAAGGCCCGGCACCTTCGACCTCGACGTGGCCGCCCTTGAGGCCGCTATCACCGATAAGACTCGCGTCCTGCTCATCAACTCGCCCAACAACCCCACTGGCGTTGTCTACCCGCGAGAGACCCTGGCGGAGCTTGCGGCCATGCTGACCCGCAAGAACGCGGGCCGGGCGCGGCCCATCTTCCTTCTGGCCGACGAGCCGTACCGCTTCCTGGCCTTTGACGGCATGGAGGTGCCCTCGCTTCTGCCGCTGTACCCGTACACCGTGGTGGTCAGCTCCTTCTCCAAGAATCTTTCGCTGGCCGGCGCTCGCGTGGGCTACGCCCTGGTGAACCCGACCATGCCCGGCAAGGACGAGCTGGTGGCCGGCATCATTCTGGCCAACCGCATCCTGGGCTTCGTCAACGCCCCTGCCCTGGCGCAGAAGCTTCTGGCCAAGGCCCTGGGCTCCCAGGTGGACGCGGGCATCTACGCCCGCAGGCGCGACGCCATGAAGCAGGTGCTGGACGCCGCAGGATACAAGTACCCCCTTCCGCGCGGGGCGTTCTACTTCTTCCCTGAAGCGCCCGGCGGCGACGACGTGGCCTTTGTGAGCCTTTTGGTGGAGGAGCGTATCCTGGCCGTGCCCGGCAAGGGCTTCGGCTGCCCGGGGCACTTCCGCCTGGCCTTCTGCGTGGGCGAGGACGTCATCAAGCGCTCCGCCGAGGGCTTCAAACGGGCCATGGACAAGGCGTCGAAATAAACGACCGTCGCCAAACCGCACAACACACCAAAGCAAAAAGGCTTGGACCGAATTCGGTCCAAGCCTTTTTGCTGGCCAAGGGTGGTTCGGGGCGGTGCCCCGCAATTAGCCTAGTACACCTGTTTCTGCGGGGCAGGGGTGCCTGAGAGTTTCTTCGGCTGCTCAACCGGCTTGTCCGGTGCTTTTTCCGGGGCCTTGGCGGCGGTTTTGGGCGCAGGGGCCTTTGGCACCAAGGTCATGGTGCCAAGGGCGGCGAAAGTGGTGGCCTGGCGCAGGGAGAAGAGCAGGGGCTTTTCGGTGTCCACGCGAAACTTGTCGCCGGGCTTGAGGGGCCTATTGCCCGCCAGGGACAGCAGGCGGCTGGACGGGCCGTTGCTGGTGGTCTCAGCCACGGTGTACTCACCCGGCGCAAGGTGGATCTCTCCGCCGCTGGCCCAATGCACGCTGGTGCTGTGGCCTTTGGAATCAACAAGCTTCAGGGTCTGCACCTTGCGAGGTTCGATGTCCACAAAGAAGGAAGCGGGCCGCGCGCCCACGGTCTCGCGCACCACCTGATAACGGGCAACGCCCTGCGCGGATGATGGCAGGCGGTACTTGTCGATGAAGGCCTCAGGATCGAGGATGATCTCCCAACCCATGTCCTGCCCGTCGTTGGATTGCGGGCGGGCGGTATAGCCCTTAAAATTAAGGATTTCCTTCCACTTACTGCCCAGCACGCCCTCAATGACGAGCTGATCGCCGACAACTGTGTGCAGGGTATCGCCTTGCTTCACCTGCACGCTTTTGCCGTTGACCCAGCAGACAAACACGGGAGGCCCGGCGGGCAGCGGGGGCGGCATCTCGCCGGCGAAGCGCACGGTGGTGGAGCTGACCTTGCGGCCATCCACGCGGGTTTCAAGCTCCTGAAAGCGCTCCAGGGCCATGCGTGGAGAATCGACGATGTTCACGCCCTGGCGATCAGAGGCGAACACGGCCACCACCTGTCCGTGGGCGTCGTTCTTGCCGGTGGAGCCAGGATCGACCTTGATGGTGCCGCCGGGCTGTACGGCGAGGGTCTGCCCGTCCAGGGGCTTGCCGTTTATCTTGGGACGGCTGTCGCGCTCGTACAAGCGCTGGACCTCGGCTTCATCGATGCGCGGGGTTACGATGTCCACCCCACAGTGCTTGAGCAGCACGGAAGTGGCGTAGACTTGGTGCTTGACCTTCCAGCCCAACGCACCGATGTTCTTGCTCACCTCCACGGCCATGGCCGGGATGTTCAAATTTGCCAAAGCATAGAATGTCAGGGACTTGCGCATCTCCATGGCGTACCGGCTGTCTGCCTCGAAGGTGCGCGTGTTGAAAAGCTTGAACTGGTAGTCCTGCTCTTTCACCGATGCGTTGATCTCGGCCAAAGCGGAGTTCACGAGGCGCGCCAAGTCCAGACGATCATGCACGTTGGCGTCGATGATGACGGACTGGCCCCAACGGGAGGGGTTGCGCAAGGGGCTCACGTACACGGGGTCGTAGAAGCCGGACCCCTCGTGCAGATGGATCAGCGCGCTGGACTGCGAGAGCAGGAACCGCACGGCCCGTGCGAGGCGATCCTCGTAGAACTGATTGTAGTCGCGGTCGAAGCGGCGGTTCATGTCCACGTTGACCAAGCGCTGGTGCGCGTGGATGGACGGAATATTGGCGCGTGGCACGACGATGAGGTTGCCCTTGACGACGCGGCTTTCGGCCAGAAGCTGCGCGGCCAGGAATCCCGTGGGCTCATCGCCCTGGATGCCGCCCTGGATCATGACCGTGGGGCCGGGCGTCTCGCCCTGGATGAACACCACGGGCAAAGGATACTGCGTGCCCTCGAAGAACACAAAGCTGCTTCTGCTTCCGGCCTGCGCAGAGGATGCTGCGGCCACAAGCAAAAGGAAGGACAGGCTAATTGCCCAGAGAGTATGTTTCGCCAAGGATCACTTCCCCGTCGGAATTCTTGATCTCCACCCGCAGCCCAAGGGCCTCCCTGCGGGTCAGGCCTTCCGGCACGCGGGTGGTGGCGGAGATGCGTTTGAATCGCTGGATCTGGTAGGTCAGGTCAGAAGCGCTGGCGGCGTCCAACTCCGTCAGGGAGCCGTCGCTGCGCAGCAGCAGCAGGGTGATGTCGCCCGAGGCCGAGCCCTGGGCGCGATTGTTCAGGTCGAAGCTGGTGGTGAGGGTTGCGCCCACAACCTGGGCCCTGAAATTCTCCACGGCGATGGTGCCAGCGTTGACCTTGACGAAGGCGCGGCTCGCGGCCTGAGCCGACTTCTCAACCACGCGGCCCTGCCCAGCATCCTTGCCTGCGTCCTTGCCGGACGCTCCGCCCTTTTGCAGCTTATCCAGATTGCCTAGCCGCTCCAGGTTCACCTGGGCCTCGGCCAACTGCACCTCAAGGTCGCGGCGTTCGGAAAGCAGGCTGCGGTAGCCGACGAAAGAGCGCAAGCCCACGATGAGGCCGATGAGGACGATGACGGTCAGGGCAGTGGAAATCCACAGCAACAGCCGGAGCCTCCTGGGGCTCACGCGCAACGTCTTCACGTCCGCGTCGTCCCGCATGAAAAGCACGCTGTAGCTGGAGTTCTTCATCAGCTCTTGCCCCAGTTCTCGCTCAGGATGACCCAGGCGTCGCCACGCGGGGCGATGATAAGGGTCTTGGGACCCTTGTCCGAATGCCCGGAGCTGTCCTCATAGGTCTGCTGGAAGCTCACCTTGAGCCCCTTCTGGTGCATGGCCACCTCGACCTTGTCCGCTGCGATGCGCACCGGGGTCTTGCTGCCCCAGAGGGCTTTCTTGTAGTCGCGGATGGCCTTGGCGTTGTTCTGTTTGCCGTTTGTGGCGTCCTCGGCGTAGAAGCCCATGTATTTGTCCACATCGGCCGCCAGCCAGGATTCCATCCAGCCCTTGAGCATCTTGTCCACCTCGGCGCGCTTGGTGGTCAGGTAACGGGTCTCCAGGGTGGGGGAGGCGTCGGTGTACTCGCCGCCGACAATGCGCCAGGCGCCATCCTTCTCCTTCTGCCAGTAGAAGCGCTTGCCCACAGCGGAAACAAGGTCCTGGGTGCGGTAGTACTGCTCAAAGGTGGTGACGACATAATCCGGCCCTTGAATGACGCGGATGTTGTCCACCATGACGTGGATCCAGGGCTGGCGGTTGAAGATGCCCTGCTTGTGGCTCTTGAACTGGTTGAAGGCCATGCCCTCGGTCTGGGAGAACTTCTCAGGCTGGAAGTAGTCGAAGAAGCGCTCGCGCTTATTCTGCCAGTCGCTGGCCCACTGGCGCACGCGCTCGGCAAGGTGCTGGGCGGTGGGGTCGGCTGTGGTGTCCTTGCTCCAGGTGAGCTTCTTGGCGATGACCACGGGGGTGCCGGAGGGAATCTGTCCGTCCAGGCTCTTGATGTCCTGGGCGGTAAGGGCCACGCAGCCGCGCGTATCCTGGGCCAAGAGCTGCTTGCCCCGGCCATGGATCCAGATGCCGTGGCCGGTCTTGCCTTTCAGGCGATCCACCGGGTTGGGGAAATTCAAGCTGAAGGCCCGGTCCCCGTAAAGCTCGAAGTCGAGCTTGCCGGGCACCTTGTCCTCCACGAAGTACACGCCTTCCGGCGTGCGCTTATCGCCTTCGCGGGTTTTGTCGCCCTGTGCCTGGCCCGTGGCGCAGGTGAGCTTGCGCACCACCTCAAGGGGACTCTTCTTCCCGAACATGAAGAATGTCTGGGAGTCCTTGTCGATGCCAAGGAACATCTCGGGGCTGGTGGACTGGGATGAGACGTGCGTCTCCCAGCCGGAACCCGCCGCGAGGGCAAGGGCCGGAGCCAGGGCAAGACTTGCCGTAAAGAGAATGGTGCGTACGATTTTCAAGGCTCTTCCGCGTTCGGTTGCGGCGCCCCACTCGGTCCCTGCGCGAGGCGACCGGGACGCCCGTTGTCACCTAGCTCTTGGCCGCAGCCACGAGCTCTTTGCGCGTAAAAATGGACTTCAGCGTCAGACCGGCTTCGGCCAAACGTTCGCTTCCGCCCTCTTCGCGGTCCAGCACGCACAAAACAGCGCCCACGGTGAACCCGGCGGCGCGGATGCGCTCCGCCGAAGTGACCAGGGTGCCGCCGGTGGTGACTACATCCTCCAAAAGGGCGATCTCATCTCCGGGGGTCACGTTCTTGAGGCCTTCCAGGAACTGGTTGGTGCCATGTCCCTTGGATTGCTTGCGGATGATGAGGGCCGGCAGGGGGCAGCCCTCCAGGTGCGAAAGCACGGACACCGAGGCAACCAGAGGGTCCGCTCCCAGGGTCATGCCTGCCACGGCGCGCGCGCCGGAACCTTTGAGCATCTCCAGAAACAGCTTGCCGATGAGATACCCGCCCTCGGGATGCAGTGCGGTCTGCTTGCAGTCAAAATAATAATCGCTCTTGCGGCCGGAGGTGAGGGTCACCTCGCCTTCGACATAGGACAGCGTCATGAGCAGACGCGCAAGTTTCGCCTTTGAATCCTTCACGATTACTCCTGTCCCTGGCCAAAGACCCGTTCAAATATGGCGTTTACATACCGTAGGTAATAACAGGGGTCGAACAATCTTTCAAGAGTTTCTAGACTTAAGTGTTCGCGAATCTGGGGGTCGTTCAGGACTTCGTCTTTGAATGGACGGCGAGTGTCCCAGGAGCGCATTGCCGGGGCCTGCACCATCTCGTAGGCCTTCTGCCTGGGCAGGCCAAGGTCAAGCAGACCCACCAGCACACGCTGGGAATAAAACAGTCCGAAGGACCCTTCCAGGTTCCGGGCCATGTTCTCGGGAATCACGCGCAGGTTCTTGAGCAGCCCGGCCAAGCGGTTCAGGATGTAGTCGGCCAGGATCGTGCTGTCCGGCATGATGACGCGCTCGACTGAGGAGTGGCTGATGTCGCGCTCGTGCCACAGGGGCATGTTCTCCATGCTGGCGATGGCGTTGGTGCGCAGCAGGCGCGAAAGCCCGCAGAGATTCTCGGCGCTGATGGGGTTCTTCTTGTGTGGCATGGCGCTGGAGCCTTTCTGGCCCTTGGAGAAGCCCTCCTCCACCTCCAGCACCTCGGTGCGCTGCAGGTGCCGCAGCTCGGTGCACAGACGCTCCACCCCGCCGCCCAAAAGAGCCAGGGAGGTGAAGAAATGCGCGTGGCGGTCGCGCTGGATGATCTGGGTGCTCACGGGGTCCACGGCGAGGCCGAGGAGTTCGCAGGCGTGGGCCTCCAGTTCCGGGGAAAGGTGGGCATAGGTGCCCACCGCGCCAGAAATCTTGCCCACGCGGACGTCCTCCACCGCAGCCGCGAAGCGCTCCTTGTGGCGGGCGAATTCGGCGTGAAACCCGGCCATCTTGAGGCCGAAGCTGGTGGGCTCTGCGTGGATGCCGTGGGTGCGGCCCATGCACAAAAGGTCCTTGTGCGCAAAGGCCATGTCCTTCAGCACCGCCAGCACCTTGTCGATGTCGGCCAGGATCATCTTGCCCGCGCGCGCAAGCAGCACGGCGTTGGCCGTGTCGACGATGTCGGAGCTGGTGCAGCCCAGATGGATGAACCGGGCGCTCTCGCCGACTTTCTCTTCCACTGCGGTGAGAAAGGCGATGACGTCGTGGCGGGTCTTTTCCTCGACCTCAAGGATGCGGTCCACGTCAAAGCCGGCCTTGGCGCGAATGACGGCCATGTCCGCAGCCGGAATGACTCCGAGCTTGGTCCAGGCCTCGCACACGGCCAGCTCAACGTCGAGCCAGGCCTGGAAGCGGGCTTCCATGGTCCACAGGGCCGCCATTTCAGGGCGGGAATAACGATCGATCATGGTTGTGTTCCGTCCTGTGTTTGCGGACCCGCAGTATGCCAGGGTCCAGCGCTTGCGGGTCAGGGCGGCAAAAATGCGAGGGGAGAGGCCGCCCTGCGCCAGGAAGTGCGCATGAAAAAGGCAGCCAGGGCTGCCTTCCGTACAGTGCTAGCTGGTGGCCGCTGTGGCTGTTGGCGCGGCGGCGGCGGGCGCAGGCGCTACCGAAGCCGCCTCAGCGGGCTTGGCCCCGACCGCGTCCGTGGCCGGAGCGCTGGCGGGCGCTTCAGCTCCGGCGGAACCGGAAGGCGCCGGGCCGGAGTATCCGCTGGCATACCAGCCGCCCCCCTTGAGCACAAAGGAGGTGCTGGAGATTATCCTGCTGGCGTTGCCGCCGCACACGGGGCAGGGAATGTCCCGCTCCTCGTAGTCCTTCTGCCATTCCTCAAAAAGCTGTTTGCAGTCCTGGCAGTTGTACTCGTAAATGGGCATGGATTATCCTCCAAACCAAAAAAGGGCCGCAAAACAGGCCCGGAACTGAGGGGGGCGGCTCCCCTAGCTGGTGGAGCCGCCCGCCTGAACAGTGCGCCTATTTGCTCTTGGCCGCAGCCTTGGCTTCGCGGATGCGCACCTTGAGGCGCTCCTCGCGACGCTTGCGACGACGATCGATTTCTTTCATGCGCTCGATTTTTTTCTGCTTGCCCATATGTCCTCCTGGAGAAATACGCGGATTAATGCTTGAATGGTCGCTTCTAGCGCACATCGCGGTGCATGTAAAGCGCCTGGCCGAGCCCGCCGCCATTGCCCTTGACGCCGCGCGATCAAGACCTCATTATCTAGGTGCGGGACAGCCCGCAATAATCAATGATCCTTAGGAGCGCATCATGGCAACAGATACTCTCACCCACGCGGTGGCCGACATCGCCGAGGTGTTCATGTTTGAGCAGTGGCTTCGGCATTATTTTGTTGTTGAGAAAGAAGGCAAGCTGCATATTGAGATCCCCCACGACGACCTGAAGGAGATCTACGCCAAGGAAGAGCATCTGGGCGGCTTGGCCGACATGCTCAACAACGCGGAAATAACCTATGAAAAATGCCAGGCCACGGTGTGCGCGTTTGTGGGCGCGCGGTACGACGGATCGAAATACGGCCCGGAAGTCATTTCCCGCTCCCTGGACAGCAAGGCCTTCAAGATCGAAATGTATGTCTTCGGCGTTTGGATGAAGGGCCATGAGCAGTTTCTGGACGCCCAGCGCCTGCCTTTTTCCGAATGGCGCGAGATGTACGCCGGGTGGAACACCATGAACGAGGTGAAGGAATACCGGAAAAAACTCATGGCTGGCGGAGGAAACCCCAACGAGCCCGCCACAAAGTCCGTCCACTAATCCCTCATCTGGTCCGGGGTTTGCAGGTGAAGGGCGCCGGGATTTTCCCGGCCAGGCATTACGCTTCCGCCTGAAACCCCGGACAAGCGAGGTCCTGTAACGTGTGCGCCCTCTGGTCACAGGAACGAGACGAAGCTCTGCGCAAACAGCGGATCATCACCGGCCTGCTGGAGGACATCCGCGACCAGCGCGCCAAGATCAAGCTGGAATTCGACGAGGGCGTCACGAGCATCAAGGACATCACCGCCACGCTGCTTGAGTACGACACCAGCGGGATGACGGTGGAAGTCTCAGCGCTCAAGGGCGCCACGCACGCCTTTGACGGCGTGAACATCGCCTGCTTCTTCCGCGTGCGCGACAGGGATGCCCGCGACCGCGAGCAGTACCTGACCTTTGACACCAACGTGCGCAACGTGGAGCAGCGGCCCAGCGGCGCGGTTCATTTCAGCCTGAGCTTCCCGCAGAACCTGAGAAGCGCCCAGCTCCGACGCAGCGTGCGCGTCAAGGTGGATGGGCGCAAGGTGCCCGAACTCACCCTCTGGCCGGACTTCTCCGGCTGGCAGGACATGAGCAAGCTGACTGCGGTCCTGGGCGCCGACCAGCTGGCCAGCCGCGAGTTCAAGGTGGACAATTTCTCGGCCAACGGGCTGCGCCTGCTGGTAAGCTCCAGCCTGATGCATAGCGCCATGCCCGACCCGGTGAAGGGCACCCGCTACGCCGTGCATTTCCGCGCCATTGCCGAGCCCGGCGCCGCGCCTGCGTCATTCTGGGTCAGCGCGGCGCTGCGCAACGTGTTCCGCGATCCGCAAACAAGCGAGACAGCCCTCGGCTTTGAGTTCGTCGCCGAGGGGTTCATGGACGAAAAGCACGGGCTGGTGTGGCGGCCCCTGCGCTTCGATGAGGTATCCGGGCTGGGCAAATTCGTGTTCAAGTGGAACCTGGACCTGTACCGCGAAAAAGGCATGGGCTCCTGAAGCCTGCCCCCCATTCCCCGCGCAGCCGCCAACGGGCGCATCCTCCAGCCGGAGGGTCCGCCTTTTTTTTGGCCTAGCGGCGGCGAATCGGCACCACGGGCCAGACCTGGATGGGCTGCTGCTCCAGCGGATAGGGCTCCTGCACCTTCTTGGGAGGAGTGTGGCCCATGACCGTATCGCCGGTGGCGTCGTCGCGGCCAAGCTGAATGGACCCGGTGTCCGTGCCCATTTCATAGTCCTGGCGGTTCTTGGCCGTATCCTTGTTGGGAAATTTTGGCTGGGGCTCCGCGGTTTTGCCCGCCGGAGCAGCCGCACCTGCGGCAGGCCTCGCCGCCTCGCCCGGCGCATCGGGGAACGTGAGGGGAACAGGCGACGCCGCCCCGCGCACGCTGTTCTGAGCCAAGGACGCACCAGATCCGCAAACCAGCACGGACAGCATCAACGCCGCAGCGAAAAAAAACATTTTTGCTTGGGGGGTCGGGAACATGGCAGCCTCCTCGGACGCGTGGCCCGCGGCCCGGCCAGTGTGCGCCAGGAATTAGGGTTTGAATCTTGCCCGGCTTCAGTATATACAGGGCAGATACAAAGAAGCAACGGCCCTAGCGGAAGGCCAGCCCACGCAGAAGGAGAATAACAGCATGTCCCATCGCGCCGATGCCTACAAAGCCGCAGGGGTCAACATAGATGAAGCCAATGTGTTCGTTGAGCGCATCAAGGCTCTGGCCGCCAGCACCCACAGCAAGGGTGTGCTCTCTGGAATCGGCGGTTTCGGCGGGCTCTTCAAGCCCGACCTGACCAACGTGGCCTCCCCTGTGCTCGTTTCCGGCACGGACGGCGTGGGCACCAAGCTCAAGCTGGCCTTCGCCTTTGGCACGCACGACACCATCGGCATCGATCTGGTGGGCATGAGCGTCAACGACGTGCTGGTGCAGGGCGCGCGCCCCCTCTTCTTCCTCGACTATTTCGCCACAGGCAAGCTCGACACCGACAAGGCCGTGCGCGTGCTGGAAGGCATCGTGGACGGCTGCAAGCAGGCAAAATGCGCGCTGCTTGGCGGCGAGACAGCGGAAATGCCCGGCTTCTATCCCGACGGCGAGTACGACCTCTCCGGCTTCTGCGTCGGCATGGTGGACTACGAGCGCATCGTTGACGGCTCCCAAATCGCCAACGGCGACGTCATCATCGGCCTGGCCTCCACCGGCCCGCACTCCAACGGCTACTCCCTCATCCGCAAGATTTTTGAATCCTCAGGCCTCAAGGGCACCGACATTCTGCCCGGCGACACCCAGACCGTGGCGAGCGCCCTCATGGCCCCCACGCGCATCTACGTGCAGCCGGTGCTGAACCTGCTGCGCGACCTGCCCATCAAGGGCATGGCCCACATCACCGGCGGCGGCTTTTACGACAACCTGCCCCGCGTGCTGCCCAAGGCCGTCACGGCGCACATCCGCTTCGGCTCCTGGCCCATCACCCCGGTGTTTCTGTGGCTCAAGAACCAGGGAAGCCTGTCCTGGCCGGAAATGATGCAGATCTTCAACACCGGCATCGGCTACGTGCTCATCGCTAAAAAGGATGTTGCCGAGGACATCATGAACCGCCTGTCGGGCATGGACGTGGCCGG
>NZ_JAUYFU010000078.1 GCF_030689645.1 Humidesulfovibrio sp.
GCGCAGGCGGCCCTTGTCGTCCTTGCAGGCGTTGGGGTATTTTTTGACCTTCTCGATGTCCTTGATGGTGATGAGGCCCATCAGCTTGTCGTCGCCGTCCACCACCAGCAGCTTCTCGATGCGGGTCTGGTGCAGCTGGCGCTTGGCCTCCTCGTCGCTGATGCCCTCGGGCACGGTGATGAGGTTGCGGCTGGTCATGACCTCGCTGACTGCGGTGTTGTTGTCCGTCACGAAGCGCACGTCGCGGTTGGTGACGATGCCCACGAGCTTGTCGCCGCGGACAACAGGCAGGCCCGAGATGCGGTACTCGCTCATGAGG
The DNA here is from genome assembly GCF_030689645.1 of Humidesulfovibrio sp. Taxonomy (GTDB): domain Bacteria; phylum Desulfobacterota; class Desulfovibrionia; order Desulfovibrionales; family Desulfovibrionaceae; genus Humidesulfovibrio. The sequence goes on from NZ_JAUYFU010000078.1 coordinate 320, forward strand.
GCCAGCACCTTGCCCACGTTGTCGTCCGGATGCACGGTCACGGGATCGTGAATCATGCCGGACTCGCTCTTCTTGACCTTGTCCACCTCGCGCACCTGGTCGCGGATGCTCATATTCTTGTGAATGACGCCCACACCGCCCGCGCGCGACATGCTGATGGCCATGCGCGCCTCTGTGACTGTGTCCATGGCGGCGGAAAGAAGCGGGATGTTCAGGCGGATTTCCGGGGTCAGCTGGGTGCTTACGTCCACACTGTCGGGCAGGACTTCAGAATAGTCCGGAACGAGCAGCACGTCGTCAAAGGTAAGCGCCTTGCCGATGATCTTGTCCTGCATGGAATCCTCCCGGGGGGCTTGGCCGCCCTGTTGCGTGTTGCGCGAAAAAATAAAGTCCGGGCCGTTTCTACAGGCCCAGGTATGCCTTCTTCACCGCATCGTTGGCAAGGAGCTTGTCGCAGGCGTCCTCGAGGGTGATGCGTCCGTTTTCCATGACATAACCGCGGTGCGCCACCTTGAGGGCCTGGTTGGCGTTCTGCTCCACCAGGAAGATGGTGGTGTTGCTCTCGCGGTTGATCTGCTTGATGATGTCGAAAATCTGCCGGATGATGAGCGGGGCGAGGCCCAGGGACGGCTCGTCGAGCAGGAGCACCTTGGGCCGGGCCATGAGCGCGCGGCTGATGGCCAGCATCTGCTGCTCGCCGCCGGAAAGGGTTCCGCCAAGCTGCTTGCGGCGCTCCAGCAAAATCGGGAACAGGCCAAAAACCTGGTCCAGGTCGCGGTTGACGCCGTCCTTGTCCGAGCGCAGGAAAGCGCCCATGTCCAGATTCTCCTGCACTGTGAGATCCGGGAAGATGAGGCGGCCTTCGGGCACCTGGCTGATGCCCAGCTGCACGATCTTTTCGGGGCTGACGTCGTTGAGGACGCGGCCCTCGAAGAGCACCTCGCCCTTGCGCGGCGGCACCATGCCGCAGATGGTCATCAGCGTGGTGCTTTTGCCTGCGCCGTTGGCGCCGATGAGGGTGATGATCTCGCCCTCGCCCACCTTAATGCTTACATCGCGCAGGGCCTGGATGTTGCCGTAGAACGCGTCGATATTCTTAAGCTCAAGCATCGCTTTCCTCGCCCAGGTAGGCCCGGATGACCTGCGGATCGGCGCTGACCTCTGCGGGCGTTCCGGTTGAGATGACGCGGCCATATTCCATCACGTAGATGCGGTCCGACAGGCTCATGACCATCTTCATGTCGTGCTCGATGAGGAGCACGGAAACCTGGAATTCCTCGCGGATGCGGATGACCATCTCCTTGAGTTCAAGGGTCTCCTGCGGATTCATGCCCGCTGCGGGCTCGTCCAGAAGCAGCAGGAAGGGCTCCGTGGCCAGCGCCCGGGCGATCTCCAGCCGGCGCTGCGCGCCATAGGGCAGGTTGCGCGAATATTCGTTGGCGACCTTTTCGAGCCCGACCTTCTTAAGAAGCTGGTAACTGCGGTCCACAACCTCCTGCTCTTCCCGCCGGGCTTTGGGCCCGCGCAGCACAGCGCCAAGAATTCCCGCCCTGGTGCGGCAGTGCCGCCCGATCATGACGTTCTCAAGGGCCGTCATGGAGGGGAAAAGCCGGATGTTCTGAAAGGTTCTGGCCATGCCCAGCTCGCACACCAGGTTGGTGCGCATGCCGTTGATGCGCACACCATCGGAGCGCGCACCGTCGGCGCGCATTTTCCTGCCGTTGGTGGGATACGCCAGCACCTGGCCCTCAGAGGGGGTGTAGATACCGGTGATGCAGTTGAAGAATGTGGTCTTGCCCGCGCCGTTGGGGCCGATGAGCGCCACGATCTCTCCGCTGCGCACCTCGACGTCCACATCAGAAAGGGCGCGCAGACCGCCGAAGTTCATGCTCATGTTGCGGACTGAGAGGACCGCGTTTTGTGTCTGTTCCATCACGCAGCTTCCGTATTGATCTTATAGACCTTGCGCTTGGCGCGGATAAGCCCCTGCGGCCTGAAGACCATGACCAGAATCATGGTGGCGCCGAAGATGAGCATCCGGTACTCGCTGAAGGCGCGCATATACTCCGGCAGCAGGATGAGCAGGAACGCGCCCAGGATGACGCCCAGCACCGAGCCCATGCCGCCCAGCACAACGATGGCCAGGATCATGGCCGACTCCATGAAGGTGAAGCTGGCCGGATTGATGTAGGTGGTTTTGGCCGCGAACACCACGCCCATGAGCGAGGCCAGGGTCGCCCCCAGGGCGAAGGCCATGAGCTTGGCGCGGGTGTTGTCGATGCCCATGGCCTGGCAGGCGATCTCGTCTTCGCGCAGGGCCAGCCAGGCGCGGCCAATGCGCGAATCCTTGAGCCTGGCGGTGACGAAGATGGTTAGCACCACCAGGGCCAGCATAATGTAGTAAATGTACGTCGTCGCCTGATCAACGCCATAGGTGACGCCGAAAAGACCAGGCCGGGAGATGTTCGAAATGCCGGCGGGGCCGTTGGAAAAGGCGCTCCAGTTCTCAAGCACCAGCCGAACGATCTGCCCGAAGCCGAGGGTCACGATGGCCAGATAGTCGCCGCGCAGGCGAAGCACCGGAAACCCAAGCAGTATGCCAAAAAAAGCCCCAAGAATGGCTCCCAAGGGCAGAACGGTCCAGAACCCAAGCTGGAAATGGTGATTCAAAAGGGCGTAGGCATAGGCACCAACGGCGTAGAAGGCCACGTACCCCAGGTCCAACAGTCCCGCCAGGCCCACTGTGATGTTCAAGCCCAACCCCAGCACCACGTAAATCAGAGCGCTGATCAGGATATTGGTCTGGTACATGGAAAACACCCAGGGGAACGCGACAGCGACCAGCAGGCCGAAGGCCATGAGCGGACGCATCACGCTGGGATTCTCAAGCCAGAGCGAAAGGGCGGACTGAGTCTCGCCCCCGCCGGAGTCCCGGTTGGCGGCGCCGCGGTCCCTGCGGTCCATCAAAAAGTGCCAGGCCACGGCCAGCACGAAGCTGCCCACCAGCATGTACGCAAGATGCATCCAGCGCCAGGTTACTGTCTTTTCCACCGTGTCCACGCGGATGACCATGACGGGCAAGGTCAAAAAGGCCAGCCACAAGGCTGCAATGGCGGATTTCTTGAGATTGCCGAGGAGGTTCGCTACTGCCATGACGCTACACCTTCTGGGACCGCTGCTTGCCGAGCAGGCCAGCGGGACGGAAGATAAGGATGAGCACCAGCAGGCAGAAGGCGAACACGTCCTCGTAGTCGCTTGAGATATAGCCTGCGGCGAAGCTCTCGGTCCAGCCGAGCACAAGCCCGCCCAGGACCGCGCCGGGAATGCTTCCGATGCCGCCGAGCACTGCGGCAGTGAACGCCTTGATGCCCGCGAGAAAGCCGATGGCGAAGTTTATCTGCCCAATGTGGGAGGCGATGAGCACTCCGCCCACAGCCGCAAGGCCCGAGCCGACCATGAAGGTCACGGAGATGACCTGGTCCACATTGACGCCCACAAGCATTGCCATTTTGCGGTTCTGCGCCGTGGCCCGCATGGCCTTGCCCATGCGCGTGAACTTGATGAACATGGTCAACGCCACCATGACCGAAATGGAGGTGATAATGATGAACAGGTCGCTGGTGGCCAGGAAGTTGGCGTAAGGGCCCATGAACTCAAGGTCCGGGATGAGTCTTGGGAAAGGCAGAAAGTCCGGGGTCTGCGCGAGCATGACGTAGTTCTGAAGCAGGATGGACATGCCGATGGCCGAAATGAGCGGAGCCAGCCGGGGCGCGCCGCGCAGGGGCTTGTAGGCGATTTTCTCCACAGTGTAGCCGTAGGCGGCGGAATACAGCACCGCGATGATGAGGGCGATGACAAGGATGGAGAGGGTGGGCCAGCCCATGGCTGTAAGGACCCCGGCGACTATCAGCCCCATGAAGGCGCCGATCATGTAGATCTCGCCGTGGGCGAAATTTATCAGTTCGATGATGCCGTAGACCATCGTGTAGCCCAAGGCGATGAGGGCGTAGATGCTGCCCCGCGACAACCCCCCGAGAAACAATTGGAGAAAATATTCCATAAATCCGTCCTACCGCACAGGGGAAGCCTTCTTCTGCGGGCTTTCCCTTACGGAACCAGGGGACGGGCGCATCCGCCCCCGCCCCCTGGCTCGTTATCGCCTGCCCGGATGCCGGGCGGCGGAGGCTACTTCACCAGTTCGTACTTGCCGTTCTTCACCTGGTAGACGGAGAAGCTTGCGCCCTCGGCATCGCCCTTGGCGTCAAACTTAATCTTGCCGACCGGAGTTTCGATCAGCTCGGAGTGCAAGGCGGCGACAACCTTGTCGTAGTCGGTGCTGCCGGCCTTGGCCACGGCGTTCAGCAGGGCCTGCGCGGCGGCGTAAGCCTGGGGGAAGAAAGCGCCCGGCTTGCTGCCGAATTCCTTCTCGTGGTCGGCGGCGGCCTTCTTGAACACCTCGTTGTCGGCCAGAACCTGCGGGCCGGTGGCGTAGGCACCCTCGGCATCAACGCCTGCGGTCTTGATGAAGGTGTCGTCCTTCACGCCGTCGTCGGAAATGAAGTGGATCTTGACGCCCTTCTTGTGCATCTGCGTGATGATCTTGGAAGCCTCGGGGTAGTAACCGCCGTACAGCACGCAGTCCGCGCCGGAGGCCTTGATCTTCTGCACAACGGCGGAGTAGTCCACGCCGCCGGTGGTGATGCCCTCGAACAGGGCCACGGTGACGGTCTTGCCATCCGCGAAAGTCTTCTGCGCGCTCTCAGCAAAGCCCTTGCCGTAGTCGCCCTTGTCGTGAATGATGGCCACCTTCTTGACCTTCAGCTCGGACATGGCGAACTCGGCGGCGGCCTTGCCCTGGATCAGGTCGTAGCTGATGGTGCGGAAGAAGTTGGGATAGTTGCCGACCTGGGTCAGTTCGGTGCTGGTGGCCGAAGGCGACATGACAACGACCTTCGCGTCCTTGTAGATGGGCAAGGCGGCTTTGGTCGGCCCGGAGCAGGTGTGGCCCACGACGATTGCGACCTTCTCGCTCACGAGCTTGGTGGCGGCGTTGGTGGCCAGCTCAGGCTTGCACTGGTCATCCATGGCCAGCACCTCGACCTGCATGCCGTTGACGCCGCCCTTGGCATTCAATTCCTTGGCGACCAGTTTGGCTGCATTCAAGGTGGGCAAACCGTAAGAGGCGATATCACCGCTGTGTGCGCCGGCAACGCCAAGCACCAATTTCTTGGCCGGTGCGGCGGCTGTGGCGTTGGCGGCGGCATCGGCTTTCTTTTCTTCCTTCTTCTCGCCGCCGCAACCAACAGCCATAAGACCGGCCATGGCCACGCCCAGAACTGTCAAGAACCATCTCGATTTCATGTCCCAACTCCTCGCAAAAAGTTCTGTCAGCCAAGAAGTCCAAATATACCACACGGCCACGGAGCATAAGCTCCGCGGCCTTTTTCACCTTGAAGGCGGCTACTTTAGTGGAATATCCGCCTATGTCAATACGGCATTCGCCGTGTGGCCTTGTGCTATTTGGGAGCGGGGGCCGCCAATTCCTCTTGAGCACCCTTCAACACGTCCTGGTCCTTCGGGTTAAGCTGCACCACCCGGCGGAAATGGACATCGCCCTCAGCAGGCTTGTTCATGTAATGCTTCAGCAGAACGCCCATGTTGTAATGCCCAAGGACATCGTCGGGATCCTTTTTCAGCACCATGTCGAAGGCCTTCTTGGCCTCGGGGTACTCCTTGCGTTCAAAGCGAACCATGCCCATGGCCTTGTTCACATTGAGATCATCTGGCGCGGCCTTGGCCGCCAGAGTGACGTACTCCAGGGCCTTATCCCATGCCTGCATCATCATGAAGGTGTTTGCAAGCTCAACAAGCACCTGCGGGTCGTTAGGGTTCTGCTCCATCTTGCGCATAAGCTCGCGAAGCTGGTCCATGTCCACGCCCATCATACCCATGGGGCCGCCCTGGCCGCCGCGCTGCTCCTGGTGGACTTCAACCACAAGGCCGGAGCTCTTCATGCGGTACAGGAAGGAGCCAATGAAAATGGTCAGAATGGCGCCAATGAGCGCCACCAGGATGAATTTCTGCCCGTTGCTCAGAGGCGAGGTGTTCTTAATCTTTTCCGTCACGGAGCATCTCCAATTGTTTCAGTCTCTTGGATATTGACCTGCCACGAAAGGCCAGGGATGCGGCATAGGCCGCGAGAAAAAGCCACACAGCGGCGTTGGCCGCAACAACGTATCCGTTCATGAAATGCCCCCCCAACCCCTCGTCTAACGCGAAAGCATGAGCGCGTGGGCGCGCTCTTCAGCGCGGCCGTTGGCGTAGCGCGCCAAAAGCAGCGTAAGCCATAAAAGCCCAAAGGCAGCGAGATTCGCCAGCACCGCGTGCCACATCTCCGGCTCCAGCCCGCCGCCCTGGCTGGCAAGCACCGCAGGGTGAACGCTGCGCCAGATGCGCGCGGAGTAGAACACCAGCGGAACGTCAAGGAAGGCCACCACGCCGAGCACGGCGGAAACCATGGCCCGGCGCTCGCCGCCCATGCCCGAGCCGCGCAGCACCAGGTACCCCGCGTACACGAACCACATGATGAGCGTGGTGGTGAGCCTGGGGTCCCAGGTCCACCAGACGTTCCAGGCCGCGCGGCCCCAGATGGAGCCTGAAATCAGCGCCAGGCCGCTCATGAGCACGCCTATCTCGGCGGCTGCCCCGGCCAGGATGTCCGAGGCCGCATCGCGCTTGATGAGGTGGCGGATGCTGGCGCAGAACACCACGAAAAAGCTGATGAGCGCCCACCATGCCAGCGGCATGTGAATGTAGAATATCTTCTGCACCACGCCCATGGTTTCTTCCAGGGGGGCGTAGCTCCATATGAACCACTGGCCCACGGCCAAGGCCAATACGCTCAGCATCGCAAGAATCTTGATCGGCATGGTCTCACTCCAACGGCTTGCGCAGCCGCTATTCCTCGCCAGTGTACAAAAACGGGAACAAAAATGCGCCTGCGGCGGTGAACACAGCGTCAAAGGCCACGATGATTCCGACCCACAGGGCCTCATCCATTGCCGGTTCGCCGGAAAAAGCCCCGGAAAAGATGCGGATGCCTCCCAAAAGCACCGGCAGAAGCAAAGGGAACAAAATCACGGAAAAGAGCGACTCCCGCGCGCCCTGCCCCTGGGCCAGTGCGCCCAGAAGCGCGCCCAGGGAAGCCAGACCCCAGTCCACGCCGATGAGGGTGAGCAGCAGCGTGCCCCAGTCCCCCTTGATGTCCTGACCGAGGAAAACCGCAGCGGCGGGCAGGAACACGGCCTGGGACAACAGCAAAAGCGCGAACCCGGCCAGACCCTTGCCCAGCCACACGGCGTGCTCCGGCACGGGAGAGGACAAAAGGCCCAGGCGGCAGCCCTGCCCTTCCTCCAGGCTGAACAGATCATTAAACACCAGCACAAGCCCGAAGGACGAGGCCAGCCAGAAGATCGCCGCAGCGGCCTGGGGCGACACGAGTTCGGCTGTGGGACGCGAAAGCGAGAACAGGAATATCAGCAATAGGCCAAGCAGCACGGCCTGCACCAGGCCTTGCCCCCCGCCCACGGCCAGGCGCAGGTCCTTGGCCGCAATGAACGCGCCGCGCCTCAGCATGTGAGCCCCCCGGCGTCGAACCCGGCGCTGGGGCCAAAGTAGGCCACGCGGGTGTCCTTCAGGAACAGCACCTGCTCGGCGAACACAAGATCCGAGGACAGATGGTGGCTCACCCAGACAACTGCCGCGCCAGAGGCTTTCAAGGTTTCAATCTCCCGGCGAAGCAGGTCCTGCGACGCGGGATCAAGGCCGGTGCCAGGCTCGTCCAGAAACACCAGCTTGGGATTGATGAGGAACACCCGCGCCAGGTTCAGCCGCTGGGCCATGCCGCGGGAGAAGGTGCCTGCGGGCTCGGCGCCCACGCGGGCCAAGCCCACGCGATCAAGAACGGCGTCGATGTCCGCCTGACTGGGCGAGAGGCCGTACATGCGGCCCCAGAAGGTCAGATTGGCCGTGGCCGAAAGGCGCGGATACAGGAAGGTGGCGTGGCCCAGATAGGCACAGGCCTCCGGCTCCACGCGCACGTCCACCGCGCCAGCCGATGCGCGGCTCAAACCCGCCATGATCTTGAGCAGAGTCGTTTTGCCCGCGCCGTTGCCGCCCACCACAAGCAGGGCCTCGCCCGCCCGCGCGCTCACGTTCACGTCGCGCAGCACCAGGCGAGAGCCGAAGAACTTGCCCACGCCGCGCACGTCCAGGCGGATTTCCGGGTGGTCACCCGCCTGGGCGTTGACCGGGCCGGGGACAAAAACCCGGCCCGCAGCGTGCGCGGCGATTTCGGACATTATGCTACTCCTGGTCCTTGCCCTTGCGGTAGCGCAGCAGCAATAACGGCGCGATGCAGAAGATGACGCCGCCGACCCAGATCCAATTCACCAGGGGGTTCACGTTAACCTTCACTGTGGTCAGGCCGTCCTGATCGATGCCAAGCAGCACGGCGAAGATCTCGTCGCCCACGCCGGGGATGACAGAGACCTCAGCATAGGCCTGCTCGTAGCCGCGATACATGCGGCGCTCGGGCCGGACGGTGCCTATGAGCTTGTCGCCCTTTTTGACTTCCATCGCCGAGATGAGCTGGGCCATATTTTGCGAGCTCTTCTCATGAACGTCCTTCAGGGTCACGGTGTAGCCCGACACCTCAAAGCTTTCGCCGACCTTGAGCTCCTTCTCGGCGGAGATCTGGTACGGGCCGCTGAAGGCGACGCCCAGGACCATGAGGCCAAGGCCAAAGTGGACGGCGGTGGCCGCAAGGGACTTGCGGTTGCGCACCTCGGGCAGAAGCCCGATCGCAGCAAGGGCCGTGATCATGCACGAAACTGCGCCGGCTGAGCCAATAAGCGCCAAGGGCAGCTTGTAGCCCAGGGCCAGGAACAGCGCACCGGAGGCCACAAAGGCGACCGCTGCGGCGATGAGCCCGCGCTTGTCGCGCACGCCCTCTTTCCAACCCAGCCAAGGGCAGACGGAAAAGAGCAGGACAAGCAGCGCGAAGAGCGGAAGACACACGCGGTTATAAAAGTGAACATCCAGGCCCACGGGCTTGGCGCTCCACAATTTGCTGATGACGGGCCACATGGTGCCCATGCCGATGATGGCGCCGAGGGCCAGCAGCGTCCAGGCGACGATGACCAGCAGGCCCTCGCGGCTCAACAAGTCGCCCAGGCGGCGCTGTTCGCCGGTTTTGGCCACGGCGGAGACGGCGAAGGAGATGGCGGTGAAGAACAGGATGAAGGTCAGCAGAGGCATGGCCACGCCGCCCTCGCCAAAGGCGTGGAGCGACTCCACAACGCCGCTGCGCACCAGGTAGGTGCCGAACACGCAGAGCACATAGGTCAGCGCCATGATGAGAATGTTGCTTCTGGCCAGGGCGTTGCGGCGCGAGCCGACGATGGCCGTGTGCAAGACCGCGGTGCCTGTGCACCAGGGGATCAGCGAGGCGTTCTCAACCGGATCCCAGGCCCAGTAGCCGCCCCAGCCCAGCTCCATGTAGGACCACCAGCCGCCCAGAATGATGCCTGCGGTCAGAAAGGTCCAGGAGAGAATGTTCCAGTTGCGCGTGGCGGAGATCCACTTCCTGGTCTCGCCGCTCATGGCGCCGCCCAGGGCCGCGCAGGCCGGGATGACATACATGGCGTAGCCAAGCAGCAGCAGGGGCGGGTGGAAGATCATGCCCGGGTTGCGCAACAGCGGGTTCATGCCCTTGCCGTCCGCCGGAATGGGCGCGGCCTGCATGAAGGGATTCACCCAGCAGGTGAGCATGAGCAGGAAGAACCCGTTGACGACGAAGAAAAAAATCCAGAAGTACGCCCGCGTGCGCTCCGACAGGGCCTTGTAGCCTGGCGTGAACATGAAGATGGCGCCGCACAGGGCCATGCACAACTCCCAGAACAGGAGCGAGCCTTCGCTGCCTGCCCAAAAGGCCGTGATGACGTAGGCAAGCTCAAGGCCGTTGTCCACATGGCTCATGACCGAGTAGAACCCGTAGTTGCGGGTGACCAAGGCCCAAAGCATGATGCCCGAGGCGATCAACACAAGCAGGGTCACGGCCTGGTGGCCGCGCTCGGAGAAACTGACGCGCTCCTGTTTACCGGCCAGCAAGGCGGCGGCGGTCCAGCCCCCTAGAAACAGAGTGCCGATGAGCGCAAAAAGTAACGATACATACGCAGTCATTTGCATAACAGTCATGGCTCCTGGGAAGTCAGACGCGGCGAATCAGGAGACGGGGAAACGTCTCCCAAAGGCCGGGTCTACCCCCGGTTCTGCTTCTGGTACTTGGAAGGGCATTTGGTGATGAGCGTGGTGGCCGTGAAGGTCTTCCCCACGCTGTCCAGCCCGCCTTCGACGATGACCTCGGCCCCGGCCTTGAAGGCATCGGGCACCGCGCCGCGGTAACTCACGCGCAGCGTGCCGCCGGGGTTGTCCTTGTCGATCAGCTGGAAGATGACGCCTGGGCCGGGCTTCAGGAGTTCGATGCCCTCCTCCGCCACGTTGCCGAACAGCCGAGCTTGCTGAAGCTGTGCCGAGTCGGTGGCCAGGGCCTCGCCCACTTTGAGGAAATAGACGCTGCCCTTGGTCACGCCGGATCCCACGAGGTATCCGACTCCGCCAAGAAACAGCACGAGAGCTGCGATGTAGATGCCTTTGCCGCCTTTCGTGGCCATGATCTTCTCGCTGTCAGTCCGTTGTTGGCTCTTCACTTCCGAAACAACGATTGAGGGTCTTTACACGTCAAGCGCCCTTCTGTCCACTAGCACCGTCGCGTTTTGCCGAGGCTAGTTCGTTCCTGCGACGCCTTGCCAGCTCCCGCATATCAACAACTTCATCCGTCTCGTCAACGATCTCGCTGCCGAGGAGCTCTTCAAGCACATCCTCAAGGGTAACCACCCCGGCCATGCCGCCGTATTCATCCAGCACCACGAAAAGGTGGGTGCGGCTTTCCAAAAAGCTGCGCAATGCCTTGTCCAGGGTCAGGTTCTCCATGACAAAGCGCACCGGCTTCATGAGGTCGCCCAAGGTCAGCTGCTGCTGGTCATCGGCAGCGGCCTCGAACACCTGCCTGCGGTACACCACGCCGACGATATCTTCGGAGTCCTCGGAGTCTTCATACACCGGCACGCGGGTGTGCGGCCAGGCCCGGCGCCCGGCCATGGCCTCGGCCACGGTCATCTCCGCAGGCAGCGAGAACACCACGGTGCGCGGAGTCATGATCTCGGCCACGCGTTTGCTGTCCAGCGCCAGAATGCTCTTGATCGCCGATTCCTCATAAGGCTTCAGGACGCCCTGCTGCCGGGTGAGGGAGACAAGGGCGCGAATGTCGTCCTCGTCTGCATCCGGGGCCTTGTGCCGCTTGCGGATGAAGCGAACCGCGCCGCCCAGGAGCCAGATCACCGGCAAGCAGATGATGATCATCCACTTGAGGGGGGTGGCCATGAGCGGAGCCAGCTGCCGGGCATGCGCAACGCCAAGGGTCTTGGGCACGATCTCGCCCAGAAGCAGAGTGATGAAGGTGAACAGCACGGTGAACCAAACGAGGCTCTCCTCGCCGAAGAGGCGAGCGGCGGCAGCGCCCGCGATAGCCGCGCCCGCAATGTCCGCCGCGGTGTTCAGCGTCAAAAGGGCGGTAATCGGCTTTTCCATGTCGCGGCGCAGGTCCGAGAGGATCTGGCCCGCCTTTTTGCCTTCCTTGCGCATTTGCTCGATGCGGCTCAAGGGAAAAGAATAGAACGCCGCCTCGGTTATGGAACAGAGGAAGGAGATGCCTGTGGCCAGGCTGACGGCGAGGATGAGTTCAAGCATAGTATAAGCACCCGGTCCCGGCCAGCCAAAATGGAGCGATGGCCCGGTATCGGGGTTTCCTAGCAGGTTCCCCACGGTCCCGCAACAGCCTTAATCCTTGACTTGCCCACGGTTCCGGGCCATGTTTTACGACTCTGGGCATGCTGCTTGGGGTAATTTTTGGAGTCGCTTCAATGGCCAGGGATTTTCCAGACAGATGGGCGGTGTTTCGCGCCAGCGCCCTGGGCGACGTGACCCTGATCACGGGCGTGCTTTCCTGGTGGCACAAAACACGCCAGGCCAGATTCACCGTCATCACCCGCAGCAATCTTGCTCCCATCCTCGTCGGCCATCCTGCCGTGGACGAGATCATCGGCATAACCCAGGACGAGATCGACGGCCACGACTGGTGGCGAAAATCCCGGCGCATCGCCGCGGACTGCACCGGCATGGGCTTCATCGATCTGCACCGCTCGCTCCGCTCCGTGGCGCTGACCATGCGCTGGGAAGGGCTGGTGCGCAGCTACCCAAAATTCGGCCTCACCCGGCGAGTTTACAACCGCATCCCCCTTGGCTTTCTTGAGCGCAAGTTGACGGCCCTCAATGTTCCGCAACGCTACGCGCTGGCCCTGGACGCAACCCCGCCGCCCGCCTCAGAGCTCAAGCCAGTCATCCACCTTTCGCCCGAGGAGACCGCAGCGGCGCGCCAGCACTTGGCGCACATCGGTCTGACCAAGCCCTTCGTCGCCCTGCACCCCTTCGCCACCCACCCGGACAAGGCCTGGCCCATGGGCTACTGGCTGTCGCTCATTCCGCTCATAGAGCGTCAGGGGCTGGACTGGATCATCGTGGGCAAAAACCCGGACCACCTGCAAGCCTTGGACGATCCGCGCAACCTGACAGGCCGCACAGCGCTGCGCGAAACCTGCGCCATCCTGGCCCACGCCCGCGCACTGGTCACAGCCGACTCCGGCCCCATGCATCTTTCCACAGCCGTCGGAACCCCGGTGGTGGCGCTTTTCGGCCCCACGGCAAAGGCCTGGGGATTCTACCCCAGCGGCCCCTTCGACACTGTGCTTGAACGAGAAATGTCTTGCCGCCCTTGCTCGCTGCACGGCTCCACGCGCTGCAAGCATGGCCGCGAATGTCTCACCGCCATAGAACCGGACGAGGTGGCGGCGCGCCTCTTCGCCACCCTGGAGCAGGCTGGCGGCTAGCCCTCGCGAATTCCCCTTCTCCGAGCATCCCGTGCGCCTGAAGGCTGCATCAGTGCGGGCCTTCCTTGGGCTTGAGGGGTGCTGCCTTGAAGGGTTTGACGGCAACCTCGGTCAACGGGCACGACCCATCCAACACGTATCTGCCGGACAAAAAGCATTGGGCCATGGCCTCAACGCTCTTGTCGTTCACCATCAGCATGTCGGTTTGCCTGGTGAATTGCAAAAGCTTGCCCATGAGCCAGAGCTTCTCCAGAATCACTTCCGTGTCGAATTTTTGCAAACGGCCCACAACGCGGTCACCCTGCACATCGACGGTGAAGCCATTGGCCTCCAGAATGAGCCCAATGGCCCGAGCGCGCCGGGCGCGCTTGGCGTCGTCGGCTGCGCCGCCCTTGAACGAGAAGGTAATGTAGTTCTTGCTCACGGTGCGGCCGCAGTAGCAGTCCAGCACACCGTAATGATAGCCTACGCGTGAGCTGAAATTGATGTACTTATCCGAAATGATGGCATAGCTGCGGTCTCCGAATCGTTGACCGCCAGCACTGGGGTTGGAGAGCATCTGCTGGCCCATGACCGAAAGCAGGCCCTTGACCTGCACGGGACGAGGCGTCATCAGTTGGGCGGCATCTAGGGTCAGTCCGTCCAAAAGCGCCTTGAAGGGCTTGGAGCAAACCTCCTCTGGCTCCAAATCCTTGTCCCGGGCAACGCCGTCCTCAACCCCGCCGCCCAGGTCGATGACATAGAGATCAAGCCCCGTCTGGGCGCGCAGCCTTCGAGCCACGCCTGATTCGCCGCTGGCCATGTCGCTCAGCTTGAACATTTCGGTGTAGCAGCGCTCGTGCAGCAGGCGCATGACGTCATGCAAGGTGCGGCATCCGGCAACCCGGAAGTCGGGCCCCTTGGGGTCTGTGAGGTTCAACGGAATGATGTGCCTGGCCACCCGCGTGAGAACCTCGTGCACAGGGGTGCCTTCCATATGCGCGGCCTTGGGCGCCTTAAACGCCATGAGCTCGTCCACCAGCCCTGCGTACACAAAGCCGGAATACGCATCCACGGTGATTACGTCACCAGTCTTGATGTCCTGTGTGGCGGTCTTGAGCCCAAGGATCGTCGGCACGCCGAACTCTCGCGACAGCGAAGCCATGTGCCCAGTGATGCTGCCGAAATCAGTGAGAATGGCCTGAGCCTTCTGCATCAGCACCATGAATTTTGGCGATGACTGCGGGGCCACAAGCACTCCGCCTTCGGGAAAATCATTCAAGTCGTCATCGCGAGACACCACATAGGCGATCCCGGCGCCGATGCCCGGCTGCGCCACATCTCCGCCTTGAATCACAACGGCGCGGCCTTCCACGCGGGGCATTCCTGCGGGAATAAGCGCATCTCCCGCCACCAGGCCCAAAGGTCGAGACTGAAGCACCAGCAGTCTTCCGTCCGGCGTCAACGCCCATTCTATGTCCTGAGCCGTGCCGTAATGGGTCTCAAGCTTGAGGGCATAATCCGCAAGGATGCGCGTCTGGGCCCGGTCCAGGCAAGGCTTGCCCCGCAGATGTTCCGGGACCGGCTCCTCAACGAGCGCGCCTCCTTTGCCGCACACCAGCATGACCGGCTTCTCGGCCACGCGCACATCCTCCGGAATCATCGTGTCCCGCGGGAGGGACTGGGTGTCTGGGGTGATGACTCCGTCCACTGCATAGGGGCCAAGACCCCACACAGCGTTGATAAGAACGCGGTCATCGTGGCGATTGAAGGGGTGGCGCGTGTACATGACGCCGCTGGCCACGGAGCTGATCATCTCCAGGCAAGCCACGCTCATGCTCATGTCCTCGTCCACAATGCCCTTGAGCAACCGATAGGATATGGCCCGTGAATTATACAAGCTTGCCAGCACGAAGCGGTAGGTGGTGAGCAGGCGGCGGCGCGGCACGTTCAAAACTGAGAGATACTGGCCCGCAAAGGAGAACTCGCTGTCTTCGCCTATGGCGCTGGAGCGCAAAGCTACTGAAAGCTCTTCTGGCGGCTTGCCGCATTCTCTCGCCAGACGGGCATGCTCAGCCAAGATCTCCTGCTCCAGGGCCGGGGGCATAACAGCCGTGAGAATGGCGCGCTGAATCTCCTCGCTTGCCTGATCCAAGGAATCCGGGGCGCCAGGGATAATGCCAAGCTTGATGCGCTTGATTTCGGCCCAAAGCCCAGCACGCTCGAAGAAAGTCTGGAAAGCGCTGGTGGTGATGGCGTATCCGCGTGGGATCGGCAGGCCAACTCGGTTCATTATCTCGCCCAGGTTGGCGCTCTTCCCACCAACGGCGTCCACCATGGCCAGGTTCACTGCTTTGTATGGGAGCACATGGTCTGGGCATTGATACGTCTTGCGCGATTCAAGATCAGCCTTAATATTGGATTGAATCTCTTCGACTTTTTCACGCAAGCGAGGGTTCTGTTCTCCAGAAAGGTGCACAAAGCTTCCTGCCATGCGCAAAGCGTGGAAAACAGCCCGGGTCGCTTGGGCGCGGATATAGGACATGCCAAACACCTGCTCGCCGCGCAGCTTGACTTCCATGTCCGAGACGATCTTGAGAAGCTCTGAATTCGATTCAAGCAGCTCCTGAAAATACTTATATTTTTTGCGAAAAGCTCCTTGGATGGCTTCGTCTTCAGGGCACACGGACTTCTTACCGCGCAAGAACAAATACAGCTTCTTGATGTTTGTCAGGATCTCGCTCTGCACAGCCATCCTTATCCGCCCCCCTCGCTCGTCCAAATCAACCCAAGCCGCTGTCGCGCAACAATATCCATTCCCGCAATCACTCTAAAATCACGCAACAGCCGCATTAAAATAACACGCACTACGTTAATAAATACAATGTTGACGGACCCTTGCCAGTCTTGCGCAATACGCCGCGCTTAACCAGGGCCTGCAAATCATACTGCGCAGTTCTTTGCGAAATTCCTGCACCCACAGCATTTTGATAGTCAACCCGGGAGAATGATCCGCGCTCCCTGGCCAGTCGAAGCGCCGTCTGCACCCGCTGGTTGCCCGTCAGCTCGCGCAGAGGCTCGGCCTCAGGCATCGGCGGGCGTTGTGGGGGGGCAGCATCCTCCTGTTCCGAGGCTGCAGGCTCCCGCCTGTAGGATTGCTCAGGCGGCGGCGCAAGTCTTGATGGAGCCTGGCTCAAAGCTCCCACCGTGCCGTCTCCAAACAGCAGGGACGGACTTACCGTGGCGTCGTCGAACATCAGGTCCTCGGCATAAAGAACCGCGCTCTCGGCGAAGGCGCTGGCCCTCGTGATGCAATTCTTCAGTTCACGCACGTTACCGGGCCAGTCATGGTTCATGAGCTTTTCCAGCGCACCGCGGGAAAGGCCAAGCTCAGGCTTTCCTGTTGCCCCCGCCAATTCCCTGAGAAAGTGGTTGGAAAGGATGGGGATATCCTCTTTTCGCTGCCGCAGGGAGGGCGTCTGGATCGAGATCACTTTGAGACGGTAGTACAAATCATCGCGAAACTCGCCGCGTTGCACCAATTCCATAAGGTCCACATTCGTTGCGGCAATGACGCGCACGTTGAACTCCACCTCCTTGTCGCTGCCAAGGGGGCGTATGCGCCGCACAGACAGGGCGCGTAAAAGCGCCTTCTGGACCTTATCCGTTGCTGTACCGATTTCGTCAAGAAACAGCGTTCCGCCATCACTGGCAAGAAATGCGCCCTTCCGGTCCGTGCGGGCCTCGGTAAAAGCTCCTTTCACATGTCCGAAAAGAGTGTCCATGAGAAGGTTTTCATCAAGCCCGCCACAGTTTATTGAAATAAAAGGTTTGTTGGCGCGGCTGCTGAACTTGTGAATGCCCTCTGCAGTCAGTTCTTTGCCGGTGCCTGTCTCGCCGACCACAAGCACGTCGGCCTCGGTACTGGCGGCCTTTCGGATCATGCTTTGCAAGGTGACGATGGGCTGGCTCTGACCGATGAGGTCCGGTATTTCACCCACAAGACGCCAACCCACGGACGCGGGCACCTCACTGTCAAAGGAGATCTTCTCGCGTTGCTGAACCTGATGAATCTGCTCGTCGCGTCGACGGATCTGCTCCTGCTTGTCTTGTATGGACAGAATCATCTTGTTCAGGGCGCGGGTGAGCAAGTCGGACTCCAGATCTCGCTTATCCAGACGGATGGGCCGCAGGGACTTGGTCTCAAACATCGTGCGGATTTCTGCCGTCAACTGATGCAAAGGTCTGGTGATGGCCCGGCTGATGAACACGACGACCAAGGCCACCAGCCCCATGCCAGACAAGGTGATGACCATCATCACGTCCATATGCCGGAACTCCGCCACGTCCGTGAGCCGGCTGCGGTCCACGTAGGCGATGCCGCCAATGACCTCTGGTCCCTTCTCCGGATTGGAAAGGAAGAATACCGGCGCGTACACGAGGAAGTGGCTGGAGCTCAGGAAGCCAGCACCATCCTGCGGCAGCTCGATGTCGTCTACCCCGCTATGCCCCGCCTGGATGTCCACCACCATGCGCCAATATGATTCGTGCTTAGGAAGGGGGCGAAAGGCTTTTTCATAGCCAGGCATGCCATAGTCGCCAGTCATGCCAAGGCGAGCCATTTCGGCGGAGAGTTCGCGTTCCGGCTCCTCCAAATTTTCTGATTGGAACAGAATCCAGCCATGGTCGTCAAAATAGTAGCTAAACCGCATCTCGCTCGTGCGGGCAAAGGCATAGAGCGGTGACTTTTGAGAATTATAGAGCGAGAGTATGTTGCGCAGAACATGAGCGTCCAGACCAAGGACCAGGTAGCCGCGCAAGGTCCCCAGGGCGTCATGCACGGGCGCGGTCAGCCTGTAGAGCACAAAGCCCTGCGCCCCAGCCTGACGCGGGAAGGCGGAGGGAGGATAGACAACCTCTGTGAGTTCTGAAAATGCGACCTGGCCAGGCTTGAGGCCGCGCAGCTTAAGCGCCTGCGTCACCGGGCTGACCTTGATGAAGTTGTAGTGATCATGGCGTATTTCTGATACGCCGGAGGCTGTTTGAACCAAAATAACAGTATCTTCGGCATTGACGCCGACGAACGACAACTCCTTCGCAGCCCCAGGGTGATGGATGCCCCATTGTTCGAAAGCAACCTCAAGCTGCTCCCTGTCCAGCCGTTTTCCTGACAACGAGGTGAGCGACAGACGGAAGTAATCAAGGGTCTGCTCAAGCTCGCGAGCTTGCGCCAAGTTCTGAACCTGCGCCGTGCGTTGCAATGCCTGGGTCAGGTAACGTGTCGAAAACCAGTTGGTCACATACCCCGCCACCACCAGAACAAACAGTATGGCAGGAATGAGAGACGTCAACAGCTTCCTGCGAACGCTCCATGTGGCGAAAAACTGATTGCTCGCCGCCATCTCGACCTTGGCTCGATAAGCCCTCAAGAACACAAGCATCCCCCCCTTGCAACCGCCAGCGACCACACATTTTCGCGCAAAAGCCCACCAAGAAACACGCAAAAAACATTGCGCAATCAGCCCGGCAACACCTGCACGATTACAATAAACACAATGATTCCGTCAAGTTTTTTCACGTGGCACGCTGCTTGCTCTGTTTTTCACAAAATCCGGGGGATTGAACCGGCCTAGCAGGCGGAAAGTCCAATAGCGAAGGCCGGATGTGTGGCTGGGGTTCGAGTTTCTAGAACTAGCTTTAGGAGGATTCAATGAAAGCTCGTATTTACAAGCTGTTCAGCTGTTTCATGCTCCTCTGCCTTACATTGCCTGGGTACGCCCTGGCGGCAGGCGGAGGCAAGATCGAAAACGTGGTCATCGTTGCAGACACACGCAAGTTCACTGGCTGGGAAGCTTGGTGGACCAACCTTTATAATGAGAGCCATTTATACTTCGCACTTCTTACAATGGCCTTGATTCCTGTCATCGGAGTCCTTTTCGGCGTGTTTGCTGACTTTATCATGGGCTTCATCGGCATCGACCTGAAGTCGCGCGGCAACGTCGGTCACTAACGCAGACCAACCAAGAGGAGTGTGCGATATGGAATGGTTGTACGTACTCATGCCCATCGCGGGCGTGAAAATTTTCTGGCCCGGCCTCATCATCCTTGGTGTTGGCGTGGGCATCATCGGCGGGTTCTTCGGCATGGGCGGCGCATGGATGGTCACCCCCGGCCTTAACATCCTTGGCTTCCCCATGGCGTTCGCCATCGGCACGGACATCGCCCACATGGCGGGCAAGTCCCTCATTTCCACCATGCGTCACGGCAAGTTCGGCAACGTCGACTACAAACTCGGCATCATCATGCTTGTAGGAACAGTTGTGGGCTTTGAAATAGGCGCACAAATGATCATGTGGCTAGAGCGCGTCGGCAGCGTTGAGAAGGTCGTGCGCTACATGTACGTTGTCCTGCTCGCGCTCATCGCCTGGATGGTCTTCCACGACATCAACGTGAAGAAGCGCAAGGAAAATGAGATGCGCGCCGCTGGCAAGGACGCCTCCCAGGCCGTTGGCGTCGAGTGGCACAAGAAGTTCCACGCCATCAAGATTCCTCCCATGATGCACTTCAACGAAGCCGGCATCACCTGCACCATGTGGCTCCCCGTTGCGGTTAGCTTCCTCACCGGCTGGCTGGCCGGCATCCTCGGCATCGGCGGCGGTCTTATCCGCATGCCTTCGCTCATTTACATCGTCGGCTGCCCGACCCACGTGGCCGTCGGCACCGACCTGTTCGAAGTCGCCATCTCCGGCCTGTACGGCGCTGGCACCTACACCTACAAGGGCCGCACTGAGCTCGTGGCTGCGGTCATCATGCTCGTCGGCGCCTCCATGGGCGCGCAGGTCGGCTCTGTCGCCACGAAGTACATCCAGGGCTATGGCATCCGCTACGCCTTCGGGTACGCCGTGCTCGGCTGTATGACTTCCGTTATACTCAAGTTGGGCGCCAAGCAGTACAATTTGCCCATCCTTGACCTTGCATCCACGTTCCTGGTGCTTGGCGTTGTGGCAGTTATGTCGCTGTACATCTTTGTCCAATTCGTACATGGCGCTAAGCGCGAACTGGCTGCCAAGGCCGCCAAGGGCTAAGTCATCACCCCCGAAACTCGACAGAGAATCTTCTAAGGAGAATGATATGAGCATGAAAAGCATGTGGCGCACCCTGCTCGTGGCCCTGCCCTTGGCGATGCTTCTGGGCTGCTCCGAACCCGGAAAGGTCGACCAGGGCCGCGTGATCAGCTACGATGATGCGACAAAGACCATGGTGTTTATCCGCGACAAGGCAAACGACACGCAGAATCCGGACTACACCTATCTGCCGCCCATCACCTACACCTTGCCCACTGACCCGGATGAGGTCGGCCCCTTGCCGAAGGCTGGCGGCCGCATGAAGATCGACAACAAGAAGAACCAGATCACGATCTTCGACCCTGCCACGCAGAACTTCAAGACCATTGACTTCGTGATGGTCGACTACAAAGAGAACATTGACAAGAAGCACCCGCTGGTGTTCGATAAGGAAACCGACAAGGCCAAGAAGTTCCCCGTGATCGACAAGGCCAAGAAGACCGTGACCATTTACTCTGGCCGCCAGAAGACGCTTTCCGTCATCCAGCTGCCTGAGGAATACTTCACCATGCCGGACAGCACCTGGGACGCAGGCGACGAAGCCCGCGTTTACTACAAGGAAGACGGCAAGGTCCTGCGTTTCATGAACATCACCAAGACCGACATCTTCAAGAAGTAGACATCAAGCCCAGCGGCGGGCCGGGGCAACCCGGCCCGCCAAATAACAAGGAGCAAGGCATGATCTTCAAAGACCACACTGCCGAACCCAGGTCTCGCATAAATGGACGCCAGAAGCTCTTCATCTGCTTGATCGACCTGGGTATCATCGCCGAGCTCTGCATCGCCATGGCCGCCGCGACCTCTGTGGACTCCGAGGCCTTCACCTCGACCTTCATGAAAACTTTCTTCGCCATGTTCCTGCCCACCCTCGCCATCGGCATCGCCGGTTTCCGAAAGCTGCGTGACCGCACGGAAA
The DNA here is from genome assembly GCF_030689645.1 of Humidesulfovibrio sp. Taxonomy (GTDB): domain Bacteria; phylum Desulfobacterota; class Desulfovibrionia; order Desulfovibrionales; family Desulfovibrionaceae; genus Humidesulfovibrio. The sequence continues at coordinate 21,403 of NZ_JAUYFU010000078.1, forward strand.
GCGCTTAGGGCTGCATGAACTACCGCACGCTTCAAGCCAGGCGCAGATGCGCAGGCCTTTTGGGAACGCTCGCAATCTGCCTGGCCATAGCCTTCGCAGTGGACGGAATGATAGCTGGAGGCCGCAAGGATCCGAAGCTTCACCACCTTCTTCCTGGCGAGTCGCTAAACCTCACCGACCCCATGCCTCGCGGCACAGAGCGGCTGGACCAGCTGTCCCTGCGCTCCTCAAGCCCTGATGTATCCCTGCGCATGGTCGAAACGTTCACAGGCTTCTGGCTTGGAGGCACCCTTTGGCGGGCCGAGGCCACGGTTCCAGCCACCGCCGCCCCGGGCGAGCACAGCGTCATAATGTATTACCAGAGCAACGGCACCGAAACCACGCCCCGCCAGGCCTACCGCATCCGCATTCACCAGACGGCCAAGGATATCCAGGCTGCTTCCCTTTCCCTTTCCTCTCGCACCTTCGGCGTGTCTCCTTATCTCGTAGCCGCCGTGTTGATGCTCTTAGCATTTGTGCCTATATTTTCGATGCTTGCAATGGCACGACCAATCGTGCAAGCCTTGCGCGATGAAGGAATGTCTGAGATATTTCGAGCCATGGCCTCGCCCGAAGGGCAACGAATTTTCTTCAGCCTGCCCTCAACCAAACCATTGGCCGCGAACACCTTGGTTGAAGTTCTGGACGACCGCGCCGAGAAGGTACTGGGCAAGGCCCTGGTTTTCGCTGTGGTCAAGGGCGATGTTGAAGCCATCATGCAGGACGAGGTAAAGATCAGGCCCGGTTCCTTGGCGAGGCCAATCCTGCCCTAGACTTCGAACTGCAACTCATTCGTATTCCTATTTCAAACAACCGGTTGCAAAACAAAAAAGTCGAACAAATAAAAAAAATGTCGGGGTGCCGACATTTTTTTTTATTCCTTTCCGCCCTAGAGCAGTCTTGATCCCCAGCCAATTCATACCGCAGAATTTCCAGTTTCTCGGCAAAGCCCCCTTTCCTTGATCAACATCTTGGGATAATAGCCTGCGTTCAGAAAAGTTCATCAAGGTTTTGAGGGGGTTTCAAACATGCTTGATGCGTATATTGGGGTACTTGTCTTATGGCCACTGGTGGCCGGACTTGCTTGCCTGGTGCTGAAAAGCCCTGGCGTACGGTCCGCACTGGTGTTGTCCACCGGCGCGGCACTGGCGGTTGGAGCCCTGGGGGTTGCCTCCCAGGTGCCGATGACTGCCAATCCTGGCTTCCTGTCCTCTCAAACGGCTCTCTATATTGCAGAGGGCGCAGCTTTTGCGCTGCCCATCTACTTCCTCATCCGCGGCCTTATGGAAAAACATGTGCTGGTGATCGTTTTCGCCATTGCACAGCTTGGCCTGGCCGCCATGAGCGTTTTTGGGCTTGCGGCTCCCGCTGCCGCAAAGTCGGCAGTTTACTGCGATGGGCTTTCCCTGGCACTGGTGCTGGTGGTGTCCCTCGTGGGTTCCCTCATCTGCATTTTCGCACTGCCCTACATGAAGCACCATGAGGAGCACCTGCACCTCAAGGTGACCCGCCAGCCCGGCTTCTTCCTGATTCTGCTGGCGTTCCTCGGCTTCATGAACGGCCTGGCCCTGTCCAACGACCTGCGCGTGTTCGCGGCCTTCTACGAGGCGACCACCCTGTGTTCCTTCCTGCTCATCGGACACGACAAGACCGAAGAGTCCAAGAAGAGCGCCTTCCGCGCCTTGTGGATGAACTGCATGGGCGGCGTGTTCCTGCACGGCGGCATCGTCCTCATCCAGAAGCAGTTCGGCATGGCCGACATCCACGAGCTCATGAACCCGACCCTCTGGGCCGGTGCGAGCATGCTGCCCATTGCGCTTCTGGCCCTTGCCGGCTGCGTGAAGGCCGCACAGATGCCCTTCCAGTCCTGGCTCCTGGGCGCAATGGTCGCGCCCACTCCGGTTTCCGCGCTCCTGCACTCGAGCACCATGGTCAAGGTCGGCGTGTTCGTCTGCCTGCGCCTGGGCCCAGTGCTTGAGAGCACCACCACAGGCCGCGTGCTGGCTCTGGTGGGCGCCTTCACCTTCTTCGCCACCTCGGCCCTCGCCTTGGGCCAGAGCAACGCCAAGAAGATCCTGGCTTACTCCACCATCGCCAACCTGGGCCTGATCATCGCTTGCGCTGGCATCGGCACTCCCATCGCCCTGGCCGCAGGCGTCGTGCTGCTCGCCATCCACGCCGTCACCAAGGGACTGCTGTTCCTCTGCGTGGGCGACATGGAGCAGACGGTGGGCAGCCGCGACCTCGAAGACCTGCGAGGCCTGATCTCCAAGAGCCCGGTGACGGCCTTGGCCGCCTCCGCTGGCGCCATGGCCATGATCCTGCCGCCCCTGGGCATGCTGGTCGGCAAGTGGGCCGCCCTTGAAGCCGCCGCCGCCAGCCCCATCGCCATGGTGCTCATCGCCCTTGGCAGCGCCCTCGGCGTCGTCTGCTGGGTGCGCTTCGCCGGCACCCTCATGAGCGGCCAATCCATCGAGGCCAAGACCACCCACACCTCGGCCCTCACCAGCACGCCCATCCTGGCCATGCTGGCCGGCGCCGTGGGACTGGGCATGGCCGCACCGTGGTTCAACGCCCTGCTCCTGCCCGCGTCCAACATTGCAACGGCCCTTGCAGGCGGCTGGGGACTTCTGCCCGGCCTGTTCATCGTGGCCATGCTGGCCTGGATCATCGGCATGAAGGTGCTTGGCCGCCAAAGCGCAGCCACCCTGGCCACGCCCTACATCGGCGGACTGCCCTCCGTTTTGAAGGGCACCTACGTCGGTCCTTTGGGCCGCAACTGGACCCTGACTGAAGGCAATGAGTACGCCAGTGAGATCTTTGGCGAATCCAAACTGACCAAGTTCGCAGGCGCCCTTGCCGGAGCGCTCTTGCTCGCCCTGGTGGGAGGTGCCATCATATGAATCTGACGACATTCTACCTCGCAGTGGCCGGTCTCATCCTGGCGCCCCTGGTGGGCGGCCTGGTGGCCGGCGTGGACCGCGTCCTCACCGCGCGCATGCAGTCGCGCATGGGGCCGCCGCTTCTGCAGCCCTTCTACGACGTGGGCAAGCTCTGGTCCAAGGTCATCGCTCCTGCCAGCCACTGGCAAGGCCTGTTCGTGCGCTGGGCCCTTGTGGCCTCCCTGGCGTCGGACGTGCTCCTCGCCGCTGGCGCGGACGTGCTGATGTGCTTCTTCGTCCAGGCCGCCAGCGCAAGCTTCGTGGCCCTGGGCGCATTCTGCGGCAGCTCCCCTTACAGCAAGCTCGGCGCCCAGCGCGAGTTGTTCCAGCTTCTGGCCTACGAACCGGTGTTCCTTGTGGCCATCCTGTGCATGGCCAAGGTTTCCGGCGGGTTCGACGCTTACAGCTTCATGGCCTCTGACCAGCCGCTGCTGTACAAGATGCCGCTCATCGTGCCCGGCCTGCTCTTTGTGGTGCTGGTGAAGCTGCGCAAGTCGCCCTTCGACATCTCGGGCTCTCACCACATGCACCAGGAAGTCGTCCGCGGCGTATACACAGACTACGCCGGGCGCGACTTCGCCCTGCTTGAAATCGCCCACTGGGCCGACGTCACAGTTGTCCTGTGGATCTGCTCCTTCCTGTGGGCAACGAGCCCCCTGGCCATGGTGGTCACCGCGTTCCTCTTCCTGTTCGCGGCCCTGGTCATCGACAACATCAGCGCGCGCCTCACCTGGCGTCACATGCTGAAGGTGGTGGCGCCCATCTCCCTGGTCCTGGCGACCGCGAACCTCCTTTGGCTGTACATGGAGTAATGCAATGTCATTCCTCAAAACTTCACAGATCAAATCGCCGTGGCTGATGCACTTCGACTGCGGCTCGTGCAACGGATGCGACATCGAGACTCTGGCCTGCCTGACCCCGGTGTATGACGTGGAGCGCTTCGGCATCATCAACGTGGGCAACCCGCGCCACGCAGATGTCCTCGTGGTCACCGGCACCGTTAATCCCAGGAACGCGGAAATCCTGAAGAACATCTACAGCCAGATGCCCGATCCCAAGCTGGTCATCGCCGTGGGCGCCTGCGGGTGTTCCGGCGGCGTGTTCAGGGACGCCCCCAACGTGCTGGGTGGCATTGACAAGGTCATTCCCGTCGACGTGTACGTTCCCGGCTGCCCTGCCAAACCCGAGGCCATCATGGACGCGGTTGTCACTGGCCTGGGCAAGCTCAAGGGCATTTTGGAGGCAAGCTAATGTGTATTGAAGCAACGCCGGTCACCACCGCCCAGCTCGTGGCCGAGGTGACGAAAATCAAGGCCGACGGCTACCGCCTGGTGACTCTGACCAGCGTCGAAATCGACGCTGAGAACATGGAAATCCTCTACCACTTCGACAAGGATCTGGTTCTCAAGAACCTGCGCCTCACGGTCAAGAAGGGCGCCAGCGTGCCCAGCATCTCCGGCGCCCTGTTCACCGCCTTCCTGGTGGAGAACGAGATCCGCGACCAGTTCGGCATCACCTTCGAAGGCCTGGTGCTCGACTATCAGGGCAAGCTGTACAACGAGGTCGTTCAGACCACGACCACTTCGCCCTTCTGCCGCATGCAGGTGAAGTCCACCAGCACCGCCGCCAAGGAGGTTGTCTAATGGCCCGCACAGTCATTCCCTTCGGCCCCCAGCACCCGGTGCTGCCCGAACCCATCCACCTCTCCCTGGTGGTTGAGGACGAAAGAGTCGTCGAGGCCCTGCCCACCCTGGGCTACGTGCACCGCGGCCTGGAGCTGCTTGCCACCAAGCGCGACTACAACCAGATGATCCAGATCGTTGAGCGCGTTTGCGGCATCTGCTCCATGATCCACTCCCTGTGCTACTGCCAGGGCATCGAAGAAATGATGAAGCTTGAAGTGCCCCGGCGCGCGCGCATGCTGCGCGTTGTCTGGAGCGAGCTGCACCGCCTGCACAGCCACCTGCTGTGGCTGGGCCTCTTCGCCGACAGCTTCGGCTTTGAGAGCCTGTTCATGCAGCTGTGGAAGGTGCGCGAAAAGGTCATGGACCTGAACGAGGCCACCACAGGCAACCGCGTCATCGTTTCGGTGAACGTCGTTGGCGGCGTGCGCGCCGACCTGGACGAGGCCCAGATCCGCTGGATCAAGGACACCCTGGTCGAGGTCGAGGCCAGCATCAGGAGCCTGCAGTCCACCATCATGCACGACAGCACCGTGTGCCGCCGTACCAGAGGCGTTGGCGTGCTGACCAAGCAGGCCGCCTACGACCTGGGCGCCGCAGGCCCCATGCTGCGCGGCAGCGGCGTGGCCCAGGACATGCGCCAGCTCAAGTACGCTGGCTTCGACGAGATCGCCTTCGAGCCCATCGTCGAGACCGACGGCGACTGCTGGGCGCGCTCCACCGTGCGCTTCCGCGAAGCGCTCCAGTCCATCGACCTGGTGCGCCAGGCCCTGGACAAGCTCGACGGCTCCGAACTGGCCGTTAAGGTCAAGGGCAAGCCCGAGGGCGAGGTCATCACCCGCGTGGAGCAGCCGAGAGGCGAGTGCCTTTACTACCTCAAGGGCAATGGCGACAAGTTCCTGGAGCGCGTGCGCATCCGCACCCCGACATTCGCCAACATCCCGCCCCTGGCCGCCATCCTGCCTGGGCTGGACTTCGCGGACGTTCCGGTTGTGGTCCTGTCCATCGACCCCTGCATCAGCTGCACGGAGAGGTAGCCGCCATGAAAATGCTCCCTACCGTTATATCGAACCTGTTCAACAAGGCCGCCACGCGGAACTACCCGTTCTTCGTGCGCGATCCCTTTGTCACGGCGCGCGGCGAGCTCATCAACGACATTGACCGCTGCATCTTCTGCGGCTCGTGCTCGCGCAAGTGCCCTTCCCAGTGCCTCGAAGTCACCAAAGAGGGCACCATGGGCACCTGGAAACTTGAGTTCTTCGCCTGCGTCGGCTGCGGCGTGTGCGTGGACTCCTGCCCGGTGAACTGCCTGTCGCAAAAGCCCACCCACCGCGCGGTGGCCGTGGTGCGCGAGACCATCGTCATGACCGGCAAGCTTCCCGAGAAGCCCGCCAAGAAGACCGCTGCCGCCCCAGCCGAGCAGTAGCCGCCCAACGCATCAAGCACACGTCCCCAGCGCCCGTCCGGTCCAGCACCGGGCGGGCGCTGGCCTTTTGGCGCGATGATGCGGCGCTCTTCCGCGCCCTTGACGCGCCTCTGGCGCGCTCCTACAAGTGGATAAGACCAGCACACCTTACAGATACGCTCAGGAGGCCTTTATGAATCGCCCGCGTTTCGCAACCCTTGCCCTGGCCGCCGCCCTCGTGGCCGCAGTCCTTGCGGCACCGGCCCTGGCCAGCGACTTCTACCGCCCGTCTCCGGTTCCGTCCTCGCGTGACAACATCAAGCCTGCGGCAAAATCCACCACCATGTCGAAACAATCGCAGGAAGCCGCCAACAACGCAGTCCTCAACAGAAAGATCGTCAGAACCACGAAGCCTGCGGACGACGGCTCCACCACCCCAAGGGGCAAGACCCCGGGCGCGCTCTGAAAGCCCGGCACAGCCCACAGGAGGCCCCATGATCTTCGACTCCCTGCCCAACTGGCAGCGTTACAGCGCCCTGCCCGCCTGGAAACAGGCCTTTGACCGCCTGGAAACTCTAGGGCCGGAGGCCGAGCCCGGCGAATACGAGATCGTCGGACGCGACATTTACCTCATCGTGTTCGACACCACCACCAAGGCACTGCTGGACACCACGCTTGAGGCGCATCAGGTCTACGCCGACATCCACCTGCCCCTCACCGGGCCGGAGGTCCACGCGCGCTTCCCCCTGGACGCTCTGACGGAAAAAGCGCCCTACGACCCGGCCAGGGATGCGACCCTTTACCTGCACCCTGACCGCTTCACGGCCCTGTTCACCCTGCATCCGGGGCACTTCGCCCTCTATCTGCCGGGCGAGGCCCACCTGAGCCAGGGCAAGATCGATCCCAGGCCGCAACCCCTGCGCAAGGCCGTGGTCAAGGTCCGCGCCGACCTTCTGCGTCCGTGAGCCCGGAAACGCATGGGAACCTGGCTCCAATAGACTCCCCCGGACCAGGGGCTGCGCCTTTCGCTCGGCTCGTGGACATCTTCGGCTGCTTTCTGCGGGTGGGGGCCACGGCCTACGGCGGCCCAGCCATGATGCCGCTCATGCGCGAACACATTCTGAAGCGCGGCTGGCTCTCGGCGGAGGACTTCAAGCTGGGGCTGGCCCTGTGTCAGACCATTCCCGGCGGCACGCTGATGCAGATCGCAGCCTATACGGGCCTGCGCCTGCGCGGCCTGCCCGGCGCATTGGCCGGATTCCTGGGCTTCGGCCTGCCCGCGCTCGCTCTCATCACGGCGCTTTCAGCCATCTACCACGCGGCCCAGGGCCTCACGGTGACGGCCTCGGCCATGCAGGGGCTTTCCGCAGTGGTGCTGGGCATCATCGGCCTGGCTGTGTACGACTTCTGGCTCAAATACGCGCGCGGCCCCCGGCGCTTGGGCCTGACGCTCGCCGCTTGCGGGCTCTTCTTGTACGGCATCGGCCCAGCTTGGATCATCCTGGGCGCGGCGTGCGCCGGGCCAGTGGTGTTTCGAGACGAAACCGCCCCCCCGGTGGCCCTTTCCGACGCCCCGGCGCCTGTGCGCGGCGTGCTGGCCCTGGCAGCTCTGGCCCTGGCTTGGCTTGCGGCCACGTATTTCCTCGCGCCGCTGCTGTTCACCCTGTCCCTGTCCATGGCCAAGGCCGACCTCATCGCCTTTGGCGGCTACGGCGTGTTCCCGGCGCTGTATCACGAGACCGTGGACCTGCACCGCTGGATGAGCGCGGAGACCTTCATGGACGGCATGGCCCTGGCCCAGGTGACGCCCGGCCCGTTCATGCTTGGCTCGTGCTTCGTGGGCTACCACATCGCGGGCGTGCTGGGCGCGCTCACCGCCGGGGCCTGGATCTTCACCCCGTCTTTCTTCATCCTCATGCTCACCGTGCCCTGCGCAGGCAGGCTGCTGACCTGGCAACCCTTCCGGCGGGCCCTGGCTGGAGTGCTGTCCACGCTGGGCGGGCTCATCCTGGCGGTGGGCGTCCAACTGGCGCGCGGCACGGACTGGAACGCGCTCAAGGCCGCCATGTGCGCTGGCGCGGCTCTGGCCCTGTGGCGCAAGGTGGACCCCATCTGGGTGGTGCTGTGCGGCGTTGCGCTCGGCGTCTGGCTCTTGTAACCCCTCTTGCCCTTTTCTGGGCCTGCCGCATCAAATGCCCCTGAGCAGGCTTGCCAGCCGTCCGCGCTGCTCCTCTGAAACAGGCCTTGCAAATAAACGCCAGGGCCGATGCTCTGCCAATCGAACGTGCTCCGCACCTCACCCACTGCCGCAAGCGCGACGCGCGCAATCCGTGCGCGAAAGCGCAGATCCCCTCTCCCGATTGCGGGTTCAAAGGCGGAAATGGCTGCTGCCATTCGCGCAGCAACTCGATGTTTTTTTTGATATATTAGACTGGAACGAAGCTTCTGGCGTGACATGCGGCGCCTGGGCCCAAGACCGCAAAGGCCACTGCAACCGGTTTCGGCATGCGCCTGAACCAGCCCTTCTCGTGGAAACGGGCCAAAACCGGCGTTCGACCTTGAGCGCCTAGTCCTTGAGCCCCGCCATGAGGGAGCCGATGCGCTCCACCTGGGCCGCATCAGACACCGGAAACTGGTTCATGATGCGCCCGCGGAACATGACGGCCACGCGGTCGGCCAGTTGCAGGGCCTCGGCCAGATCGCCGGTGACCAAGAGCAGGCCAGCGGTCTTGCGGACCTCCAGCAGACGCCGCCACACGGCCTCGGTGGCCGCCACGTCGAGGCCCTGGGTGGGCTGCTCGGCCACGACCAGCCGGGGCTCGCGGTAGAGCTCCCGGGCCAGCACGAACTTCTGCAGGTTGCCGCCGGAAAGCTGCCAGGCCTGAGCCTCGATGTTCCCCGGCTGCACGTTGTGTTCGCGCACAAGGCCTTGCGCCGTCTCGCTTGCGCGAGAGCGCTCCAGCCACTGGCCGTGGGCGAAGCCCTGACGCGTGGTGAGCAGAAGATTGTCCGTGAGGTTGAGCCCCCGGCAGGTTGCCAAGCCAGCGCGATCCTCAGGAATCCAGGCCAGCGCGCCCTTCCATGCGCGACTTTGGAAAAAATTCACCCAGTCCTGGCCCAGGATGTCCACCTGGCCGCCGCGCGGCTTCTCCAGGCCGCAGACAACCTCAACCAATTGCTGCTGGCCGTTGCCGGCAACGCCCACAATAGCCAGGATCTCGCCGCGCCTGAGGTCGAAGCTCACGTCATCGAGCCCGCCGCCAGAGAGGTGCTTGACGTCCAGCACCAGCCGCCCCGGAGCAACGGCCTCGCGCTCGATCTCCAGCACCACATCGCGGCCCACCATGCGCCGCGCCAACTCGGCGGGCGACTCCACCTCCGAGGCCAGAAACTCGCCCTCGATGCGGCCACGGCGCAATATGGCGATCTCGTCGGCCACGGACAGGACTTCCTCAAGCTTGTGGGAGATGAACACGATGGACTTGCCCTGGGCGCTCATGGCCCGCAGCGCCGCAAACAGCGATTCCGCCTCTACCGGGGTCAACACCGCAGTGGGCTCGTCGAAGATCAGAATCTTGCTCTCGCGGTGCAGCAGCTTCAATATCTCCACGCGCTGGCGCTCGCCCATGGAAAGGTCGCCCACGCGCGCGCGCGCGTCTATACCCAGGCCGAAGCGCTCGGCCAGTTCGGCCACCCGCCTGCGCATGGCCGTGGGGTTGAGCATAATGCCGCCCTCCTGGCCCAGCAGCACGTTCTCGGCCACGGTCATGTTCTCCACCAGCATGAAGTGCTGGTAGACCATGCCGATGCCAGCCGCGATGGCCTCACGCGGGGAGGCGAAGTCCACGGGCTGGCCCGCCACCTCCATGTGCCCGGCATCGGGCTTGAAGCGCCCGGCCAGCATAGCCATGAGGGTGCTCTTGCCCGCGCCGTTCTCGCCCAGCAGGGCCTTGATGCGCCCTGGCATGAATGACAGGGAGATGCGGTCGTTGGCCAGCACCTGCACAAAACGCTTGCTGACGCCGCACAGGCGCACCATGGGCAGAACGTCCGCCACGCCGATGTCCGTACGGGGGGTTGCGCTGGTCAGCCGTTCCGATCCTTCGTGCCCGTTCACGCCCTAGTCCTCCGGCTCGATGTTGACGCCAAGGGCGGCTGGGGCGCCGGAACGCCGAGCCCGCGCGGCGGAGAACACCAGCACGATGACCGTGAGCGCGTAGGGCAGCATCAGGAGCAGCGACGAGGGAACGTTGGTGCCCGTGGCCTGCAAACGCAGCTGGAAGGCCATGACGCTGCCGAAGAGAAACGCGCCGATGACCGCGCGCCCGGGCCGCCAGAAGGCGAAGATCACCAGGGCCACGGCCACCCAGCCGCGTCCGCCGGAAAGCCCGGTGGTCCACAGGTGCGTATGCGCCAGCGACAGATACGCGCCGCCCAGTCCGCACAAGAACCCCCCGGCCATGACGCCGAAGGCGCGCAGACGCTGAGGCTTCAGGCCCGCTGCCGCGGCTGCGGCTGGCATCTCGCCCGCTGCGCGCAGGCCCAGGCCCAGGCTGGTGCGGTTCAACAAGAACCACACGGCCACGGGCGAGGCGTAGCACAGGTACACCAGCACATCGTGTCGGAAGAAGATCGGCCCCAGTACAGGCAGGTCCGAGAGCAGCGGCAGGGCGATCTTGGCGAAGCCCTCGGTGGACTGGCCAACGTAGGGCGTGCCCAGAAAGGTCGCCAGCCCCACGCCGAAGAGCGTCAGCGCCAGGCCGGATACTACCTGGTTGCCCAAAAACACTTGGCAGACCAGGGAATGGAGCCCGCACAGCAGGGTTCCGGCCATGCCCCCGGCCAGCAGGCCCAGCCAGGCCGAGCCCGTCAGGTGGCAGGTGATGAAGGCTGCGAAGGCGGACAGGGCCATGACGCCCTCCACGCCCAGGTTCAGCACTCCGGCTTTTTCGGAAATGATCTCGCCCAGGGTGGCGAAGAGAATGGGCGTGCCCGCCTGCACGGCTGCGGCCAGGAGCGCGATGACAAGTTCCGGGCTCATGGGCGGGCCTCCTCAGCGCCGTTCCCGCCAGGGCAGGCCGCCTCCGGTTTCGGGGCGCGCCCCAGGCTCACGGAATAGGTGAGAAAGAACTGCCCGGCCAAAACGCAGAGCAGGATCAAGCCCTCCATGATGGGACCAATGGCCGCAGGCACCTGCATCTCCAGCTGCATGACCTCCGCGCCCACGCGGAAGGCGGCCAGAAGGTACGCGGTGAAGGCGATGCCCCAAGGCCGCAGCCGGGCCAGCCAGGCCACCACAATGGCCGTGTAGCCGTAGCCCACCATGACGGTGGGCTGCAAACGCCCCACCGTGGCCGAAATCTCAATGCTGCCCGCCAGACCCGCCAGCGCGCCGCCCAGGCCCATGACCAGGAACACGAGGAAGGCGTATGGCAACTGCGCATAGCGCGCCACGCGCTCGCCCTCGCCGCAGGCGGCCAGTTCAAAGCCCAGGCGCGTGCGCGAGAGGAACACGCTGTAGGCAACGCCCGCAATGGGGCAGGCCAAAAGCCCCCAGTGCAGCTTGCCCAGCACGCCGGGGGCGATGCGCGCAATCTGCCCGCCGGAGCTGAACTCCGCCGTCATGGGGAAGCCGAAGCTCGCAGGGTCCTTCCAGAAGCCGAACACGAGATATTCCAGCAGCAGGATGCCTATGTAATTGAGCATGAGCGAGGAGATGATCTCGCTGACGCCCAGGCGCAGGCGCAAGGCCGCCGGGAGCAGCCCCCAGGCCCCGCCGCAGGCCATGGCGCAGAGGAACATCAGCGGCATGAGCGCGAAGCCGGGCAGGCCGCTGAAGGTCAGCGCGGCCCAGGTGGCGCCCACCGCGCCCAAGGCGAACTGCCCTTCGGCCCCGATGTTCCAGACCTGCATGCGGAAGGAGAGCGCCACGCCAAGGGCGCACAGAAAAATCGGGATGGCCTTCACCAGGCTGTCCAGAAGCGAATACCCCTGCCCGAAAGCCGCCCGGAACAGAATGGCCAGCCCCCCCATGCCGGACTTGCCGGACAGGGTCAAAAGCAGCGCGCATACGAAAAGCGCAAGGGCCAGGGCGACCAGGTACACAACCAGGACGCCCCAGCCCAGGGACTTTTCGCGCTTGCGGATGACGAGGTTCATGGGGCTCCTACTGGACGCTCCCCACCACGCCTTCGACGAACCAGGTCATGCCGAGCAGTTCCTTGTCCTCGGCCTTGACCCCTGCGGCGATCTTGACCTGACCGCCCTGGTCCTTGATGGGGCCGACGAAGATCTTGTCTTCGCCCTTCATGAGCAGGGCCTTCTGGGCCAGCACCTTGTCCTGCACGTCCTTGGGAACCATGGGACCAAAGGGGGCGATGTCCACCGCGCCCTTGTCCATGCCCCACCAAATGGCCCGGTTGCCCTTCCAGGTTCCCTCGCGCACTTCCTTCACTGTGGCCTCGTACAACGGAGCCCAGTTCCACACGGCGGCGGTGAGGTGCGCCTTGGGCGCAAAGGAGGACATGTCGGAATTGTAGCCGATGGAATACTTGCCGCGTTCCTGGGCTGCCTCCTGCGGGCCGGGGGAATTCTGGTGCTGGGCGATGATGTCGCAGCCCACGTCAAGCAGGCTCACGGCGGCGTCCTTCTCCAGGGCCGGGTCGAACCAGGTCTTGGTCCAGACAACCCGCACCTGGGCCTTGGGGTTCACGCTGCGCACGCCCAGGGTGAAGGCGTTGATGCCGCGGATGACCTCCGGAATGGGGAAGGCGGCCACGTAGCCGATGGTGTTGCTCTTGGTCATGTGCCCTGCGGTGATGCCGGTGAGGTACCTGGCCTGGTAGATGCGCCCGAAATAGTTGGAGACGTTCTCGGAGGACTTGAAGCCCGAGCAGTGCATGAACTTCACGTTCGGATAGTCCTTGGCCACCTTCATGGTGGGATCCATGAACCCGAAGTTGGTGGCGAACACCAGGTCGAAGCCGCCCCTGGCCATGTTCTCAATGACGCGCTCGGCGTCTGCGCCGTCCTTCACGGCCTCCACATAGGAGGTCTTGACGCCGTCCATCTTCTCAACTGCCTTGCGGCCCTGATCGTGAGCCCAGGAATAGCCCGCATCGCCCACGGGGGATGTGTACACGAAGCCCACCTTGAGCTCCCCGGTCTTGGGACCAGCGGCAGCCGGAGCGGCGGCCTTATCCGGCGCCTTTTCGCAGCCGGCCAATGCAAGGGCCAGGATGAAAACGAGGACGCCAGCGGCGCGCAGCCAATGTTTCATGATGGACTCTCCTCCTGGATGTGGTCCCGGATGACGTCCGGGGGGCGGGGAATCGGTGCGAAAGAGCCGGGCTGTCCCGGTCAGACAATACGTATCGGCGCAGGCAGGTCTCCTGCGACGGAAATCTATTCCCTGGCTTTGGCGATGGGCGGAACAAACTGCGGCGTGGAGTCCCAGGGGAACAGGATCCACGTGTCCTGGCTCACCTCGGTGACAAAGGTGTCCACCAGGGGGCGGCCCTCCGGCTTGGCGTACACGGTGGCGAAATGGGCCTTGGGCAGCATCTCTCGCACAAGGCGGGCCGTGCGGCCAGTGTCCACCAGGTCGTCCACGATGAGCCAGCCCGCGCCATCGCCCTCGGGGCACTTGAGCGAGCAGGCTTCGCCCTGCTTTTGCCAATCGTAGCTGGTGATGCAGATGGTGTCGATGAGCCGGACGTCCAGCTCGCGGGCGATGATGGCGGCAGGAACAAGGCCGCCGCGGGTGATGGCGTAGATGCCCGTCCAGGGACCGCGCTCCACCAGCCGCCAGGACAGGGCGCGGCAGTCGCGCTGAAGCTGTTCCCAGGTGACGGGGTAGACCTTGTCGTAGGGGTGCGTTTTATCCACAGGTACCTCGCGTTGAAGGCAGCTTCTTTAGCCCAGAGCGCTTCTGTGGGCAAGCCCCGGCTGGGCCTGCCGCGCGCTGCGAAGCAGCGGCAAAAACCATATGAAAATTGGCAGGTTCATCCCTGGCGACGCAAACGCTGCGCCCCAAAGAGCGCCGCGCCGTGCACGCCGGAATCCTGATTTTTGTTCAAAAGCACCGGCAGACCCGCGAGCAGGCTTGCATGGGAAGGCGAGCGGCGGAACTCCGCCAGGAACGCCGGGTGCTCCACCAGCACGGGATTTTTGGCCGCCACGCCGCCGGAGATGTACACGCCGCCCGTGGCCAGCAGGGCCAGGGCGTAGTTGCGCGCCGCGCGGCCATAGAATCTGGCGAACCACTCCACCGTGCGCGGCGAATGCGGCAGCCGGGCCGCAACCTCCGCCGGGGCCAGGCTCTCGCCCGTCAAAAAAGCGTGCAGCCGGGCCAGGCCGCTGCCGGTGACGATGGCATCGCCATGGCAGTAGTCCAGACGGCTCGCGCTCCGCACGTATTCGGCATAAGCGTATTCTTCCTCCCCCACGAAGGGGAAGGCCGCGTGCCCGGCCTCGGAAGGCACGGCCAGGAATCCCTCAGCCCCAGCGGCCACCAGCGCGCAATGGCCAAGGCCGGTGCCAGCGCCGATGACCGCCATGGCCCCGGCGTAGACGTGATGATCGGAATGGCCGCTTTGCAGCACCTGGGCCTCGTTCATGGCGCTGCTGCGGCAGGCGAAGGCCTGGGCCGCGAAGTCGTTGAGAAGCGCCCCGCGCTTGAAGCCCAGGCCCGTGATCTCGTTCAGGTCAATGGTCCACTTGATGTTCGGCGGCCGACAGAGCTGGCCCTGCACCGGTCCGGGCACGGCGAAAACGGCCAAGTCGCAATCAGCCGGGGCAAAGTGGCGCTGCTCGGAGAACAGGCGCTCCAGCAGTCCGGCAAAGGACGGCGCCTCCGCCGTGGACAGCCGGACGATGTTCAGCAGGCGCGGCTCGTCCATGCCCGGCTCAAGCTCGAAAAATCCCATGCGGCTGTTGGTGCCGCCGATGTCCGCCGCAAGAATCCGAAACACGTGTGGCTCCTTGATTGAGGGGGGTGTCTTGCCATTTCGTACAGCATTCCGGCGAGAAATCAAATGGCGCCGCGCCACGCAAAAGCCCCCGTCCACAAGGGGCGGGGGCTTTCAAAATCGCGCCGGAGCGCTGGAAGCGCGCATGCGCCAGGACTTACGTCATGTGCGCCAGGGGGGCAAGGCGCAGGTTGTGCGTCGCGGGCTCCTCTCTGGGCTGTGGCATGGGCACGGCGTCATTGAAGGATGCGCGGCCCTGCTCGTCTTCCTCGGCGCGGGCGGCTGCGGCCTTGCGCTGGCGGGTAATGTACTTCTTGGTGATGCTCTTCAGCAGTTCGGCCTTTCCTTCGCGCTCCGCAGGCGAAAGGAAGCTTGTGAGCTTCTTCTCCAGCCTGTGGGAGTTCTGCTCCTTGGAGATGGCGATGATGCCCTCCATGATGAGCTTCTGGTTCAACATCTCGGCCCCGGTGTGGAAATTGATGCTTTCCGCGATGGGGGCCAGAATCATGTTGCTCAAAACCACGCCGTACAGGGTGGACACGAAGGCCACGGGGATGCTGGACACCAGGGCCTGGGTGTCGTTGATGCCTGAGAGCATGCCGATGAGCCCGATAACGCTGCCTGCCACGCCGAAGGCCGGAGCGGCCTTGGCCAGGGTCTGGAACACGCGCTCGCTCTGCTGGCGGCGCTCGCGGAAAAAGTTCATTTCGGTGTTCAAGAACTCGCGGATGTCGCGCTCCTTGTAGTTGTCCACCAGGAAGGTGACGGCGTTGCGCAGGAAGCTGTCGGAGATCTTCTGGCGCACGGCCTCAAGGGACAGCATGCCCTCCACCCGCGACTTCACCGAGAGTTCCAGCAGCAGCCGCACGATGTCGTCGGGCGTGGACTGGCGCTCGGTGTACACGCTTCGCGCCACCAGAAAGGCGGTGCGGATGCGCTCAAAGGGATAGCTCATGAACAAGGCGGCAAACAGTCCCGCCGCGACGATGAGAAAGGCCGCGAGGTTCCAGTACACGGCCAGGCCGCCGCTCATCCAGAATCCGCCCACGAAAATGGCTCCGCACAGGAGCACTCCGATCATGTTCTTCTTGCTCATGACTGTCCCCCTAAATATCTGTCAGGACGAGAACTTCAACACGTCGATTACGTTTGTCGGCATCATCGGCCGTGGCGGGAACCTCCGGCTGGAAGCTGCCGCGTCCGGTCACCAGGAAACGCTTGGCATCCAGCCCCGCAGTGCGGATGAAGTACTGCGCCACGCTGGCCGCCCGCTTGGCCGAGAGTGCAAGGCTCTCCTCGGGCGTCCCGGTTTCATCCTCGGCGCTGTGCCCCACCACCAGCACGGCGCCGGTGCTCACGCGCAGAATCTCGGCGATGCGGGCCAGATACTGGCCGCTGTTCTCGGACAAGGCGTCGCCGCCAGGACTGAAGAACAGGTCTCCGCGCAGGAACACGCGCACCTGGCGGTCGGTCTCGCGCACTACGGAAATGCCGAGGTTGTCGGACTGGTAGTAGGTTTCCTTGAGCGGGCTGCCGCCTGCGTTCTGGAAGGCCTTGCCGTCCCGCACAGGATCGTTCAGCTGGCCCATGAAGGCCTGCATGGGATCGGTGGGAGCTTTGGTCTCCGCCGCCTGGGGCGGGCTGGGCTCCGTCTTGGCCACCACCCGGTCCTTGGCCCCGGAATAGATGAACAAGACCGCGAAGACCATGAACATGATCATCATCAGGTCCGACCAGGGCACGGACCACTCGGCGAAATTGCCGCCACCGGCCAGCGTCCGTCCGCCGTCGTCCCGCGAGAGCCCGTATCTGTCCCGATTGCCCATGCCACACGTCCTTTGTCTCCCGCCGCCAGACAATCTGGAGGCCGCTCGACGCCACTGAAGCAAATTGCCTGCCAACGAACTCAACACACTGTAATAAAATGAAAAATAAAAACCTTGCGGTACGAACATCCCGGCCAGCGCCAAAATCTCGCCACTTTCCCGCTCCATGCCGACCCGGCCTCGCCCTTGGGTTTGAAGCCGACCTCACCAATCAGCCCAGACAACCGCGCAACACAATTCAGGCAGGATGAAGCGCGCATGCATTGACTCTGTCCCGAAATGGCGTCACAAGCCGCCCATGACCAACGCCTTCACCCCGCCCGCAGGCCCTGGCGCCTACCGTACCCTGTCCGCCCTGGTGCTGGGCTCCAGCTCGCCGCGTCGCCGCGAGCTGCTGGGCTCCCTGGGCCTTGAGTTCGAAGTCTGCCCCAGCAACGCCCCGGAGCCGCCGCCCCTGCCCGGCGAGCTGCCCGAGGCCTACGCCAGGCGCATGGCCTTGCAGAAAACCACGGACGTGTCCGCCCTGTACCCGGACTCCACTGTGCTGGGGGCCGACACCATCGTGGTGCTTCCCGGCGCACCAGGGGCCGACGCCGTGGTGCTGGGCAAACCCGTGGACCAGGCCGATGCGCTCTCCATGCTCACACGGCTTTCAGGCCGTTCGCACCTGGTCATCACCGGCTGCTGCCTGGCCCTGCCCGGCAAGGCCGACCCACTGTGCTTCGCCGTAAGCACCGAGGTGTTCATGCGCGCCAGCACGCGGGCGGAACTGGCCGCCTACGCCGCCACAGGCGAGCCCTCGGACAAGGCAGGGGCGTACGCCATCCAAGGCCTTGGCGGCTTCCTGGTGGAGCGCGTGAGCGGCTCGTACACCAACGTGGTGGGCCTGCCAGTAGCAGAATGCGCGGCATCCCTGCTGGAGCATGGAATCATCGGGGTGCGCCCAGGAAACTCGGGCGGATGGGGAACGCCATGAGCGACGCCTTTGCGGCCAGGGCTGCGCAGTGGGACGCCCACCCCGTGCGCGCCGCCATAGGCCAGGCCTTTTACGCCCAGGTGCTTGAGGCAACGGCCTCGCATCTGGCGGGAGCCCTTGAGGGCAAGACCGTGCTGGACTTCGGCTGCGGCACCGGAACCCTGGGGCTGCGCCTGGCCCAGGAGCACGCCGCCCGCGTCATCTTCGCGGACGCGTCACCAGCCATGCTGGACGTGCTGCGCGGCAAGCTGGCCGGGCTGAACCTGCCCGACGTTAAGGTGTTCGAAGGCGGCGCGGACGCCCTGCCCCTGGCGGACGCTTCGGCGGATCTGGCCGTGAGCCTCATGGCCCTGCACCACATCGAGGACGCGGAAGGCGCGCTGCGCGGCCTGCGCAAGGCGCTCAAGCCCGGCGGGCTGCTGCTTCTGGGCGACCTGCTGCCCGAGGACGGCAGCTTCCATGACTCCTCGCCGGACGGCCCGTCTGCGGCGCACAACGGCTTTGACCCGGAGGCGCTGCGCGCCCTGTGCGAAAATTTGGGCCTGGCGGTGCTGCGCCTGCTGCCCTTTCACCTTGTGCGCAAGCCCGATGCGGCTGGAGCCGTGCGCGAGTACCCCCTGTTTTTCCTGACCGCGAAAGCGGTCTAAAGGAGCCTGATGCCCACCCCGCACGCCGACTTCGAAGCCCTGCTGGAACGTGTCCGGGCCAGCGGCCTGCCCTTTGTCCTGCACGAGCACGCCCCCGCGCGCACCATGGCCGACGCGGAAAGCCTCACCTTCGACACGGCGCGCATCGTCAAGACCATCGCCTTCGCCACCCGCGACGGGCGGCTGGTGCTGGCGGCCCTGCGCGGCACGCTGCGCGTGGACCACGCCAGGCTGGCGCGGCTGTGCGGCGTTGAGCGCAAGGACCTCGCCCCCTTGTCGGCGCATTCGGTCCTTGAG
>NZ_JAUYFU010000106.1 GCF_030689645.1 Humidesulfovibrio sp.
CCGCGCTCACGAAGCTCTCCCACGCCCTCGATGTACACGCCGAACGTTACGGCGGAGAGCCGGCGGCGGATGTCCGAGCGGTCCTGGCGGAAGAGAAGAAGCGTTGGCGCACAGAACTTGCCGCGCGTTCCGGTGGTTACATGTCGCGCGCGTATCCCGATCCCATCGGCCTCTACGCCGCTATCTCGGACCCTGCCCTGCGCCTGCAGGCACGCCTCATAGGCGAGACCGGGTGCCGCACCGAAGGCGTCGGCGCACCGGCGCGCGGCAGCAATCCGCTCACGGCCGTGAATCTGCTCGGTGTAGGCACGGATCCGGTCACCGGCTATGCCGCCGGGCGCATCGTCGTCACCGAGAAGGGAGGCAAACGGACCGTGCATTTCCTGCGACCGGAGACCTACCACGATCTCGAAGAGCACATCGCGGAGCACGGCCCGCTCACTTCACCGTACCGCACCTTCCTGCGGGCCGTTGAAGTGGCCGCCAGGGAGACGGGGCAATACGCCCCAGGCAGGGGAACGCACGGCCTCAAGCACAGCTTCGCCCAGGCGCGGATGCATGAGGCCATCGACGCGGGACTTACGCACGAGGAAGCGAAG
The DNA here is from genome assembly GCF_030689645.1 of Humidesulfovibrio sp. Lineage (GTDB taxonomy): Bacteria > Desulfobacterota > Desulfovibrionia > Desulfovibrionales > Desulfovibrionaceae > Humidesulfovibrio. Next base: position 600 of record NZ_JAUYFU010000106.1, read on the forward strand.
CTGGCTGTTGCGAACGAGATCGCGCACCACCGCCTTGATAGCGTCGATATTTATATAAGGTAAGCCGTGCCGAAACGCGCAACTCATCCGTCTGGATTGCACACCGCAAAGGAGCGGGCTCGTGCGCTGCACTGGCTCGTCGGCCTGGCCGAGTCCGACCGAGAGCGCATACTTGCCGACGCCTTCAACGCGTGCGCCTCGAACGCGTCGCACACCCCATACGTCGCCCTGCTCGGCGCGATTCGCCGCTTCGGCTTCGACACGATCCGCCAGCGCGGATTCCGTGTCGCAGGCCTGGAGCAGTTCGCAGACTTCAAACGGGTGCGCGAATCCCGTGCCCGAAACCTGCGCGAAGAGCGCCCCTCCCCGCTGCACGACAAAGTGCTGCACCGCTGGGCGCTGGTGCGGGAGCTTCATGGGCAAGGTCTCGGTTTCCGGCTCATCGCACGCTACTTCTCGAAGCAACTGCGCATCCAAGTCTCGCCGTCATACCTAAGGAAGATTTGGACCGAGTTGGAATCCGCCTAGGCGCATGGAGCCTTGCATCTCGAACTGACTTCCAATCGCAGCCTTCATCGCCCGGAAAAGAGCCGGACTGATGCGCGCGCAGAGTGGAGACGCTGTCTCTGGACCATAGGTATAAGCCAAGGTCTGACCACCGCCTTCCATCCTGCAATCGGGTTCTATCGCGAGTTGCAGTCTTGGCCAGCCGAGAAGGCCATTTGCGCACATCGCCAAACATAGCGCTCGGCAGGCATCTCATGAGCATGCTCCGTGTGACGGGAGACAAGCCTCACACACAGTGGCAAGCAGCCCACCACAATTCGCCATATGTGAAGGAGAACCTCGATCCGAGAAGACCCACACAAGCGCGCACGACACAAAATTCGCAGATCACACTAGTCACGAGTCAACGTATTTGATACAAATTTCTTGTAAGCTACTAAATTCAATGAATTAAAATTTATTCACTCCAGCACCATTAATTATTGACACGGAATCTATGGAGACATACAAAGGGGGTGTGGTCGGCGAACACCAAAACCCTGCCGGCCCAAAAGGGGAAGCAATGAGCTGGACAACAAACGAGACAAGGCGCGTTTTCGAGAACGAGTTTGGCCCTGACTTCGTCGACGACAAGAAGGTTCCGGAGGACATTGATGGACTCGCGGGCTGGCTTGCCGCGGCGTGGTTTACGCGCATGGCGAACGGCGGCGAGTACCCACCGGACTCCCTTCTCGTGCTCAAGGCCATGGAGGCGCTCGCCGAAAAAATTGATTTCGTGCAGCTCGCCCGGGCGTACCGTGTCCGGCAGCTTCGCGGACAGCCTCAGATCATATACATGGTCCAGCGCCTGTCCGATGGCCGGATTCTTGGAGCCTACGCTGACCAGGCCGACGCATTTGAGACCTGCGACAGCTCCGACTGCTGCGTGCGCGAAGTCGAATTTCTCGCGGCCTTCGCAGGAGACCTCAGCAGTCCGGTCGCCCGTCATGCAAAGCTTCCGCAGGATTCCCACCTCGATTACGGCATCGACTTGAGCGCGGCCCAGGAGTCGTTCGACGAGTGCGCCCATCACGGCTCCTGACACGGTATCCCGCCATGTTTCACGGAAAAGCATCACGCCCCGTGGAACATATCGGGCGATCGTGCCTGCCTGCATACCCCAAGGAGTATATAATGTTTTTCGAAAACGACATTCAGCGCGTCATGGACATGTTTGACCTCCACCGCCTGCTCCCGGAGCACTACCCGGAGTTCTTCCGTGTGTTTTTGGCGATCGCGCAGGGGCCCCAGAACCAGATGGATTTCGTGGATATCCAGACAAGGGTATTGCTCCCCCAAACAACAGCATCCCGAATTTGTTACATTTTGGAAGAACACGGTCTCATTTCTATTGGGCTTGCCCCTGGCGACAAGCGCAGGAAGCGGGCAGCGCTTACGCCAGCTGGCCGCCGAACTTTGGGAGAAGTCATGCGCCGCGGGTGGGACATCGCGAGCAGAATGGTGAGGGAGCACTGCGACATCACCAAGGTGAGGCCGCCGGAAGGTCATTTGGAATAACAACATGAAACATTCAGACTGTATTATTGCGCACAGCCGTGAGTCGCCGATTAGCAACCCTGCACTGAAAACATCATTGAGACGAAGAGCATCACACAGTACGACAACCATGCAACTCGATAATACTGGATTGAGAAGGTGCGGAAAGAAAAATCATTCTAGCGCATAGCAAGAAAGCTCCACGAATTGTAAACTGCAACCAAGAGAGGACACCTTGCAAATTGAACACATCGAACACGTTCCGCTCATTGCCGCTGGCTTCAAGCGGTTTATCAGAATTAATCGTTTCAACTCGCAGTTCGAAGACGGCTTTGCCACAGAAGACATGTCAGATGACTACTGCGACTTTGCACAGCTCGCTAACGCCCACGAGTGTTTTTTTAGCGATACACACTGGTGCGATGGGAAATGCACAAGATGGAACATCTGGCGCCCTCTCTGGCTCCACATCGGCGAAGATGCTTGCCGGGACATCGCCGATCAATATGCAGGCGACGATGACATTCACTATGAAGAATTCTGGCAAGCAGTCTGCGATTGTTACTTTGGGCGCACAAAATTAAACAAAATGTGTAATAATCCTCGCTACTTTTCAACATGAAAACCATCACGAGGGCAAAGACAATTCGAAATGCAACTATAAAACAACACACAAGCATTGATGTACGTCTCAACGTTTCGGATATCCTTTTACATTGGCTACACGGTTTCCTAGCAAGTGATGGAGCAGGCACAACCTCCTCGCCGACAACGTTGATGACTGTTCCACAACTGACTGAGGCCTAACGGTGACAGCAACGTTAAACAGCAAAGGAAAATCATGAAGGACAAGATTCTCGACATGGCCGACGCCATCGGAGGCATATGCCGTTTCGATCTGGAAGTTGGCTTCACCGGAGACTGTCCGC
>NZ_JAUYFU010000082.1 GCF_030689645.1 Humidesulfovibrio sp.
ATTTTCGGCAGGTACACGCTGGCGCTTATGGCCGAACTGACTTCGGTCATTTTGGTGCAGCCGTTGCCCGTGCTGGTCACCGAGGCGGTGCTGCTGGTGTCGCCGAGGGTGACGCCGAGGCTGAGGGAGAAGCTCAGGCCCTTGGCCGCGTCTACCGTGTAGGAGACGCCGTTCATGGCCGCCACGGCGGCGTTGAGCTCGGTGATGTTGTTGCAGGCGCGCAGCCGGGCCATGGCGTAGCGCAGGCCAGACTCGGCCATGTACCGGGCCGAGGTGGCGCAGTTGGGGGAAAGCACGCTGGTCACGACAGAGCCGAAGCGCGTGACCCCGGCCATGGCCAGGATGCCGAAGGCCACAAGGCCCATGACCAGGTACACCACGATGCTGCCCTGCTGGCGGCGGCGGGGGGAGGATGGGGCCTGGGCGTTGGGCTGCTGCATCGGAGAGGCTCCTAGCTGGTCACGGGATTGAGGATGATGTTGCGCGGCTTCACCGTGATGGAGAAGGGCGCGCTCGTGCCCGTGAGGGTGAAGGTGACGGTGAAAACGATGTCGCTGGTGGCGGCAGCGCCGGTGAAGCCCATGGTGCAGGTCTCCACGCCGTCCGCCAGGATCTGCGCGGTGCCCGGGTTGGTCGGAGTCAGGGTCAGGCGCTTATTCACGGCGTCATAGGCCAGGGTGCGCGCGCCGCCAAGGGAAGGCTCGCTCGTGCCGTACTTGATGCTGGTGGCCGTGACCACGGGCGCGCTGCCTGCGGTGTGGCCGCGCTGCACATCGCGCAGTTCGAGGGAGATGCGCTGCAGGGCGATTTGCGCGCGCTGGGCGTTCTCCTGGGCCTGGCGCGCGGCGATGCTGCCCTTGACCCCGGTGGTGATGAAGATGCCCGCGAACACGCTGATGAGGCCGAGAATGACCATCACGGCGATGAGTTCAATGAGTGTGAATCCGGCCTGTCTGCGCATGGGGGGCACCTAGAAGGTGGTGGCGTTGTCCGCGCTGCTGGTGCGTGCCTGGGTCAGAATGGTGGTGAGGCTCGTGTCGCCCTCGGTGACCGTGACGATGAGGGCGTCCACGTTGTTGAAATTGTTGTTGCGGGTGGCGCTGAAGGTGGCGTTGTTGGGATAATTCGCCACCACTGCGTCCAGCGCGCCGCTGGTGCCGTTGTTCACGCGCTGGGTGTAGTAGGCCGTCACCATCTCTATGGTGGCCTCTGCGCGGGCTGCGTTGCTGGCGGACAAAACCGGCGTGCCGCTGCGCAGAAGCTGGGTGCCCAGCATGTTCACCAGGAGCATGCCAAGAAAACCGGCGATGACGATGGTGACGATGAGCTCCACGAGGGTGAAGCCCTGGGGACGCTTTTGTGGGGCATGCATGGGCGCGTCTCCTAGGGCACGAAGCCGGTTTCCGGGGTCACGGTGAGGGTGCCGCTCTGCCCACCCGCGGTGATGGTGATGGTTGCGTTGTTGGCGAGCTTGGTATGGGTGCTGCCGCTGACGCTGTAAGGGATGCCGAAACGATCAAAGGAGATGATGAAGGGGCTCATGGTCATTTTTTTGTCAGTCAGGGAGATTGTGCTGGACGTCTCGCCGGGCAGGGCAAGAAAGATGGTGGAGTTGGCGCTGTTATAAGCCCAGTAGTTGGCGCCTTCGCTTCGGAGCACCAGATATGTGGTGTTGGTCTTCATGGCCTTGAGCTGCAGGTAGCGCAGTTGAGAGCGCACCTCGCTCATGCGGGCCTGGAGGTCGCTGTTCAGGCCCGTCCCGCGCGAGAAGACAACGGATGATAGAATTCCGATGATGAGCAGAACGGTTATCACCTCGATGAGGGTGAAGCCCGCAGAACGCGGCCCGGCTGGCGCTCCGCCGCCGCTGTGTGCTTTGCCGTGTCCTTGGGTCATGCTGCGCCTCCGCGTTGGCGGGTGCAATATCCGCTCCCTCGGAACGACGGGAATACATTGCCGTTCCGAGGGGGGGCAGATCTTGCGGGCTAGACCTTGCGGATCTCCACGTGGCCCGGGGTGATGGACCGGATGTGCTGCTCGCGCTTGAGCTCCACGTCCAGAAGTTTGGGAGAGGAGAACAGCACTTCCTCTTTCTTGCCGTTGACGAGGACCAGCTGGTAGCTTTCGGGGGCCTTTTCGCTCATGTTCACTCCGTTTGCGCCGTGTGGGCGCGTTTATGGTAAATGATCTTGTCGTCGCCTGCGGCGTAAAACGCCTTTGGTCGCACGCAGATGACGCAGCCATGCTTCTCGTGGAGCCTGCGGGTGGGCAGGGCTGCCCGCGTGAGGAGGTTTCGGCGCAGATGCCGCGCGCGCTCCGCGCAGCCCTGTGGGCTTCTGTCCGGGCCGCAACAGGCGCACTCGGCCAGTTTGGCAGCCGCCACAGCCGCTGCGTCCGGGGAGCGCCCTCTTCGGTCAAGACATAAAAATAACCGCTTGCGCCGCCCTTGGCAAGATGCACCTGTGCCGGCTCCCCGGCTACCGCTATCTCCCTGACGTTGCAGGAGCCTGTGGACTCCGCAAGCTTGCGGACGGCTGCGGCATCTCCCCCGCAGGACCATCATGCGTGAGCGGCTGTCGTCTTGTGTTTCAATCGCGTTGGCGTGAACGGCGCGTGGCGCGGACGCAAAAACGCCTGGGCCACGCGCCGCTCCCTGCGTGTGCCTTGCTGGGCTGGCGGCGCGCCTTTCGGCACTGGGGCGCGCAGTACGGCGATGTCGAGCCCGTCGCTGCTTGAGGTCACGCTCCCTTTCGCGCTCAGCTGCGCACCTTGCGCTCCTTGTCGGGGTTGAGGGGCAGCCGCTCAAGGGCCGACTGCACGATCATGCGCAGCAGGTCCTGGTAGGAGACGCCGTTCATTTCGCACAGGATGGGCAGGTCTGAGATGCTGGGGTTCAGGCCGGCCAGCGGGTTCACCTCAAGGAAGCTGGCCCGGCCCGCAGCGTCCAGCCGGATGTCCACCCGGCCCCCGTCGCGGCAGCCCAGCCCGCGCCAGACTTCCATGGCCAGCTGCGCGGCCTCGGCGGCCTCCGGCCCTTCCACGGGCAGGTATTCCACCAAGGTCTCGAAGTTGGCTTTGTTGCTGTACGAGTAGGCGCCGGGCTCGGCCTGGCCGCAGAGGCGGACCTCCATGACTCCCAGTGGCCGCGCCAGCTCGCCCGTGCCCGCGATGCCCACGGTGAACTCCCGTCCAGGCAGGTATTCCTCCACCAGCACGGGCTGTTTGAAGCGCTTCAGGAGCACCCGGCAGATGGCCGTGAGCTCCTTGCGGTCGCCCGCGCGCGAGGCCGCGCAGACGCCCTTGCCCGTGCCCTCGGCCACTGGCTTGGCGAACACGGGGTAGTGCAGGCGGACGCCCGCCACGTCCTTTTCCGTGCGCACCAGGGCGAAGTCCGGCGTGGGCAGGCCCAGGTCGCGCACCACGCGCTTGCAGGCCGCCTTGTCCAGGCACAGGGCCATGACCATCGGATCGGAGAAGGTGTAGGGGATTTGATACGCGTCGAGGAGCGCGGGCACCAGGGCCTCGCGCCCGGGGCCGTGCAGGCCTTCGGCGATGTTGAACACCAGATCCCAGCGGCTGCCTCCGGCCAGGGCGGACACAAGGGACTTGGCCGAGCCGATGGCCTCCACCTCGAAGCCCAGGGCCACGAGGCCCAGGCGCAGGGCCTCGATGGTGTCCTCCTTGTCGAACTCCGCGGTCTCCTCCTCGCTGTAGCCTTCGGCGAGGTATTCGGAGCGCAGATCATAAACCAGTCCAACGTTCATGCGGCCCCCTTGCTCATGGCGGGTTGCGCCGGGGCTTTTTGCGCCCCGGCCGGGTCCGGGTAGCGGTACACTCCGCCAGCGTAATTCCGGAGCACCAAGTCTGCGCCAGAATAGCCCAGGGTGTAGTCCGGCGCCAGGGGTATCTTGCCGCCGCCGCCTGGGGCGTCGATGACGAAGGTGGGCAGGGCATAGCCCGACAGCCTCCCCCGCAAGGCGCGCAGGATTTCCACCCCGCGCAGGGCCGGGGTGCGGAAGTGGGCCGAGCCGCTGATGGGGTCGCACTGATACAGGTAGTAAGGGCGCACGCGATAGGCCAGCAGGCCCTGGAGCATCCGTCCCATGACCTCTGGCTCGTCGTTGACGCCGGAGAGCAGCACGGTCTGGCTGCCCAGGGGAATGCCTGCGTCGGCCAGGCGGGCGCAAGCCTTGCGGGTGTCTTCCGTCAGTTCGCCCGGATGGGTGAAGTGCAGGCTCATCCACAGGGGATGATGCTTTTTCAGCATGCGCGCGAGATCTGTTGTGACGCGCATGGGCAGAACAGCCGGAACCTTGGTGCCGATGCGCACGATCTGCACGTGCTTGATGGCGCGCAGCCGCGTAAGCAGCCAGTCCAGGGCCTCGTCGGGCATGGTGAGCGGGTCGCCGCCGGAGAGCAGCACGTCCTGCACCGCCGGGGTGCGGGAGATGTAGTCGAGCCCCTGCTCCCAGCGCTGGCGCAGGTGCTCCAGTCCGCCACCGCCGATCTGCTGGCCGCCCATCCCGCGCGAGCGCGTGCAATAGCGGCAGTAGGTGGAGCAGAAGTCCGTTGTCAGAAACAGCACGCGGTTGGGGTAGCGGTGCACCAGGCCGGGCACCGGGGAGTGGCCGTCCTCGCCCAGGGGGTCGTCGGCCTCGCCAGTGGTTCGCACGGCCTCCCGGCAGGAAGGCAGCACCATGCGCCGCAGGGGCTGCTGCGGGTTCTTCGGGTCCAGCAGGCGGGCGTAATAGGGCGTCACCGCCAGGGGCAGGGAGGAGCGCGTCAGGCCGATGGCGCTGGTCTCGGCCTCGGAGAGCTCAAGAATCCGCGCGGCGTCTTCAAGACAGGTGATGCGGTGGGAGAGCTGCCAGCGCCAGTCGACCCATTCGCGCCGCGTGGCGCCGGGGAAGTGGCGGTGCAGGAAGTCGAGCAGGGGTGTCGGGTGAAAGTCGGCTTGGGCTTTCGGGACAGGGGGGAAAAGGCGAGTCGGTGAGGGGGGCTCTTCAGGGTCGCGGTCGGTTTCCTGGCCGTCAAGGCCGCAATCCGGAGGTTCCGCTTCGCCCGAGTCCAGAATGGCGGTGTCCATGGTGGTGTTCCTGTTTGGGGGTTGTGATCATTTCTTTTTCTTGTCCGCGCCGGTCTGCTTCACCGCGCCGCCCGCGCCCGGCGAGTCGTCGTCCGGGCTCACGATGCGGTAATCAAGCAGGCGGACAGTGCGGTACTCCTGGTCTTGGCGAATGACAAGCCCCTTGGCCTGGATGTGCCTGCCTGCAAAGGGGGTGAGGTCCAGCCCCTGCACCAGACAGTAGCCTTGCGCGTCCTTGATGAACACCTTGTCCAACCCGACGGTGATGCGTCCGGCGATCTCAATGGGTTCGCCCGCCGGAGCGGCATCGGCCTTGGCGGCGGATTTTTGTGGCTGCGCCGCGTGTGCCGGGCCAGGGGACGCCGGGCTGGCGACGAAGAGCGCGGCCAGAAGGAGGAATGATGCGGCATTTTTGCAAAGGCTTGGCGCAGTGCTGCGCATGATTGCTCCTGGCCGGTTCAGTGCGCGGGTTGTGTTGGGCGCTCGGACTCCGGTGATTTGCGCCAGCGAATCATAAAAGTCCGACAGCGTCTAGACTTTTTGTAGGTTCTGCCGGGTGGAGCCTGCTTGCGTGTCCAGATATTTTGGCCTATCGTCCGCCCCGACGCACAAACGCAATAGTGCGCGCATTCTTGCTTCTGGAGGGACGCTCGCATGACCGTAATGACAAGCATTCGCAAAAGTATTTTTATCGTGGGACTCCTGGCCGCTTCGGCATTTCTCGCAGCCTGTTCCGCAAACACGGTGGTTCCGTTGCGCTATCAGGCCTCCGCGCCGCAGGGCGCGCCCACCTGTTCGCAGTCCATCAGCCTCTTGCCCTTTGCGGATAAACGCGCCGACACCATCACCATCGGCACCCTGGGCGAGGGCAAGCGCTTCTACGCAGAGAACGACGTGTCCGAATGGGTGAGCTGGGCCATGTTCGAAGAGCTCAAGGCTCGCGGCTGCGACGTGAAGTACCGCGAAAAGTCCGACACCGCCCCGCATAAGGGCTACACAGTGTCCGGCTCCTTCGACACAGTAAGCGTGGACAGTGGCGCCACACTCATGGCCAAGGCCAAGCTGCGCATCCGCGTGAAGGTGGAAAAGGACGGCCAGTTCCTCATTGAGCAGATCTACACCGGCGAGCGCGAGAACCTGGGCCTGACCTACGTGGACGCCGCCCAGAAGGTGCTTTCCTCCACCCTGCAGTACCTCTTGCAGGACGCCGCCACCGACGTGGTCAAGGCGACCAAGTAACGACACGGTGCAGGACCTGGGCGCACATTCTCCGTTGCGTCCTAAAGGGGCCGCTGGTGGCCGGGCGAAATCGTTCCGGCTGCTGGCGGCTTTTTTTCTGGCGCTTTCTCTGGGCAGTCTCGCCCCAACGGCATTCGCCCAGACCGCCCCACTGGTCATCGCCTGTCCCGACGATTTTCCTCCTTACTCCTACCGCAACGCCCAAGGGGAGGCCGCTGGCCTTCTGCCCGACTACTGGCGACTTTACGCCCGCCGGACGGGTCAAGAGGTGGAGCTGCGCCTAGCCCATAGGGCAGAGGCCCTGCGGATGGTGGAGGAGAGCCGCGCCGACGCCTACGCAGGCCCGCCTCTGGCCCAGGAGCAGCAGTCTGCGGGCCAATCAAGCTCCCCGGAAGCCTTCGCCTGGACGCGGCCGCTGCTGGATCAGGGCATTGGCCTGTTCATCGTGGCGGATCAGGCCGTCCGGCAGGGTGTCGGAACGGGTCAGTCTCTGGAATCGGCCCGGTTGAGCGCCGGACTGGTTGGGGACGATTCTGCTGCGACCATTCTTGCCGCCACCTTTCCCAATCTGAAGCAAAGGCTTTACCCGGACCTGGATTCCCTGGCCGCTGCCCTGGCCCTTGGGCAGGTGCGCGTGGTCGCGGGACCTGTGTTGCCGGTTCAGCATCGGCTGCGGGCCTTGGGCGGGGCCGAGCGCTTTGTGCTGGTGCGGCGCTTTCCCGGCACAGCGCTGCATGCGGCGGTCCGCCGGGAGGATCAGACTCTTCTGGCGCGGCTCAACGACGGGCTGCAATCCCTGGCTTCAGAAGACATCCAGGCCTTGGAGGAACGCTACGCCAAGCCCCCGACGGCGTTGCCGGGTTGGCTGGTCGGCGTGCTTGTGGGCATCGTGGCCCTTTGCCTCAGCCTTTTGGTGCTGGTCCGCGCGCGCCGGGTGCGCCGCGCCGCCGAGGCGCGCAGCCGCGAGACCGACCTTCTGCGCGATAACCTGCTGTCTGAGATGGCCCGCCACCGCAAAACCCAGGATCTTCTCGTCTCGGCCGTTGAGCAATCGCCTTCGGGCATCATCGTCGCCTACGGCGATGGCGTCACTCCGCCACTCTTCAACTCCATGGCAATGAAGATCCTAGGTCTGGATGCGCCACTGGTTTTGGATGATTTCGCCCATGATTGGCCCTGGCGGGTGTACACGCCCACCGGGAGATTCGTTCCTGCTGAGAACGTGCCTCTGTTTGCGGCCCTGCATCGTGGGGAGACAGTGCCTGGGAGCGAGTATCGTGTTGTGTTCGCCGATGGCTCCGAGCGCTGGATTTGGGCAAGCGCCGCGCCCGTGCGAGATTCTCAGGGCGTGGTGCGCGGAGGGGTAAGCGTTTTTCAAGACATAACCACTTCGCGACAGGCCGAGCGTGATCTGGCCCGCTTCAAATTCTTCATCGAGGCCGGCGTGGAAGAGGTCTACCTGGTCCGGCCCAACGGCACCCTGGCGTATGTCAACGAGGCCGTTGCGCGCAGCCTGGGCCATGCCCGCCAAGAGATCTTGGATGCCCATCTCTCCGATATCGCCCCGGCCTTTACGCCAGAAGAAGTCTACCGTTTGCTGAATGTCGTGCGCCAGGGGCCCTATACCTTTGACACCGTGCAGTACACCCGCGACGGCAGGCCTGTGCTGAAGGAAATCAAGGCCTTCTACATGCGGTTCGGCGACGAGGAATACATCAGCGCCTTTGGGCGCGACATCACTGAGAAGAAGCGGCTGGAGCTTGAACTGGGAAGAACGCAGGCCTTGTTCGAGGCCTCACTCACCCAGGCTCCATGGGGCATCATCATTGGCGACGCCGCAACGGGCCGGGTAAGCATCGCCAACCCAGCCGCCGCCGCCATGCTCGGAGTGGAGCCGGAGATCCTGGTGGGCGTGGACGTCGATGGCACCCTACCCATCTGGCTTTTTCTGGATGAAAACGGTCAGGAGGTGACCCCCGGCGAGACGCCTCTTTCACGCGCGCTGACCCTGGGAGAGCAGACGCGCGACCAGGAGGTGCGCTTCTTCCTGGGCGATGGCCCGGAGCGCTGGCTTCTGGCCAACGCCTCGCCGGTGCGCAACGCGGATGGAGCCATCGTTGCGGCCATCATGGTCATGGCCGACATCACCGGGCGCAAGCGCATGGAAAATCAGCTGGTGTTCAAGGCTCTGCACGATTCCCTCACCGGCTTGCCCAATCGCGCTCTGTGCCTGGAGAGCATCCAGCAGACGCTGGAGCGCTCGCGGTTGCAGGGACAGCCCTTTGCCGTGGCCTTTGTGGATCTGGACCGCTTCAAGATTCTGAACGACAGCCTGGGGCATTCCTTTGGCGACCGCGTATTGATCGAGGCAGCGCAGCGTCTTGTTCACGGCCTTGGCCGACTGGGCAGCGTGTGTCGCTTTGGCGGGGATGAATTTGTGCTCCTGGTGGACCGCGCAGACAGCGCCGAGGCCGCGCAGGATGCGTTGCGCGAGGCTCTGGAGTCCCTCGGTCAGCCCATGAACGTGGACGGCCAGGAGGTGCGCCTGACCGCAAGCGTGGGAGTGGTGCTGGGGCCGGCCGAGGAGGCTCTGACCGCCGGGAATGTGCTGCAGAACGCGGATTTGGCCATGCACCGCGCCAAGGACACGGGCCGCGACCGCATGCGGCTGTTCCACCCCGGCATGCTGCGCCGGGCCCAGGAACTCATGTCCCTTGACGCCGACATGCGCCGGGGGTTGGAGCGCAAGGAATTTCTGGTCTATTATCAGCCCATCATGTCCGCCGACGGGACCCGGATACTCGGCGTTGAGGCCCTGGCCCGCTGGCAGAGTTCCACCCGCGGTCTGGTGACCCCGCACGCCTTCATCTCCCACGCGGAGGAGTCCGGGCTCATCGTGCCCCTGGGCGAGCAGGTGTTGCGCATGGCCTGCCGCGAAATGACGGACCTGCGCAAGCGCTTCGCCTCGGCCCGCCGCATGTCGCTGGCCGTGAACCTTTCCGCCCGGCAGTTCGCTCAGCCGGACATCGTGGACACCGTGCGCCAGGTGCTGCGCGAAGTGGGCCTGCCTCCGGCCCTGCTGAAGCTGGAGCTCACGGAGTCCGCGCTCATGGGCGACCCGGAGAGCGCCTTGCTGGCCATGCGCCGTCTTAAAGCCCTTGGCGTCTCCCTGGCCATCGACGATTTCGGCACCGGCTATTCCTCCCTTGCCTACCTGCAACGTTTTCCCGTGGATGTGCTCAAGATCGACCGCTCCTTTGTGCGCGACCTGCCTCGCGCCGACGCCGACAGCCGCGCCCTGGTGGGAGCCATCGCCGCCTTGGCGGGCAGCCTGCGCCTGACAATGGTGGCCGAGGGCGTGGAGACCCGCGAACAGCTTGATATGCTGGTGGGGCTGGGCTGCGACGCCATGCAGGGCTTCTTCTTCCATCCTGCTTTGCGCCTTGACGAGCTTGCCGACTTGCTGGCCCGGTTCGACGCTCAGGACGCGTAGCCACCGCAGGCCTGTCCCTTCCTCTGCGCTCTGCCGTTGTTCCGGCCCTAGGCCGATCTCCTGCTTCATGCGTGTAGCCAAAGCCTTAATGGCAGTCAGGTCGGCCTTGCCTGCGCGACATTTCGTCTGTGCCGAGGCAAGTCCGCAGGCCGAAAAAAAGCCCCCTGGACGCTGGTCCGGGGGGCTTTTGATTCCAGCTAAGCATCTGCTATTGTACGTATACCTTCAGGCTTTCGCCAGCGCGCAGCTCGGTTCCCTTGATCTTGTTCCAGCCTTTGAGATCGTCGGCGGTGACGCCGAACCTTTTGGACAGGCTGTAGATGGTGTCGCCCTGGCGCACTGTGTAGCGGGTGACCTGCTCGCGGGCTTTGGCTGCCTGGACGCGGGTCTTTTTGGTGGCCTGATCCGAGGCGTCGGGGATGTTCAGCTTGAGGCCGGGCTTGATGGCTTTGGTGCTGGCAAGGCCGTTGGCCTCCATCAGGGTTTTGACGCTGACCTTATACTTCTTGCTGATGGACCAGGCCGTGTCGGTCTTGCCAACAACATAGTTGGAGCGGGCGCTGGCGATCTTGCGCGTTTTCGTGAGCCTCTCGGGCACGGACTCGCCGATGCTGCTTTGAGGCAGCTTGATGCTCATGCCTGGCTTCATGGCCAAGGCGCTGGCGCCGTTGATCTGGCTGATGACTTCCTGGGGCACGCGGTAACGCTTGGCCAGGGTGCGCAAGGAGTCGCCCTTCTGCACTTGGTGGGCGATGAAGCCGGCGTGGGGCAGGGCGCTGGGGTTCTGCAGATAGGCCAGCATGGGCGCGGCCTTGTCCTTGGGCATGCTTACCAGGATCTGACGGTCCGGGGGGCTCACCTGACGGCGGAAGGCCGGGTTCAACTGGTGGAACTCCTCCCAGTTCATGCCGCCGGACTTGGCCAGGGCGAGGAGGTCGGTGCCGCCGGGAACCTTGACGGTTTCAAGATTTGGAGCCGCGTCCCAGCGCACGGGCTCGAAGCCCAGGGCCTCAAGATTCTGGAAGATCTTGCTGATGGCCACGAACTTGGGCACGTAGTGCTGGGTCTCGGTTTTAAGCCGCATGGTGCGGTTCAGGCGGTCGTTCTGGCTCACCAGATCGAGGAAGTCCTCGGCATTGGTCACCTCAAGGGCCCGGGAGATCTTGCCTTCGCCAGCGTTGTATGCGGCCAGGGCCAGATACCAGTCCCCGAACATGTCGTTCAGGAAGGATAGGTACTTGGCGGCGGCTTCGGTGGACAGTTTGGGGTCGCGGCGTTCGTCGATCCACCAGTCCACGGTGAGGCCGTACTTGCGGCCCGTGTAGGGCATGAACTGCCACATTCCGCCCGCGCCAGCCCAGGAGTAAGCGCTGCAGTTGTAGCCGGACTCCGCGAAGGGCAGCATGGCCAAGTCTTGGGGCAGGCCGTTGCGCTGGAGGCTTTCGCGCACGTGGGGCAGGTGCGCTTCGGAACGCTTGAGCCAGCGGACGAAGGTTTCGCGCGCCGGGCCGGTGTAATAGGCGAAGTAGCGCTCAACCTCTTTGGATTCGAAGAGGTCAAGGTCGAAGTCGAGCCCGGTCTTCTGGCTCAATATGCGTTGCTGCTCCTCGGTGAGCTGCGGGGCCTGGGGCACTGGTCCGGTGACTTCCGGCTCAAGCAGGGTGCCGGTCTGGCCGGGAGTCAGGGGCACGGCGGAGTATTCGGGCTCAAGATCGACATCGTTGTCCAGCACCGGAGCGTGGCTGGAGGTGGCTCCAGGGGAGCGGCTCTGGGCGGCCAGCAGGCCGGTGGGTGGAGAGGGGCGGGAGGCTGCCTGACGCGGAGAATCGGGTGACTGGGCCTTGACAGGGCTCACGTTGTCGATATTCATTGCGGAGCACGACCACAACGAGGTGAGCAAACAGATGCTGCCCGCTGTGATCAGGGATAGTCGTTTACATTTCTTCAACAAAATTCGTTCCTCCGTTCGGCGGCGCGGGTGGAGAGGAGACTCCTGGGACTAGGAAACGCCCGTAAAGCGGCCAAGCCCCGTGCGCCGATAGTTGGATACGCAAAAAGACACCTTACCCTACACTTGAACTTTTCATCTGGCAAGCTTCCCCAAAGCGCCGGAAGAACCCAGGAGGTTCCACATGACTGATTCCAAGAAACCCTCGCGCCCCAAAGGTCCGCGCCCCTCTGGCAAGTCCGGGCCGTCCAAAGGCGGCTCCGGAGGCGGCTGGTCCACCAGCAAGCCTGGCGGAAAATCCAGCAGCAAGTCGGGCGATGACCGCCGCTCCGGCCCCTCGAAAGGTCCGGGCAAGGGGCCTGCGCGCGGCCCGGCCCGTGGCCCGGCCCGTGGTCCTGCGCGTGGCCCGTCCAGCAGCGCGGGCGATCCCCGCGTCACCGGCGGCTACGGAAAGCCCCCCCAGAAGAAGGCCCCGCGTGAAACCGCGCGTGTGGATGATTTCGATTTCGACATCGATATCGACATGACCGACACCCCGCCCGCCGCCTTCCCCACGCCTGCGCGTCCGGCCAAGAACACCGGCAGCGCCGGGGACCAGGGCTCGCGTCCCCCGCGCCGTTCGGAAGGAGGCGACCGCCCCGGCAAGCCCGGCAAGTTCACCAAGACCGACCGCTACGACAAGCCAGGCCGACCCGAGCGTCCAGGTCGCCCTGAGCGGGCCGATGCCGCGCCCCGCGCAGCCGCGCCCAGGGCCGAGGCCGCCGAGCCGGAAGACGGCAAGAGCGTCACCGCCGGGCGCAACGCCGTGCGCGAGTTGCTTGAGGCCGCGCCCAAGCGCATCGACGGCATCTTCGTGCGTAAGGGACAGCGCGACGCCAAGGTGCAGGAGATCGTGGCCCTGGCCGACGAGAACCGCATCAAGGTGCAGTTTGTGGACGACATGTTCCTGCGCCGCCTGTTCGCAGGCACGCACCAGGGCGTGGTGGCCGTCACCGCCGCTGTGGAATACGCCGACCTGGACACCCTCATCGCCGCGGTGGCGTCCGCGCCTTTGCCGGTGCTGCTGGCCCTGGACCAGGTGCAGGATCCCGGCAACATGGGCGCCATAGCCCGCACGGCCTGGGCCTTGGGCGCAGCCGGACTGCTGGTGCCGCGCCACGGCGGGGCCTACATCGGCTCTGGCGCCATGCGCGCCAGCGCGGGCGCTTTGCACCACCTGCCCGTTGCCCGCGTCACCAATATGTCCCAGGCCCTGGACGCCTGCGCCGAGGCCGGGCTGAACATCATCTGCGCCGATTCCGAGGGCGAGGACCTGAACAAGGCCGTCATTCACATGCCCGCCGTGCTGGTCATGGGCGGTGAGGAGAAGGGCGTGCGCCACGGCGTGAGCAAGCACTGCCAGCAGCGTCTGGCTGTTCCCCTGCGCCGCACCTTTGATTCCCTCAACGTGGCGCAGGCTGCGGCCATCTGCCTGGCGCGGCTGGGTCAATTGTAGGGATTGATTGGGCATGACGGCTGCCCCCTGCGGACGGAGTCCAAGGGGGGCGCGCCGCTGATTGAAAGAGAGTTTTGATCCTGGTTGAGCCCGGGGGGGCCGCCGCCCTCCGGGCTTTTTTGCGTGTGCAGGCGCGCGTGTTAGGCCCGCCGCGCCTTGCGGGGTGCGGGCTTGTGGTCAATCATCAGCCGCACGGCCGGGGCCTTGGTGCGCGCCTGGAACCAGGCCTCCAGCCGCGTCACGTCTTTGGGCGCAAGCCGGGCCGAAAGTTGGGCGCTTAAAAGGGCAGTGTCCGGCGCGGCCTCTGGCCCGGCTTCCGTCGTGCGGCCGGCGCCGATGACCACGTTCTTCAGCTCGGGCCACTGGGCGGCCATCTCCCGCTCCATGTCCGGCGCGGCGTCCATCCACGGTGCGCTTTGGCTGTCGAGCTTTTGCCGCAGCCGGGCGAGGGTATCCTGTTGTTCCTCCAGGGCCTGGCGCGTGGCCAGGGCCATGGCCTTGTCTCCGCCGCCCTGCGCAGCCGCCAGGGCCACCGCAGGCTCCCGCGTCTGGTACACCTTGAAGGTTGTTCCACTCAGGCCGGTTTGGCCCAGGCGGGCGCGGATGTCCTGGATGGTGGTCTGCTCCACAGTATCGCCCACAAGGGTTACGGTGATCTGCCTCTTTTTCGGATCCACGCCCGTAGCAAGCACATGGGTTCCGGAAAAGCTGAACTCGCGCGTCACAAAGGCCCGCGCCCTGGCGCTGAACAGCTCTTCCCGCACCAGGCGCGTGGCCAGGTAGACGCTGGGCAGGGCCGTGAGCAGCGCCACGGCCAGCAGCAGATGGCGCACCTTCGACTGCACCACTTTGTCCACATACGTCCGGTGCGGCAGGCCGATCATGCGCACCACCGCCACCGCAGCCAGGGCGATGAACACGCTGTTGATGGCGAACAGGTAGAAAGCTCCGAAGAAATACTGCCAGTTGCCGCTGGCGAGACCGAATCCGGCTGTGCACAGGGGCGGCATGAGGGCCGTAGCGATGGCCACGCCGGGAATGACGGTGGTTTTTTCCTTCCGCGTGGCGCCGATGATGCCTGCTAGCCCGCCGAATAGCGCTATCTGCACGTCCCAGATGGTGGGCGAGGTGCGGGCCAAAAGTTCCGACTGCTCCCCGGTGAGCGGGGACAGGGCGAAGTAGATGGTGGAGGCGCAGAGGCTGATGGCCGTGGCCACTCCGAGGTTGATGAAGGATTTCTTCACAAGATCGAAGTCGTAGATGCCCACCCCGTAACCGATGCCCATGATGGGCCCCATGAGCGGCGACACGAGCATGGCGCCGATGATGACGGCGGTGGAGTTGGTGTTGAGGCCGATGGAGGCGATGAGGATGGCCAGCATGAGAATCCACAGGGTGGCCCCCTTGAGCTCGGCCCCGCCGCGCAGTCCCTCGTCGATCTGTTGGTCGTCGGCCTTGTCCAACAATAGGCTGAAGCGCGCCATAAGGGTCAGCTTCGCAAGCGCGGTGCGCCCTTCCGCAGAATTTTCTCCGCTCGGCATTGGCTTTCCTCCTGTCGGCTCAATGGCCATGGCCGCTGCGGCCTGAACTCTCCATGGTCAAATCGATATCCAGGGGGGCGCATGACGTCAAGGCGTCTTTCCGCGTGCGGAGAGGCGCTTGGCGAACGCAGCGAAGTGCGGTAGGTGCTTTGTCCATGCAGAAGCGCAAGAATACTCGAGCCGTGAACGTCGGTGGTGTGGGTGTGGGCGGAGACAATCCGGTCCGCGTCCAGAGCATGACCAACGTGGACACGCGCGACGTGTTCGCCGCAAGCGCCCAGGTGCGCGAGCTGGCCAAGGCCGGGTGCGAGATTGTGCGCCTTGCCGTGCCGGACGAAGCTGCGGCCAAGGCGCTCTTGCACATCCGCAAGGACTCGCCCGTGCCGCTCATCGCGGATATCCACTTCGACCACCGCCTGGCGCTCATGGCCCTTGAGGCGGGCGTGGACGGCCTGCGCATCAACCCCGGCACCATCGGCGGCGAGGACAAGGTTGATTCGGTGGTGCGCGCGGCGGCCGAGCGCGGCGTGCCCATGCGCATCGGCGTCAACAGCGGATCCGTGGAAAAGGACCTGCTGGCGCGCTTCGGCGGGCCAACGCCAGAGGCCATGGTGGAGAGCGCCCTGGGCCATGTGGCGATGCTTGAGCGCCGCAGCTTCTTCGACATCAAAGTTTCGCTGAAGTCCTCCAGCGTGCTGCACACAATCGAGGCCTACCAGTTGCTTTCAAGCCGCGTGGACTACCCCCTGCACATCGGCGTCACCGAGGCCGGAACGCTTTTGCCCGGCGCGGTGAAGTCCGCCGTGGGCCTGGGCGTTCTTCTTTTTCAGGGCATCGGCGACACCCTGCGCGTGTCGCTCACCCACGACCCCGTGGCCGAGATCGGCGTGGCCTTTGATATCCTGCGCGCCCTGGGTCTGCGCGAGCGCGGCCCGGAGGTCATAAGCTGCCCCACCTGCGGCCGCACCGAGATCGGGCTCATTGCTCTTGCCGAGGAAGTGCAGAAGCGCCTGCGCGACGTGCCGGAGGTGTTCAAGGTGGCGGTGATGGGCTGCGTGGTGAACGGGCCCGGCGAGGCGCGCGAGGCGGATATCGGCATCGCGGGCGGGCGCGGCTCGGGCATCGTGTTCCGCAAGGGCGAGGTGGTGCGCAAGATTCGCGGCGAAAAGAATCTGCTGCCGGAGTTCATGAAGGAACTGGATAAATTTTTGCTGGAGCTGCGCGCCAAGTAGCTGCGTACTCTCCCGTTTCCCTCCAACCCCCACGCGTCCGCCCTATTCACCGGGTCATCGACACAATACCCATACCAGTCGCTATCGCCGCCCTTTGCGCCCAGCGGATCAAGGGCCGTGAAGCGGCCAGTGTCGGCGTCTACGCAAAAAGCCCCGGCCTGGCGCAGTGGCCGGGCCGGGGCTGCCCGGCATTAAGGCTTCTCGTCGAGATTTTTGCCACCGCGCCGTTTGTGCTGATATTCTGCGAGCAAGCCGCGTAGCAATCCGGCACACGAGAGCACCATCAGAATGACCAACCACGACAGCGCAAAGGAAGAATCACCTGTCCGCCAATAGATGAGTATGGCCAAGAGCGTGGAAACAGCGGTCGCTATTCCTCCAAATCTCCACGTTTGCTTGAATGAATACGGGACCAGTGGAATCTCGCCTTTTGCGATCCGTTTTTCCACGGAAACAGCGTAGCAGACAACGAGAATAAAGACTGTGATCAGAACAACTGATCCGGAAGATGGCCAGTTCATAGCTTCCTTATATCGTGGCGGGTGCCGAGGTCTAAGTTAGTGACGATCTCGAAGGTCTTCTGGTTCGGTTCTGGCGTTTCGTTTATCCCAATACTTTTTCGTTTCTTGCTCAACATCGTTGAGCGGGTCTGGGAAAAGCAAGTCCCCAAGGGGGGCAGTAAGGAGACCGAATGTTCGCGATGCAAACTTTCCAACATTCAAAGCTTTCTCAATGGCCATTTGCGCGGCAGTCTGGATTGGGTCGGCAAGATCTTTCCAGCCCCACTCCAACCCCCACGCATCGACCCTATTCACCGGATCATCAACGCAATAGCCATACCAGTCGCTATCGCCACCCTTCGCGCCCAGCGGATCAAGAGCAGTGAAGCGGCCAGTGTCGGCGTCGTAGTCGCGCCAGACGAAGCGCGTCAGGCCGGTGTCGGCGTCAAAGAGCCCGCCCGCGAAGCCGAGCGGCAGGCGCACCACGTCTCCGGCCACCGCTAACAGGTTGCCGAAGCTGTCGTATTGTATTGCCTGTACAACACCGCCGTCGGGGTTTGCAAGGACCAGCGGCGTGCCCAGGTGGTCGGACAGAATTAGAAAGGACTCGTTGCCATTGGTGACGCCTAGAGCGCGCGGCCCAGACCCTGCTCTAAATCGTACACCAGCCGCCACCACTGTGAGCCGTCGAAGAACTCCAGCAGCCGCAGCGGGTCCAGCCAGCGGTACGCTTCGACGAGCCGACCATCCACGCGCTTCTCGCGACGCATGCCACTGGAATCGTGCGCGTATTCGATGCGCTTCCCGTCCGGCAGCTCCGCCGCCAGCAGCAGGCCTGATGGCTCGTACTGGAAGCGGGTTTCCTAGCCGTCCTCGATTTTCAGGCTGCGGAAGCCCGCCTTGTCGTGCCGGTACTGGGCACGCCCCGCCTGGGACAAGCGATTGCCAGCGGCGTAGGCGTAGCGCCGCTCGCCGCGAAAGCGCTGGGGGCGCTGCCCCCAGCGCTCCCGCCAGAGGGCGCACGGCCCTCTGGACTCCCTGTGGCGAGGGGTTCCGGCTCCGGCGCTTCACGCCGGAGCCGGAACCCCTCGCAGAGAGGCCGGGCGGAGGGTAGGCCGTCGCCGCTGCCAGCATAGTTTTCCCTTTGCGGGTCCAGGGGGTGCATACCCCCTGGCGGGGTGCAGGGGCGGAGCCCCGCATTCCAGCCCGCCCGCACCCGGCACGCTGCCCGGCGCAAATTGCGCAAGGATAGCAAGGGGTTTCGTGGCCGGACAAAACGGGAAAGGATTGGGACGGGAAAAGGATGAAATTGGCGGGTTGACAGAGTTTGTCGCAATCGAAGGTAAGACTTGCAAGCTCTCCCTGGCCTGCCCCCCGCACACAAAATCCCCCCCTTTCCCTGCGGTTCGTTTTGCACTAAAGGAGGTTGCAGGCGGCTACGCGACCGCCTCCTACACCTCGCTCAGGGACGGTACCCCCCATGCGCATTTCGGACAGACTCAAGAAGCTCAAGCCCTCGGCCACGCTGGCCGTCAACGCCAAAGCCCAGGAGCTCAAGGCTCAGGGGCGCGAAGTCGTCAGCCTTGCCGTTGGCGAGCCCGACTTCGGAACCCCGGAGCATGTGCGCGAGGCCGCCAAAAAGGCCATCGACGACGGCTTCACCCGCTACACCCCGGTGCCGGGCATTCCGGACCTGAGAAACGCCATCGCGGGATATTACGGCCAGTTCTACGGCGTGTGCGCCAAGGGCGAGAACACCATCGCCAGCACAGGCGGAAAGCAGGCCCTCTACAACCTGCTCATGGCCCTTCTGAACCCAGGCGACGAGGTGCTCATCCCCGCGCCCTACTGGGTGAGCTACCCGGCCATGGTTGAGTTGGCCGACGGCGTGCCCGTCATCGTGCCCACCGGGCCGGAGAACGGATTCCTCGTCTCCGTGCGCGACCTGGAGGCCATGTGCACTCCGCGCACCTCGGTGCTCATCCTGAACTCGCCCTCCAACCCCACGGGCGGCCACTACGCCCAGGAGGCCATGGACGAGATCGCCCGCTGGGCCAAGGCGCGCGGCGTGTTCATCATTTCCGACGAGGTCTACGACCGCCTGGTGTACGAGCCGGCCAAGCCCAGCACCCTCTCCGGCTTCTGGCAACGGCACCCGGAGAATGTCGCCGTCGTGGGCGCGCTGTCCAAAAGCTTCTGCATGACCGGCTGGCGCATGGGCTGGACGCTGGCCCACCCAGACCTGGTGAAGGCCTGCGGCAAGATCCAGGGCCAGAGCACGTCGAACATCAACAGCATCACCCAAAAGGCGGCCATCGCTGCCCTCACTGGTCCCTGGACCCTGGTGGACGAGATGAAGACGGCCTTTGTGCGCCGCCGCGACCTGGCCCTGTCCGTCATCCGCTCCTGGCCGGGAGTAACCTGCCCCAAACCGGACGGCGCGTTTTACCTGTTCCCGGTGGTGGATTCGTACTACACTCCAGAAATGCCGGACTCCGCCGCCATGTGCACGCGCCTGCTCGAAGAAGCGGGCGTGGCGCTGGTGCCGGGCTCGGCCTTTGGCGATGACCGCTGCGTGCGCTTCTCCTACGCCGTGGCCGACGAAGTGCTCATGACCGCGCTGTCCAAGGTGGGCAAGGTTCTGCTGGGCAAGTAGGCTTGGCCTCGACCCAAGCTTCCTGGTCAGAACGGCCGCGCACAACCCGAACCAACCCGCCAGGGGAGGCTCCATGACCGCAGGTTCAACGCATCAGGATGTTCTGGACTGGACCAACGCCTGCTGGGACAGGCTGCCCACGGCCCCTGCCCTGCGCGCGCGGGCCGGAGAAATCGCCGCGAAGCTCGCGGCGGAGATCGCAGGCGGCAAGCTGCCCTTCCTGGCCACGCCCTTCATGGCCGCGCTGGAAAAGGATCTGGCCGACCTTGAGGCCAAGTATCTGCCCAAATTCAGGCACATGCTGCTGCTTGGCATCGGCGGTTCGGCTCTGGGCGCTCGCGCCCTGCAAAAGGCCTTCGCACCCGGCCAGGACCTGCCCGGCCACACGGGCAAGAGCCTGTGGATTCTGGACAACGTTGACGCCACGAGCCTGGAGGCGCATCTTTCCCGCCTGCCGGCAAAAGACACGCTGGTCTATGTGGTCAGCAAGTCCGGCGACACCATCGAAACCATCGGCCAGTACTTCCTGGTAAAGGAATGGCTGAAGCGCGAACTGCCCGCAGACTGGAAGGACCACCTGCTCCTGAACACCGACGAGCAGAAGGGCTACCTGCGCCAGGAGGCCACCCAGTTCGGCATCCGCACCCTGCCCGTGCCCGACAACCTGGGCGGCCGCTATTCGGCCATCAGCGCCGTGGGCCTGGTGCCCGCAGCGTTTTTGGGCATGGACTGGCGCGGGCTGGTGCGCGGGTTCCAATCCGTGGCCGGGCCCCTGGCCGACCCCGGGCTCGACGCGCAGAAGCTCAGCCAGCACCCGTCCTTCGAGTTCGCCCTGTGGGGCAAGGCGCTGATGGATGCGGGCTACCTTGAGCTCATCACCTTCTTCTACATCCCGGCCTGGTGCAGCTTCGCCGACTGGTTCGCCCAGCTCTGGGCCGAGAGCCTGGGCAAGGACGGCCAAGGCAGCCAGCCCTTGCCCGCCGTGGGCGTGACGGACCAGCACAGCGTGAACCAGATGTTCCTGGACGGCCCGCGCAACAAATCCTGCCTCTTCGTGGAGCGGGCCCAAGGCCCCGAGGGCGCGCCCTTTCCGGCGGACATGCCAGCGATCTTCGACTACTTGCAGGGCAAGCGCTTCGGCGAGCTATTGCCCGCCGAGGCCCTGGGCACGCGCATGGCCCTGTGCCAGAGCGCAGTGCCCCTTGTGGCCCTGCGCTTGGGCAAGGACGATGCCGAAGCCGCTGGCAAGATGATGGCGCTCTTGGGCGCGGCCACGCTCTTGACCGGCTGGCTCATGGGCATCAACCCCGTGGACCAGCCCGCCGTGGAGCTTGGCAAGCGCCTGGCCAAGGCCCGCCTGGGCGCGGACGGCCTGGAAAAGGAAAAGGCCGATCTGCTCGCCTTCACCACCGGCGACCGCGACGAGCGGGGATTCTAAACGTTGAGCATATACTCAAGCCTGCTGGGAACGCACCGGCCCCTGCAATTCGTCAAGGTCCTCACCTGGACCTTCCTGATCCTCATCCTGGGCATCAACCTTATGCTCTCGATGTTCCTCTCCAAGCACGCCGAACGCGTGCTTCTTGAGAAACAGAAGGAATTCGGGCTGCTCTTGTCCGAGAACCTCTCGCACCAGATCTTCACCCGCTTCACCCTGCCCACCATCATCGGCTACGGGCAGATAAGCCTGCGCATCCCCGACCAGTTCACCAGGCTCGATCAGGTGGTGCGCACCACCATCCACAGCTTCCATGTGCAGGAAGTGCGCATCTACGACCCCGAGCTGCGCGTGACCTACAGCACCGATCCGAATCTTGTGCTGCGCACGGGCCTCGCTGGCGAGGGCGTCAAACGCGCCCTGAACCACGAGGAGCCGAGCTTCGAGCTGGTCAGCAAGGTGACTGGGCTCTCCGCCCTGTTCAAGATAGAGATGCGGCCAGGAAGCGTGGTCATGCGCGGGTTCACCCCCCTGCGCATGGAGCGCAACTTCGGGCCTGGGGCCAAGAACCCCATCATGGGCATTCTGGAGTTCAGCCAGGACATCACCGACGACTACATGGCCGTGGTGAACTTCGAGCGGCTGGTCTACTCCTCCTCGCTCATCACCAGCATGGTGCTTTTTTCACTCATCATCAGCATTCTGCGCCGGGTGGACAGAATCAGCGCCGAACGCCACGCGGAGAAGGAAAAGCTCATGGCCGAACTGCACCAGCAGGAGAAGCTGGCGGGCATGGGCCGCATGGTGGCCGGCGTTGCGCATGAGATCAGGAATCCCCTGGGCATCATCCAAAGCAGCGCGGAGCTGGTACTGAAAAAGGCCAAGGCCGACAACCACCCGCACACGCGCATCATCGAGGCCATCTACGACGAGTCCCGGCGGCTATCCCGCACCGTGAACGAATTCCTGGACTACGCAAGGCCGCGCCAGCCGCGCCAGGACGAGGTGGACCTGTGCCGCATCCTGGAGCAGGCCTGCGTGTTTCTGGAACGCGAGTGCGAAGACAAGGGCATCCAGATGGCGCGGACCTGCCCGGACGGAACCTTGGTGCGCGGCGACCGCGACCTCGTCTACCGCGCGGTGTACAACGTGCTGAGCAACGCCATGCAGGCCATGCCCCAGGGCGGGACCATCCATGTTGACGTGCGGCGCCCGACAGATAATCCAGCCGACCCCGAAGGCGAGGGCGGCCCGTGGCTCACCCTTGGGGTGCGCGACTCCGGCCCCGGCTTCGACATGCAGAACCTGGACAAGATGAAGGACCCCTTCTTCAGCACCAAAGACACCGGCACCGGCCTGGGTCTGGCCATCGTCACCAGCATCGTGGAAAGCCACGGCGGGGCCGTCACCCTCAAGAACCACCCGGAAGGCGGCGCGCTGGTGGAGCTCACCCTGCCCGCCTCCCTGCGCAAGAACGGCGGCGACGCCAGCCCAGAGGCCCAGCAAACCGCCTAGCAAGCCCCCACGGAGTCAATGATGTCAGGGAATATTCTCATACTTGACGACGAGCAGAACTACCTGCTCGTGCTCGACGCGATCCTCTCCGATGCCGGCTACAAGGCCACGCCCCTTTCCGACCCGGAGATGGGCCTGGCCTTCCTTGAGGAGTCCGAGGTGGACGTGGTCATCACGGACATGAAGATGCCCAAGCTCACCGGCAAAGATGTGCTGGACCACGTGAAGAAGCACTATCCCTACATTCCGGTGCTCATCATGACCGCCTTCGGCAGCATTGAGGCCGCAGTGGAGGCCATGCGCACCGGCGCCTTCGACTACATCACCAAGCCATTCTCCAACGAGGAGCTTCTGCTCTCCATCTCCAAGGCCATGCAGTACGCGCGCGCGCAACAGGAAAACCGCCAGTTGCGCCGCCAGATTCAGGAGCGCTTTGGGCCGGAGAACATCGTTGGCCGCGACAAGAGCATGCGCCACGTGCTTGAAATGGTGCACCGCGCCGCGCCCAGCCGCAGCACGGTCCTCGTCACCGGCGAATCCGGCACGGGCAAGGAGCTCATCGCCAAGGCCATTCACAACGACTCGCCCCGCAAGGACGGGCCCTTCGTGTCCGTGAACTGCATGGCCCTCAACCCCGGCGTGCTGGAAAGCGAGCTTTTCGGCCACGAGAAGGGCAGCTTCACTGGCGCTGTTTCGCGCCGGCGCGGCCGCTTCGAGATGGCGGACAAGGGCACGCTGTTTCTGGACGAGATCGGCGAGCTTTCCCAGGACATGCAGGTGAAGCTTCTGCGCGTGCTGCAGGAGCGCCGCTTCGAGCGCGTGGGCGGCACCGACGCCGTTGAGGTGGATATCCGCATCGTGGCGGCCACCAACCGCGACCTGGTGAAGGCCGTGGCCGAGGGCATCTTCCGCGAGGACCTGTTCTACCGCCTGAACGTGGTGAGCATCCACCTGCCGCCCCTGCGCGAGCGCCGGGAGGACATCCCATTTTTGGCCTCGCACTTCCTGGACAAGTTCGCCAAGGAAAACACCCGCGACATGAAGGGCTTCAGCCCCTCGGCCATGGACTACCTCTCGGCCTACGAGTGGCCGGGCAACGTGCGCCAGTTGGAGAACGTCATTGAGCGCTGCGTGGTGCTTTCCAGCGGAGAGATCATCGGGGCCGAGGACCTGCCGCCGGAGATCAAGGACGAGGAGTCGCAGTTCAAGAGCGCGGTGGACCTGTTGCCCATCAAGCTCGACCTCTCGGAAACCCTGGAGAAGATCGAGGCGGCGGTCATCCGCCGGGCCCTGGTCAAGGCCGACTTCATCCAGGTTAAGGCTGCGGACCTGCTGAACGTGTCCAAGAGCCTCTTGCAGTACAAGCTGAAGAAGTACAACATTTCGGCGAAGTAGGGCACTCTTCTTTGGTCTGGGTCCTGGCCCCGTCCACTTTTGCCTGTCCTTTATGTTCTGTTCCCGGCAGTCGGATCGCGCTTGCGGTTAGGCTGCCTTTTTTTGTGCGCGCCGCCCCGCCGGACAAAACACACCTTTCTAGTATGGTTCCGCTTTTTACTATTTGTATTTGCCACTGTTTTCTGTTTTTGATATAGGCCTAGCCTTTGTCGTACATATCAAACCACATGCAGAGACAGAGATAATTGAGCTGTTTATCAACAACCGACAATTACGGGGAAACATTGTGAAGACAGTATGCGGCATCGTCGCCTTGACCATCGCCCTTTCCGCCTGCGCCACGGTTTGTCCTCCCACGCCTGCGAACACCATGAGCGACTCGCCATTTCGGAACTACCGCCTGAGCGCCCTGGCCATAAACACCACGGACTCCCCAAGCATGCCGTTCGCACAGGAAATTCTGGATACTGACCCCCTCCACGGCTATCGTCCCGCCAATTACTCGGAGGCCGAAACAATCATCAGGAGCACCTTCAGCAAGCCTGGGGACGAAGGCTACGCAAGCGCCCCGGCCGTGCACGTCATCTGCTCCATGGAGACGGTCTCCCCCAGCATGCCCGGCTTCATCGATCACCTGCCCGCAAAGCTCGTCGGGAAGGTGTCTGTCATTGATCCGGGCACAAAGCGCACGTTGGCCAATAAACAATGCGATTTTGACGCTGCGACGCTTCCCGCCCCCGCAAAGGACGAATGCGGCAAGCGCGGACTGCCGGGCCTCAGCGACGTCATCCACCAGTGCCTGCGCCAGTTCGCGCCGGACATGAAGTCCGCCCGCCTCAAGCCCCAGCCGACGCCGGGCGCAATGCTCGAGGGCACCTTCACCGGTGTGACCGTGAACTTCACGCCCAATCCGCCCACCATGTGGCAAAAGGCCACCAACAGCCAGTCAAAGCGCTTTGACGACGTGACGCTGTACAGGCTTACCACCTATGAACTGCCCACAGCCATTTCCAAGGCTTTGGTGGACAACAACCCCTTCAGCAATTCGGCCGCGAACACGTACAGCATTATAATTGACGTCAAAGACAGCGAACTGCCCTTCGAATTCTTCTCGGTGCGAAAAGTGCGTTACAGCGCCACAACCACCATCCAGAGAAACGGCAAGTCCGTCGGCAGCTTCACGCATGCTGCGCCGCAAACCATCGTCTCCCAGCGGCAGACCGCATACGCGGGCCACGTGCAGGCCATTGTTGAGTATCTGCGCGACCATGCGGAAGAAATCGACAAGATGTGACCATGTAGCATACGCCACCCCGGCGGGGGGGGCCTCACCGCCCCCCCTTCCCCGCCGCCCCCCTTTGCCCTACAATCGGCCCATGACTTCCGACGTTGCCGAATACATCGCCGCCCTGCTGGCTTCCGAGCGCCTGGGCAGGCAGGTGTGCCACCACAGGCTCATCGCTGGCCGCGAGGCCGAGTACGCCGAGCCCCGGCGGCCCTGGCCCAATGCTGTGCGCGAGATGCTGGCCGCCCGCGGCATCGACGCGCTATACAGCCACCAGGCCCTGGCCGCAGACCTGGTGCGCGGCGGCAGGCACGTGGTGGTGGCAACGCCCACTGCCAGCGGCAAGACCTTCGCCTTTCAACTGCCCATCATCGAAGCGGTGCTGGCCAACCCGGACAGCCGCGCCCTGGCCGTGTATCCGCTCAAGGCCCTGGCCCAGGACCAACTGCGCGGCTTCACGGAGCTGGTGGAGGGCCTCACGGCCGTGCCAGCGGCGCGGCGCCCCACCGCCGCCATCTACGACGGCGACACCAAGCCGTCCCAGCGGGCCAAGATCCGCAAGCGCCCGCCCAATTTGCTGCTGACAAACCCGGAGATGCTGCACCTTTCCATGCTGCCGCACCACGGCACCTGGGCCCAGGTCTTCGCCACGCTCACGCATATCGTGCTCGACGAGGTGCACACGTACCGAGGCGTGCTGGGCGCGCACATGAGCCAGGTGCTGCGACGCGTGCAGCGCATCTGCCGCTACTACGGCTCAGACCCGGTGTTCGTGTTCTGCTCGGCCACGGTGGGAAATCCGGCGGAATTGTGCCAGCTCTTGACCGGCATCGAGCCCGTGGCCATCACCCAAAGCGGCGCGCCTGCCGGGGCCCGGCACATGGTCTTCCTGAACCCGGAGGACTCGCCCGCCACGGCGGCCATCCAGCTTTTGCAGGCCGCGCTCTCGCGGGGCCTCAAGACCATCGTGTACGCGCAAAGCCGCCGCATGACGGAGCTCATCGCCATGTGGGCCAGCGAAAAAAGCGGGCAGTACAAGGACCGCATCAGCGCCTACCGCGCGGGTTTCCTGCCCGAGGAGCGCCGCGAGATCGAGGCGCGCATGTCGTCGGGAGAGTTGCTGGCGGTCATCAGCACCAGCGCGCTGGAGCTGGGCATCGACATCGGCGGCCTCGACGTGTGCATTCTTGTGGGCTATCCGGGCAGCGTCATGGCGACCTTGCAGCGCGGAGGGCGCGTGGGCCGGGCCCAGCAGGAGAGCGCAGTGGTGCTTATCGCCCAGGAGGACGCCCTCGACCAGTTCTTCATGCGGCACCCTGAGGACTTCTTCGCCCGGCCTGCGGAAAACGCGGTGCTCAATCCGGCCAACCCGGTGATCCTGCCCCGGCATCTGGTGTGCGCCGCTGCGGAGCTGCCCCTGGCCCTTTCACGCGGGGGGGAGCCCTATCTGGACGCCCCTGGCGCGCGCGAGGCCCTGGCCGGGCTGCTGGCCCGCGGCGAATTGCTGCAAAGCGCGGACGGGCTCGAAGCGCTCTCCCCGCGCAAGCGCCCGCACCACAACGTGGACCTGCGCGGCGCGGGCTCGCAGGTGGCAATCGAAGACGCTGCCACGGGGGAGGTCATCGGCGCGGTGGACTCCCTGCGCGCCCGGCGCGAGACGCACCCCGGCGCGGTGTACCTGCACCGGGGGCGCACCTGGCTGGTGGAGAGCCTCGACATTCCTGGCGCAACGGTCAAGGTGCGCGCCGCCCGCGTGGGCTACTCCACTCGCGTGCGCTCCACCAAGGACACGGAGATTCTGGAAATCTTCGATCGGCGAGAAGTGCTGGGCACCCGCGTCACCCTGGCGCGGCTGAAAGTCACGGAGCACATCACCGGGTACGAGAAGCGCTCCACGCGCGGCGGCGCACTGCTTGGCATGGTGCCGCTGGACATGCCGCCCTCGGTGTTCGAGACCGAGGGCATCTGGCTCGACGTGCCGGACGAGGCCCGCAGAAGCGCCGAGGCCGAGTACCTGCATTTCATGGGCGGCATCCACGCCCTGGAGCACGCGGCCATCGGCATTCTGCCCCTGCTGGTGATGACCGACAGAAACGACCTGGGCGGCATCTCCACGCCCATGCACCCGCAGACAGGCGGGGCCGCCGTGTTCATCTATGACGGCATGCCCGGCGGTGCTGGTTTGACAAGAGAGGCTTTCAGCCGCGCCGAGGAGCTGCTTGAGCGAACCCTGGCCGTGGTGGCGGACTGCCCCTGCGAGCTGGGCTGCCCGTCGTGCGTGCACTCGCCCAAGTGCGGCAGCGGCAACCGGCCCATCGACAAGGCCGCAGCGCGATTCCTGCTGCGAGAACTCACCAGCGGCCAGCCCGGAGAAGACCGCAGGGCCGAAATCGCCGCCGCAACAAAGGAGAACGCCATGCCCATCGAAGGAACCCTGCCGGGAATCTTTCCCACCACCGTGCCCACCCCCAAGCGCTTTGCCGTGGTGGACGTGGAGACGCGCCGCAGCGCCGCAGAGGTGGGCGGCTGGACCCGGCCCGACCTCATGGGCATCAGCGTCGCAGTGCTCTACGATTCCGGCACGGATGAATTCGTGGACTACCAGGAGCATGAGATTCCAGCCCTGGCCGAACGCCTGAAAACCTTCGATCTGGTGGTCGGCTTCAACATCCTGCGCTTTGATTACGGCGTTTTGGCCGGAGCGCACCCCTTTGCCTACCGCTCCCTGCCCACCCTGGACATGCTGAACCATGTGCACGAGCGCCTGGGCTACCGACTGAAGCTGGACAACCTGGCCCAGGCGACCCTGGGCGTGGGCAAAAGCGCGGACGGCCTTCAAGCCTTGCAATGGTGGAAAGAGGGCAAGCTTGAGGAGATCGCCCACTACTGCCGCCAGGACGTGGCCGTGACGCGCGACCTGTATCTCTTTGGCCGCGAGAACCGCTACGTGCTGTTCGAAAACAAGGCTGGGCAGAAGGCTCGGCTGCCCGTTGGCTGGTAAAGGGAAAGGCGGCAAGGACCATGCGGGATGCATCGATCATTAACGGCGAGCACGAAGGCGAGACCTTTACAAACATTGCGGGCGACAACGCCACGCTGCACTCGGCCAATTTCCACCAGTGCGTGTTCCGCAGCGCGTCTTTTCAGTATGCGAAACTCGTCAACTGCACATTCGAGCAATGCGTTTTTGATTGCTGCAATTTGTCGCTGGCGCAATTGCGGTCGACCAGAATCGTGGGCACTCGATTCATCAACTCCAAGCTCACGGGCATCAACTGGAGCACCCCCAGCGGGGTCTTCTCCGCCTCTTTCGAGGGCTGCCTTA
This sequence comes from Humidesulfovibrio sp., assembly GCF_030689645.1. GTDB lineage: Bacteria > Desulfobacterota > Desulfovibrionia > Desulfovibrionales > Desulfovibrionaceae > Humidesulfovibrio. The sequence continues at coordinate 28,149 of NZ_JAUYFU010000082.1, forward strand.
TGGATAATTGCTCCTTCTCTTCATTGAATCTTTCGAAATACAAATTCATCAACTGCTCATTTCACGACGCCTCATTCATGGACACGAAGCTCGCCTATTCCATCTTTGAGGAATGCGATCTGCGCAATTGCACATTCCATAACACCGACCTCAGCCATGCTGATTTTTCCACCGCGTTCAACTATTTCATGAACGCGGACACAAACAAGCTCCATAAAACCATTTTCGCCTTGCCGGAGGCTGTCTCGCTCCTTTCAAATTTCGATATCACACTGAAATAGCCCGTCCTGACGGGTCTTTTGCCGCCACTCTGCCAAAGCGGCGGCGCAGCATCCAGACCGCCAATTCCCGCCTCCAGAGAGCGGTTTTCCCTTGCCGAGACCTTGGACGCGCTGTATTTCTTCCGGGCTGTGCCCGGACGCCCAGCGCCCCCCCATTCCCGCATCAGACAAGGTAGAACATGCTCGCACACAAGCTCAAGGCCGACGGCCTGCTCATGCTCACCGCACTCATCTGGGGCGCGTCCTTTGTCGCCCAGCGCATGGGCATGGAGCACGTCGGCCCGTTCACATTCAACGGCATCCGCTTCGCCCTGGGCGCGCTGGCCTTGCAGCCGCTCATCTGGAAGATGCAGCAGACCAGAGCCCGCGAGGGCAAGGGCTCCGGCATCGACACCAAGCGCCTTGTGCGCTTCGGACTGCTGGCTGGCTGCGTGCTGTTCACGGCAGCGGCCTTGCAGCAGGTCGGCATGGTCTATACCACGGCTGGCAAGGCCGGGTTCATCACGGGACTCTATGTGGTGATGGTGCCGCTGTTCGGCCTGGCGCTGGGCAACCGGGCTGGCATCGGGACGTGGGGCGGCGCGCTGGCGGCGGCGGTGGGCATGTATTTGCTCTCGGTGAACGAGGACTTCACCATCGCCTATGGGGACGTTCTGGAACTCATTGGCGCGGTGTTCTGGGCCGGGCACGTGCTTATCATCAGCAGACTTTCGCCGGGCATGGACGGCACCGACGCCGTGAAGCTGGCCTCAGCCCAATTCGCCGTCTGCTCGGCATTGAGCCTGGGCGTCGGAGTTATTATCGAGCCCATCACCCTGGCGGGCGTTTCCGGCGCCGCGATTCCAATCCTTTACGGCGGCCTCTTGAGCGTAGGCGTGGCCTACACCCTCCAGGTGGTGGCCCAGCGCGACGCCGATCCGGCCCACGCGGCCATCATTTTGAGCATGGAGGCTGTGTTCGCTGCCGTTGCGGGCTACTTCCTGCTGGGCGAAGTTCTGGAAGCGCGCGCCCTCATCGGCTGCGGGCTCATGCTTGCAGGCATGGTCGTCTCGCAGCTCAGGCCATAGCGCCCCAGCCACTCCTGTTTCCTGCCCTGCGGCGCCGCCGCCAGCCTACTCGGTGGGCTCGTGCTCATCCGCGCCATTGGCCGAGTCCATTCGCCGGGCCATGTTTTCGTAGATCTTCCTCATGGACTGCGTGAACTCGCGCCAGCTCTCCATGGGGGCGTACTCCGTCTGCTTCAGCCGCTCGCGCAACTCTGCCCTACTGGCCTGAAGATAAAAGTACGTCTTTTCCCGCTCCAACCGGGCATGCTCGCTCTTGGGCCTTGGCCTCGCCGCCAGCCGCTCCAGCTTCTCGTCGAACTGGCGAAGCTTCTGCTCCATCTCGGAAAGGAACTCCTGCCTGACCATGACGCACCCTCCTGTGTTGGTGGAGTGTTGCGGGGGGCTTTCCAGGCTCTCTACCTTTCACAAGATAAGAACGGCGCACGGCCCTGTCCATGCCTGCGGCCGAAGGCTGACGGCAATATCCGCCAGGCAGCCCACGCGCCGTCAGCCTTCGGCACGGCGCACCTGTTCTGCAAGACGCTCCGCCCTTGCGCCAACTTGCCGCGCCCACGAAGAGTCCAGCATGGCCGAAGCCGCCTCGCGATACTGTCCCGTCCGCATGTGCTCCAGCGTCTTTTGGAACTTCAGCAGCCCGCGCAGGCCAAGGTTGAAGCTCATGTTCACCAGGGCCTCCTGCACCTCCTCCGGGGCCGCCAGCACCCAGGGCTGACTGACGGCCAGCTGGCCCCAGAACGCCGAGATGTCGTTATTGAGCAGCACAAGGGCCTCAGACTCGGTGATGCCCCGGTCGTCCAAATTGCGGCCCACGCCGATGGTCAGCCTCCCGGCGGTGCAACGGTAAGGCTTGAGGCGCAGCCCCTCGTCCACGAGAAGCTGGCCTTCCAGACGAAGCCTGTTCATTTCGACACCCCGCGCGTCTTTTCGAAACTGCGCAGCCCGCCCAGGCCCAGCATGCCGAACATGAGCTGCCACAGGGCGTCATCGATGCCCGGCAGGCCCGGTAAATGGGGCCACCAGACTCCGCCCGCCCAGGCCAGCAGGGGCCGGAGCAGATACTGGAAGCCCAGGGCGCAGGCGCAGACCCAGCCGATGGCCGGACGCCAGCCCGCCACGAAGAGCGATGCCGACGCCGCCTCCACCCTGTTGATCTCGCGCTGGTCGGCCTCGGCCTTGGCGGCCATCTCCAGCACGACCTTCTGGTATTCCTCGGCCGCCTTGGCCCGGGCGTTCGGGTCCGGGATGAGGTCGAGGAGCTTCTGGGCCGCCGCGCCCACAATTGGCAGGAACTGGAAAATCCCCATATCGTCGTCCTCCTATTTCATGGCCAGCCGCAAGGCCAGCGGGGCCAAAAGCTGCAGGACCAGTCCTGCGCCAAGACCAACGTAGACGTGGAAACGCAGCTTGTTCACCGCGTTCCAGAGCTCTGCGCGCTCCGCCAGATGCTCCTCGCGCTCGGCCATGTGCGACTCCCGGTGCTGCTCGACGCCGCGCTCCATGGTGGACAGGCGCTCCTCCTGCCGGGCGCACAGCTCGCGCCGCGCCACCTGGGAATCGGCGATACGCACCAAAGTGTCGCCGTTGGCGCGGGACTGGGCCGCAACGCCTTCAATGGCCTCGCGCATCTGGTCCTTCAGGTCGAGCACCGCCGTTCGCAGCTGCACCATGCTCTGATCGTGGAAGGCGCAGGGCTGGTTCATGATTCGTCTCCTTGGTGGTGATAGGGCCGGGCGGTCCGCTCCAGGCGCATTGCTCGTTTCCAGGCAGCAATCCACGCAGTTGCAGCCTCACCCCAAACATACTCATTCCCGCTTGATGCATGCCAGAGGCACAGCAGTGCCGCTATACCATGATGTGCTTGCTGACGGTAATGTAAGCCGGTCCGAGAGTGTTGTTGCTGCTGAGGCAGGTTGCGATTATTCCGTGGTGCGCAATCTGCATCTTGTCGCGTGCAAGAGAGAGTTCCCATGTCCCTGGTTTTGCTGTGTCCTTATCTACAAGTGATGCATACAACATGGTCGCCGTAATCTTGTAGTATACATCGTATGTTGTGACGACATTATACGCCCTATTTCCGTGGAATGCCCCGCTTATGTACCCAGTGTTCTTATTTCCAAGTGCGAGCTTTGAAGCGATAACATTAGATCCTGCGCTGTTCGTAATTACGCTTATTGACAGACCATTTGTTGCTATTGCCAAAGTTGTCGGATCCACAATTGCAATCGCGTCTGGCGAGAAAAACAGCGTTGCGTTCGCGTAGTTGCCGTGAAGCGCTGTTCCAATGCGGAACATGCCTTCAGTTTCATCGAAGTGTTCAAATTGCCTGTAGAGCATTTGCGCTGCCGGGCCTGCTGTGTAGGGGTCTTGGCACGTAAATGAAACTCCGCTGGCAACCTGCAATGGCGTTTCCCACGCGCAACAGCCGCTGAAAGTGACGGGGCCAGTATAATTCCCAGGCACATAACTTTCTGTGTAGACGCCTCTGCGTGCCGCCCCTCCCACCATGTTCTTGCAGCCAAGATGCATGGCTAAGCCTCCTTTACGCGGCCCATGAGCAGCCAGTTCGCGCCGTCCACACAGCGGAAGTTCAGAAAGATGCGCTTGCCAACCGCAAAGGTGGCGTCCAGGGCATTGTCTGCATTGGGTTTGAAGGCCGCGTTCCAGGCGATCGCCAAAGCCGAGGCCGCGTACAGGGTCATAAAGATGGTCTTGCCGCGCGCGGCGTTGGCCGGCGCGCCCAGGGTTATGGCCCCGGTGGCGGTAATGTCGATGTCCTGGTGCAGGTCGGCATCCAGGGCGATAGAGCCGCTCTGTGCGACGAGGACAACGGGCACAGCGTACTGCTGCCGGGTGTAGGCCCCAACCACGGCGGGCATGCGGCCTTGTGCATCGAGCTGCAACAATTTGTTCGCAGTGGTGCCCACATCTGCCGCCAGGCCAGAGGCAGACAAGGCCAACCCGGCCCCAGCCTTGATGCGCAGGAGGCCAGCGTCGAACTCCAGCCCAGGGTTGGCGGCCAAGGCGACGGCCAGGCGCAGGGCCTCGACGCCGCCGGGATTCTCGATGCCCTCGGACAGGCCGTTGCCTGCAAGAAGTTTTGCCGAAAGGCTCTGGCCCATGGCGTCGCCGCTGGACACCTTCACCAGCCCATCGGCGGTGGCTGCTACTCCCGCCACAATGGCGGCGCTTTGTGCCGCCTCTCCGGCCGAGGCTGACGCCGCGCTTGCCGAGGCAGCGGCCTTGCCCGCGCTGGCGGCGGCGCCTTGCTCCGAGATGCGGGCCGCGTCCCTGCTGGCTGCGGCAGCTCCCAAGAAAGCCTCCGAGTTCAGGATATCCCCGTCCGGAGTGCTCACGGGATAGAGCACCGCCCGCCCGATCTGCTCTTGCAGGGACTGGCAGATCATGGTCAGCAGATCCAGGGCTGCCTCATGGGTCTCTGCCGGGAAAGCCGAGTTCTCCACATAATCCACCTCCTGCACGATGGCCGGCGCCCGGTACGCCACCAAGGTCTGCCCCGTGGCAGGAGCATTGGCCAGAGTAAGACTGCCGCCTGTGGCGCTTCCCGCACCGGCAACCGTATAATGCTGTCCTTGCGCCAGCGCTGTCTCAAAGCCATCCCGGCGAAGCAATACCTTGATGTCTCCCGCGCGCATGAAGGGGAACGGCAAGGGAAACGCGGTGGTGACGCCGTTGCCGCTAAAGGCGGCCTTGGACGTCTGCGTGGCGATGGTCATAGGTGCTCCTTGTGTGCCGGAAATCCGGCGGCTATTCGTTCAAAGCCAGTGTGGGGGCCATAAGCAGCAGCGTCATTGGCAACGGCTGGTCCTGCACCAGGGTCAGCACCCCGTCGGTGCTCCAGCCCTGTGGGAAGCGCACGGACTTGTCTCCGGTGAACAGGGCGGGGGGGCCGTCCATCTTGTCCGCGCTGCTGCGGTACAGCAGCGGCTCCAACCTTGTCAGATCGGGCCCGACCTTGCCGCCCAGGGTGCGGTACAGGCGCACGCCCACCTCGATGATGCGCTTGGAGCGCGTTTGCGCGCTGCCCCGGCTGCCAGCGAACTCCAGGCGCATGGGCCGCAGAACCGAGGCGTATCCCAGTCCCGCGTGGACTTGCGAGGCCTCCCGGTCGAGACGGATGGACCCGTCCGGGGCCACCGTCTGCTCAGGCAAAACCGCTCCATCTGCCAGAATCTGCACTTTGCTCCCGGCCAAGTGGGCCAGGCCGGTGAGCTCCCGCACCGCAGGCCCGGAGTAGCTCATGCCCGCATCCACAAAAAAGGCTGCCGAAGTGTCCTGGGCCGTTTCCGGGAATCCCGGCTCCAGGGTTTCGATGAACCGGCGACCCACGCTCTGGCCATTTATGGTCACGTTGCGGCGCACCACCAGCCACAGCTCGTCGCGGTAGAGGCTCTGGTTGAACACAGCGCAGGCCGCCTCCACCGCCCCGTTGGTGACGATGCGCGCAAAGGCGCACACGTCCTGCTCCGGCAGGTAGGTCATGGCCAGAAGCACCCCGTCGGCGCGCACGCAGTAGAGCATTGGGTCCGGCTCCTGCACGTAGGCCAGCTGGGTGATGCCTGCCTCGCCCAGGTGGGCCGCGAGCAGGGTTATGTCCCGTGAGGTGTAGGCGTCAGACTCCAGACGGTAGGCCATTTCTCGCACTTTCTTGCCAGAGCGCTGCACATACAGAATGGCTGGGCCTGCCTGGCAGGGCGGCACCTTGGACGCGCCAAAAGTGCCCTCCCGATTGGCCTTTATCCCGCCCGGCGTCACCGGGGTGTTGAGCGAGCTGCCGGAGACGGTCCACTCGCCGCTGCTGGCCCCTATCCACAGCTTGTCGCGCGGGGCCAAGAAACAGATGCGCCCGCCGCGCTGCGCCGACAGGGTGATCTCCACCGCGTCGTCGTCCAGGGGGTCGTCGCCCGGTTCCGCCACAATGCGGTCGCCAATGGCGAACATTTCCCAGAATGCCGTGCGCAGCGCCCCGGAAGCGTCCCGCACGGACTCGATCTCGCTCGTCGCCGCAGGCGTCGCGGCCAAGGTCATGCGCAGGGAGGCCGAGGTGCTGGCCTTGACGCTGCGCGCGCCCAGGTAGCGATAGTAGCAGAGGGTGCCGTCGGCCATGACCCCGGAAAGCGCCGTATTCTTCGCAAAGGTGTCGCCCGCCAGCAGCAGCACCGTGTCCCCGGGTTTGCCGTCGGACAGCGTGTCTCCGTTGGAGTCCGTGATTTCGAAATCGTCCCAGTCGTCAAGGGGCACTTCCCGCGTGGCCAAGCGAAAGTCCTCATGCTGCGACGTGCGCGAGAACCACAAGGTGAAGGGCTCCTTTGGCGTGGCGGCGAAGACCAGCCTGTCCTCGTGCAGGCAGCACAGGGCAGGCCAATTGCCCGCGCCCCAGGCCTCGGGCCGAGAGATAAACGTCAGCTCCGACAATTCAAACCCGCCGTCCGCTGTGCGCGAGAGCCTGCGCGGAGCGAACTCCGGGTGGCTCAGGACAAGGCTGTACCGATCCTGCACGAAGCGCAGGCCGTCCAGATGCTCTTCCTTGTAGGGCGTGGCCAGTTGCATGGGCAGCCCGGCTGCGTTCAAGGCCAGGCCTCCGCCGGTGAAGAAGCGCAGCACGCCCGTCCCGTTGGCGGACTGGGCGAACTCCAGCATCCAGCCCACGCCCGACGCGTCTTCGTAGGGCACAAGCAGAGACCGCCCCTCATGGCGGGCGGCCTGGGCCACGAAACGCATGCCGCTCCGGCGCGCCACGCCGCCGTGAGGCTGGGCAAGGAAGTTCTCCAGACACTGGCAGCCGTTGAAGTACTTGGACACATCCACGCGCCCGGCCAGGCGCGGCGAAAGCTCGCCGGACGTAAAGTTTGTCAGGATGATGGGTACGAGGGACATGGCAACGCCCTACCAGTTGCCCAGGGACTGACCGCCCAGGCGAAGCAGCGAGCCCAACCCGCCGAGACGGCTGTCCACCGAACGCCCCGACAAGCGGATGCTGTGCGCCTGCTCAGCCCCGGAATCAAGAAGGCTCTGGATCCGCAAGGCGGAGTCTCCCAGCTCCTTGTTCACGCGTGCATCGCCTGCGCCCTCCAGCGCCGTCAGGCTCAAAAGCGAGCTACCCGAAAGAGCGAGCCCGGAATTAGCCGCCGCCACCCGCGCCGAGGCGTTCCTGTGCTGGCTCGCTTCGCGCATTTCCTCGACCCTGTCGCGCGCGCCGCGCCTCTCGGCCTCGGCCTGCCGCTTGGCCTGAAGCTCCGCAGACTGCGCCCTGGCCTCTATGACGTCGCTCGCTCCGCTTTTGCCGCTTTCCGCCAAAGCCTTGCTCAAAATCCCCGCCCCGGTCCTGACGGCCATGGGCATCACCGTGCTTACGCCTTCCATCCGAAAAACCTCCCGTAAAGTATGTGCGTTGCCTGATCTGGGCCGTAACCTGGGCAGCGGCCTTCCTGGGCGAGACCCAAAAACTGCGCGAACCCCCTGGCCCGCTGGTCCGTCTCGCGCACATGGGCCTGAAGCCGATGAAAGCCGTGCTCGTCTCGCAGACGCAGCAGGGTGGCCCTGGCCTGGCGGGCGATTGCGACAGACCAATGGCCCGCCTCCTGGCCCGCCCAGCACCACAACTCGCCCACGCCTGGCCAAAAGCGCACAGCCCCGCCGCAGACCAGAGGCCACCCTCCGGCCATCAGCGTCCAGGCCGGCCCGGCTGCCTCATATGCCGCCGCCAACTGGGCCAGGGGGGCCAGCTTGGACAACACGGCGTCGGCCTCCGGCCGCAGGCGCAGGCTCGCCGCATGCCCGGCTCTGAAGGGAACAAGCAGGATGGTATCTGGACTGCTGTGGTGGTTCATGGCCGCTCCTTTGGATGGGGCTGGCGTGTGGCTGGCCCGGTATGGAGCGAAGTATAGATCCGGTTTTAGCGACTGGACAAAAAACTCCCGTCTTTGGCCGGTAAAAGGACAAATTTTCCGGCTTGACAGAGGGGAGCGAGAAGGGCGGATGTGGCAAGAAACAGGTGGCGACCGCCATTGTCACCCGCCATCGCAAATGTCGGCTGGCACTGGCTTGGAATGGGCGGGCGTCATCTCAGTCATTGCCCAGGCCCAACACGTCAGACATGAGTCGACCGACATGTCGCTACCGGAGCGAGGAGCGAGAGAACTCCTGTGAATCAAAACAACACGGCCCGGAAGCGTCGTGCGCGTCCGGGCCGTAAGCGGCGCAGCCCAGGGGCTGACCAAAGGCGGAGCTGTTCTATTCTTCGGTGACAGAGCCCCGGGTGAGCATCTTCTCGCGGGTCTTCTTTGCCGCGTTGGCGCTGGCATAGGGGCCAACCAGCACCCGGTACCACTTGCTGCCGCCCAGATTTGTGGCGACCACCTTCACAGGCAGGCCCCTCTTTTCCAGGTGCTGAGCACGGCGCTCGGCCTTGAGGCGCGACTGAAACGAACTTTCCTGGATGGCGTAGGTGCTCTTTCCGGTCTTGCGCTGCACCATCTCCTGCGTGGCTGGCTTTTCCTCCGCAACCGCATTTGCGGCCTGGGCAACCGGCTGACTGGTGCGCACCTGATTGGCGCGCTGGTCGGCCACCTGCTGGGCGGCCTTGAGGTCAGGGTCGACGCGCGGCGCGGTGTGCGCCAGGGAGGCGGGCAGAACCCCGCGCCCCTTCTGCTCTTCCAGTGTGGCCACAGACTGGCCCTGGTTCAAGCGCTGAAAGGCCAGATCCAGAAGCTTCTGCGAGGCCACGGCCCGAGCGCCAGCGCTGCGGGCACCCAGCACAACGGCCACGATGCGCGTGTCGCCGCGTTTGGCGGTCACGACGTTGTTATAGCCAGAGGCCCGCACGTAGCCGGTCTTGAGGCCGTCAACGCCCTCATAGGTGTTCAGCAGGCGGTTGGCGTTGTGGTGGTTGTGATTGTTGTGCACGTAAGTGGTCATGGAATGAAAGGTCAGGGACTGGGGAAAACGGCGCAGATAGCTGGCAGAAAGCTTCAGCATGTCGCGGGCCGTGGTCAGCTGCCCGTCTGCGGGCATGCCGTTGGGATTTTTGAAAACCGTGTCGGTCATGCCCAGTTCGCGGGCCTTGGCGTTCATGGCGTTCACAAACGGGTGCACGTCCTCGCCGCCGGACAGATGCTGTGCCATGGCCCAGCAGGCGTCGTTGCCGCTGGCCACGGCGATGCCTTTCACCAGTTCGCGCACGATGACGCGCTCCCCGGAGCGGATGTTCATGCGCGACCCGCCGGCCTGGGTGGCCTCCGGGCTCACCAACACCGTATCGGTGAGGGACAGGCGGTGCTCCTGCAATGCCTCGAAGGTAAGGTACAGGGTGAGCACCTTGGTGAGGGACGCCGGGGGAATCTGCTGGTCGGCGTTCTGCTCGTAGAGGATGCGCCCTGTGCCCAGGTCCATGGCGATGACGGACTTTGCTCCAAGGGCTCCCGGCTGCTGCGCGGCATGCACCGACCTGGCCGCCAGCATGATGAGCAGCATGGTGAGAATGAATACTCTGCTTTTTTCTCGCATGACTTTCCACGGGGTTTGAGGGTTCGCTTCGCCCGCTTCAGGCACTGTCCCGACAAGCAACCTAGCCCAGGAGCGGGCGGCCTGGCAAGCCCGGCCCTATTGGCAGGCAGGCAGGAACCCTGCCCCTGGCCTCAACCCTGGAACGGCTTATGGGCTGCGCTCGGTCCGGCAAAAATTGTTATAGTGATTCTTTAAGAAATGTCTAGGCACATTTTACTTCGCCTGTCAACGTTGACGAAAAAGTTTTATGCCAATTTCGAGACAAACCCCTTCCCTGGACATCGGCCGTCCGAGTGGCTACAAACGAAACGCACAAGAGCCTACGATGGAAACTAGCCCAGGAGTCGCATTATGCTAGCTTGCCCACCTTTGTCTTGGCCACCGCGCGTGCTCATCGTTGAGGATGAGAGCATTATCGCCCTGGCCACAAAAGCCAACCTGAAACGCATGGGCTGCGAAGTGGTGGGCACTGCCGCCACAGGGCAGCAAGCCGTGGAATACGCCGCGCTCAAGCACCCAGACGTGGTGCTTATGGATATAATGCTCGAAGGCTCCATGGACGGCATTGAAGCCGCCACCCGCATACGCGAGAAGAATCCCGACCTGCCCATCATCTACTGCACCGCCTACACAGACGCAGGCACGAGGGGCTTGGCCGCCAGCACCAATCCCAAGGCATTCATATGCAAACCCCTGGACTATGAGGCCCTCAAGGATCTCATCGACGACCTGCAATGAAAAGGGCCATCGCCCCCCTGACGATCCTGGGCTTGCTGGGATGCATGCTCCTCGCCCCAGCGCCGCTCATGGCCGCTGGCTCGCACCCGCTGGATGCCCCAGGCGCCGAAACAAGCGAGGCGACCAAGCCAGACGATGCCGAAGCCTTGGCGCAATATCAGGTGCTGCGGGAGTTTTTTGAGCGCCAGGCCACCCTGGACGACCGGCTGCCAGATGTGTTCTCGCGCCGAGTGCGCCAGGAAGAGGCCATGGCCTTCCTTGCTGCGCGGGATACGGTAAACCGCAGGGGGCAGTTGGAGCGCTTCCGTATGGCCAAAGTGGACCTGAGCGGCCTCAAGTTTCGGCGGGTCACCGCCGACCCCGACTTGGCGCGCATCCAGGTCACCGGATCATACACAATGAGCGTCCCCCCCCTGATCGAAACCGTGGAGGAGGACGCGCTGTTCGTGCTCTTGCCCGAGATGGGCCAGTGGAAAATTTATGAGCGCCGCGGGGGCTGGCGCTAGGCTACATGACCCCGTGCGCAAGCAGGGGCTGGTCCGCAGCGACCACGGCCACGGCTTCGGTCCCGAGCCTCTCACCATCCTCTCCCAGACTCTGCGTCCCAGCCTCCGGGCCAGCCACAACCACACGGTTGCGCCCCCCGTTTTTGGCCAGATACAAGGCCTGGTCCGCCAAGGAAACCAGATCCTGACCACGCGCTCCGGGCTCAAGCGCCGCCACGCCCGCGCTCACAGTCAGGCGCACCGGGTCTTTGGTCTCGCTGAAATTCCGTTGCGACACGCGCTGCCGGATGCGCTCCGCAAGAAACACGGCCTGCTCACGGCTGGTGTGCGGAAGGATCACCGCGAACTCCTCGCCGCCATAGCGGGCCGGAAGGTCCGAGCTGCGCAGGCTCTCCAACAACAGTCCGGCCATGCCGCGCAGCACGGCGTCACCGGTCTGGTGTCCATGGGTGTCGTTGATGTTCTTGAAATGGTCCAGGTCGAGCAGGATGAGCGACAAGGGCAGCTCGTAGCGGCCATGGCGCTGGGCCTCCTCTTCCAGACGCTCCTCGAAGCGGCGTCGGTTGGCAATCCTGGTCAGCCCGTCGTGGTCGGCCATGCTCTTGACCTGGCGGTACAGCAGCGCATTGCGCAGCGCCAAGGCCAGATGGTTCACCGCCGCGTTCAGAGTCTGCACCTGATCCTTGGCTAGGCGGACTCCCTTCTGGGTCAAGAGCGCCAAACAGCCGAAGCTCTCGCCCCCTGCGGACAAGGGCAGCATGAGCAGCCGGCCGCTGCCGGGAGCAGGCGTGGTGCGCAGGTGTTTGCCTGGGGTCAGGCAGTACTGGCGGCAGTCCGCAACCTTGGCTCCGCCCAGGCGTTCCGCCGCCGCCAGCAAGACCTCTTCCCAGGCGGCATGCTCCACCGGAGCCATGAGGCAGTGCAGATACATCTCCGCGTCCAGGCCAGGCCCGCCGTCGGCCCTGTTCCAAAACACGGCGCACATCACCTCCAGGGGCAGCAGGTGCCGCAGATCGGTCCTGGCCTTGGACAGGATGGTGCCCGCGTCGAGGGAGGCCGAGGCGCGGGAAAGCACGCGATTCAGAAAAGTCAAATGGTTGCCTTTGCGCGTCAGCAGCTCGCGCTCAAGCATGACCTCCTCGGTCTTGCGGCGCAGGTCAGATGAAAGGGAATCCAGCTCGCGCAGGCGCAAAAGGGCATCGCGCACCTTGTAGCGCGTCAGCGGGGCGCGCACAGCGGTGAGAAACCCCTCGGAAAGCACCTGCTCCGTCTCCAGAGGCTCGGCCCCCTCGGCCACGATGAGGATGCGGCGCACGGAGTTCACGGAACGGCAAGCCCTGCGGCGAGCTTTTGACAGTCCCTCCCAAGCATCTTGGGGAATCCAGGCGGCTTGGCTCTGGCCCTCCTGTCCTCGCATCCAGGCCACGGCGTCCGGGGGCAGATTGCGCAGGGCGAAACCAGGCCCGGCGCTCTCTTCAATAAGTGCCGCCGTGTCCGGGTCAAGACCAAGACCCCACATGATTTCAGGATGTTCTGCTCGATGCATGGCCCAACGCCTCCTGGTGTAGACTGCTTAACGCAACGAGCATTGCAAAAAACGCTCCGGCGGCAAAGAATGCCGAAGCACGAGTTGGAGCAAGACCCAAAATCCGCCCAGGCCTTTGACAAAAACCCCCGACTGTGGCTTTGTCTCGGATATGAAAAAGCCCGGCGTATTCGGCACACTGGACCCATTCATCGAGGACGGGCCCATCCTGGGCCGCAGGGTTGCCAACGTGGGCTTCCTGCGCTTCCTGCTGGCCGCAGACCCCTTTGATGCCTATCATTTCTTCATATCGGACAAGCCCCAGCGCGAATCCCTGGCCGCAAACCTTGCGCAGATAGCGCCAGACATCGCCAAAGCCGGGCGCTTCCGACTCATGGACCGCCGTGAACTGCCCGCACGGCTGGCCGACACTTCATACTTCTGCTTCCACCAGTCCGACTGCATCAACCACCCGACGCACATCGCCCGGCTGCGCAACGCCTGCGCGCCGGAAGTCTTCCCAATCACCGGGCCGGTGCACTCCCTGTCCTACCCGGACTATCCGGCGGCGTTCCTGCGGCATCTGTGGGCCGGAGCCACCGCGCGCGACTGCATCATCGCCACCTCCGAAGCCGGAAGGCTGGCCGTGGAAGGCTTCTTCGACCACCTCCGCGCCGGATACGGCCTGAATCAGATCGCCGGGCCGAGCATCCGCCGAGTCCCCCTGGGCCTGGACCCGGAAAGCCTGGCCGCGCCCCTGCCTCAGCCTGCGGACAAAACCGCCCTGCGCGCGCGCCTGGACCTGCCCGCCAACCGCACCCTGATCCTGGTGCTGGGCCGGGTGTCCCATGCCTCCAAAATGGACATGCTGCCGCTCATCCGGGCCATGAACCGCCTGTTCGCGGATCAACCCGACAAATCCAAAGGCCTGCGGCGCGAGTCCGTGTCCCTGGTGGTGGCGGGCTGGGCCGAGGAGCACGACCCCTTTCCCCAGACCTTGGTGGACATGGGAGCGCGGGTGGGCCTCGATGTGCGCCTGGACCTGCGCCCCGGTGAGCGCCGCAAAAACGATTTGCTGGCCGCCTGCGACATCTTCGTGTCCATCGCCGACAACCCGCAGGAGACCTTCGGCATCACCCTGCTGGAGGCCCAGGCCGCCGGCCTGCCCGTCATCGCCTCCGACTACGACGGCTACCGCGACCTGATCATCCACGGCGAGACGGGGCTGCTGGTGCCCACCACAGGCCCGGCGCCAGAGGCCGGAGATGACTTCGTGGACCGTCTGGCCCCCCTGCTTTTCGACAACCAGTACCACCTGCTCCTGGCCCAACGCACCGTGGTCCACACCCCGGAGCTGGCCCAGGCCCTGGCAACGCTGCTGGCAGACGGGCCACTGCGCCAGCGCATGGGCGCAGCCGGGCGCGAGCATGTGCGCATGCACTTCCTCTGGCCGGACGTCATCCTCCAGCACCTGGAGCTTTGGGATGAGCTGCGCGCCCTGCCCGCGCCGGACATCGCCACCCTGCGCCACCTGCCACACCCTTTGCAGCTGCCCTATTCCCGCGTGTTCGCCTCCTACCCAGCGCACACGCTGAACCCCGAGGACCAGTTCCGGCCAGGCCGCACCGGAGCCGCGCTCCTGGGTGGGCGCGAGTTCCCCATCCTCTACGCCGGGCTGGACAATCTGGTGAATGCCGAGGCCATCCGCAAGCTGGTGTTCCTGGCGCGCAAGGGCGAAACCGCCCTGCTGCTATCCGAGCGCTTTCGCGAGCTCTGCGCCGGAATGGACGCCGAGGCAGCCAGCTACCACATTCTCTGGGCCCTCAAGCACGACCTGCTTGAGTTTGTGCCCGCCGCGCCGTAGGCCTTCCATCGTGAACCGCGTCATCCTGCACCACGCGGCCCTGCCGCACCGGGGCGGAGCCGTACGCGTGGCGCGGCTGCTGCTTGAAGCCCAGCACCAAGCCGGGCCAATGGAAGCGACGCTGGACGCCCGCCTGAGCTTCGAGGTGGCCGAGAACGACCCGGAGGCTCTGGACGGACACGCCGCGCAAAGCATCCCCCCTTCCGGCCCCACGCCGCCGGGAGAACTCGGACTCCATCTGAAAGCCCTGCCGCAGGACGCCGCCCTTCACCTGCACACCAGCACCGACTGGCGCGCGCTCCTTGAAGGCCTGCTGCCGCATGCCGATGCTCGCCGCGTGCTTCTCACCCTGCACGACGCCACGCCCCTCACCGGCGGCTGCGCCTACCCCCTCGACTGCCCGCATTTCCCGGCCTGCGCCGAGCCCTGCCCGCGCCAGTTCCCCGAGGCCCGCGCCCGGCAAGCCGAGGTCGCAGAGATGCTGCGCAGTCTGAACCCGCAGTTCGCAAGCCCTTCGCGCTGGCTGGCCGGGCTGGCCCGCCAAGCGCTGCCGGATCTCCCGGTGCGCGTCATCCCGAACGGCGTGCCCTGGCCGTCCACCGCCCGCATGCCCTCCCGCCACCAGGCGCGGGCTGCGCTGGGCATCGCGCCCACGGCCCGCGTGGTCCTGTTCGCGGCCCATGGCGGCGCGCGCGCAGCGTACAAGGCCGGCCCCCGCTGGCCGGAATACTGGCAGGGCCTGCGCCAAGGCCTGCCCCAGGCCCTGGGGTTCGCCGTGGGCGGCGACGAGGCCGCCAGCCAAAACGGCCTGACCACCTGGCCCTACGTGGACCGCCAGCGCCTGACCCTGCTCATGCGCGCTGCGGATCTGCTGGCCTACCCCACCCTGGCCGACAACCACCCCCTGGTGTTGCTGGAGGCCGCAGCCCTGGGGCTGCCCGTACTTAGCTACGCCGTGGGCGGCGTTAAGGAAATCGTCATGAGCGGCGAAACCGGGCTTCTTGTCGCGCCAGGCGACATGGACACCTTCTGCCTGGCCGCACGCGCGCTCCTGTCCGACCCGGCCCTGTGCCGCCGCCTGGGTCAAACCGCGCAAACGCGCGGCGCCAAACGCTTCAACGCAGCGCGCATGGCGGCGGACTACGCCGCTCTCCTGGGCTGAGCCAGCCCCGCAGGGACAAATAGCCTTTGACGCGAGGCCCCGAATGCCGTATTTGAGCCCTCACATTCGGCACCCTGCCTTTTGCAATGCCGCAACAAAATCAGCATGTTCGAGGTTCACGCATGAGCAAGCTCGCGACCCTGCCCGGTGATGACATCCGCCAGATCATGTGGCGCTACAGCGACCGCTACGACCTTCAGATGGTGGTCCAGTCCGCACGCGGCGTGGCCCGCGGCCACGTGGCCCGCATGGTGGCCGATGGCGTGCGCAACACCCACGAGTGGGACGAGCGCAAGCAGTCCCTGCTCGACGCCTTCGACACCTCCGGCCTCACCGCCCTGTACATGGACACCACCCAGGGCGGGTACATCGACGGCCCCAAGAATTTCGCCCTCAGCCTCACCACCTTCGAGCTGTCCTGGGTCGACGCCGGCGCCGCCACCTGCGGTCTGGCCAACAACCTGGCCCTGGCGCCCATCCACGAGAAGGGCACCAAAGAACAGCGCGACCACTACATGAGCATCTCCTGCCCTGGAGAGGGGCGCGAGACCTGGCGCGGAGCCTTCGCCCTCACCGAGCCCCTGCCCTTTGTCGGCGTGGACACCGGCATCCTCACCAGCAAGATCCGCGTGGCTGAGTGGAAAGACGGCGAGGAGCCCCTGCTCCACGTGGACAAGCGTGGCCGCTTCATCACCGGCATGGACTTCGCCAACTTCGTCACCGCCGCAGTGACCAGCGACGACCCGCGCATCAAGGGCTCCTGCATGGTCATCCTGGAAGAGGGCGACCCCGGCGTGTTCGACCGCGGCGCGCCCACCCTGAAGATGGTGCACCAGCTCTCCAGCACCCGCGACCCCATCATGAGCCTCAAGGTGCCAGCCAGCCGCATCATCGGCGGCTACACCGTGAAGGACGGCGTCATCGTTCCCAATTTCAGCCACGCCGAAATCATCGGCTCCGTGTTCCACCGCACGCGCATCCCGGTTGGCGTCATGAGCTCGGCCAAGCTGCTCTCCGCAGTGGAGCCCATCATCCGCTACCACCGCACCCGCTTCCGCGGCGGCGACGCCCAGCCCGGCACCCCGCGCTTCGACCAGGGCCTGCAGATGAAGGAGGACGCCTGCCAGCGTCTGGCCGACCTTTGGGCCTGCGGCGAGGCCGGCTCCTCCCTCGGCTTCGACGCCGCGCGCAAGGCCGACCTGCTCGACCCCCTGGAAAAGGACAAGGAAGCGCAGTTCCACGCCCAGGGCATCACCGGCCCCCGCGCCCAGATGAGCGCCCTCAAAAAGATGGAGCCGCAAGTCCTTGAGTACCTGAACCTGCTCTATACCCCGGAAGACAAGCGCGACGCAGCGCGTTTCGCCGAACTCTCCGCCGACATCTTCGTGCAGAGCATCGTCCTCGACGCCGAGACCAACGTGCTCATCCCGGCCTGCAAGCTGTGGTGCCCGGGCGTTGGCGCAAACATGATGCGCGAGGCCGTTTCACTGGTGGGCGGCTACGGCGTCACCGAAGACTGCCCCGGCTTCCTGTTCCAGAAATGGAGCGACTGCCAGCTTGAGGCCACCTACGAAGGCCCGGAGGTCGTGCAGCGCCGCCACCTCACCGCCACCATGGGCAACCCCGTATTCCTGGCCCTCATGGGCCACTGGATCAAGGAGCTGGACGCCCTGGCCGAAACCTGGCCCCAGGCCGGAACCAAGGCCCTGGCCCAGGCCATGCGCCTGTGGATGTGGACCCTGAACCACCTGCAGAACAGCAAGGACGCCGAAGGCAAGAAGCTCTTCAGCGGCAACCGCCAGGGCGTCACCTTCCCCATGGCCGACGCCATCAGCTGGATCGTGGCCGCGCGCTCCTTCGTGGCCGACGTACAGGAACTGAAGCTCAAAGGCCCGGAGAATCCCCTGCTGGCTGAAAGCCTGGACGATACCCTGGGCTTCTTCGCCGACCTGCTGACCCTGCAGAACTCCCGCACCGCCGGTGAAGTGGCGCGCATCTGCGCCGAGCTGGTGTACGGCTACACAGACGCGCCCGAGGCTGGAGAATTCCCGGCCCTGCGCGCCAGCACCGACGCCGCCCTGGCTGGCGCCCGCCTCGCCCGCGACCGCGCAGGCGAAGCCATCACCGGGGTCATGATCCCCGAAGCGCTGGATTACCCGCTGTAAGAACAACGAGAAAAATATGCTTCGCAGACCGGGGGGAATGATTCCCCCCGGA
>NZ_JAUYFU010000110.1 GCF_030689645.1 Humidesulfovibrio sp.
CGAGGTGGACAAGGTCAAGAAGAGCGAGTCCGGCATGATTCACGATCCCGTGACCGTGCATCCGGACGACAACGTGGGCAAGGTGCTGGCCCTCATGAGCGAGTACCGCATCTCGGGCCTGCCCGTTGTCCGCGGCGACAAGCTCGTGGGCATCGTCACCAACCGCGACGTGCGCTTTGTCACCGATCCCGGCACCTCGGTGTCCGAGGTAATGACCAGCCGCAACCTCATCACCGTGCCCGAGGGCATCAGCGACGAGGAGGCCAAGCGCCACCTGCATCAGAATCGCATCGAGAAATTGCTTGTGGTGGATGAGGAGAACCAGCTCAAGGGCCTCATCACCATCAAGGACATCGAGAAGGTCAAAAAATACCCCAACGCCTGCAAGGACGACAAGGGCCGCCTGCGCGTCGGCGCCGCCGTGGGCGTGGGCCAGGACGGCATCTCCCGGGCCGAGGCACTGCTTCGCGCCGGGGTGGACTTTCTCGTGCTCGACAGCGCCCACGGGCACTCGCGCAACATTTTGAACGCCTGCCGCGCCCTGCGCGACGCCTTCCCCGACGCCCAGATCGTGGGCGGAAACGTGGCCACCTACGCGGGCGCAAAGGCCCTCATCGAATCCGGCGTGGACACAGTGAAGGTGGGCATCGGACCCGGCTCCATCTGCACCACGCGCATCGTGGCCGGTGTCGGCGTGCCCCAGATCACCGCCATCATGGAGGCGGGCCGCGCCTGCCGCGAGGCTGGCAAGTGCATCATCGCCGACGGCGGCATCAAGTTCTCCGGCGATGTGGTGAAGGCGCTGGCCGCGGGTGCCAACACCTGCATGATGGGTTCGCTCTTCGCAGGCACCGAGGAAAGCCCCGGCGAGACCATTCTGTATCAGGGCCGCACCTACAAGATTTACCGGGGCATGGGCTCCATCGACGCCATGGCCGCTGGCAGCAGCGATCGCTACTTCCAGGACAAGAGCAAGAAGCTGGTGCCCGAGGGCATCGTGGGCCGCGTGCCTTTCCGGGGCCAGGTGACGGAAAGCATTCACCAGCTCGTGGGCGGCCTGCGCTCCGGCATGGGCTACCTGGGCTGCTCCACCATTGCCGAACTGGGCGAAAAGGCCCGGTTCATGGAGATCAGCTCCGCAGGTCTGCGCGAAAGCCACGTCCACGACGTCATCATCACCAAAGAATCTCCCAACTACCGCGTCGAGTCCTAAGGGACCGCGAGAAGGGCCGCAAAATGTTGCACCAAGAAAAAGTCATCATCATAGATTTCGGGTCCCAGGTCACCCAGCTCATCGCGCGGAGAATCCGCGAGGCCGGGGTGTACTCGGAGATCCATCCCTGCACCAGCGATCCCGCTGTCATCAAGGCCATGAACCCCAAGGCCATTGTGCTTTCCGGCGGGCCCTCCAGCGTGCACGAGGACGGCGCGCCACCGCTGCCCAAGGAGTATCTCACCTGGGGCCTGCCCATCCTCGGCATCTGCTACGGCATGCAGATCCTGGCCCACACGCTCGACGGCGAAGTGACCCGCTCCCAGGACCGTGAGTATGGCCGGGCCGAGTTCGAGGCCGTTGGCGAGAACCTGCTGTTCGCCGGGGTGGAGAGCAAGGAGAAGCTCACCGTATGGATGAGCCACGGCGACAACGTGGGCAAGCTGCCCACGGGCTTCACCCGCATCGGCAAGACCGGCAGCCTTGAAAACGCCGCCATGTGCGACCCGGCGAAGAAGATCTACGCCGTGCAGTTCCACCCAGAGGTGGCGCACACCGACCAGGGCGAGCGCATCATCAGCAATTTCCTGTTCAAGATCGCCGGGCTCAAGCCGGGCTGGACCATGTCCTCCTTTGTGGACTCGTCCATCAAGACCATGAGCGCCCAAGTGGGCGAGGGCAAGGTTGTTTTGGGCCTTTCCGGCGGCATCGACTCCACCGTGGCCGCCGTGCTGCTGCACCGCGCCATCGGCAAGCGCCTGTACTGCATCTTTGTGGATAACGGCCTGCTGCGCATGGGCGAGCGCCAGGAGGTCATCGGCTTCCTGGAGGAGCACTTCGACCTGAACGTGAAGGTTGTGGACGCGCGGCGGGAATTCCTGGACAAGCTCAAAGGCGTCGAAGACCCGGAGCAGAAGCGCAAGATCATCGGCTACACCTTCATCGACGTGTTCGACCGCGAGGCTAAGGCCATCGAGGGCGTTGAATTCCTGGCCCAGGGCACCCTGTACCCGGACGTCATCGAATCCGTGTCCTTCAAGGGCCCCAGCGCGGTGATCAAGAGCCACCACAACGTGGGCGGCCTGCCGGAGAAGATGAACCTGAAGCTTGTTGAGCCCCTGCGCGAGCTGTTCAAGGACGAGGTTCGCAAGGTGGCCTACGAACTGGGCATGCCTGAGAACATCATCTGGCGGCACCCCTTCCCCGGCCCTGGCCTGGCCATCCGCGTCATCGGCGAGATCACCGACGAACGCCTGGAGATTCTGCGCCAGGCGGACAGGATCGTGCAGCAGGAGCTTGTCTCCTCCGACTGGTACCGCTTGGTCTGGCAGGGCTTTGCAGTGCTTCTGCCCCTCAAGACCGTTGGCGTCATGGGCGACGACCGCACCTATGAGCATGTCATCGCACTGCGCATCGTGGACAGCATCGACGCCATGACCGCGGACTGGTCGCGCCTGCCCTCAGAGATCCTGGCGCGCATGAGCAGCCGCATCATCAACGAAGTCAAGGGCGTGAACCGGGTGGTGCTCGACATTTCGAGCAAGCCGCCCAGCACCATCGAATGGGAGTAGGCGAGGCCAAAGAGCCGCAGAGACCAGGCAGACCCGCCCGCACCGAATAAGATTCAGGAAGGCCTATGCTCGGAACCGGAGAAATGCTTGTCATCGCCCTCGTGGCGATCATTGCCATAGACCCCAAGAAATTGCCGGACCTCATGAAGGGGCTCGGCAAGGCCATTGGCGAGTTCAAGCAGATGAGCGGCGATTTCAAGCGCACCATTGAGCGCGAGACCGAGATGGCCGACTTCGAGAAGCGCAAGGCCGATGCCCACGAGCAGCTTTACGGCACGGGCGCGGCCACGGATGCCAAGCCGGATGATTCCAAACCAGCGGACGCCAAACCTGGCGATGCGCCTGCGGACAAGCCGACGGCTGCGCCTTCACCGGAAGGCCAGGCCGCGACAGAGAAGAATCCGGAGGACCAGAAGCCTGAGCTTCAGCCCGAGGAGTATCCGCAGCAGCCGCCGGTGGAGCGCGCCGAAACGCCAGCCGGACCTGCCCATGAAGCGGGGCTGGCGCCTTTCGACGTTACGGTTGAAGCGCCGTCTGCGCCGGACGCAGGAGTGATTGCCGAGACTGCCGAGACCGTTTCAGCGCCGGCTGCGGAGCAACCCGTCGAGACACCTGTGGAAGCCCGTGCTGAAGCAGCTTTCGAGGCTCCCGTTGATGTTCCCGTTGACGCGCCCGCCGCGACGCCTGAAGCACCAGCCCAGGCCGTTGCCGAGGCTCCTGCCGTTCCGGGCGAAACCGCCTTGCCCGCCCAGGTGAGCGAGGCTGTGTTGCCCGCCGTGGCGACCGAGGCCGGGCTTCCGGCCCAGGCCGAGCCCGCAGCCCCGCCTGTCGCCGCCGAAGGCTCCGGGGGCGAGACGCCTCCGCCTCCTCCGCCAGCGGGCGACGACGCCGTGGGCGAGGGCGTAGCCGGACGCATGAGCCTCTTCGGTCATTTGCAGGACCTGCGCAAACGCCTTACGCGTTGCGCCATCGCCATGCTGGTGGGCTTTCTTGCCTGCTACGCCTTTGCCGGCAAGCTGCTCAAGGTTCTCATGCAGCCCATGCTCGACGCGCTCAAGCAGAGCCACTTCATCTACACCCTGCCCACTGAAGCCTTCTTCACAGAAATGAAGGTTGCCTTCGTGGCCGGCATCTTTGCTTGCAGCCCCTATATCTTCTATCAGATTTGGCAGTTCGTGGCCCCTGGCCTGTACAGCCATGAGCGCAAGTGGATCATGCCCATCGCCTTCTTCTCAGCCTTTTGCTTCACCACCGGCGCCATGTTCGGCTATTTCGTGGTGTTCCCCTTCGGCTTCGAATTCTTCGCCAGCTATGCCAGCGATATTCTCATGTTCACGCCGAAGCTCGACGAGTACCTGGACTTCGTGCTCAAGCTGCTTTTCGCCTTCGGCATCGTGTTCGAACTGCCGCTGTTCATCTTCTTCCTGGCCAAGCTCGGCATCGTGACCCACGTTGGGCTGCGGGCCAAGCGTAAGTTCGCCATCCTGGGCGCGTTCATCATCGCGGCGGCCCTCACTCCGCCTGACGCCATAAGCCAGACCATGATGGCCGTGCCTCTTTGCATTCTCTACGAATTGGGGATCTGGATGGCGTATTTCTTCGGCAAGAAGCCGAAGCCCGCCCCGGCGGAGGAGACCGCAGCGCCATCGGAGGCGGCCTAAGTCTAGGGCTTTTTTGGCAATCGTCCGATGAGAAAGAAGCCGTCCCGGCTTGACAAGGCTGGGCGCTCTGGTCATGGGAAGAGAGCAGCCGCCGCGCAGCATGCGTGGACGGGGGCAAAAGGAGCGAAACCGTGGCGCAACGCACAGCGAGCATAGCCCGCACGACCAAAGAGACGGACATCCGGGTCGAGTTGTCACTGGCCGGAACCGGCAACTGTTCCATCGCCACCGGCATGGGGTTTGCGGACCACATGCTGACGCTCATGACCTTCTGGGCCGGGTTCGACCTTTCGCTCACCTGCAAGGGCGACCTTGAGGTTGACGCCCACCACAGCCTGGAGGACATCGGCCTCACCCTGGGCCAAGCCCTGGCCGAGGCCCTGGGGGACAAGGCTGGCATCGCCCGCGTGGCCTCCGCCAAGGTGCCCATGGACGAGGCCCTGGCCGAGGTGGTGGTGGACCTGTCTGGTCGGCCCTATCTTGTTTACGACGACGCCCTCCTGCCAGCGCAGATTGCAGGCGAGGAAAAGGACGTTTGGCGGGAGTTCTTCAAGTCCTTTGCGCAGCGGGCAGGCATGAACCTGCACATCCGCTTCGAATATGGAAAAAATGGCCACCATTTGCTGGAGGCCGCCTTTAAGGCCCTGGGCTTGGCGCTGCGCCAGGCTGTTCAGGTTTGCCGCTCGGGCGCGCCCAGCACCAAGGGGAGTGTGGACTGATGTTCTTACGCAAGCTGCTTCCGGTTATCACCATCGTCTGCGCGCTTGGCCTTGCAGCCTGCTCGCCCAAGCCCATCACGCCGCAGCTGCGGCCCGTGGGCTCCATCGCCGTGGCGTCCTTCAGCGCGCCCAAGTACAATTGGGAGCTGCTGGCCGGGTATCTGCCCGAGGAAGGCAAGGGCGTGAAGCAGGAGATTCTGACCAGCCTGGACGCGACCCTGAACCAGACCCTGCGCGCCCACGGCGTCAGCATCACCGGAACCCCGGCCTCCATCAAACAGTGCCAGGAGATCGTCACCTTCGAACGCTCCGGCAAGGCGCGCGAGTCCGCCTGGTCCTACTGGCTGGGCGTTGGCCGCTGCCTGCCTGCTGATTTCATCCTGGTGCCCCAGGTGCTGCACTGGAGGGAGCTTGAGGGCGGCGGCAAGCCTGCTTCCGTGGTCATGGACCTCTACCTCATCGACGTGAAGGGCGAGCGCATGGTTTCGCGCTACCATTACGACGAGACCCAGAAGGCGCTCACGGACAACCTGCTGGACCTTGGCAAGTTTGTGAGCCGCAAGGGCGAGTGGGTGAGCGCCGATGTGCTGGCCAAGGAAGGCATCGAGGCTGGCTTGCGGGAGATCGGGCTGTGATTCTATTCCCCGCTGTCGACATCAAGGACGGTCATTGCGTGCGCCTGGAACAGGGCCGCGCCGACGCTGTGACGGTTTTTGGCGATGACCCGGCGGAGAGCGCCCTTTCGTGGGTGCGCCTGGGCGCGCAATGGCTGCACATCGTTGACCTGGACGGCGCCTTCAGCGGCCTGCCTCGCAACTTCGAACTGGTGAAGCGCATCTGCGCCGAGGCCAAGATTCCCGTGCAGCTGGGCGGCGGCATCCGCGACATCGCCACGGCCACGGCTTACATCGAGGCCGGGGTCACCCGGCTGATCATCGGCACCATCGCACTTGAGCAGCCCGAACTGTTCGAGGCCATGTGCGCCGCGCTGCCAGGCAGGGTGGGCGTGAGCCTGGACGCAGTGAACGGCCAGCTGAAAAGCCGCGGCTGGGTGGCCGACGCCGGACTCACCGTGTCCGAGGTGCTGCCGCGCATGGAAGCCGCCGGGGCCGCGTTCATCATCTACACTGACATCGCCCGCGACGGCATGCAGAGCGGCGTGAACTTGCCCGCGCTGACAAGCCTGTGCGAGAGCACCAAGCTGCCCGTTGTGGCCGCAGGGGGCGTCACCAACATGGACGACCTGAGGAACCTTGCGCCCCTGTGCGCAAAGGGCCTCCAGGGGGCCATTACGGGCCGCGCCATCTACGCGGGCACCCTCGACTTCTCTGAAGGCTTGGCCTTCACCAAGGGGCTGCAAGCGGCCTGATACGCTGTTTGAACCAAGCTGTTGAAAAGAGAAGGGGGCCAAGCGGCCCCCTTTTTTGTTGTGCTGTGCGCTGGCGCTTAGGCCTTCTTGCGCTTGGGCTTCGCCGTGGCGAAGCGCTTCACGTCGATGTTGTACTTTTTGACCTTGTAATTGATGATCCGGTAGGAAACCCGAAGATCGCGGGCGCTTTGCAGCATGTTGCCGCGGGTCTTCTTCAGGGAGTCCACCAGGAGCTCCTGCTCGAACTTGGCCACGGCCTCGCCGAAGGACAGGTTGATGCCCGTGGCCGAGCTGTCCGCCGTCTGCAAAGTAGGCGGCAGGTGGTAGGTGCGGATCACCTCTTCCTCGCACACGAGCACAGCGCGCTCCACGCAGTTGCTCAGTTCGCGCACGTTGCCCGGCCAGTGGTACATGGACAGAAGCTCAATGGCCGGGGTGCTGATGCGCTTGATGCTCTTGCCGTATTCCTTGGCGAACGCCTGCAGGAAGTGCTCGCACAGGGGCAATATGTCCTCCCTGCGTTCGCGCAGGGCCGGGATGAACACCGGGAACACGTTGATGCGGTAAAACAGGTCCTCGCGGAAGCGCCCTTTGGTCAAGAGCTCTTCCAGGGGCTGGTGCGTGGCGCAGATGAGGCGCACGTCGACGGACAGGGTCTGCTCGCCGCCAACGCGCTGGATTTCCTTCTCTTGGATGGCGCGCAGCACCTTGGCCTGGGCGTCCAGCGACAGTTCGCCGATCTCGTCGAGAAACAGCGTGCCGTTGTGCGCCAGCTCGAACAGGCCGCGCTTGGTCTGCACAGCGCCGGTGAACGCGCCCTTCTGATGGCCGAAGAGCTCGCTTTCCACCAGTTCCGAGGGCAGAGCCGCGCAATTGAGCTTGATGAGCGGCTTGTCCGCCCGGGGGCTTCCAATGTGGATGGCGTCGGCAAGGAGTTCCTTGCCCGTGCCGGATTCTCCGCGCAGGAGCACAGTGGCGCGGCTTGGCGCCACCTGCCTTGCCTGGCGCAGCACCACGCGCATGCTTTTGCTGGCCGCGACGAAGTTTGGCGGCGGCGGGGCGTCTTGCCCCGGCGAAACCATGCCCTGGGCCATGAGGTGCTTGTGCAGGGCCATTTCTTCCTGCAACTGGGCCACCTGGTTGGCGATGAGGTCGGCCACGACCTCCAGGAACTCGCGCTGCTGCTCAAGCTGCTCATCGGGCATGATGGGCAGGTCTGCGGAAAGCGCCCCCAGAACCTCGTTGACCCCGTGGCGAGAGATGGCCACGGGCACGCTGACAAGGGCCAGGGTTTGCAGCTCCTCGGCCGTGCGGCCAAAGGCTTTATTCAGGAACTCGTTGTTATCCGAGAGCTTGGGTACGATTATGGCCTTGCCCGTTTCGTACACCTGCCCGACAACGCCCTTGCCGGGAGTGTACGTGACGGGAAGCGAACGCGTGGGGCTGTGGGCCAGGGACAATCGCAGGCTTTCAGACTCCGGGTCCATGATCACCAGGAACACGCGCAGATAGCCCATCTGCTTCGACAAGACCTTGAGCAGCCCGCCCAGGCTTTCCTCCAGCGGTGCGCCGGGTGAAAGCTCGCGCAGGATGCTGCGCAAGGCGGTGAGGCTGCCCTCGGGGGCGTTGGCATGGGCTTCAATGTTCGCCATGAGCTGGTGTCCTTCCTGATTCGTTTCCGCTAGGCGGGGCAGGCCGCGCCGAGGTTCAGGGCCTTCAGGTTGATCTCTGCCACTTTGGGCTTCATGGTGGCGCGGATGGTCGCCTCGACCACGTCGCGTCCAAAGGGCAGCACGTTCAGGGCGCACAACGCGCCAAGAAGCGCGATGTTGCCGCTCTGCATGGCTCCGGCCTCCAGGCCGAGGCTGCGGCAGGGCAGGAAGCAGGCGCTGCCGCACCGGGCGATGATCTTGGCGCGGATCTCCTCCACGCTGGGCGCGGTCTCCTTGCCCGTGGCCACGGACAGCGGCGCAATGCTCTCGGTGCTGGAGAGCACGAGCCCGCCGGGTTTCAGGTAGGGCAGGGCGCGCAGGGTCTCCAGGGGTTCGAAGCCGAGCAGGATGTCGGCCTCGCCATGCCCGATCTTCGGGCTCTTATAGCCGATGAGCAGGGTGGATTCGACAACGCCGCCGCGCTGGGCCATGCCGTGGATTTCTCCGGAGGTGACGTCGAGGCCTGCGGCCAGGGCCGCGCGGGAAAGCAGGGTGGTGGCGGTGAGGGTGCCCTGGCCGCCAACTCCGGTCATGAAGATGCGCATGCGTGCGTTCATTATGCGTCTCCCTTGCGGGCCTTGATGTTTTTGCAGACCTGGAGGCAGAGCATGCAGCCCGCGCACAGGATGGGATCAATGGCCATCTTGCCGTCCTCCAGATAGAAGGCCGGACAGGCCAGGGTGTTCAGGCAGTCGCCGCAGGTTCCGTCCTTGGCCGCCTCGGCGCAGTCCCCGGCGACGTAGGCCACCTGGGTGCGCTTCATGCCGTAGGCGCGCCGGGCGAAGAGCGGGCAGGGCTCCTCGGCGATGAGCACGCGCACGCCGCTCATGGCCTTGAGCTCCTCGATGGCCTTGAGCGTGGCCTTCTGGTTGAGCGGATTCACCTTGCGGATCTGGGTGATGCCGATGCCGCGCACAACGGGCTCGATGTGCACGATGGACGGATTGTCGCCGAGGGTGGTCTTGTCCACGCTGGGGCAGGGCTGGTGTCCGGTCATGGCCGTGGTGCGGTTGTCAAGGATGACCAGGAGGATGTCGTGACGGTTGAACACCGCGTTCACCAGCCCGGTGATGCCGGAATGGAAGAAGGTGGAGTCGCCGATAAAGCCGACCACGGTCTGGCCGGAGGCCTTGGATACGCCGCAGCCCGAGGAGACGCTCGATCCCATGCACAACAGGAAGTCCGCGGCCCTGAGGGGCGGTAGAATGCCCAAGGTGTAGCAGCCGATGTCGGAGGAGTAGACCGCGGTATCGCCGAAGATCTTGCGCACGGCCACGTAGGCGGCGCGGTGCGGGCACCCGGCGCAGAGGTTGGGCGGGCGGTTGGGCAGCGTCACAACGGGGTCCGCCCCGCAGGAGCAGGCGAGGGGGGCCGGGGCGGGCAGGCCCAGGGCGGTGCGCAGTGCTCCGGCCACCATGGCCACGTCGTATTCGCCGAAGCGCGGCAGCGGGCCGGGCGTCTTGCCCATGATGTTGATGCTGATGCCAAGCTTTTGCGCCAGGGCGCGGATCTCGGTCTCAAGCACCGGCTCAAGCTCTTCGATGATAAGAAGGGTGGTCAGGCCATCCATGAAGCTGGCGATGAGCTTCTCCGGCAGGGGATAGCTGAAGCCCAGGTCCAGCACTTTGACGGCGCCGGCCAGGTCGGCCTCGAGCAGGGCGTCGGCCAGGTAGGCGCGGCTGATGCCAGAGGCGATGACGCCCACCTTGCCCGCGCCGGAAACGGCGTTGAGGGGCGAGGTTTCGGCCAGGGTGCGCGCTTTATCCAGGGTTTCCAGCAGGCGCAGGTGCATGGGGCGGGCAAAGGCCGGAATGGGCACGAACTTCGAAGGATTCTTCTGGAAGCCCACGGGCGCTGGCAGCACGGTGGGCGCATCAAGCGTCACCGGGCCGCGCAGATGGTTCACGCGGGTGGTGGTGCGCAAAAGCACCGGAGCGCCCAGCTCGCGGGACATGACGAGCGCGGTGCGGGTCATGTCCTTGGCTTCCTGGGCCGTGGAGGGCTCCAGGCAGGGCATGCCCGCGATGCGCGCGTAAATGCGGTTGTCCTGCTCGTTCTGGCTGGAATGACAGCCAGGGTCGTCCGCGCTCAAAAGCACGAAACCGCCGGGGCTGCCGACGTATGTCAGGGTGAGCAGCGGGTCGGCGGCGACGTTGACGCCCACGTGCTTCATGGTCACCAGGGTGAGGGCCCCGGCAAGGGTGGCGCCTCCGCCAACCTCAAGGGCCACTTTCTCGTTCACCGAGTACTCGAAGGTGTACGAGGCCTCTGGCGAGAGGCGGAAGAAGGTGTCGGGGACCTCGGAGGAGGGGGTGCCGGGATAACAGCTGATGAATTGGATGCCGGCCTCAATGGCGCCGCGCACGATGGCCTCGTTGCCGAGGAGCAGGTGCGTTTCGCCGGGAGCGCCAGCCAGAAGGGGGTGCGCCATGGGGGGGTCCTTATTCTAACTTTTGGGTTTAAGCTGGTTGGCCTTGAATTCGAAGTAGGGCTTGCCTGCGCCTTCGGCCTTGCCGGCCAGTTCGGAGTAAGCGGCGCTGGCGGCCTGGCTGTTGCCGGCGGCCTCCGCAGCCACGGCGATCTGGCGGGTGACGGTTTCGGCGTAGGCTGCCGGAGCCTTGGTCTTCAGGCCTTCCAGCAGGGTCAGGGCTTCCTGTGCCTTGCCGGTCAAAAGCAGGCACTTGGCGTGGCCAATGCCCGCCACGGTCTTGAGATCGGGCGAGGAGGAGCCTTCAAGCTCTGTCCAGGCGCTGATGGCCTTGTCGTACTGCTTGCCGATCATGGCGGCGGCGGCCAGTTCAAGCTGTGCCGTGGGCTTGAGGCTTGAGGGCGAGTCCTTGAGGAACTCCTCAAGGGCCTGGACGCGGGCTTGGGGCTCGTCCTTTTCGATGAGGATGACGCCCAGGGCGTCGGCGGCCTTGGTGGCCTGGCGTTCGCGCCAATAGTTGACGCCGGAGTAAGCGGCCACGACCAGGATGATGACGCAGCAGCCCACGGCTATGGGCTTCAGGTTCATCTCCAGGAAGTGGAACAGGCGCTGGGAGGTGCTGGGCACTGCCTTTTTGATCTGCTCAAGTTGCTCGGCGACGCCGGGATTGACAGGGGTCACGGTCTGGCTTTTGGGCTTGTTCTCGTCCATGCGGGGGAGCTCCTTGGGAACAGTGATGGCGCGCTGGCTCTGATATTAGCCGCGCGCGCTCGGACCAAGAAGGTTTACTCAAAAATGTCAATCAGGTCAAAGGCCAATCCGGCGGCATCCGCGAATATCTTGCGCCACATTCCAAGGTGCTGAAAAGCTGTCATAAAATGTATTACGTTTGAACAGGCTTAAAGAATGGTTTCCAGCCGCGTTGACTTGAGGAGGCTTCAAGGGTAGCCATTCCGAGGCCCTGCGGCATCGTGCGGGCAAAATTCCTACCGCTGGGGGAGAATAATGGACATCGCCGCTGAGATGCGCGCCATGGCGCAGGACGCCCGCGCCGCCTCCCGCAGGCTTGCCGCGGCAGAAGGCAGCACCCGCCAGCAGGCTCTATTGAACCTGGCTGCGTTGCTGGGCGAGAACGCCTCGGCCATCAAGGACGCCAACTCCAAGGACATCAAGGCCGCCGAGGCGCGCGGCCTGGACAAGGCCCGCCTGGACCGGCTCACCATCACCGACGCGGTGCTTGGCGGCATGATCAACGGCTGCCGCGAGGTTGCCGCCATGAGCGACCCCGTGGGCGAGATCGAGTCCATGAAGAAGCGGCCCAACGGCATGCTGGTTGGCCGCATGCGCGTGCCCCTGGGCGTGGTGGCCATGATTTTCGAGTCGCGCCCCAACGCCGTGGTGGACGCCGCAGCCCTGTGCATCAAGAGCGGCAACGCGGCCATTCTGCGCGGCGGCAGCGAGGCCTTTCACTCCATCGACGCCCTGGTGGCCCTGATCCACAAGGCCCTGGCCGATGCCGGGCTGCCACCCGAGTGCGTGCAGGCGCCGCCCACCACGGACCGAGAGGCCGTGAGCGCGCTCCTCAAGCTCGACGAATTCATCGACGTGGTCATCCCGCGCGGCGGCGAGAGCCTCATCCGCGCCGTGGTGGAGCAGGCCACCATGCCCGTGCTCAAGCACTACAAGGGTGTGTGTCACACCTTTGTGGACGAGAGCGCGGATCTTGCGCGCGCCGAGGTCATCATCCACAACGCCAAGGTGCAGCGGCCCGGCACCTGCAATTCGCTCGAGTGCATCCTGGTTCACCGGGCCGTGGCCGAAAAGCTGCTGCCTGAAGTGGCCAGGAAGCTGGGGGCCGACGGCGTGCGCTTCAAGTGTTGTCCCGTGTCGTTGCCGCTTATGGGGGCAAGCGCAGAGGCCGCTGTGGACGCCGACTGGGGCTTCGAGTTCCTGGGCCTCACCCTGGCGGTGAAGGTGGTGGCGGACATGGATGAGGCGCTGGATCACATCGCCCGATACGGGTCCAACCACACCGAAGTCATTTTGACCGAGAGCCACGCGAACGCCATGCGCTTTACGCGGGAGGCCGACGCCAGCATGGTGGCGGTGAACGCCAGCACGCGTCTGAACGATGGCGGCGAACTGGGCCTGGGCGCGGAGATCGGCATCTCCACAACGAAATTGCATGCCTACGGGCCAATGGGTATATTGGAGCTCACCAGCGCCAAGTTCGTGGTGCTGGGCCAGGGGCAGATCAGACAATAGGACTCACGGTGCTCCCCGGGTTCAGTCCGGCCAGGGGACCAGCATAATTTCCGGGCATCAAGGCGAGAGGTTTTACAGGTGACCAGGATCGGAATTCTCGGCGGCAGCTTTAATCCCATCCACGCCGGCCATATGCGAATGGCCGTGGAGGCCCGCGAGGCCGTGGGACTTGAGCGTGTGCTGCTCATGCCTGCGGGGGAGCCCCCGCACAAGTCCCCGGAGGGCATGCTGCCCTTCGCCCACAGGCTGCGCCTGGTGGAACTGGCCGTGCGCGGCGTCACCGGCCTTTCGGCCAGCGGTCTGGAAGGCTCGCGCCCCGGCCCCTCCTATACTGTGGACACCCTGACCGCCCTACGCGAAAAGATGCCCGGCGACGAGCTGACCTTCATCCTGGGCAGCGAATCCTTTCTGGCGCTGCCCTCGTGGCGGCGCGGGCCGGAGGTGCCGCACCTGGCCTCCCTGGCCGTGGTGCTGCGCAAGGGCGCGGACCCCGAGAGCGTCATCGCCTTTGCCGAGGCCAACTGGCCCGGCATGGAGCGCGTGGGCGCCATGCGGCTGCGCTTCGCCACGGGTGAAAGCCAGCTGCACCTGGTGCCCATGCCGGTGTTTGAGGTCAGCGCCACGGACATCCGCCGCCGCTGGTGCGAGCGCCGCAGCCTTGCCATGCTGGTGCCTGCCGCAGCCGAGGAAATCATCGAGCGCGGCGGCAACGCCTACGACCAGGCCTGGGGCCGGCGCGTGGACATCTAGCCTCCAGACCCTTTCTGCCTTGGCCCGTCCATGCGCGGCCATTGCAACGCAAGTCATCCAGCGGCCGCCCTTACCAGGCGGTCGTTTTGCGTCTGTGCCTGCCGCATCACCCCGGCTTGACTGCCGTTCTGCGGACGAATAGATTGACCAGTCAGCAGCGTCCAGACCGTCGCGCCAGTCAGACCGACGCGCCAGCCCGCGTGCTGCAAGGAGGAGCCATGAGCAAGCCCAGCCCCCATAAGCCTCCCATGCCGCAACGCAGGCGCTCGCGCGATGCCGAGCGCACCTGCGCGGCCATCCTGCAGGCCGCCCAGGAAGTGTTCATGCGAGGCGACTACCACCAAGCCTCCTTGAGCGACATCGCCCGGCGCGCCGGGGTGACGCAGAGCCTCATCCACCACCATTTCGGATCCAAGAAGGGCTTGTACGTCAGCGCGGTGCACGGCTACCTGGCCGAACTGGACGAGGGGCTCAAGGGCATAGTGCAGCCCGGACTGGACATGCCTGAGGACGGCGCGGCCTTTATTTCTTCGGCGCTCATGGCCTACTTCCGTTTTCTGTCCACCCACGAGCAGTGCGTGCGTCTGTACCGCATTCTGGATCTGTCCCTGCACAACGATCCGGACCTGGTGGCGGGCCTGGACGAGCTGGACGACGAGGGCCGCGAGATGAGCACCCTGCATCTGATGCGCGCGGCCCACGACAGGCTCGCGTCCATGAAGCAGAGCGGGCAACTGCGTGACGGCGTGGAGCCGTTGCCGCTTCTTTCGGTCATGCTTTGCGCGGTGGAGCACTGGTTCACGTCCTCGCGCCGATTGAACCACCGCCTGTCCCAGGCCGTGGGGAGCGAGGGCGCCCAGGGCGGCGTCGCCCCGGAGGACTATCTGCGCACAGTCATCGACGTGTTTTTGCGCGGGGCGCTGGCTGAAAATTCGGCAGGTTGATGCGGGACCAGGTGGCAATAGCCTGGCTTTAGCTCAAATCTCCAAGCACCAGCAGGGCCGAGAGGGCCAGCAGCCTTTGCCGCTCTGAAGCGGCCCGTTGCGACGCGTCCTTGAGCCAGGCTGTGAAGCCTTGACTGTGGGGAGCGCCCGGCAGGCCGTGACGGTCCATGCCCCGGCGCAGGCTGCGGAGAAAGGAGGCGTCGGAAGCTGAATTGGCAGGAGCGCGCGGCTCTTGCGCTGGAGTGGAAGTCGACGGCAGGCCGCCGCAGGCCTCCTGGGCTGCCGCGGCACCGGCCCGGGCGCCGAATACCAGGGCCGAGAGCACCATGCCGCCGCCCAGGCGCTGGGCTCCGTGCATGCCCCCGGCGCACTCGCCGCAGGCGAACAGGCCAGGGATGCTGGTGCGTCCGTGCGCATCGATGAGGGCGCCGCCGTTGCCCGCGTGGGCAAAAAGCGCCAGGGGCTCGTGCCCAGGCAGGCGCACAAGGCCGTCAGCGCCGCGCCGGGACAGCAGGTCGCGGTCCAGGGCGGCATCGGGCAGGTCGAAGGCCAGAGGGCAGTGGGTGCGGCGCGCAGCCGCCAGGGAAGCCAGTTCATCCGGCCAGGGCAGGGTGCCGGGGTTCACGAAGGCGCGGTCGCGCGCGCGCGACCAGAAGAATTGCAGGTGCCGCGTGTTCACCAGTCGCGCCCCGGCCCGGTGCAGCAGGCCGTAGGCCAGGCCGCTGCCGCCCGGGCCGCAGATGCGGCGGGCAAAGAGCGGCGCCGGGCCGCCCAGCGCCGCGATGACTGCGCCAGCCGAAAGGTCCATGCTCCTTTCTCCGCGCAAGGCCGCAAGCCGCGCTCCGCACACGTGCCCCCCGCGCTTCAACAGCTCCATGGCCTCGTAGCCGTGCAACACGCGCACGCCAAGGCTGCGCACCCGGGCCAGGAAGGCCGAGTGGGCCGCCGCCAGGCCGTCGAACACAACGGCGCGGGGCGCTGGACTGAAGCAGCCTGGAAAGCGCGACAGGGAGCCGTCCGGCTCGCGGCGGAAGGTCAGGTTCAGGTCCAGCAGGTCGCCCAGCCGCTGCGGAGCGTCCTCGGCCAGGGCGCGGACAAGCTCCGGCAGGGCTGTGCCTGGGTGCGCAAGGCGCAGAGCTTCCTCCATGAAGGCCTCGGCTTCGTGGGGGAGCGGGGCTTGAATGCCCAGGGCGTTGTTTCGGTTGGCGAAGGAGGAGCCGGAGGGAGCCTTGTGCGGGCTCACCAAGATGACGTCAAGGCGCGGATCGGATTCTTTGGCTGCCCAGGCGGCGCGCATTCCGGCCAGTCCTGCGCCCAGCACGAGCACTTGGCAGGCGTTGCGGGCGCTGGGGGTTGGAGGGGGCACCGGGCCTCCTTGCTCCTTGCGGGGCAGGTTTATTACGCGTCGATCTTCTTCTGGGCAAAGGCCAAAAGCTTCTTGGCTTCCGCGAAATTCGGGTTGATGGCCACAGCCATCTTGGCGGCCTCGGCCATTTTACCCCACTGCTGCCAGTCGTAGT
Organism: Humidesulfovibrio sp.; assembly: GCF_030689645.1. GTDB lineage: Bacteria > Desulfobacterota > Desulfovibrionia > Desulfovibrionales > Desulfovibrionaceae > Humidesulfovibrio. Next base: position 16,153 of record NZ_JAUYFU010000110.1, read on the forward strand.
ACAGCCGCCCGAGGTTGAAGAACAGGTACTCGTCGGTCTGGCAGATTCCCAGGGCCCGCTTGTAGTAGCTCTCGGCGCTGTCGAAGTCCTGCATCTTGCGCAGCACCATGCCGATGCGGTTGTACAGGTGGATGGACTCCGGCGATTCGTTGATGGCCTGGCTCAGGTGGCCGACCGCATCCTGGTTCAGTCCAGCCTTGTAGTAGCGGTCGGCGATGTCGGCCTTGAGCTCCGCGTCGCCGGGGAACTCGCCCGTGAGCTTGTCGAAGACCTGCCGGGCCTCGTCGAACTCCTTGCCGTCAAGGTGCCGCTGGCCGCGCGCCAGCTCTTCCTTCTTCTTGGCCTCCAGAGCGTTCAGATCCTTCTGGGCGTTCTCGTTCACGTCCTCCTGGAGGACCTTGCGCATCTCGTAGATTTCTTCAAGCAGCTTCTTTTCCGCGCCCGGAGCGTAGTGCAGCAGCAGGGGGTAGACCTTGCGCAGCTCCTTGTGATTGTTGAGCGCATAGACCGTTGATTCGATCATCTGGGCGAACTCTTCGCGCTCGTTCTTCATGAGCTGTGCGGAGAGCATGATGATGATGGCGTCGTTCAGGGCCTGGGCTGCGGCCATGTACTTGCCCATCTTCAGGCTTGCGTTGATGCCTGTAAGCTTCTGGCGGGCCTTGGTGAGTTCGCCTGACATGGATGCCTCCTGGCCCGCGCGTTGCGGGTGCTGCCTGATCTGCTTCGTGGCCTGTTGGGCTCCGGCCTATTTCCCTGTGGCCGTGCGCACCAGATCGCGGTAGCGCCGGAAGAAGTAGGCGCTGTCGTGGGGGCCGGGAGCGGATTCGGGATGGAACTGGATGGCGATGAGCGGCTTGGTTTTGTGGGCGAAGCCTTCCAGCGTCTTGTCGTTCAAGTTCTGGTGGGTCATCTTGAGCTCCGGCAGATGCGCGATGTCCACGCAGAACCCGTGGTTCTGGGAGGAAATCTCGATCTTGCCGGACTCCATGTCCATCACCGGGTGGTTGCAGCCGTGGTGGCCGAACTTGAGCTTGTAGGCGCGGCCCCCCAGGGCCAGGCCCATGATCTGGTGGCCCAGGCAGATTCCCGCCACAGGGTACTTGTCGGCAAAGACCTTGGTGGCCTCAATGGCGTTGGTCACAACAGCCGGGTCGCCGGGGCCGTTTGACAGGAACACGGCGTCGGGCGCAAGGGCCGTCACCTGCTCATGGGTGAAGCTGGAGGGAACCATGAGCATGTCGAAGCCTTCCGCCGCCAGCAGGCGCAGGATGTTCCACTTGACGCCGAAGTCGTAGACCACGAGCCTGGGACCGTTTCCCGCCCACTTGAAGGTGGCGAGGTCCACGTCCTTGGTGGTGGTTCCGGTCCAGACGTAGGGATTTTTGGCGCTGACCTTGTCGGCCAGGTTCTGACCTTCCATGCTGGGAAGGGCCTTGGCCTTCTTGACGAGCTCCTCCGGCGTGCCGCTGGTGGAGATGACGCCGCGCATGGCGCCGTTGATGCGCAGGTGCCGGGTGAGGGCGCGTGTGTCGACGCCCTCGATGCCCATGACTCCGGCCTTCTTCAGGTAGTCCGGCAGGGACATGACCGAGCGCCAGTTGGAGGGCTCCTTGCAGCACTCCTTGACGATGAGGGCTTCGGCGCCGATTTTGTGCGACTCCACGTCCTCGGCGTTGACGCCGTAGTTGCCGATGAGCGGGTAGGTCATGCAGACCATCTGGCCCACGTAGGAGGGATCGGTGAGGATCTCCTGATAGCCGGTCATGCCGGTATTGAAGATGGCTTCGCCGCCGGTTTCGCCGGGGCCGGTGAACGAGGTGCCCTCGAACCAGGTGCCGTCTTCAAGGGCCAGAATTGCTTTCATATTTCTTGCTCCCGCAGGATTTTTTCGATGCGTTCCACGTCTTCCGGCCGATCCACCCCGTGGCTTTTGTGGCGGGTTATGGCCACGTGGATGGGGATGGCGTTCTCCAGAAGTCTCAGCTGTTCCAATTTTTCCGTGCGCTCAAGCCGCCCTTGGGGCAGCGCCGCGAAGCGCTCCAGCGCGGCCATGCGAAAGGCGTACAGGCCTACATGCAGAAGCGGTCCGGCCTCGTCGTCCACTGGGCCTGCATCCCGATTGTAGGGAATGTTCGCCCGTGAAAAATACAGCGCCCGGCCCTGCGCGTCCAGCACCACCTTGACCCGGTCCGGGCTGACCGCGTCTTCCCGGCTCAAAGGGGTGGCCAGGGTTGTCACCTGCACCAGCTCGCCCTGTGGCCCGGAGAAGGGCGCCAGCAGTTCCTCAAGCATGCGCGGCTCCAGGGCGGGCTCGTCGCCCTGCACGTTCACCACCACGCTGTCCGGCTCCGCGCCGAGCAGCCGCGCGGCCTCCAGCACCCGGTCCGTGCCGCTCTGATGCCCGCGTCCAGTCATGAGGGCCGGGACGTTCCAGGCCTTGGCCGCGACCATGATGCGCTCGTCGTCGGTGGCCAGCACAACCTTTGCGAAGCGTGCGCATTTTGCAGCGCGCTGATGCACGCGCACGCACATGGGAACGCCCAAAATATCAACCAGCGGTTTGCCTGGGAAGCGCGAGGAATCATACCGCGCCGGGATGATTGCATAACAGGGGGGCAGGGACTTCATAGCGCTTCACGTCTCCGCTGGGTGTTTACCCGCAAATTAGATATTCGGCAACAGCCTGGCAAGCAGCCTCCGCGCCGCCCCGGCGTGATTTTGCGTAGGCTTCCGCAGCCAGTTGAACCGCCTGGCGCTCCGGCGCACGTTGCAGCAGTTCGCACAGGACACCCAGCACGCCTTGCCAGTCCTTGGCCTGGCGCACCAGGCCGGTGTCGAAAATTTCCTCGCCCACCCAGGCAAAATTGGACCATGAGGGCCCGATGACCGGCACGATGCCGTGGGCCAGCGGTTCAAGGAAATTCTGTCCGCCCAGGTCGGCCAGGCTGCCGCCCAGGAAGCAGGCCCGCGCCAGGCCGAAGGCCGCGCCAAGTTCGCCAAAGGCGTCCCAAAGCAGCACTGCGCCGGGCTGGACGGGCTCGTTCGCGCTGCGCCGGGTCAAGGGGATGCCCGCGCCGCACAGCAGCTTGGACCATGCGTCCACGCGCTCCATGTGCCGGGGGAACAAGCCGATGACCGCGTCCGGGCGGCGCTTCTGCAAGCCCTGGATGAGGGCCAGCACCTCTTTTTCCTCCTGCTTGCGCACGCTGCCCAGCACGATGAAGGGCGCGTCGGGCGGCAGAAGGGCGGCGAGGTCCTGGCGCTGCGGCGCTGGCTCGAAGCTCAGGCGGTCGAACTTGATGTTGCGCATGACGCCTGTCCGGGCGTCGGGGAAAAGTTTGGCGAAGCGCCCGGCGTCGTCGTCGGAAACTGCGAGAATTCGCTGCGGTCCAAGGGCGCGCCAGAACCCGGGCATGCGCCGGTAGCCGCCCAGGCTCTTGCCCGTGATGCGGCCATTAAGCACCAGGGCCGGCACCTGCTGCTTTCGGCAGGCGGCCATGAGCCCCGGCCAGAGCTCGGTCTCCAGCAGCACGAGGGCCTTTGGAGCAACGGCTGCCAGGGCGCGGTCCATGCGGCTCGGCACGTCGAAGGGGAACCACGCGGGCAGAAGCTCGACGCTTCCGGCCAGGTCCTCGCGGGCCTTTTGCAGCACGCCCATGCCTTGGCTGGTGAAGGTGGTAACGAGCACGGTGGGCTTGCGTCCATCGGACTTGAAGTCTGGCGACAGGAAATCCGGCAGGCGGCGCAGCAGCTCCCAGGCCAGGTAGGCCTCCCCGCCGGATGCCGCCTGCATCCAGATGTCGGCCTTGGGCGGCGTCCCTGCGGACAGGGTGCGGTTGTCCCAGCCTTCCTGCAGGCGCTTGTTGCGCCTGAGGCCGGACTGGGCGAGGCACCAGGCCAGGCCGTACAGGCTCAGCATGGCGCGGACGCTTACGGGAAGCTTGGCGGGCCCGCTCACGCCTGGTCCTCTGCGCTGTTGCGGGCGTGGGCGGCCAGGCCCAGGCGCACCAGCTCGGCCACCAGGGCGTCAAAGCTCAGGCCTACGGCGGCGGCGGCCTTGGGGAGCAGGCTCGTTGGCGTCATGCCCGGCAGGGTGTTGGTCTCAAGAATGAAGGGCTGGCCGCTCGCGTCCACCATGAAGTCCGAGCGGCTGTAGCCGTCGATGGAAAGCGCCTTGTGCGCGGCCAGAGACATAGCCTGCACTTCGGCTGTGAGCGCAGCGTCCACCGGCGCCGGGCAGATTTCCTCGGCCCCGTCGGCGGCGTACTTGTTCTCGTAGTCGAAGAATATTGTGCCTGCGCGAGGGCGGATGAGGATCACCGGAAGGGGGCGGTCGGCGAGCACGGCGCAGGTCAGCTCCTGGCCGGGGATGCATTCCTCAACCAGGGCGGCCTGGCCCAGGGCGAAGACCTTGTCCAGGGCCGGGCCGAAGTCCTCGGGCGCGGCCACTCGGCTCATGCCCAGGCTGGACCCCCCGGTGTTGGGCTTGACGAAGAGCGGGCAGGGCAGGTCGGTTTCGCGCGTCTCGCCTGGAATGCCGGTGAACAGTCGCCACGCTGGGGTGCGCAGCCCGGCCTTGGCGTAAACGGCCTTGGCCGCGGCCTTGTTCAGGGCCAGGAACGAGGCCCTGGGGCCTGCGCCCTGGTAGGGGCAGTCCGCCTCCTCCAGCATGGCCTGGATGAGCCCGTCCTCGCCGGGGGAGCCGTGCAGGTTCAAGAAGGCGAAGTCCGCCTGGCGGGCGGCGGGGATGATTTCCGCAAATTCAAGGGCGGGGTCCAGAAAGCGCACCTGATGTCCCAGGCGCGCAAGGGCCTCGCTGATGCCGCGCGCCCCGGAAAGGGACACCTCGCGTTCAGTCGACCAGCCGCCGGCGATCAAAATCATGCGCATTGAGGTCTTTCTCCAGAAGTTTGGACAGGGCGTTTTCGATGTCCTTGGCCTGCTTGTTGGTGCTCGCGATGCGCTCCCGGATCTCCTGGGTCTTGCCGTAGCGTTCCAGCAAATCGTCAAAGCGGTGTTCGATGGGCACGATCTGGTCGTGGGCCACGCGCTTGTCGCCGTAGAGCACTGCAAGGGGCGTGAGAAAACGCCGGAGGTCGGCCTTGAATGGCCAGTACATGTGGTGGATGACGCCCATGGCCAGCACGGGGTTGCCCGTGGCCGCCATGGCCCAGGCTCCGCCCAGCTGGCCGTGGTGGCCGCCGTGCTTGATGCAGTAAGCCTTGGCTATGTCGTGCAGGAGGGCGGAGGCGCGCACGGTCTCCACGCAGACGCTGATGCCCAAGGCCTTCCCGGCTTCCGCCACCTGGCAGGCCACCAGGGCCACCTTGGCGCTGTGGGCGCGGATGTGCTCGGGCATTTCGAAGCGGTCCCAAAGGGCCACGCAGCGCGCCTCGGAGGGAACGCGCCAGGGCGGCCTGCGGCTGGTCTCCGGCGAGGGCGCCGGGGGGGCAGGCAGGCTGGGCCACATGGGGGCCATGGGGATGACGGGGCGCATGGGTTGCATGGATTCGGGTCGCCTGCGCTTCTTTGCGGGTTGAAGGCTGCCGCGTGTGGCCGCGTTGTGCTTGAGTACCAGCAGCGGCCTGAAAAATAAAGCGCGGGCGCGGTGGTTTCTGACCAGGCCCAGTTGAAAATGACCTTGAATTTTTCTGTTGCCCAGGGTACGAAGGGAGCTGGAAAATGAAGGGTGCAACGGGCTGCCTGCCCGATGCGGATGTACGTGGCCCTGTCTGCGCACAGTGTGCAATCTAGACCGAGGAGGATCCGAATATGGCTATGCTCGAGTTCAAAGGCAAAAAGTTTGAAGTTGATGAGGACGGCTTTCTGTTGAAATTTGAGGACTGGAACCCCGAATGGGTCGAGTTTGTCAAGGAGAGCGAAGGCATCGCCGTCATCTCCGAGAACCATCAGAAGGTCATCGACTTCCTGCAGGACTACTACAAGAAAAACGGCATCGCCCCCATGGTGCGCATCCTGTCCAAGGTGACCGGCTACAAGCTCAAGGAAATCTACGAGCTGTTCCCCTCCGGCCCCGGCAAGGGCGCCTGCAAAATGGCCGGCCTGCCCAAACCCACCGGCTGCGTGTAACACCCGCGCCTAATTGAATAGCGTGAGGGCGGCGGCTTCGGCTTCCGCCCTTTTTTTGCGCCCAGCCCCTGGTTTGCGCGCCGCGCTTCCTTGGTGCATCAGTCCCTCGGCGGGGGCAGCCCATCGTTCAGCCTGGCAGAGGCAGCGCTGCACCGCTCAATGCCGAGCTGGAAAAAAAACATCTGCGCAGGGCGGGTGGCCCGCGTAACCCCCCAGTGACACGCGCGAACCTTGCGCCGGGCATGGACTCGCAGCCGGAGTCCGTGTATGTCCTCCGAGCCGGGGTGCGCGTTTGCCCTGTCCCCGGTTCGGCGAGACAGACCCGAGCGGCCCGTCACCTCTGACCGTAAGGAAGGCACCCCCCGTGAGCCTCGACATCCTCGACCAGTTCCACGACCCCGGCCTGTGCAAGAGCGTGTTGGAGCGCCTGCGCGCCACCTTGGACGGGCACCCCCTGCGCTTCATGGAAGTATGCGGCACGCACACCGTGGCCATATTCCGCAGCGGCCTGCGCTCCATCCTGCCCAAAGAGATCGTGCACCTCACCGGTCCTGGCTGCCCGGTCTGCGTCACCCACGAGTCCGAGGTCAACGCCTTCCTTGATCTGGCCGAGAACCCCAAGGTCATCCTGGCCACCTTCGGCGACCTCATGCGCGTTCCCGGCAGCAAGGGCCGCAGCCTCAAGATCGCCCAGGCCGACGGCGCGCGCGTCAGCGTGGTTTACTCCCCGCCCGATGCGCTGAAGATCGCCGCAGACAACCCGGACTCCATGGTGGTCTTTTTGGGCGTGGGCTTCGAGACCACGGCCCCAGCCGTGGCGGCCACCATGCACATGGCCAAGGCCCAGGGCATCACCAATTTCCGCGTCCTGTCCTTCCACAAGTACGTGCCTCCGGCCGTGGCGGCCCTGCTGGCCGATCCGGAAACGGACATCGACGGCTTCATTCTGCCCGGCCACGCCTCGGTCATCACCGGCGTCGGACCATACCTTGCCGCAGCCAGCAGCTACGGCAAGTCCGCCGCCGTGGCCGGCTTCGAGCCGCTGGACATCCTGCAGGCCCTGCTGTTCCTGGCCGAGCGCAAGCGCGATGGCCGTCCTGAGGTGGTCAACCTGTACCGCCGCGTGGTGCGCGACGAGGGCAACGCCAAGGCCCGCGCCATGCTGGAGGCCACCTTCACGACCGTTGACGCCCTGTGGCGCGGCATCGGCAGCATTCCCGGCTCCGGGCTGGAGATCAACGACGAGTTCGCCGCCTTCGACGCCAAGCGCGAGTTCGGCATCACCATCACCGAGTGCCCGCCCTTGCCCGGCTGCAAATGCGGCGACGTGCTCAAGGGCAAGCTGGTCCCGAACATGTGCCCGCTTTTCGGCAAGGCCTGCACCCCCGCAAAACCCGTCGGACCGTGCATGGTCTCCACAGAGGGCTCCTGCGCGGCATACTTTAAATACCAGGTGGATTAACACGTCATGAGCGAAAAAGTTCTCCTCGACTACGGCTCCGGCGGCAAGGCGTCCCAACGGCTCATCGGCGAGCTGTTCCTGAAGAATTTCGACAACCCCGAACTGCGGCGCATGAACGACGGCGCAGTGCTGAACGTGTCCGGCAAGATAGCGGTGAGCACCGACACCTTCACCGTGGACCCCATATTCTTCCCCGGCGGCGACATCGGCTCGTTGGCCGTGCACGGCACGGTGAACGACGTGGCCATGATGGGCGCGGTGCCCCGCTACCTCACCTGCGGGTTTCTCCTTGAGGAAGGTCTGCCCATGGACGACCTGACGCGCATCGTGGAATCCATGGGCGCGGCGGCCCGCGCTGCCGGAGTCTGGATCGTCACCGGCGACACCAAGGTGGTGCCCAAGGGCGCGGCGGATAAAATCTTCATCAACACCACAGGCATCGGTGACGTCATCGTGGACCCTGCCCCGGCGGGCGACCGCGCCGCGCCCGGCGACGCCATCATCATCACCGGCACCCTGGGCGACCATGGTCTGGCCATTCTGTCCACGCGGCAGGGCCTGGCCTTTGAAACGCCGGTGCTCTCAGACTGCGCCAGCCTGAACCACGCCATCGAGTCGCTTCTGCGCGGCCTGCCGGACGTGCATGTGCTGCGCGACCCAACCCGCGGCGGGCTGGCCACCACGTTGAACGAGATCGCCCTGGCCTCGGGGGTGGTGTGCGAGCTGGTGGAGGACGAGATCCCGGTGCGGCCAGAGGTGCGCGGAGGCTGCTCCCTGCTGGGCCTGGACCCGCTGTACCTGGCCAACGAGGGCAAGTTCCTGTGCATCCTGCCGGAGGCGCAGGCCGACGCCGCGCTCAAGCTGCTGCACGCCAACCCGCTGTGTACGGGCGCAAAGCGCATCGGCACCGTGGAGGCCGTGGACAAGCCGGGCGCGCCTGGCCGGGTGCTGCTCAAGACGGGCCTGGGCGGCAAGCGCCTGCTGGGCATGCTGGAAGGCGAGCAGTTGCCGAGAATCTGCTAGGCCTTCCCTTACGACGATAACGCGCCGCCCGGTTTCCGCCCTTCAAGACGCGGAGGCCGGGCGGTTTTGCGTCTGGACGTGGGCGCCGCTTGCGGGAGGCCGGAGAATCGGAGTACAGGTAAACTATACGGAGAGCATAGGGGGGCGCATGGACACCTGCCTTTTCAAGAGTGATTCGATCTTCGTGAACGCCATGCACGCTTTGCCCGCGCAGGACGACGCGCAAAAGAACGACCGCGCCGCCGCCCTGCTGGCCGATGCCGCGCAGCTTTCGCAGCTGTGCACCACCTGTTTCTGGGCCAGCCTGGAAGAAGAGGAGGGCAGGCAGGTGCGCGGCACCCTGTGCTTGTGTTCGCCGGAATCGGTGCAGTTGGCGCGGCGCTTCACCAAGCCCGTGCCCCTCACCGTGCAGAGCCTCGTGGCCTTGCTCACCGCCTCGCCCCGCACGCCGCTGGCCGTGCACGGCGGCCTGAAGGGGCTGGAGGTCTGGGGCATCCTCGATTCCGAGCCGGAGGGGCTGCTGCGCCTGCGCATCGCAGGCAACGGCATTCTCCTGGCCTCGCGCTCGCGCCGGGTGCTGGCCCTGCTGCACCAGGGCGTGGCGTCCATTCCCGTGGCCTCGGACGAGGCCTCCCTGTCGCAACTGGTGGCGCGCACCCTGGGCAAGGACCGCGCCCTGGAGCAGCGCAGCAACATGCCCGCCAAGCTCATCCGCGTGGTCACCACCATGATCCGCCACGGGCATGGCGGAACCCTCGTGCTGGTGCCGCCAGAGGACGAGTCGTGGCGCAGCGCGGTGAGCTTCCGGTTCTGCTTCGACGAGCCGAGCACCAAGGTGCTGTACGACAGCGTGCACAATTTCGAGTCCCTCATGGGCGACGCCACGCGCGGTTACGACGACCTTGTGGCGGGCCGCACCAGTTGCGCCTCGCTTACGGCCCTGCGCGAGCAGTACGAGGCCGTGAACTTTCTGCGCACCTTGAGCGAGTCGCTGTTCCGGCGCGTGGGCGAGCTTGGGCTCATCGACGGCGCGGTGATCATGGACATGGATTTGCGGCTGCACGGGTTCGGGGCCAAGCTGCTGTTCGGGCCGGAGGAATTCCACGTGGCGGCGTTGGACGCCGTCACCGGGACCCTGCGCAGGGGCGTGGCCCTGGCCGAGCTTGGGGGCATGCGGCACCAGTCCGCTGCCCGCTTCGTCAACGCCAACCGCGCCACGGATGTGTTCGTGGTCTCGCAGGACGGGCGGCTGTCCATGTTCGCATGGTCCAAGCACCTGCAAACCGTGGCCGTGGTGCAGCACCTTGAGCACTTCATCTGGGAGTACCAGGCGTTTTAGGCTCTACACCAGCCAGCAAATACGAACCGCCCGGTTTCCGCCCCCCAATTTCGAGGGTGGAGGCTGGGCGGTTCGTGTTTTGAGCGCAGCTTCTTGCGCAAAATGGTGCAGGTATGTAATAGCGGCTATACGTAGCAATGGGGTGAGGCTTTGGGTGAGTGCGGTTTGTGAGCAGGTGCGCCTGCGGGGGGGGAATATGGAAATCTTCTTCTATCGCGGAGTGGAGCGTCTCATCATTTGTCTTGGTGGGATATTTTTCGGCTATCTCGGCTATAAGCTGTTCCTGGCGGGACTCACTGCGGGCGACAGCAAGCTGAACGTAGAATCAAAAACCATGAAGATCATTCTCTCGGGAACAGGCCCAGGCCTGTTTTTCATGGCCTTCGGGGCAATCATACTTCTTACGGCCATCCTTAAGGGCGGCGTGACCATGGGGCCTGATGGCGGCGGGGTTCAAACGATGCAGCGTGAGGTTCAACTAAAGGACGGTGGCAAGATTGAGGGCAACTTTGAACAGATGCTGAGTGTCCCATCCCAAACGACAATGATGGATCCGTCGCCTCCGCCAATGGAGACAAGAGGTGCCGGGCGTGAGGCCAAGGACTTGCAGCAGCCGGGAAAGGCGAAGGGCGGGGCATCGGTGACAGCGGTGAAGGAGATTGGCGCAGGGGCGAAGCCGTCTGGCGGGGGGCAGTAGCCAAAGCGCTGATTGGATGGGCTGCGGTGCGCGGCAGGGCATGCTTGCTGGCGTTTGGCAGAATCCCTCCTCACCCCACGGCCACGCACCCCGCGCCCGGCTGATACCCCAGGCCCGTCAGCCACTGCATTATCTCCTGCCGCGCGCCGCGCGAGGCCACGTTGACCAGGAGGAAGGGGCCGTCGGGAGCGTGCGGCGGCACGGCCTCGCGCGGGAGCACGGGGATGCCGTGCACGCGCTGGCCCACCTTGCGCGGGTCGATGTCCACGAAATTCTCGATGACCAGCCCCAGGCCCAGCAGCGGGTCCAGCCGCTTGCGGCTCACCCGGCCAGCCCCCCACACCCACACCTTGGGGTGGCGCGGGTTCCGCTCCTCCAGCCAACTCCGCAAATACCCGGCCTTGATGCGCGCAAAGGCCTCCAGGCTGTACTCATCGCGGGTGCGGGAAATGCGCGTGGGGGGGTCGTTCCAGACAATGACCTCGGCCTGCACCTTGGCCATGCGCGCGCCCAGGGCCAGCCAGCGCAGCCACTGCTCGTAGTCCTCCGGGAAAGGCCCAGCACAGGCGGAATCCAGCCCGATGTTGGGCCGCGCCCCGCCGAAGCGCGCCACGCCCTCGCGCCGGAACATTACCGATGGGTTGGCCAGGGGCGATTCCACGAAACGGTTGAGGCTGATATCCTCGTGGGTGAGGAGCGTGTTGAGCCAGTCCACATGCAGGGCATAGCCCAGGCGCTCGGCCCGGTCGCCGCCGAAGCGCACCAGGCCGGACACGAGATCCAGGCGGGGCTCGGCGTCCAGACGCGCGACCTGCATCTCCAGGCGCTCGGGCAGGCACAGGTCGTCGGCGTCCATGCGGGCGATGAACGGCGCCCGGGCAGCCTCCACTGCGGCGTTCCAGGCAAGGGCGACGCCCTGATGCGCAAGGCGCAGGGGCCGAATGCGGGCGTCGCGCCGGGCATAGGCGCACAGAACGTCCCAGGTGGCGCCGCCGTCGGCCTCGTCGCTGCCGTCATCTGCGGCGATGATCTCGAAGTCCGGCAGAGTCTGGGCGAGGAGGCTGTCCAGGGCCGCTGGCAGGGTGCTGGCGGCGTTGTAGCAGGGCAGGCAGACGCTGACCTTCGGGAGCGAGGCTGGTGGCACGCTGCGGCCCCTGGGGGTTACTGCCGGTCCGGGTCGGCGGCGCGGCGCTCGGTGACGGCGATGGCCAGCCTGCACACGCCGCACATCCCTGTGCTGGTGGGCGAGGCGCAGGTTTCGCACGGCGCCAGGGCATGGCCCTCGTCCTTCTCCACCAGAGCGAAGGCCGGGCGGCCCCGCTTCAGGAAGCCGTCGTAGAACGAGATCTTGGAGCCTGGGCTCTGGTGCTCCAGGTCGGCCCAGAGTCGCTTGTGGCCCGTGAAGCTGGCTCCGCCGCTGTAAGGGCAGGGCGCGTTGTGGATTTCGATGCCGTTCAGGAAGGCGTAGCAGGCGGTCTCGAACTCCGTCAGGCGGTACAGGGGCTTGATCTTGCGCGCAAAGCCGCTCTCGGCCTGCAGGCAGGGGCCCTGGTCCGACAGGTAGCCCGCGTCCCAGCGCAGGGTGTTTGCGAAGAGCCGCGCCACCTCGTCGTCCAGGTTGTGGCCGGTGGCCAGCACATTAAAGCCGTCCTCCAGGGCCACGCGGTTGAACCAGTGGCGCTTGATCTTGCCGCAGGCCGAGCACACGGGGCGGTTGATGTACTTCTTCACATCCGGGATGGGCAGGCCTTCCTTGATGAGCTCCACCACGCGCAGCTTGAGGCCGTGCAGGTCGCAGAAGCCCTGCACCTTGGCCCGTGCGGCAGGGGAGGACACCGGTATGCCCAGGTCCACGTGCAGGCCTGTGACGTCGTAGCCCAGGCGCGAGAGCTCAAGCATCAGGCTTAGGCTGTCTTTGCCGCCGGAAAGGGCCACCAGCACGCGCTCGCCGGGCATGATGAGCCCGTGGCGTCGTATGGCCTTCTCCACCTGGCCGGTGAAGTAGGTTGCGAAGCAGTCGCGGCAGAAGGCGGTGTTGTGGCTCGGCAGGGGGATTTCCGCCGGAGCCTTGCATTTGCGGCATTTCATGGTGGCTATCCTGTGCTGGTGACTTTGCGGATGCGGATTTCGTCGCCATCAACGAGGCGGTCGTCCGAGGTGAGGAGCCTGTCTCCGCGGATGACCAGCGCGTCGTTGACGCGCAAGCCCAGGCGCTTTTGGAGCATGAGCACGGTGTTGTGGCGTTCAAAGGTGAACGTCTCGTTTTCCGGCTCCACGAATACTGTGATCATGGAGAAACTCCTTACGTCTTTAGTGGCTAACTGGTGCCCGGCTCCGTGGCGTGTGTCAAGGCGGGGGGGTATGCAGCACGTTCTGGCGCGCGCGGGCGCACAATTCTGTTGACCGGGCAAAAAAACGGGATATACAGTTCAGAGTAAGAGAAGCCCTTCCCCCCAGAGGAGCGTCATTATGGATAAGCCGAAGATTCTTGTGGTTGACGATGAGAAGCACATCCGCATGCTGTACCAGGAAGAGCTTGAGGATGCAGGCTATGTTGTGGCCACCTCCGATGGCGAGGAGCCCATCTTGGAGACGCTGGAGCGCGAGGCGCCCCACGTGGTCATCCTCGACATTCGCCTGGGGCCGAACCTCTCCGGCCTGGACCTGTTGCAGACCATCCGCAGCCGCAAGGAGCATGTGCCGGTGATCCTGTCCACGGCCTACGACACCTTTCAGCACGACCTCAAGAGCATCGCGGCGGATTTCTACGTGGTCAAATCCGTGGATCTTTCCGAGCTGAAGGCCAAGGTGCGCCAAGCTCTCGCCCAGGCCTCCAAGGCTGCGCCCAAGGCGCCCTAGCGGTTTTTTTCGCGGATTTCGTATCCGAAGTGGCGGTCCTGAAGCCAGCGCACGCCCAGCAGGTCGCGCACGCCCGCCACGGCGCGCTCCCAGTTGCCATACTTTGAAACGCCCATGTGGCGTTCGCGGTGATTCACGGGCATCTCGGCCACGGTTGCGCCCTGAAGCTTCATCAGCGTGGGCAGGTAGCGGTGCATGCCCTTGAAGCGGGGAATGCGCACCAGCATGTCGCGGCGCATGACCTTGAGCGAACAGCCCGTGTCGCGCACGCTCTCTCGGGTGATCTTGTTGCGTATGGCGTTGGCGATTTTTGATGCATAGCGCTTGCTGAGGGTGTCCTGGCGCTTTTTCCGCCAGCCGATGGCCATTGCGTAGCCCTGGTCGTACAGGGCCAGCATGGCCGGAATATCGCCGGGGTCGTTCTGCAGGTCGGCGTCCAGCGTCACCACGATGGGATGGCTGGCCTCGTCGAATCCGGCGCAGAAGGCTGCGGACTGGCCCCGGTTGCGGGTGAAGGCGAGGTAGCGCACCTCGTCGTTGCCCTGGGCCAGGGCCTTCAGGACCGCGAGGCTCTTGTCCGTGCTGCCGTCATCCACGAAGACCACTTCCCAGGTGCGGGCCAGGGGGCGCATGGCTTGGGCAAGCTCTTCGAAGAGCCGGGGGAGGTTTTCTTCCTCGTTGAACACGGGTATGACTATGGAGACGCTCTGGGTGTTTGGCATGGCCGGGGTATAGGAAATTTCCGGGTCGGTGTAAATAAGCGTTGACAGGGGAATGCCTGGGGACTACATACCCCTTCTCGACGCGGGGAACGCCGCATCGACGTGTCGCGGGGTGGAGCAGTACGGTAGCTCGTCGGGCTCATAACCCGAAGGTCGTAGGTTCAAATCCTGCCCCCGCTACCAAATTTCCCTCAAAGAGAACAGCCACTTAGGAAAATCCTAGGTGGCTGTTCTTGTTTTCTACGGTCTCTGTGTCAACTGCTTGTGTCAACAGTTGACACGGAATGAGGGTAAAAGTGTGGCTATTTCAGCCTATTGCAGCTATTGTCGTTCAACTTCACCTCTCACACTCAAACTCTGCCAGAAATGTGGTGAACCCTTAACAGGGAGTGCGCGAGCTTTCAGGGTACGGGTTAAGACTCCCAGCGGTTGGAAGAGTCGCGTGGTGTCTACTCTTAAGGAGGCCAAAGCGCTGGAATCCGAGTTTGAAGGTTCTGAAGGCGCTGGGACGGGACAAGCAAGGCAGTCGAACCAAGTTGTCTCGCACACTCCCCAAGCCAGGCGCTCGCTAATCAAACCCCACGGGCTGACTTTCGCGCAGGTGTGGGAGCAGTTTTATCCTTGGGTTTGCCTGAGAATCAAAGACCCTGCCTTCTATGAAAACAAGTGGCGCAATCATATCGCGCCAGCGTTTGCCAACAGGACGCTTGAGAGCGTCACGACCAATGAGCTAAATGCGTTCTTCGCCAAGCTACGGCAAAGTCCTGTGGCCCCCATGCCCTTCAGGAAGGCTAAACCAAGGGTAATGGCTATGAAGACCGCCCTGGACATCGTTAAGGCGGTTGGACGGCTCTACTCATATGCTATCGAAGACACTGACCCACCCTTGTACACGGGCTCAAATCCTTTCAGAAGGTTCAAGCCTCCTAAGTTTAATAACAAAGTTACCAATGACCTAAACCTTGAGCAGAGTAGAAGGTTAATTGAGGTCTTAGACGCATGGGACAATCGCCCTGCCGCCTTAGCCTTTAAGCTCTGCCTCATGACGGGCAAGCGCACGGGTGAAGTCTTCCCTCTGGTCTGGCGCAACGTAAACCTAGAAGCCGGATTCATCCGTTTCATCGTCAAGAGCCGCACTCAGGACGACATTCAGAATTACCCAATCAGTCCAGGCGTTAGGCTCATTCTGGAAGAGGCTCTAAAACTGCCGCAAATGGCTTCAGGACTCGTTTTCCCTTCGGAGGCTGACAAGGTCATTCTGTATCCAAAAATTTGGGAGAGAATCAAAATAAGAGCGCGTATCCCTCAAGAGACACGCGCCCATGATTTGCGCCATACCTTCGCCAGCCGTTTACTCAGTGAGAGGAAAGCAACTCTGGCTGAAGTTCAGAAGCTCCTTAATCATAAGAGCCCCCAGATGACAGAGCGTTATGCTCACCTGGCAGATGATGCCATGAGGCGAGCTGCTCAGGCTGTTGATAGCCTTTTTGGAGGGAGTGATTCTTGAATCAATAGAACTGGCGAACGTCAGGTTATGAACCCGACCATAAAGAATCAACTACAGCAGAATCCCAAAAATTTACAGCAATGAGTGTCTAGTACGTCCCTGAAAAAAGTATACATTACGTAGGGGGTGTCAAAAACTGACACTCAAACTGACACAGGTTAGAGGGGGAGATAAACATTAGTAGACCGTGAAGGCGGGGTTATGGTTTTATAGTTAAGAGCAAAAAGAGAAATGAGATTTAGCATTGCCCCATTTATCCGCCAACGCCAGGCCCTCTTGGGTAGGACGCATTAAAACTTCCTGGAGGGGGTTAGTGGGAAACAATAAACGGATTACCATGGCCAAAAATAAATCCACTCGCATTTGAAACTGTAATATTTGTATTCTTACATTCAAGACTGTTCATATGCGCAGAATGCAACATGATAATCTTCTCAAGGTTTTGCGTTATTGAGAGCTTTGGATTGCTTAGTGACAGCCTTATAAGCGATACAATTATGGTATCGAAATATGAGTGTAAGTGTTCTATGAGGGACTTTATGAATGACAACACTCTCGCCCTATGAACAATTTGGTTTCTCACAAGGTATATCCTTCTAATATGCCAATCCAGCCTTTCACAATGCTTTTTGTAAGTCTTATAGATATCCCCAGTTGTAGAGTAGCTGTTTGATATTGAGGCGCATCTATATGCAAGCAATGGGTTGTCAAGATTACTGATAAACGCATCTCGAGATGCCTTGTGTTCTGCTGTTGTTAAAAAAAACATGGCTTTGTTGTAGTTCTCGCTATCAGTAATGGCATCAAGGGTCGCTTTTCCTGTGTTTGAAACTGCGCATATATCATCATAAGCGGATTCAAAAATCTTAAACGGGTACGTCACTGTCAGTAATGGCAATATGTATTGCAAGTAAATCTCAATCCGATGCTCACCATGTAGTGGTTGAGGAAGAAATCCCTCTATGGCAGACCAGATGTCAAGCAGCTGGTTTTCTTCATTTAAGCTGACAGCCGCCGCTTGATGCAAATCAAATGAACGCAAAAACTTCATCAGTAAATCACTACTATACTGACCAGATAGCAAAAGTTTGTTACTATTCAAAAGTAGCTCTTCTCGTTCAGTATGCTTAAGCATTGCACCCATTTTCATTGCATTTTGTTCACTGTTTATGCAAATGCACTTGTCGTTTTCGTCAATTACTAAGCATCTAAACGAGCATCTTGTCAGTTCAGTATGGTTGTGAAAACTTGAAATACCGAACAGCATGCTCAAGACGGACCTTGCATATGATATGGCGGTGTGTGGCTCTTTTGCGCGAACTTCGTTGATAACGATATAGCTAGTCAATCGCTTGTCTTCTTGATTCAAGAGATTTAGTTTAAGCCGATTTGTTGTTTTGATTGACCCGCCATTCTGCTTCGAAATTTTAAATGTTTTTGCAATGTCAGGAGCAATTTCTAACTCTGCGCTACACTTAAATACGATTGTGAAATCCTTAGGCGCCATACTAAACAGCTTTAAGAAATCTGAAATCTGTTTGTGGTCCGTGATTTTCTTAGGGGCTACCTTTGGACTAAAAAAAAACTTTTTCGTCATGTGATATGCGTATTTTCCGCTAATGTTGTTTTCGTCTAGTTCGCTGCAAAATGCCAAGGCAAGCTTACGGATTGTCTCTTTTTCTGCAGGTTTTCCAACATACTCTTTAATCCTTTTATTCAGCTCTTTCCAGTAAGTCTTGCAAATTTCTTGCTCTATATTGCATGCAATAACGTGAACTCTTTCTTTGTTTTTTATTTGCGAAGTGAGTCTTCCAATGTAGATTTTAATTTCTTTCTTTTGTTGCCCTGTAAGCACAGCATCACTTTCGACTTTGTATTTAAGCTCTTCGATGCAATAATTCAAACTTGATTCAGGTGTGTGGTTTTGAGAATACTCAGAGCATAGGTATCTTAATTCATGACAGCATAGATGCGTGCTCAATGAAGGGGCACGATATGAATCTATGGTTTCATAACAAAGAGCCTCTTCAAGAGCTTGCGCAAAAAACAGTAATCCCTGACACCTTGTTGGGTTTTGCCACTTTGTCATGTCTAGTTTTTTCATTGCTCTCACCCCTCCCCCAAAAGAAACTTGGTATTCGCTATACTATCAATGTGCCATTGTCAATTTGCCGTAGCATTCCTCATTTCGCGCTGTTTCAAATCGTATGTTTTCTGGTATGGCGATTGGGCGCTATCGTTTGCTGTCGCATTAACCAAAAATTGCGCTAGTTGGCGTTAATTTTTGCAGCAAGAAGCTTTTGATTCCAGTTCGTACCCACTCTTTGACGGAGATACCCGCTGCGGCCATATCACCCACGTCCTTTCCAACACTTACTGGCCAGTAAAATGCGTTAGTAAAGTTCTGCTCCCACCATGATTTTGCTGCAATACCAGCTTCATCGTAGTCAGTAGCCAACAGGATAATCTTTGCATTATTGAGCAACCTGGTAGTCTCAATGTCAGGCCTGTTTGATGCTGAACGAAGGGCAATCACAGAGGCCCATACTTTCGCTTCCTGGGCCACTAAGAGCGCATCAAGCTCGGACTCGACCACAACCACGCATGGGCCGCCAGGAAGCCTCAGGGGGGTCATAGAGCTACCTGGAACAACGATGTACTTACCCATGCCTTCGGAATCATTCCAGGGATATCTCCTGACCTTGATATCGACCACGGTACCATTGGCAATCGTAGGGATAACCAAGCCCTTAGAAACGAATAGTTTCTTGGGGGGTCTTATCTGAGGATTGGTTTCAGGTTTGAAGCCCCAGTGCTCTCTGGTGAGGCAAAGGTCATCGGGATTCCAACCAATTTTATAAGACTTAATGGTTTCATTGGTCAATCCTCTGGACAGTGCATACTCCATCCCCTGCTTATCCAGGCTGATATATTTGGCGCATTGGTCAACAAGTATGTTGGCTTGTGCGGTCCAATCGTCATTGGGAAGGGCTGAAGCTTTGGGTGTCCATCTTTCAACCTTAGGCTCTGGGCTCCTAAAAATTTCCTTCTCTTTGCCCTTGTCCTTGGGTTTGATACCAAGACGCTCACAAGCCTGAATATAGCTCAGTCCTTCGGTGTCATGGAGAAACTGAGTTTCATCACCTGACCAATTGCAGACCCTACACCAGAAGCGACCTTGGTCGGGCCAAGTAATGAATCTATCATCTCCACCACACTTAGGGCAGGGTCCACAGAATTCGGCGGAACCCCCTTTCTGTTTAGAACCTAACAAAGGGAAAATATTATTCATATATTAGCCATCCAATTTTCAATCCATCCCCAATAGGGGGGAGGAACAATCTAGTGTTACTTCCCCCTTTAGGGGGAGACGTTGGATTCTAGATTATTCATACGAAATATGAATATTTTAGAATCCAAAAAGGTCTGGATTCTGAAGGGTGTGGATTCTGAAAACTTATTATTTTCCTAGATAATCCAGAATCCACCACCTAAAATAACCACTTTTGAATCCAGAACTTACAAGCCACCCGTTTTAATCTTACTAATTACTGCACGGTCACAAGGCACTCTACAGTTCTGTTAGTATCCGAAGAGGTCCTCTTTACCCAGCTAAGTTTACCGCTCTTAACAATCTTTTCAACAGCATACTCAGTTTCGGACTGGGTATAAGAATGCCCAGATTCCTTAAGATGCTTGGACAAATTCTTTTTCACATGAGTTCTAGTCATCAATGTATTTCCAGAAGCTTCCGATTTCTTCACTTCATTAATAATGAAATCAATGATTGCTTCGTCAATCGTGTCAAACTCTTCAATATTCTTAAGGTCAAAGAACTCAAGATAACCACCTTCTGTCCTGCGAAGAAAGAGAACATCTTCAGGAGGGCCATAGTTCTTTTTCACGACCTTAATTGCAATAAACTCGCCATCTTTGGGCTTATTGTCGAGTTTAAACTCTTTCTGAGCCCAAGCGCCAGGGAGAGAAACCATATTTAACTGCCAACGAGAAGCACCAGTGAAGGCCGTAGCACCACGAATAGAATCCTGGTGAAGAGCAGATTCAAGGTTAAAGCTTTTACCTCTGGGAATGCTCACCTTGTTGGTATGATGAACACAGAGAACGGTAGCACCAGTTTCATGAGCCAGTCTTTCCATCAAGGTACAGAAAATACTGGCGATGCTGTTGCTGTTTTCATCCTGGCCGTACACTCTGCTCATAGGGTCAATCACAATCAAGGACAGGTTCTCAATTCCCTTGGCGAACTCAGTGAGAAGATTAAACTCTTCAGACTCTGCGATAGACTTTCCATCATTCTTAAGAAGCAGTAGATTCTCACCGAAGCCAGGGTAGGTGAACATGTTGTTTTCTATTCTTTCACTAATCATTTCACGCTGAGTTTCGTCGTGTATAGACTCCAGCATGCGTTTAACGACAGTTTTTACTCTAACATTCAGAATGTCCGCATCTTCTTCGCAAAAGACACCCAGGACAGCCCCATTCTCTCTCGGAACGAAATGGTACCCAAAGAGTCCCTTCCCCGCAGCAATTGCAGCAAGCAATTGAAGGGCAAAGAAGGACTTACCAGTACCAGGAGGGGCAACAATCAGCCCAAAAGTCTTTCTCAGAAGAGAATCAAGGATGAGCCAGGCGATTTCAGGAGGAACGGTCTTGAGGATGTTCTTGACCCTATACCTATCATAATCGCCCTTCTGGAAGGGTTTCTTTGACGAAGAAGGGGAGGCTTTAGCCATACCCTGCCTCTCCATATCAGCCACAGCTTCTTTACGTGCATTGACCTGTTCGAGGATTTCGGTGCCGCTCATACAGCACCTCCATCCATCAAACAAATGATAGCAGGTGCGAAAGAAAGTCTCGTGATAGGGGTGGCAAAAGGAGCGCCATTCTTCCGACTGGGCACAGCTTTTTCTGCGGGTATAATGCGCGTGGTGTTATGACAATTGTGAGAATTTTTCCTTCTCGCGTGAAACAGCGTAGACTTGTGAAAATTAGTAAACATAGCTTTTACCTCTCTAATTATCCTCCTATTTCACAGCATGTTTCAGGTTAACGTTAAGAGCCTAAAAATGTTTGAAATAGCAAGTTATGTGGTTCTAAGGAATACGACCTTAGCCAGAGTTGTTGGTGTTGGTTGCTATTAAGTCATAATTTCTCCTTATGGTTGATGGTTACCACTGCCCCTGCTGTTTCAATGTCACATTCCAAGAAACAAACGTTGGGCTTGGGGTCTCGTCCTAAAACCTGGATACATTCTATACGATATTTCTGGCAAAATCAACCCTAGTTCTGAAAAAAAGTGAAAGATTTTGGTTAGTAAATAAAATAGAAATTGTGATTATAAAGACGGCAGAAGCAGAGGGTTTTGCTCCTGGGCAATTACGCCAGAAATACTGAATCAGCAATCATTTTAGGGCCATAAGCGTGTTTAAAGAGTGTTGCCAAGTCCATTGTTAACGCTGAAAAAGCCTTTCGCCTGAAGTTTATAATCGGCTTCGAAAGCGGCGCGCCCCTGCCAAGAGGACAACAAGACGCTGTTTTGAGAAACATGCTCCGGCTAAACAACCCGGCTCTTTGACGTGTCCGAGCCCAACCTCAATCAAGAAGCCAACCAGTTCTTGGGTTCCATGCTTATAGCGGCCTGGTCTTGCTTCCTGCTATTCAATGAAAGCCCTTTAATTCCAAAGAATCCTGTGCTACGTAGCAACCAATTTCGAACCCGGAGAACCTTCATGTGAACAGTAGCCAACTAATTGCAGCGCTTTCCGAGCATAGGAACCTGAAGACCGAAGAAGCCACTATCCTTCACAACGACGAACGTTGATTCCAGATTATATCGAACAGACAGAGAGGGGTTGGCAGTGGAGTGTAAAATTGATGTTCCCTGGCCTAAGGAAATCTCACAAAAAGCCGTCGTTGAAAAAGCGCAGAAAAACAGGTCGTTTCAAACATGGCAGGAATACAAAGCAATAATGACTGGAATATCTAGTAATCATAGTAAACTATCTCAAGAAGAGTTAGAAGAAGACCTACAGAATTCGTATGAGCAGTACCTTGATTCTCGAGACAAGTTCCTGGTGTTTAGAGAAGGCTCGTTGATTGATGTGCACAATAGGGGCCACGTATTAATTATGTCTGAAAACTGGACTGGAGAGTTTCGGGACCATCTGGATGTTGAAATCCGCTACGTTCAGAAATTGTCGATTCCATGTATTTGGAATTCATACTATGAGGCCATGGCCTACACATGTGGGACAAGGTGGACGCCAGCACCGTCAAGGCAGACTGTTAACGCTGCGAAGCCGTCTGATTTTCGGAAAGTATGGCATACCTGGGGACCTTATCGTGTGAGTCTGAATTGCACTGTTAGGCCAAGTTACCTTAAGCTTTCCAGCGAATATGAGTCTGGAACATTCAGGTTTTTATATTGAGACATGATAAGACTCTGCACGAGTGACTGGAACCTGATAGGCCCTGTCGAAATAGTCAATAGTGGCGTTCTGTTATAGAGTCGCCCCGCCTGGGGGGCCCTGTTTCAAAATGGCTAGGTGATAGGTCTAGCCATACCTGTAGAGCTAGTGGTATTTTGCCCGAACGATTTTAAAGCCAGAAAGGGCTTCGCTGGCTCAGCCTCCAGATTATTGCCAAGGGGCTACAATCTACTCACACGAAAAGACGGTGCGATGTCTTATGCTTACGGGCTGTCGTTGATATCATTAAATGTATCTGTGTTTAGCTAACGAGCGAGCTACACACGATAAAGGATTTATTAACAATGAACGTTAATATTAAAAGTTATGTTAAAAGACTTGGAAGAGTTCACCTCCTCGACACGGTTGTTGAAGCCGTAGCGAACTCTTTGCATGCAGGAGCACATAGCATTAAAATTTCAGTTGATTATACGGATATGCTTGATAATGAAAAGTGGATAAATGGTTTGTCGATTTGTGACGATGGCGAAGGTTTTCACAATGAAAACCAAGACTCTTTTAACGAATTCATGTCTGATTATAAATTGGCTCTTGGCTGCAGAGGAGTCGGGAGGTTTGCCTTTTTAAAAGTGTTCTCTATTGTGGAATATGTTAGCATTTACAAAGATAGTGGTATCTTTTACACTGTAAAATTCAATTTTAGCGAAAAGTTTTCAAAGGACGCATTTGTTAAGAGCGAAAGCTTGCCCTCAAATACTGGAACAGTCGTAAGTTTTTCAATGGTTAACGAAAAGTATAAAGACAAAAGCTGTAGGGCATTCAACGTTGGGCAAGTTAAGGAATACATCATTCACAAGCTTATTGCAGAATTGTCTTTGATTGACAGTTTTTGTATTGACATACGTGGGTCTGATGGGACTCGCGCGGCAATTGATGGAAATGATATCCCAAAGCTGTCTGCACATGAATTTATAATTAAACAAAAAGATACCGATAATATGCTCAACGGTTCAAGTTTAGAGAAAAAGTTTACTTTGAAATATAGCTTTTGCGACAACGGAGACGTTAAATCATATTTCTGTGTAGATAATAGGACAGTACAAGAAACTGGATTGAGCATACGCCTTTGTGATGGTACAGGAGGTCTTTTTTTGTTGTCTAGTGACTACATAAGCAGATATGTAGACGACATGCGGACAAAAGTTGCAATTCCGAAAGATGCGGCCATAACAATGGCTAATATAAAAGAGTGTGCATCCGAGCAGCTTACCAGTATTATTACTGCTAGATTTCCTGAAATTCATGATAAAAACATAAAAACTGTTGATGATGTGTCTAAGAAATACCCGTACCTGAAACGTCATTTAGGTAAAAGTACGTCAATTGGGGTTTATGACAAGAAAGAATTAGTTAGAAGCGCGTTCGAATCTCAGCGAAAAGCAAAAGATGCTGTAATCAACGAATTAGACCAATTGACAACGAGCTATAACAAGCTGCTCGCTGAGCACAGTGTTTCAGAAGTTTTTATTGATAAGTTCGTGAGTCATATTGCGCACACCAATGAGATAAACAAGGAGAATCTTGTTGAATTTGTCTGGTACTCAGACACAATCATCGATTTTCTTTTGAACCTTATAGAAAACAATTTCGCTGATGAGGCGACTATACACAACATAATAGTTAAAATGAAAAATGATTACTACACGTCGCAAGATGTTGTTCAGACAGAATTGAATAACATGTGGATATTTGGTCCACAATTTATGTGTTATGATTACATTGCCAGTGATAAGATGATTAAATCTATTTTGGCGTCTTTGGATACTGATATGCTTGAGTCGCTTGATTTTTCTGAGAAAAAGCCTGATATTTTTATGGCCATGCCTTCTTCAGATACTCGCAAGGCCTCAGATATCATTATATTTGAGTTAAAGAAGTCTAGCTCTAAGTTTTTTGAAAAGACGAAAGGTATACAGCAGATTGTAGCTTACGCGTCTGCTCTTTTAGAAAATTTAAAAACGATTTCTATAGTCTGGGGATACCTTGTTGTTGATGTAGACGAAACACTCGAGAAGCATTTAAAAACTGATGGATATCACTATTCATACTCTGAACATGGCAAGGTCATGGTTAGATATTACGAAACTCTAAATCTTTTGCTTACTGTTGTTGACTACAAGGCTTTATTGTTTCTGGCAAAGTCAAGGAATAATATCTTTACAGATATCCTTACTAAACAAGTCTAAAATTAACTATTGCTGTGTTTTGAGCATGCGCACTACTCGTCTGCTACAGTATTCTTGAAGTGCGGCTCCCTGTTTTGTCATGGTCGGTTATCTTCTTGAGGGTTCTTTTAGCTCTATGGAGAACTGCGGATTGCCTTCTTGCTCAGGGATTTTCTTATCCTCCAGGTAGAAATCTTCTGTTGATGCCAGGGTACAGGAGACAGAATTTAGACTCAGAATGCTGTTCAGGGGGATTTGGTCTAGCTCCTCAAAGAGAGCAAGGTCGTCCAATGGTATCGGCCACCAAGCTCTGACCCAGAATGCCTTCCCGTGGGCGTCCTGGGATACCCCATCAAGGAAGAACCAACGAATCCTATCAGGCTTCGTTTCGTCCACCCACCACTTCCTGAAGACGAAAGCCTTAACTGTGACGCTCAGGCTGACTTGGTCTCCCAGACCTTGGGTTTTAAACTTCTGAAGGGCGTCCTGGGCCTCCTTATCCATTCACGGCCTCCTGAAGCTCACCAGGAGCTTCCTTCCCTTCCTTAAGGACCACATAGACCAACTGAGTGGAGATTCCGTACTCAGCGGCTAGGCCCTTCTTGGATGTGCCCCACACAGCACGTGCGCGAATCTCAGCCTTCTGTGCTTCTGTGAGTAGCGCTGGGCGGCCAAAGCGAACACCGCGCTTCAGGGCAGCTTTAATCCCCTCGTTAGCTCGTTCCCTGATGATGGAACGTTCAAACTGGCTGAAGCTACCCAAGATTTGTAAAAGTAAAAGTGACATTGGGTCCTCATCGCCCTTGAACGTTAGGTTCTCTTTGAGGAAGCGGACCTCTACCCCACGGGCATTGAGGTCAGAGACGATGCGCTCCAGGTCGGCCAGGTTGCGGGCCAGGCGGTCAATGGAATGGACGTAAAGAACGTCGTTGTCTCTGAGGTAGCGAAGGCATTCCTGAAGGACAGGGCGGTCAGTGCTCTTGGCGGATGCTTTCTCTTCAAACACCTTGTCCAGGGTCACGCCGTCCAACTGGCGGGCGGTGTTCTGGTCGGTAGTGCTGACACGAACATAGCCAACGTTATTTCCCGGCATCAGTTCTCCCTGTTTGAGGTTACAGAATTCCCTAAACTTCATCATAAAGCGACCTAGAAACTCGAATTTTGACTTTTATTGGGCAGCAGTTTTCAAGGTTTTTAAAACCCACTCAACCGTACATTTCTGGATTCACGATTTTCATGGACTCAATCTCTTCATCTGTGAAATCAGAAACAGGTTTTAGCGTGAATCCTTTTGGGGCAACTGTGGACCTCGTAAAATTATACATGTCAAAATGAAGAACAGACTTAGTCGGGCAATCAGTGACAGAGACTTCAAATTCATCAATTTTAGTTTCGAGAATCGGTGACGAAACGCTTCCTTTCCTGCGATAGCTGACAGGCTTGCCTTCTTTGGTCCTGAGCCTGTTGAGGTAGAAGACTTCTCCTTGCACGTGGTTCACAGGAATCGGATTGGTAATGGTTCCAAACTCACCATGGCCACCAGCAAGCTTATCGCTACCCAATTTTAGCTTCAGAAATGCGTCCTTGGTCCAAGGGCATTCCAATGTATCAATGACTTGAACCACTATCGGTTCATCAATCAGTTTCTTCTTCATGCTCACACCCTCCATATTTCTATTTAGGTCTGGTGTGAGATTCTAGAACTGGCTCTGGTTGTGAGCGTTGATAGCAGCAGCAATCAGGGCCTCATCCCCCGGAAGCTTGAATCTGAACCCGGCAGGAAGCTGAGGCTGGTTCAAGCAATTGTAATCATCAAGAAGCTCAGCCTGGTTCTTCTCGTCAACCAGGAACTCCTGAAGCGGCATCACTTTCGTAATCTCATCCTCGATGGCTCCTTCAGCACCTTCGCTGGCGTCGGAAGTAGCAAGCACGGCCAAGGCCTCGTTGAATCCGGGCAGGGCTTCAATGTCGTTAATGATGAAGTAAAAATTTGCGCTGGCGGGACCGCACGAAAATCCTGAGGAAACAAGCTGCACAATTATGGTGTGTTGGGTGATATCCTTCTCATCGTAAACCCTGCTGTAATCTTCCCAGTTGCTCATAGCCCCCCTCCTATTTCAGGTTGTTGGCCCATTCCTTAAGAAAGGACGGCAGCACGTCCAAGAGCCAAAGGAGGAGCCTCATGCCCTCCATGAGCAAGAGCTTCCCCATTAGCACGTAGACGACGATGAGGAGGCCGATGATGTTAAGAATGGGAATCAGGCCCCAGGTGAAGCATGTGTCGAAGCTGATTGGCATAGAGAGGGTTTCGGCCAAGGCGTAGTGAATGAGATGCCCAAGACCGTAACCAAAGACTCCAATGTATGCTGATGCTGCCATGGCGAAGAAGAAAGCGTAGGCTAAAAGACCTGTAAACGTATCCCAGAAAATTGAATCTGAGAACTTTTTGTCTTTGTCGTTATTGGGAGAATCCTTAAGTGACACAGCCACCTCTTTGGTTGAATATCCCCTAATTATACACCTCCTGCAAAAAGTTTATCAACCTTACCCACAGACTTTTTGGAAAAGAAATATTGGCTTGGAGTACGTATGAATTTTAAAAATTGCTTTACAATATTTCAAAGAGGTCATAGCAGCGAAATCAGAGCATCCACAAACACGACTTTAACAAGGAGAGCCATAATGTCTGAGAACTACAAAGCGGCATTAGAAATTGTTAAGGCCCAGGCGAGTGTCAGGGCGATGAATGTTGAAGAGATTGGAACAATGGTCCAGGACCTAGTAAAAAAGCTTGATGCAATTTCTGGTGGGGTAGAGATTGAGGCTGCTCAGCCTGAAGCTGCTGCCGGTCCTGTCATGGACCCGAAGAAGTCCATCAAGGAAAATGCGATTGTTTGCCTATGCTGTGGCAAGAGTTTTAAAATCCTTACCAAGAAGCACCTGGCTGAGCATGGCTTGGACAAAAAGTCGTATCTGGCTCAGTTCGGGCTGAAAAAAGGCACGACTTTGGCCTGCAAGGCTTTGGTGAAGAACCGCAAAGCCGTAATGGCTGAATCAAAGATTTGGGAAAAGGTGCCCGCTGGTAGCAGGGGCAAGAAGAAGGCTGCGGAGCCCAAGGCCGCTGCACCCAAGAAGGTGACCGCTAAGAAGGCCGCTCCTACTGAGAAGAAAGACTAAATAGAAGTAGGTTCAGGCTCCGAAAAGTAAGATAGAGAAAGCCCCTGCCATTGCTCCTTTCATCCATTCCGGGGCTGTGGCGGGGGCTCTCTCTTTGTCATCAGCAGGACCAGGAGGTATACTGAACCTGTGAACCTCAAACCACTCATCAAGGCTATCCTGGCCCAGTACAAACTCGACCCGCAAGGGCTCCACGGGCTTCCTCATTGGGAACGTGTTCTTCAGAACGGACTACGCCTGGCTGAACACACCGGGGCCGATTCCACGGTCATTACCCTGTTCGCCTACTTTCATGACGCCTGTAGGGGAAACGAGTGGAAGGACCCTGAACATGGGGTGCGCGGAGCAGCCCTGGCTCAGAAGCTCAGGGGCAAGTTTTTCTCGTGTTCAGATGCTCAGGTGGACCTGCTGGTCATAGCGTGTTCTCGTCACACAGGAGGGACTCCTGAAGATGACCAGGATATCACGGTCCTGACGTGCTGGGATGCGGACAGGTTGGACCTGGGGCGAGTTGGGAAGAGAATTGACACAAGCAAGCTATGCACGGAAACAGCCAGAGTCTCATGCCTCGAGCATGAATAACCTTGGACGAGATAATCCAACTTCACCTTAAAGTTTGACCACCTACCTCAACGGTGGTACGAATTTCTAAAGAGCGCGCCGGTACGATTGACTCGTGCTGCGTAAACGCGGCATCAAGCACAATGGCTCCATGCAGCCATGTGTGTCGCACTATGACGATTGTTACTAGGTTCCACGTGTAAAGTAGAATCCCGGTGCGCTCTTTATAAACAATGACTGAAATTCAAGAGCTTCAAACCATCCCACAGCTTGCGCAGTACCTCGGCTATGACGAGAGTTCTCTCCTGTCGTATCTGTACAAAGGCGTAGACCGGTATAGGGTATTTGCAATACCAAAAAAAACCGGTGGCGAACGAACAATACACTCACCATGCAAACAACTAAAGGAAATACAACGGAAGATATCTACGCTGCTACAAAAAATCTACACTCCTAAGCCCTCCGTTCATGGATTCATTCCCGACAGAAGTATTGTAACAAATGCTAAAGAACACAGTTCAAAAAAAGTTGTTATAAACATTGATTTGAAAGATTTTTTCCCAAGCATAACGTTTCACCGAATCTATGGGACGTTCCGGTCGGGTGCGTATCAAATTCCGAATAATGTTTCCGCAGTCATAGCTCATGCCTGTTGCAGAAATGGAGCACTACCTATCGGTGCACCTAGTTCTCCTATTATATCTAATATGGTCGCCAAACATCTTGACACAGCAATGCTTCAATATTGTAAAGCGCACAGCCTTAGATACACAAGGTATGCCGATGACATAACGTTGTCTACAAACAAAACTAAAGGTCTTTCAGCACTGCTGGCCTATTCTGGCACATCATTAGAATGGAGTGGCAGCCTAATTGACACCATCCATTCTACTAGATTTGAAATTAACCAAAGCAAGATACGGGTACAGCTTTCAACCGAGCGTCAGCGTGTAACCGGGCTAACGGTCAACAAGTTTCCAAACAAAGACAGAGGCTACATCAACAAGATTCGTGGAGCCTTGGCGAGTTGGGAACATCATGGATACAAATCGGCTAACGACCACCACATCGCACTTCACGGAAACAAGAGCGGAGTGCTGTCAGATTATATTAGTGGATGCATGGCCCACCTGTTTGATGTACGCGGCCATGACAGCATTGTACTTTGCAATCTGATGAAACGATACTCTGCTTTGCTTGGGAAAGAACACGAGTGCCACAAAGACAATATTTCTAAATTATTAGACTCAACTCTTATTGCCTACGACGAGCACGGGGAAGAGATTGGCACGGCATTTTTACTCTATGGTATTGGAATCGTGACATGTAAACATGTTTCTGAGTGTACCATCAAGATTGCCCATTGGAAAACCCAGGACAAGAAGTACTTTGCCGACGTGCATAAGGCGCACGACACTCTTGACATTGCCATTCTCAATGTTCCTGGATTTCCGAAAAACAAACACAGGAACTTGCGGATTGCCTCAAATACAGACAGAGATATCGGGTCAAAATATATGTTTTCAGGATTTCCAAACTATGCTGGAGGTCCGCCAAGCGTTTACAAGGGCACCATCGCGAACAAAGTGAATCAATGTGGTGGCAAGCAGTACAAGTTAGACAAGGACGTTTACGGTGGAGCCAGCGGTGCCCCTTTAGTCGACAGCGACCTATATGTTATTGGCATTGTGACTCAAGGCTTTGGCTCTGACCACAAGCGTGGAGAAACGGATGCCCACCTGGCACTAAACATTTGCCATCTCTTGGAACTTATTTAGGACATTTCAGATACCTGCATCAAAATCTTCACCATGGCCAGGGTGTCCAACTCACAGTAGTTAAGGAGCGGCAGCTTCAACTGCTCTCGCCTGTCCTGGTCTTCCGTGGTCACCATTTCCATCCAGGATGAAGCAGCCACATCTCCTGACTGAATCTCCAGACCTTCGTATGAGCAACCGGAACTGGTGGGGTGGCGTATTCGTGTGTCAACTCTTTTGACAGACGGTCTTCAATGAATTATTGGAGAAACCAATTGGCGTGGTTTTCTAAGTGACTGAAATCGCTATCTGAGAGATTGGAAAGGTCGGGCTCATAACCCGAAGGTCGTAGGTTCAAATCCTGCCCCCGCTACCAAAAAGAATTAAGGGACTTAGAGGCAACTCTAGGTCCCTTTTTCTGTTCCAACCCTCTTCCAACCTCCGGCATAAAAAGTGGCACGAAACCACCTCTTCAATTCTTGCGATCACGCGAGGGGAGGACGCCCGGTCAAGATGTCCCGCATTGACCAGAATAGCCTCATCGCTTGATTGGGCTTGCGGATGGTGGTGGAGTCAACGGGGGGGACGCCAGCATGAAATACAAAGGAACACAGCAAGATTTGGCGCGGTAGACAAAACTGATCTGCGCTACCCCAACGGCCATAACCAAAGTTATGGGCCTGAGGGGAGCCTAACGTGAGCGGTGTTTCAAGAGAAACTGGACAATTGCTTCGTGCTGGCTTTACTCCATCCCTTAACCGCCTTGGCGTTGGTCGTAGGGAGGGACGATGAGGATTTCAACCTCAGCTTGTATTCTCCATCACCCGCGCCAGCGTTTCTTGGAATTTCTCCATTTGAACGGGCTTGGCCACATGGTCATCCATCCCTGCCGCCAGGAATCTCTCACGGTCTCCCTGCATGGCATAGGCCGTCAAAGCGATTATGGGAACTCTCGCCTTTCCCAAATCTTCGGACATGCTGCGGATGCGCCTTGTCGCCTCAACTCCATCCATTTCCGGCATCTGGATATCCATCAAGATACAGTCGATGTCGTTCTGCATGAATGCGTCTATGGCTTCATACCCGTTGCTGGCGGTGATGACTTTGTGGCCCATGCGCTTGAGGAGGACAAGCATACTCATCTGGCCAATGGGTTCGTCGTCCGCCAGGAGTATCCGTAAGGGCCCCACCTCAGGCGCGGTGAAACACCTCTGCGTATCCACATTTGCTTGGGCAGCTTCATCCACTTTGTC
Source organism: Humidesulfovibrio sp. (assembly GCF_030689645.1). Lineage (GTDB taxonomy): Bacteria > Desulfobacterota > Desulfovibrionia > Desulfovibrionales > Desulfovibrionaceae > Humidesulfovibrio. The sequence goes on from NZ_JAUYFU010000110.1 coordinate 47,277, forward strand.
CAGGAGTAGGTCCAGGAATATGGAGGTGCCTCTGCCGACATCGCTGTCCACGCAGATGCTTCCCCCCATGAGCTCAACAATGCGTTTGACGATGGCCAACCCGAGCCCCGCCCCCTCGTAGGGTCGTGTATAGCCTGCAGCGACCTGAGTGAACCGGCCGAACACATGGCTGAGTTTGTCATCGGCAATGCCGATGCCTGTGTCGGCGACCACGAGGTGCAACCTGACCTTGTCTGCATTACGCAGGGACGGGCGAGTCCAAACGTCCACCTGCACAGACCCGGAGGAAGTGAATTTGACAGAATTGCCAACCAGGTTGAAGAGGATCTGTCGGATGCGCGCCTCGTCTCCACACAAGTGGGCAGGCGTTTGGTCTGCGGTGTTGACCTCTAGGGCGATAGCCTTCTGGGTGCAGGCCACATGGAACACGTCCGAAACGGAGCACATCAACTCCTTGACGGAGAAGGGGGAGCGGTTCAGCGCGAATTGCTCCGTCTGCATCTTGGAAAAGTCCAGAATGTCATTGAGCAACGAAAGCAGCCTGCGCCCGGCATCATAGGCCATGTTGGTAAAGTTGGCCCGTTCTTCCTGCGTAACGTTCTGCTGGAGCAATTGCAGCATCCCGAGAACGCCATTGAGCGGGGTGCGGATCTCGTGGCTCATGTTGGCCAGGAATTCTGACTTGGCGCGGTCCGAAGCCTCTGCGAGCTCCTTCGCCTGAAGCAGTTCGTCTTCGGCTTGCTTGCGGCTTGTGATGTCCAAAAACATGACAGCTAAACGAGAGGGTGAAACCGCGAAGCTGAGCACCTCGAAGGTGCCGGAAGATCGCTCGTCCTCATAGCCGAGCTGCTCGGTATGCCAGGGGGTTCCTGTGGTGATGACGCTGAGGTAGCGGTCGGGGATCTCGGTTTCCTCTAGCATGGGAAAGGCCTCAAAAATGCCTTTGCCGATGAGTTGGCTGTGGTTCAAACCCAGGATCGTGTCCGCAGCTGGATTTGCCCCGCCGAAAATGAGCCGGTCGTCTACGAGGTCGTACAGGTGCATGCCAATGGGCGTGTTCTCGATGATTGCGCGCAAGGCGGATTCGCTTTTGATGAGCGCCTCCAAGCTCTTTCTGCGCTCTAGTTCGCTCGCTGCGCGCATGCCGACCAGCTGTAGCAGCGCCTCCACCCGACGCGGGTTCGCCAACGGCTTCCTGCCGATGACGGCGATAAGGCCGATGGCCCGGTGCTGGGTGTCCCAGAGAGTGACGCCCGCATAGCTTTCGGCTTTCATATCCTGGAGAATTTGATCCTGGGGGAAAAGGTGGCGCACGCGCTCGGCAAAGCAGCAGACATTCCGGCCCACGACGTCGCCGCAGGGCGTGTCTTTCAGGGCGTAGGAGACGTTGTCTTCGAAGTGCCCGTCGAAGTGTACCGCAAGGGTATGGGCCGTGAGTCCGTCACCCTCCAGCCGGTCGATGCAAATGTAGTCCATCTCAAGTGTCCTGACCAAATAGCATGCCAGGGATCTGAAGAAATCCTCTCCGTCGGCATCACTGCCGGACTGGAGCAGGAAGCGCTGGGCGTCTTCGATTTCCTTCCGTTCGGTTATGTCCGAGAACATGAGCAGGTGCTTGTCCTGGTCCACGTTCTTCATCCGCACCTCTACCTGCAGCCATTGCCCTGTCTTGGTGCGAAAACGGCGCTCCAGGCACACATTCTCGCCAGCCTTCACGGCCGCTATGTTTTTCTCCACAGGAACTCGTTCGGCATCCTCAGGGTGGAGGAGGTCAAGTCCGTTCATGGCCGTCAGTTCTGCGCGCGAGAACCCGAGCAGTTCTTCGGCCATGGGGTTTGCGTCGAGCAAACGCGAAGAGCGGTCAACGAGAAAGATGGCGATGGAGGCTTTTTCAAAGAGGCTGCGATAACGCGTTTCGCTCTCGCGGATCTCGTTTTCACGGGCATAGAGGGTGTCGCTCATCCGGAAGAATTCCTGCTCCACATGAGCCAGCTCCTGGAAGGCGGCAGAATTCTCTCCCTTGGCTTTGACCCTTTTCCCTTCTGCGAGGCTCTGGATGGCCTCGGAGAAGTCGACAAGGGGTGACACGACGCGCTTGCGAAGAACTTGGCGCATGCGCAGGGAGAGCGAAAGGGACACTATGGTGAGCATCGCCAGCAGGATGATGGCTGAGCGGGCAAGGCGGCCAAAAAGCGCTTCGACAGGCTTGATGGTCAGAAGCACCCATCCCGTGTCGGCAAGGCGCACCGAGGTGCCGAACACAAAGCCATCCCCATAGCGAAAGACTCGCGAGGTTGGCACTTCGCTGCTTTCACGGATTGCTTGCAGGTCTCCGATGTTCTCTTGCCTCTCCACACGCTCACGCTCAGGGTGGGAGATGAGGTTCCCAAAGGCGTCGACAAGAATGATGGAGCCTTTGCCCTCTGGCAGCAACTCCTGCAGGTTGCTCTGGAATATGCTCAGGTCCAGCTCTGCCGCCAGCAAGTCCCCATGTGGAGCGCGGGCGCCGATGTAAATCACGAGGTGGCCGGTTTCAGGCGAGGGTATGGGACGGGAGAGGATCTGAAAGCCCTGGCCAGTGGCGTCCAGGCTCAACGGGAATTCGTGACCTTTTGTGCCCAAGGGCACCACCGCGCGCACACGCTTGTCCTTGTCCACCCAGAGCACACGGTCAAAATACGGCGACGCCGTTAAGAACTCCTGTATGTACTCCGGGATGTCCTTGGTGCGCTCATCACTGTCGATTTTTGTGGCGAAAATGGTCAGCGACTTTGCGGAAGACCCCACGTAGTTGCTGACATATTTGGCCATCCCGCGCATAGCCAGGGCATCGCTCTGCACATAATGCTCGCGCATCCAGAAGGCGGCCAGCCCCGCGACCACCAGAGCCACCAGAGCGCCTGGGATCAGAATCCACAGGAACATACTGCGGTTAAGAATGCTCGAGAGTGATTGCGGTTTCTTCTGCGGCATCAGTGGGTCCCCCCCACTGTGTGGGTGATGACGAAGCGCCCCTGCTTGACGCTGGTAATGAAGGTGGGCCTGATGACGTCGCCGCTTGGCGTCATGACGAAAGGACCAATGATGCCTGTGTGCGGAGTGCTGTCCACAAGGGCTGCTTTGAGCCCTTGAGCATTTCCGCCCGAGCGTTTGAGCGCGTCAGCGAGCAGCACCACAGCCTCATAGGCGAAGGCCGCCGCAAAGCTCGGTTTCCAGCCAAAGCGCTTGGCGTAGCGCTCCTGAAAGGGGGCGAAGTTGGGGTAGGCATTGTCTTCCGAATAGTTGGAGACGAATTGGAAGCCCTCAACGATGCTGCCGCCCGAGAGTACCAGGGCGTTTGTGGCTGGCCAAGGCGGGCCGAGGACCGTGATGCCCGCCTCGTTCGGGCGCAGGGCCTGGGCCAGCGAGGCAAGGTCGCGCGCCGCCATGCAGACCATGAGGGCTTCAGGCTTGGCCTTGCGGATGGCTTGCGCCAAGGCCCTCCAGTCCTCGCCTGTTCGGGAGGAGAACAGCCTAGATCCGACGAACCGACCTCCTTGCTTCGTGTAGGAGTTGTCCAAAGAGGCAAGGAAGGTGTCCGTATAGCCAATGTTGTCCGCATCGCCGACAAAGAAGGCTGTTTTCAGCGCTTTCCTGTGGGCATATTCGGCCATGACTTCGGCCCATTTCGTGTTGCTCGGAATGACACGGAAAAACCCATCCAGCTTGTCCTCGAGCGCAGGCGCGGCCGTAGTTGGAGAAATCAGTATGCCGCCCTGCTTCTCGACAACAGGATAAGCCGCCCGTGTCTGGCTGGATGTCATGTGGCCGACTATGGCCACAACACCCATGCGGAGCAGGGTCTCATCAGCCTGGATGGCACCGGCCGGGGTGTCCTGGTCATCTTTCGCCAGAAGCTCAAGCTTGCGTCCGTTGATGCCGCCGGCGGCATTGATATCCTCCACGGCGAGAGCGGCTCCGTTGCGCCCCTGGACGCCAAGGTCAGCCTTTGAGCCTGTAAGCTGACCAGAAAAGCCGACCCGGATAGGTTGGTCGTTCGAGCAGGACATGGCCACGAGACTAAGAAGGACGATGCTGATGGCACGTATTGCCTTGCCTGGTGCGTAGCGCTTCCCCATAAGTAATCTGTACACGAAGAACACGACTCTGCCAATGGCAATTGGACATGTTGGTCGCTCTGAGGGGCATATAGGCTGACTGAAGCAGATTCTGAAGCAGGGAAGGATGGGGGAATCCGTCCTGGAGCGTCCACAGATGTCCACGCGAAGGCCATAACCCATGGAACAGATGGCTGGGAGGAGAGCGTCTCACGCCGATGATGGGGAGGCGTCCCCCGGGGACGCCACAAAAGTAAAGGCGGTCAGGTTCCAGATCTAAACGATTATTTTTTTATCCAAAATCGCTCCCCACGGCATTCCCTGTTTCGGCGATCAAGTGACGTGCAGAGAGAAGCGGACCTCAAGTCTGGACTCGTCGGCGCTTGGCAGCATTATGTAAGCCGGCGCGCAATTCGGCATGAGTCTGCGGGTGGTCTGAACACAAGCACTCTCGTTCACGTTTTGTAATCAGTTCTCCTGATGATGCTTGGCAGGGGCTTTGATCGGTGCCGCATACAAGATGGAACCACCTTTAAGGTATCTCTTTTTGGGGAATCAGTGTGACAGTTCTTGACAAAGGCGCGCTCGTTTGCAAATAGTGCGACTGAATACTCCGTCTAAGAAAGGGGTGCCTATGGCTCGACCAAAAAACGAACAGCTTCACGAGGATCGCCGCCTGCAGATTCTCAAGGCGGCTGCCGAGGTATTCCGCACTAAGGGTTTCCACGCTTCCCGAACCGAAGAGATCTGCTCGACGGCCAAGATGAGCGCAGGAACACTGTTTCGGTACTTCCGCGACAAGGAGGAAATCATAGCCACCATCGCGGAGATGGAATTCGAAATGTACTATGAGAAGAGCAAGATGCTCTTTACACGGGATGGGTTTGAGTACTTGGCGAGTATTGATGGTGAAGGGATGCGGCAACTTTGGGGGCCTGTCGGCTTGGGCTTGGGCCTTGATAGCTGGTTGGAACTTTACCGAAGCGAGAAGTATGCAGCCCAATACAAGGCCAAGGACGCCACCCTCCGCTTGCAACTTGCAGACGCATTGCGTTGCGGCCAGTCCGAGGGGTGGGTGCGCCAGATGCTGAACCCTGACCATGCCGCCCAAATAATCATTGCCCTCTGCTCTGGCATGTTGGTGGAGCAGCAGCTTGATCCCGGCATGGACTTCGAGCATATGGCCGGTGGCCTGCGAGGATTTGTGAGCAGCTACATCATGGAAGAGGTTTCGCGATGAACATGAGCACGCTGACGATCATGTTGCGCCCTCCAATGTGGTCGCAACGCGCATGGAAGGCCCTGAGAACAGCCATGGGCGGCGCTGATGGCGACGTTTCCCTTGCGCGGGCCAGCTTGTGCTACGAGTGGCGCAGGTATCTCGCCGCCGTGCTGGCCGTTACTTTCGCCGGTTTGCTGGTCGTGGTGCAGCTTGCCTTGTTGTTCGGAATGTTCAGCTCCGTTTCCACGCCAATCACAAATTCATCGGCAGACCTATGGATCGGCTACCGCAACACTCAAAGCGTGGACATGGGCCGCTCCATTCCCACGGTGAGCGACGCCGATGCCTGGATCCACCCCGATGTTGTCCGCGTTGAGCGCTACCTGACCACTTACGGAGACCTGCGCCGCGAGGACGGCGTCGCGGTTTCCGTAATCCTTCACGCCATCGACCCCGTCCCTGGCGGCCTTGGCTTCTCGGGGTCGCTCTCCCCTGAGCAACGCGCGTTGCTGGACGAACCGGGCAGTGTCATCATTGCTGAGGCCGACATGGCAAAGCTTGGTGCCCATGTCGGTTCCGCCATGGAAATCAACAATCGCCGCGTCACCGTTGTTGGCGTGACAGAGTCGATACGCGCCATCGGCAGCACCACAGTGATTTGCTCTCTGTCTACAGCGCGTACCCTGTTGCCGGAACAACGCTCCGAGGTGACCTACTATCTTGTGGGTCTGCGGCCCGGCTCGGACCGCCAGGCCGTCGCTCTAGCCCTGGACGACAAAGGGCCCATCAAGCGCTACAGCGTGTGGGAGGCAGACGTGTTCTCCGCACAGTCGGAACTCTACTGGCTCCTGGAGTCTGGCGCGGGCGTGGGCACTGCCTTCGCTTCGTTGTTGGCCCTGGTGGTCGGCGTTGTCATCACCAACCAGACGCTCTCCGGCGCGATACTGGCTTCGTCCAAGGAGTACGCCGCGCTTCGCGCCCTGGGCGTTTCCAGGGGGGCGCTCAAGCGCGTGGTGCTGGAACAATCGTTCTGGATCGGTTCAGTGGGGCTCATCCTCACTGCCACTCTTTCTGTCCTCGCCGGGATATCTGCAAATTTCGCCGGCGTGGCCATGGTTTTTCCCCTGTGGATGATCCTGTCGGTTGTTGTTCTGATCTATCTCATCGCCTTGACCAGCGGCCTCATGTCGCTCAAACCCCTCATGAATACCGACCCAGCCACGTTGCTGCGTTAGGAGCAAACCATGACTGCGCCCACCCTTTGCGCCAGCGCGATCAGCAAGGCCTTCACTACCGGCAAGATTACCAACCAGGTGATCCAAGAAAGCACGCTCGAAATTCTTCCAGCCGAATTGACCTTGGTCGTCGGCCCTTCGGGCTCTGGCAAGAGTACTATGCTCTCCATGCTCTCCGGCCTGTTGCGGCCCGACGCCGGAAGAGTACTGGCCCTGGGCGAGGATCTCTGGTCCCTTTCCGAGGCTGAGGTGGACCGCTTTCGCCTGCAGCACTGCGGCTTTGTGTTTCAGGGCTTCAACCTTTTTGGCGCGCTCACCGCCAGCGAAAACGTCATTCTTCCTATGCAATATCTCGGCGTCCACGGGGCGGAAGCCCGCGCGCTTGCTCAAGCCGCCTTGGACGAAGTGGGACTTGGCCCACGCAGCCACCTGCGCCCCATGGAACTCTCTGGAGGCGAGAAGCAGCGTGTTGCCATTGCCCGCGCATTGGTGAAGGCCCCCCGGCTGCTCTTCGCGGATGAGCCGACCTCGGCCCTGGACAGCACCAACGGCGCAATCGTCGTGGAGTTGCTTAAGCGAATTGCGCGGGAGCACGGCACCACGGTCCTTGGGGTCACTCACGACCCCCGCCTGCTCTCCCACGCCGACAGGGTAATCCAGCTTGAGGACGGCCGCATCACCAGGGATGAGCGCCCCATCAACAGCAACGTCACGCATTAGGAGAACCATATGTGCTCATCTAACTTCGCTCGGCTGGCGAGCGCCTTCACCATTTGCGCCACACTGTTCCTGGCCGGATGCTCCGACTCGGACGCCAGCGCGGAGAGCAAGGCCAAGGCTGCACATGCCAAAACCTTTGCCGCCAGCGCCAAAGGCCGCACCGACATCGAGGGCGGCGTGGTGAAGCTGGCTGCGCAACGCGATGGCGTCATCAAGCATGTGCTTGTGGAGGAAGGCGACCATGTCAAGGCTGGGCAAGTGCTCGCAACTTTGGATGCCTCGCTTCCGAATCAAAGCCTCGCGCTTTCCATGAGCGAGCAGGCCGAGGCGCAGGCACGCATCGAGCCGCTGAAGGTGCGCCTCAGCGCGGCCGAGCGTGAAGTGCGCCGTTTCGAATCATTGCACGCCCAGCAGGCCGTTACCAAACAGGAACTGGACAAGGCTATGGATGAACGCGACACGGCCCGAGCTGAGCTGCGTGCCTTGCAGGCGTCCGTTGAAGCGGCTTCGCGCAAAGCTGGGGTCTCGCGGCGAGAGGTCGAGGAGCGCGTGGTGCGTGCCCCGGCAGATGGCCAGATCATCCAGCGGCAGGCCCGGCCCGGCAACGGTGTCAGCACGCTCAACGTCACGCCCTTGTTTCTCTTTGCTCCAGATGCACCGCAGATCGTGCGAGCGGACCTTGAGGAGCGTTTCCTTCCGGTGGTGCGCGTGGGCCAGGATGCGGAGATTCTGCTCGAAGCCGTGCCCGACAAACGCTGGCCGGCCAAAGTGCTTCGCCTGGGCAGGGTGGTCGGGCAGCGCCCGCCGAGCGACGACCCGGCAGAAAAGCAGGACCAGCGTGTGGTGGAGTGCGTCCTGTCCGTCAACGCCCCGGAACTGCTCATCGGTCAGCGTGTCATTGTTCGCTTCTTTGCCCTCGATACCCCCAAACCTTGAGGATGCTGCATCGGAGCAGATAGGTCGAGGTGGAGGATCATGACGGATGCAAGAGCATGCCGTGATATTGTCTGCGGTTCGTCATGCAAAGCGGGACTCGTTCTTCTGGGAGAACACGGGAGCATGAGCCTTGCCGGTTGCGCCATGTGCCAGCCGATGAGATGACCCCCCGTTGCTCGCGAGAGACACTGGCGAGCCATGAGCCCGATATGGGCAGTGCGAGAAGAGGTTCATTGAATGAGCCAGCGTGCTCGTGCAGCTGCAGGCGGTAGCGCTGGCCCAAGGCCTCGTGCCTCTCGTCGTTGCCAGGCCTCGGCAGCAGCAGGTAGACGCTCGTCCGAGCGTTTCCCCGGAGTCCATGAGGTGCTGGTATGCGTCATGGGCATAGGTGAGTGAACAGACAAGAGCCGCTGTTGCACAGAGCTTTTGGGGCTGAGCACATGCTTCTACGTCATAAACTGCGCCATTCATCGCGCATTTTTGCGCAGAATTTGCGCGCAGCAAATCTCAATATGAATTAATTCAATGATACCAGCGTGATTTGCGTGGCACGGGCTATGCTTTGCTAGCACAACCGGGTGGATGGGGTTTCCCCCCCTCGGCTTGTCATCGCAACCCCTGCCCTGGCCTTGTCCTGGGCGTACAAGGAGATCGACCATGCATTGCAGAGCCCTCAAGACGCTTTTCGCCACAGTGCTCTGTCTGGGCTGCCTGACCGCCCCGGCCATGGCGCAGCTGTCCTTCAGCCTCAACATTTCCGATGCGCCGCCGCCGCCGCGTTACGAGCCGCCGCGTCCTTCGCGCTCAGGCTGGTTTTGGGTGCCGGGAGTCTGGTACTGGGAAGACGGTCGCCACCACTGGGCGGAAGGGCATTGGATAAAGACCCGCCCGGGCCAGCGCTGGGTGCCTGCGCGCTGGGAACGCCGGGGGGGCTATTATCACTTCGAGGCTGGCGGCTGGGCGCCGGTCCGCTGGGTGTCGGCGCATCATTACGACCGGGACGACGATTGGGATGACGACCATCATGATGACCGGGACCATGACCGGGACGACAGGCACGACAACGACCGTGGGCATGGCTGGGGCCGCAAGGGGCGTTAATGCTTGGCTTCGTGCCCGCAACAGGCGCGAAGCTTGGAACGAGGCAAGTGAAAAGGTCCGGGCAAAACCCGGACTTTTTTTGTTGACCGGGGTCCCGTGTGGCTCCGATGGGCTGCCAGCGGAAAGGCCGTTAGGCGCAGAGCACTCGACGATACGGTTCGTGGGCGGATAATTAGATTGGAGTGCGCACTCAGTAATCCTGCAAAATCATAGGGGCGATGGCAATTGACGGTCTGCGGCTTGGAACGTATGATAAAAGAAGAACAACAGAATATCACCGCAGAAGGATTGTCATGCAAAAGATTGTTTTCAAGAGAGCCATACCTTTTCGCACAGAGTCAGGCACAATATTGACCGACACCATTGTTGTGGAAAGCGATATTCCTTGCCCTGATGGTTCGTTGGATATTGTCGCGTTGTTGGATCAGTCAAAGAGTCTCGTGCGTTATAGTAGAAAGTGCGTATTCAGCAAGAATAGCATCATCCACACGGAACCCTTTGGCGGGATTGATTTGCCGGAGCCCGTGTAGCCTCTTTAGACAACAAGCCGTCTTTCTTCCTTTTTTACTCTCCGCTGGCGAATCGTAAACAAGAGAGCTCCCCCCTGAGGGGCTCTCGCTGCCATCCCGTGGCCTCTGCGTATGCTTGTCAGTCGACTGGCTGGAGTTCCTTTTTTTGCGAGATTTTCTAGGGACTGCAGAGCTTGGAAGGCTTCAGCCATCGCGGTGAGCCTGCCGGATTTCGTTCATCTTCGTTCTCGCTTGCCGGATGATCACGTCGAGCGGGTGAGCAATACGCTATGCCCACAAATCTGGCGTTTCGTTGGGATCAATGATGAATCCTTGTGGGCTGCGCTACCTTTACGTGTTCTATCTTGGTGCAAGGCCGGCCAAGCATCGCAGCATCAGTTGGGTGACCGCACACGCCCAGAGAGACTCTGCGCCCCTGGTGAAGCTAGTTGCTCAGATTGACCTGTTTTATGATTTCCTCTGTAATGTCGAGGGAGCTGTCGAAATAGACAAAGGATCCGCTATCCTGGATGGCAGTGATGCCGTTTTCCTTGGCGTACTCTTCAACCACCTTATGCAGCACCTCAATGATCGGCTTGAACCGGGCGCCTTCCTCCTGGGATACTTCTTGTATGAGTTTGCGCTCTGCTGCGCCATAAGCCTGAAGCTTCTGCTGCAACTGGGCTGTATTCGGTCCCCTCGTCTGAGGTTTCTGCCCAGCAGCCTGAAGCTTCAATATCTCTTGCTGCAAAACGCCTAACTCTCTGCGCTGGTTTGAGAATTTGCTCTGTATCTCGCTGATGGCCGCAACGCCCTTGTTACTGCGAGCGAGCGCTTCGCGAGAATTGATGACGGCCAGCTTTAATGCTGGCTGCGCCGTCGGCTTGGCTTCCTGCGCGCTGGCGGGACTGGACAGACACAGGGCAAGGGCAAGCAATGCGGTCATGAAAGCTGTGGACTTCACGTGGAATACCATCCTTTGATTTGTTCGGAGCAACGTGGCTGTGCGTGTGGCGAGAGTGTCACAGGTCGATCTCATGCACAAAAATTATTTCCCAATGCAGAAGCGGGAGAAAATGGCGTTCAGCACCTCGTCGGGCGCAATGTCTCCGGTGAGCTCTGAGAGTGCGCGGCAGGCGGCGTCCAGCCGCAGGCCCAGGATGTCGTAGGGCAGGGCGGCTTCCGTCTCGTCCGCTAGGGAGAGCAATTCGCCGTGCGCCAGTGTTAGGGCCTGGGCTTGCCGTGCGTTGGGCGCTATCTCGTCCGGATCTGGTTCGCGTTGGTCGTCCGTCAGGCGTTGCCGCATAATGTCGCACAACTCCTCCAGTCCGCTTCCGGTCTTGGCTGAAATGCGGGCCGACGCAAGGCCCAGCCCGTCGACAGTCGCCAGCGTCTCATGGAGTGCATCATTCGCACCGGGTAGATCGCACTTGTTCAGCACCACCAGTGCGCGCCGGGCGTCGAGTCGCGTCAGGGCCTCGCGGTCCAGCAAGCGCAAGGGCTTTGATGCGTCCAGCACATAGAGCACAGCCTCGGCGCGGGCCATGAAATCTCGCGCCAGCTCCTGGCCTGCGGCTTCCACCGGATCGATGCCCGGCTTGTCAAGGTCATTTGCTTCGGCACCGGACAGCGAGTCCCGCAGCCCGGCTGTGTCCACAAGGCGCACCAAGAGGCCTGAGAGGTCCAGTTGCTCCTCCAGGTAGTCGCGCGTGGTGCCGGGCGTCGCCGAAACAAGGGCCCGGTTGCGGCCCACCAGGGCATTGAGCAGGCTTGATTTGCCTGCATTGACGCTTCCAGCCAGCACGGCCAGAACCCCTTCACGCCAGGCGCGCGCTCGTTCCACCCCGGCCAGAAGCAAGGCAAGGGCCTCACCCACGGCGAGGGCTTCCTCCCGCAGGGCGGGCAGAGGCAGGCACTCGATGTCTTCGTCCGGGAAATCTACGGCCAGACAGAGTTTTGCCCGCAGATTTTCCAGGCGTGTGCGCAGGTCGGCGATGCGGGCGGAAAGCGCGCCGGAAAGTTTGAGCTGGGCCAGATGCAGGGCGGCGCGGGTGGGCGCGGCGATGGTTTCGGCAATGGCTTCTGCCTGGGCCAGGTCCAGCTTGCCGTTCTTGAAAGCACGGTAGGTAAATTCGCCGGGTCCGGCCAGCCGGGCTCCGCGCGCCAGCAGCTCTTCCAGCACGGCCCGCAGCACTGCCGGACCGCCGTGGCAGAACAACTCGGCCACATCCTCGCCCGTGAAGGACCCGGGGCCAGGCATGAAGGCGGCGAGGATCTCGTCCAGCGCCCGGCCATTAGACCCGGTGAGAACTCCGTGATGCAGACGGTAGGGCTTGAGCCCGCAGAAGCCTGGTCGGGAGGAGCGGAAGAGGGCTTCCGCAAGGGCGCGAGCCTCCGGGCCGCTGATGCGTATGATGCCTACGGCGCCAGGGCCTTGTGCTGTGGCGATGGCGGCGATGGTGTCGCCAGTGCGCAGTTGGGCCATTGGGTGCCTCCCTGAAAAGAAAACGCCGGGGCTGGAGAGAATGTCTCCGGCCCCGGCGGCGTTTTCGGTGTGAACCAGGGCTTAGTCCCGGGGGTCGTCGTCGAATTGCCGGGCCGCGTCCTGGGGGATCTCGTTCACCATTTCGCCGTTCTTGCCCTTGCGCTTGGTCATGATGAGCACGCGCTTCATGGAGCCTTCGCCCTTGCTGCGCGTGAAAACGTGTTCGTCGTCCTGCAGGGTCAGGTGCACCACGCGGCGGTGGTAGCTGCTCATGGGGCGGGTGCTCTGGGTGCGGCCGGAGGCCATGGCCTTGTCCGCCAGGTGGCGGGCGATCTGGCGCAGGCGCTCATCCTGGTTCTCGCGGTAATCCCCGGCGTCGATCTGCACGCGTACGGAGGCGTCCATGCGCTTACTGACCAGGCGGTTCACAAGGTACTGTATGGAGGCCAGGGTCTGGCCCTCGCGTCCGATGAGCAGGCCGGAGTTTTCCGGGTCTTCGATGCGCACGCACACGCGGTCGGCCAGGAGCTCCACGTTCACCTTGGCGTTTTCCACCAAGGGTTCAAGCAGCTTTCCGGTGACCTCGCGGGCCACCTCCTCAAGCTTTGCCTGGTCAAGGTGGGCGATGCCCTGGGGCGCGCCATTGTCCTCGTCGTCGTGAGGGGCGTTGTGCATGGCTTCGCTGCGTGGAGCAGGAGCGCGGTTGCCCTCGGCCTCGCGGCGTGGGCCGCGTTCGCGGCGGCGCGGAGCAGGCGCGCGGTTGCCGTCCACATCGCCGGCCTTGTCGGCAGGCTTGTCGGCAGACCTTTCAGCAGGCTTGTCGGCGGATCTTTCACCGCCGCGTTCGTTTCGTCCACGTCCGCGTCCGCGGCGGCTGCGCTCCGAGCGGCGGGCCTGCTCGCCCTGGGGCTGCTCGGTCTGTGAATCAGTGTTTGCTGTGGCGCCTTCGCCCTCCGCCTCGGCCCGGGGGGCGCGTTCAGCCGAAGGAGCAGCGCGTTCGGCCTCGCGGCGAGGTTGCGGGGCCGGTCGTTCAGCCCGCTCAGGTCTTTCGGACCGTTCGGGCTGTGCAGCCTGCTCCGTGGGTTCGGCCCGTTCTGCAGGTTCGGGACGGCGCTCCGTACGTTCGGGCGCTGCCTCCGGCTGGGTTTTGAAACTGCCGCGGGGTTTGGCCCGCACGATGGCCTTCTTCACGCCCACCAGCCCGAAGATGCCCGACGATCCGCCGGAGACGATTTCGATCTCCAGCTTGTCGCGCTTCAGGTCAAAGTGCTTGCACGCGGCCTCGAAGGCCTCGTCCAGGTTTTTGCCCTGGAATTCTTTGGTTTCGCTCACGTGTATCCTCCCAGCAGATCTGTTACGCCGCCATTTCGTCCGTTACGCTTTGCGTATCATCCACCACTGCTGGGCGATGGAAAGGACGTTGTTCACCAGCCAGTAGACCACGAGCCCGGCGGGGAAGCTCAAGAACAGGAAGGTGAACACCACAGGCATGAGCAACATGATTTTTGCCTGCAAGGGGTCCCCTCCGGTGGGGGTCATTTTCTGCTGGATGAACATGGTGGCCCCCATGATGACGGGGGTGACATAGTAGGGGTCCTTGGCCGAAAGGTCGGCAAGCCACACGATATCGGTGAAGGGCACGTTGGCGATGAACGGTGCGTGCCGCAACTCGATGCTGCCCAAGAGGGCCTTATAGAGGCCGAAGAACACGGGGATTTGCACGACCATAGGCAGGCAGCCGCCCGCCGGATTAACTTTGTAGGTTTTGTAGAGCGACATGATCTCCTTGTTCATGAGCTCTTTGTCGTCCGCGTACTTTTCGCGCAGCTTCTGGATCATGGGCTGGATCTTCTTCATCTGCTCCATGCTCTTGTAGCTTTTGTGCGAGAGGGGCCAGAAGATGATCTTGATGAGCACGGTGAGCAGGACGACGGCCACGCCGTAGTTGTGCACGAATCCGTAGAACCAGTTCAGCATGAACAGGAGCGGCACGGCGATGAGATGGAACCAGCCGAAGTCAACGGCCTGCTCCAGCTTGTTCGGCATTTTCGCCAGGATGGCGCGGTCAGCAGGGCCCATGTAGTAGGAGCAGCCCACGGTCTTGGCCTGTCCGGCCTCGAAGGTGACGGCGTTGCTCACGGCCAGGTTGAACACGCCGTCCTTGAGTTTGCCGTTGGTCAGCGCGTCCTCGGCCTTGGGCATGGCGGCGAACAGGAAGTAGTTGCTCTCAACAGCGGCCCAGTTGATTTTCTCTTCCGGGGCCACGCCCTTCTTCTCCAGGTCGCCGTGGTCGGTTACCTCGTTGAAGCCGCTCTTGACCGTGCCATAGGCGATGCGCGTGGGGTTGTACTGGTCCTCGCCTGTGGGGGAAAGGCCCGCCGTGGCGATGGTGAAGGCCACGCGGCCGCTGACCGGCGCGCTTCCGGGGTTTGTGACGGTGGTCTCTTCGGTGACGAGGTAGGTGTCGGCGCTCAGGGTCAGGCGGCGCTCGATCTTGAGGCCTGCGGCCTCGCCCACGAAGACGAGGGTCTTCTTCTCGCTGCCGGAAAGCTCTGCGTCTGTGCCCTCAAAGGTCCAGCCCGGCGCGTTCCAGGTGTGAACCTCTCCGCCTGCGGGCAGAATTACCAGGCCCAGCGCTGCTTTGTCGCTTGCGGCTTTGCCCACGATGTCGATGTGCGGGGCATCCTTGCGGATGGTTTCGCGGAAATTGTTCAGCACAAAGCTTTCGAGCACTCCGCCCTGGGTGTTGAACCGGGCGGTGTAGAGCGGGGTCTTCACGGTGATGGCGCGGCCTTGCGCAAGGGCTGCGGCGCTGGCGGAAACCACTGGTGCTGGGATTTTTGCGCCCTGTTCCAGCTTGGCGTCGGGCTGTGCTGCAACGGGAAGGGGCTTGGGCTCGTCAGGCGGGAAGAGGTAGCTCCAGCCGAAGAGGACAATGAGGGAAAGGGCCAGGGCCGCGATAAGGCGTTTAGTGTCCATGTGTCAGCTCGCGTGAGTGTCTGGGATGTTGGGGAGGAAACAGACGGGCACGGGATCGTACCCGCCCCGGCACAGGGGCTGGCAACGCAGGATGCGCCAAAAGACCAGCAGGCTGCCCTTGAGCGCGCCGTGCATGATAACGGCCTGCTGGGCATACTGCGAGCAGGAGGGCTCAAAGCGGCAGGAGCCCGCGAAGAGAGGGGACAATAGTCTCTGGTAGAGCCAGATGAGCGCCAGCAGAACGGACTGCCCAAATGAGCGCCCCGCCCCGTGCGTGCCTCTCAGCATGGAGACCTCGCGTCGGTGATCCCGCCCCCGGCCTCCCGGACAAGCCGGGAGAGCGCGGGGAGGAACTCCTGTTCCACCAGGGCCATGTCGATACACTTCGGGTCCAGGTTCCGTTTGGGAACAACGACGATATCGAGGGGCCTGTCGATCATGGCCTGGTGCAGCCTGAAAAATTCGCGCAACACGCGTCGCACGCGGTTGCGCCAAACCGCCCGGCCAACCTTGCGGCTGACCGTAAGCCCAAGACGAAAACCTTCCTCCGCTTCTTCGCGCTGCAAAATAAACAGTACGAAATGGCGGGTGAAGATTTTGCGTCCCTGGTCATAGCACGCGCCGAAGCGCTTGCTGTTTGGCAGGCGGCGGCTTTTGGGCCAGTCTAGAGGGCTAATCTCTTGCGCCCCTTCTGACGGCGGCGGCGAAGGACGGCCTGGCCGCCTTTGGTGCGGGAGCGCACGAGGAATCCGAAGGTGCGTGCACGTCTAATTTTGCTGGGCTGATAAGTACGCTTGCTCATATGTGTTCTCCTGGAAGGATGATGTCGTTTCCGGCTGCGCGGAACCAAGCCGTATAGACGGAAGATTTCCGGTCGTCAAGCTCCGGTTCTTCCTCTGGGCCATGATGTTGGCCTTTTCGGCACTGCTCTGTTCTGGTACTCTGTAACGCATGGCGAAGCAAGTATTCCTTTCACCCCACAGGGCCTACCGAGAGTCTGTCCGCGCGCACCCTGGGGAGACGGCCTTTCAGGTGGTGCTGGAGCAAACCGATCTTTTCGTCACCGCCGAAGCCGACCTGCGCGAACCCATGCTCGACCTGGTTCGCAGCCTTCGCGGCGAGCTCAAGAACTTCATGCTCATGACTCCAGGCTTCCGCGAGAGCCTGACCCCGGTGCCAGCGCCGGAAAGCGCGCCGCTCATCGCGCGGGAGATGGCCAGGGCTGCGGCTGCGGTCAACGTGGGGCCTATGGCTGCCGTGGCTGGAGCCTTCGCCCAGTTTGTGGCCGACCATTTTGCGTCCATGAGTCCAAACATCATTGTTGAGAACGGCGGCGACCTGTACCTGCACTCCACCCGCGAGCGCATTGTGGCGCTCCTGGGCGATCCTGCCTCTGGCGCGCGGCTGGGCCTCAAGCTTTCCCGCCGGGACTTCCCCTTGAGCCTGTGCGCGTCCTCGGCCACCATCGGGCCATCCTTGAGCCTGGGCCAGGGCGAGCTTGTCGTGGTGCGCTCGCGCAGCGGCGCCTTTGCCGATGCTGCCGCCACGGCCCTTGCGAACCTTATCGATACGGCAGACGATCTGGACCTGGTGCTGGCCCGGGCCAAGAAAATGGCCCCGCTCGGCCTTGAGGGCGTGTTTGTGCAGGCCGGGGGCAAGCTTGGGGTGTGGGGGAAAATGGAGTTGGTGGCCCTGGAGGGCTAGGCGTCTGGCGTGGACCTTCTATTTTGCGGCGGCCCGCGCCGCGCGGATGGCCTTCAGGGTATCTTTGTAAGCTGACAGGGCTGACTTGGACGGCGCGCGCGACACGGCGCGTTCCGCCAGGGTCTGGGCCTCTTCGAGGTTGTGCTTGCGCTTGAGCAGCAGCCAGGCCAGATTGTTCATGACCTCAGGATTGTCGGGCAGACGCTCCAGGGCCGCGCGGTACTCGACCTCGGCCTCGGCCAGTTTACCCTGTCCGAACAGAATATTCCCCATATACAACCGGGCCAAGGGCTCGCTGCGCAAGGCCATGCCGTATTCGCTCATGGCGCGTTCGGTCTCGCCCTTGGCTTCGTAGGCCATGCCGAGTTTCAGATGCTCGCGCCCGGAGAGCGGGTCGTCGTGCACGGCTATGCGCGGCATGGCGCAACTGGCGGCCATGAGCGCGCAGCCCAGAAGCAGGATCAGGCAAAGGCGGAGGCGGTTGCGCGTCATTTGCGTTCCTTTCGGGCGGCCTTGCCGGGTGTTTTTCCGGGAGTCAGCAAGAGGGCCCAGCGGTCGGCCCCGTCCCAGGCGGACAAAAATTCTGCCCAGGAGAGGCGCACGCCCTGGCGGCGGCCGGAATTGACCAGCACTCCCTGGGGATCGTAGCCGGTGACGACCATGTAGTGCAGCACGTGGATGCCGCCAAATCCTTCGTCGACCATGACAAGCAGCGGAATGCCCGCATCCACGGCGTCAGCCACGTCCTGCGGCGCGCCCCGGAAGAACCGTGTGGCGAAACCGCGCCCGCGCGGATACAGGGCCAAGTCCAGGCTCAAAGTGCCGCGCAGGCTTTCACGGTAGATGGCGCGGGAGATCTCCTCAGGGGTCGCGGCGTCGCCCAGGTGGTTCAGCACCATGGCCAGGGAGGCCGGGCCGCACTGGTGGTCCTCCTGGGCGTGGAAAGGCACGTTTTGGATCTGCCCCTGGCCCGGCGGCGGGGTGAAGCCTGCCGGGAGCCGGGCGCAGCCCCAGAGGCCCGAGCACAAGGCCAGGCACAGGGCCAGCAGCGGCAAAAACGCGAGGACCGCCCTGGAGGGCGGTCCTGAAACCCGTTGCGGGCGCGTGTTCATCATCAGTCCTTGATTGCGGCCAGGCCGAAAGGTCACCGGATGCTGATGGTCTTGTCGGTAAGCTTCAGTATGACCACCACAAGCAGCACGATGACCAGCAGGGTGACGATGATGCCAAGGCCATCGCCGCCTGCGTCCAGCGCGTTCAGCTGGGAGGCCAGGCTATGCAGCTCCGAGTCGGACACTGCGGAAAGTTTTTCGGAAATCTCGGCGTCGGAGTAACCCAGGGCGGAGAGCTTGGCCTTGACGGCCTTGTGCTCCAGCACCTTCTGCACAGAGGCGAGATCCTGGTTGCGGAGCTCCGAGCTCATGGTCATGGAGGTGGGCACGAGGCTGGCTTCGGCTTTGGGCACGAAGGAGAACAGGGTCATGACGGCGATGAGCAGGAACGCCGTGTGGCGCATGATCATCGTGCTGAGAATCGACTGCATATGGCCTCCCGTGTTGCGAATAAGAGCTGCAATGATGTTATGACAGTGCTTTTGCGCAAGAAGCGCCCTGCGGATGCGCTCCGTTGGACCTTCGGAGCCGGGGGCGCCGCGCACTGGAGCTTCTTACAAAGTGCTCAGGCTTTTTGTCAATAGCTCTGCCGGAAAGCACAGGTGTTCATCTATACTGACGCCCCTCGAAAAGCGCTTACGGCAGGTTATTTTGCTGTCAGGGCTTCCTTGCGCACGGCCTGGGCAAAGGCTTCCACCTCGGCCTCGGTGGTGGCGAAGGAGGTCATGAACCGCACCACGCTCTGTTCATGGTCCCAGGTATAAAAGGCGTAGCGCCGTTGCAGCGTGTCGATGACCTCCGGCTGCAAGGCGGCGAACACGGCGTTGGTCTGCGGGCTTTGCGTGATGCGCACCCCCGGCGCGTCCTTGAGCCTGTCGGCCAGGAGCCGGGCCATTGCGTTGGCGTTGCCAGCGTTTACGCGCCAGAGTGAGTCGTCAAGCAAGGCCAGAAACTGAGCGGCGATGAAGCGCATCTTGGAGCAGAGCTGCATGCCCTGCTTGCGGATGAAAGGGAAGTCCTGCGCGAACTCTGGCCGGAAGAAGACCACGGCCTCGCCGAACATCAGGCCGTTTTTGGTTCCGCCAAAGCTCAGGGCGTCAACGCCTGCATCGCTGGTGATCTCTCGCAGCTCGCAGCCCAGGGCTGCTGCGGCGTTGCCTAGGCGCGCGCCGTCCATGTGCAGGAACATGCCGTGCCCGTGGGCGAAGTCTGCCAGGGCGCGGATTTCCGCAGCCGTGTACAGGGTGCCCAGCTCCGTTGCCTGGGCGATGGAGATGACGCGGGGCTGGTTGTGGTGCTCGTTGCCATGGTGCAGCAGAAAGGGTTCAAGCAGCGCGGGCGTCAGCTTGCCGTCAGGCGTGTCCACATGCATGAGCTTGCAGCCAAGGTGCCTCTCCGGCGCGCCGCACTCGTCCACGTTGATGTGGGCGGAGGCCGCGCAGAGCACGGCGTGGTGCGGTCTTGTCATGGCCTGCAGGGCCAGCACGTTGGCCCCGGTGCCCAGGAACACGAAGAAGGCCTCGGCGCTGTCGCCAAGAACCTCCTTGAAGCGCGCCCGTGCGGCCTGGGTCAGCTCGTCGTCGCCATAGGCCTTGGCCGGGCCGTGGTTGGCCGCAGCCAGGGCGGCCATAACGCGGGGATGCACGCCCGCGTAGTTGTCGCTGGCGAAGCAGGGGGCGTGGGTCACGTTACAGCGCCAGCGCCCGCTTGATGCGCGCGAGGCTCTCGGCCTTGCCCAGCACGCACATGGTTTCGAACAGGCCCGGGCTGGCGGTCTTGCCGGTGAGGGCAACGCGCAGGGGCTGTGCCACGGCTTTGAACTTGAGCCCGCGCTCGTCCAGGAAGGCCTGGGTGGCGGCTTCCAGGGCCTTGTGGTCGGCGTAGTCCGCCGGGGCCTCGTAGATGGGCAGAAGGTCGGTCAAGAGCGCGCGCGACTCAGGCTTCAATTGGTCGGTCACGGCCTTTTCGTCGTAGGCCAGGGAGGCCGCGTCCACCAGGAAGAGCCGGGCCATGTCGGCCATCTCCACCAGGGTCTTGGCGCGGGGCTGGAGCAGGGGCACGATGCTGGCAAGGTAGGCCGGGTCGAGCTTGAGGCCGTCCGTTGCGCCAGCGGCGGCGATGAAGTCCGGGAGCAGGGCGGCCAGGCGCTCGGGCGCGGCCTCCTTGATATAGTGCGCGTTGAGCCACTCAAGCTTCTTGATGTCGAACACGGACGGGGAGTTGCCCAGGTTGCCGGTGCCGAAGAGCTGCACAAGCTCCTCGCGGCTGAAGATCTCCTGGTCGCCGTGGGACCAGCCCAGACGCGCCAGATAGTTCACCAGGGCCTCGGGCAGGTAGCCCATGTTCTTGTATTCCATGACGGAAAGCGCGCCGTGGCGCTTGGAGAGCTTGGCCTTGTCCGGTCCCAGGATCATGGGCACGTGGCCGAACTCGGGCACGCTCCAGCCAAAGGCCTGGTACAGCAAGATCTGGCGCGGGGTGTTGGCAACGTGGTCGTCGCCGCGCAGCACATGGGTCACGCCCATCTCGTGGTCGTCCACCACCACAGCCAGGTTGTACGTGGGCGAGCCGTCGCTGCGGCGCAGGATCATGTCGTCCATCTCGGCGTTCTGCACGGCGGTGGGGCCTTTCACCATGTCGTGAAAGGCGGTGACGCCATCCTGGGGGCCCTTGAAGCGCACCACTCGGCCAGCGCCCGGGCCTTGGCCCAGGTCGCGGCAGCGGCCATCGTACTTGGGCTTTTTGCCTTCGGCCCGCGCCTTCTCGCGCATGGCCTCGACTTCATCTGGCGTGCAGCCGCACCAGTAGGCGTGGCCGCTGGCCAAAAGCTTGTCGATGTAGCTGTTGTAGAGGTCGAAGCGTTGGCTCTGGAACACGGCGGTTCCCTCGGCGGCCAGGTCCAGCCAGGCCATGGCTTCGATGATGGCGTCGGTGGCTTCGGTCGTGCTGCGTTCGCGGTCGGTGTCCTCAACGCGCAACAGGAAGTGCCCGCCTTTGTTCTTGGCCAAGAGCCAGCTGAACAGCGCGGTGCGCGCGCCGCCGATGTGCAGGTAGCCTGTGGGGCTGGGGGCGAAACGGGTGGTGATGCTCATGACTTAGGCCTCCTCAACGGCTTTGACCTGGGGAACTTCTTTCAGGACGATGCGCTCCACGCCGTTTCTCAGGGTCATCTTGGACATTGGGCAGGTTTTGCAACGGCCCGTAAGCCGCACCTTGACGATGCCGTTGGCCGTAATCTCCACAAGCTCCACGTCGCCGCCATCGGCCTGCAACATGGGCCGAACCTTGGCCAGGGCGGCTTCCACCTTCTCGCGCATTGGTGTCCTCCAAAGAAATAAGCCCGCTGAACAATGCCGCCAGAATGGGCGGAAAACGGGCGGAAAATCTGGGCGCAGAACTACGGCCTTTGGCCTGGGCTGTCAACGAAGCGGCCAGGCTGTTGACTGTGCTTCGTCTGTCAGGTTAGGCATATGCCAACACTGACATACTTAACCTGGAGGAAAAAACATGCGCAAACTGTTGCTTGCTTTGGCGGCGGTGCTGTTGCTCGCCGCACCAGTTTTTGCGGAGATGAAGCCGGTCAAGGTCACGGAGTCCTACGGCAAGGGCAATAACGTGTTCAGTCTGGCGACCGGCAGCCCTGGCGAACTGGGGTTGTTGCGGGAACTGGGCGAGGCTTTCGGAAAAAAACATGATGTGCGGCTCGACTGGGTCAAGGCCGGAAGCGGCGAGTCCTTGGAATACCTCAAGGGCAAGCAGGTGGACATGATCATGGTCCACGCGCCTGCCGCTGAAAAGAAGGCCGTGGCCGAGGGCTGGGCCAGCGGGCGCACCCTCATCGGCTCCAACGAGTTCTTTGTCGTCGGACCCGCATCCGACCCGGCGCACATCGCCCATGCCAAGACCGCCGCCGAGGCCTACCAGAAGATCGCTGCGGCCCGCGCCACGTTCTTCTCCCGCGGCGACGACTCCGGCACGCACCGCAAGGAAATGAGTATATGGAAGATGGCAAATGTTCAGCCCTCAGGCGACTGGTACAATGTCACCAAGGCTTTCATGACCGCAACACTCAAGCGCGCCAATGACGAGGGTGGCTACTTCATGACCGATTCCAGCACTTGGGCGTCGGAGAAGAAGTCGTTGCCCGGCCTCAAGATCCTGTTCAAGGGCGACAAGTACCTGGTGAACACCTACCACGCCCTGGCCGCCCCCGCCGGAACAACGGCCGGAGCCAAGACCGCGCAGGCCTTCATCGATTTCGTTGCCTCCGACGCCGGGCAGGAGATCTTCCGCAGCTACGGTAAGAAGACCATCGGCGAGGCGCTGTACGACGACGCCAAGTATGCCAAGCAGTACGACGACTAGAGCAAGAGGAGGGCTGCTTTTCGACCGCCCTGGCCTTGAATCCTCTTCGAATGAGAAATGAAGGTCCGGCGTCAGCCCTGAGCAAAGCGGTTTTGCGCCAAGCTTGCGGCTGATTCCGGGCCTTCGCTGTTGTGATTTCTTCAGGGCGTTTCTGTGGGCTGATTAGTCCCAGGGCGCGCGCGGCTTCGCCGTCCCTGCGAGCAAATCCTCGAGATGGTGCGGCGTTATTCCGTTAAGTTTATGGTATTTCTCATCATAGATGGCGCGAACGAGTGCTTGAACAAGGTCTGGGCCGGCGTCTTGCCCTGGCTCGCATGGGCGGAACAGAAGGTTCATGGGCCAGGAGCAATGCCGTCCAGGGCTGGCTGGCGGTAATCACCGCTGACAACACAGCCGCCATGGCGGCGGAAGAACGCGAGCCGTTTTTCCCTGAGGATTCTGTCCGGCCCGGAGGCGGCGTCTTCCGTCCGCTCCGCCTCCCAGACCATGCCCAGACTGCCGGGCGCCAGCGTTGCGCCTTTTTCGTGGGCAAACTCCAGCAACTTTCCGCCAGCCCCCCGGCCTCTCAGTTCAGGGTCGACGGCAAGGTACACGAGGAACACGGCGGGGATCTTGGGAAGAATGTGCGTTGTGGCCATGGCCACGGTGTTTCCATCCAGAACGGTGCGGAAAGCCATGCCCGCGTTGAGGCGGACGGACTTTTCAATAACTTCGCGCGGCTCTTTTTCGGAAGCTGAAAAGCTGCGCTCATAGATCTCCCAGAAACGTACGTCTCTGGAGAGCGCTCTTTCGTCGAGTTGTTCGTGGCGCAACTGGCCGTCCATTTCATTTCTGCCCACGCCGTGCAGTCGGGGTTTCGTTTGGGTCACGCCAGGGGGAGCGCTCCCCCTGGTCGTCGGATGCTCTCGTGTTCTAGTGGCCGTGGCCGCACTGGTGCCCGGCGCCGTGCTCCAGGCAGATGACCTTGCTGTCCTTGAGGGTGCCGTCAATCCAGGCCTGCACGGCCTCGGCCACATCGCCCTTGGCGCCGCGGAACACCTTGATGCCGGCCTGGTCCAGGCGCATCACCGCGCCCTCGCCCATGTTGCCGGCAACAAGCACCTTCACGCCCATCTCCACCAGGGTGGGGATGAGGTTGGATTTGCAGCCGCAGGCCGGGGGCGGGGTGAAGCGCTCCTGGCCCACAACGGCCTTGTCGTCGTCAAGGGAATAGATGGTGAAGGATTCGCAGTGGCCGAAATGTTCGTCCACCAGTCCGGCGCGTGTGGGAACTGCAAGCTTGAGCATGACGTTCTCCGTTTGGAATCAGGGTTGATCGTTCGGGGAGGCATGGCCGCAGGGGGAACCGGTCCCGGTGCAGCCTTTACGGTGAAAATTGTCTGTCCTGCATGCCGGGCAGGCGTCGGGCCTGCCGGTGCCGAAGGGTTCGTTCCAGCCGTGACCGCAGGCGCAGCAGATGAATTCGCGCACCTGCGGGGCGCAGGAAAGCTCGGCGGCCTCGGCTTCAGTCACCTCAATGCGCAGAACGCAGCCGAGAACCAGGGCCCGCGCCACCTTGCCACGGGCCTGGGCGATGGCCCGGCCAAAGGTCTGACGCGAAACGCCCATTCGCCTGGCCGCCTCCTCCTGGTACAGGCCCTCATGGTCCGCCAGGCGGATGGCCTCGTACTCTTCAAGACTCAGGGTCACCTCCTCCAGGGTAGAGGCGGGCAGGCCAGCGGGCTTGAAGGTCTTGGCAGCCGGGCTTCCGGCGATGCGTCGGCAGCAGCGTGGTCGTGGCATTTGTTCCTCCGTGAGATGCAAGTTATGGGCATATGCTCAAAACGTCAAGGGGTATGGGGCAAATGATTTTCAGGATCCGGATTTGCTGTCGGGCGGTCCAGGCCGCAGCTACCTGATGCGGCAGCGAGCGACACGACCTTCGGGGCTTGCGAAGACTTTCGCGGCCCGTTACCATCGGGGCTGAACTGCTTGCATGTGCTTCCCGCACCCGCAGAAATCCCAGGGAGACCCCATGGCCGCAGCCTTAATGTTGAGCAAGAACGTCCGCATCGGCTGGGTTGGCACCGGCGTCATGGGCCTTTCCATGTGCGGGCACCTCATGGCCGCAGGGCACCTGGCCACTGTGTTTAACCGCACCAAGGCCAAGGCGCAGCCCCTGCTGGACAAGGGCGCTGACTGGGCGGACAGCCCCCGCGCCGTGGCCGAGGCTTCTGACGTGGTGTTCACCATCGTGGGTTACCCGGCGGACGTGCGCAGCGTGTATCTGGAGCCGGACGGCGTGCTGGCGGGCCTCAAGCCCGGCGCAATCGCTGTGGACATGACCACAACCAGCCCCAGTCTGGCCGTGGAGATTTTCGAGTCCGCGCAACAAAGAGGCGCGCATGCCCTGGACGCCCCGGTTTCCGGCGGCGACGTGGGCGCGAAGAACGCGGCCCTGTCCATCATGGTGGGTGGCGAGGCGGAGGTTTTTGAGGCAGTGCGTCCGCTGTTCGAGCGCATGGGGCGCATCATCCAGCATCAGGGCGGCGCCGGGGCAGGGCAGCACACCAAGATGTGCAACCAGATAGTCATCGCCGGGAGCATGATCGGCGTGTGCGAGAGCCTGCTTTACGCCACCCGCGCCGGGCTGGACCCGCAGGTGATGCTCCAGTCCATCTCCAAGGGCGCGGCGGGTTGCTGGAGCCTGGAGAACCTGGCCCCGCGCATCCTCAAGGGCGATTTTGCGCCCGGATTCATGATCGACCATTTCGTGAAGGATATGGGCATTGCGTTGGAGGAGTCGCGGCGCATGGGGCTCAAATTGCCCGGCCTTGAGCTGGTCAGCGGCCTGTACGCCGGGGCGGCCAAGGAAGGCTACGGGCGCGAGGGCACCCAGGCTTTGTTTCTGGCCTTGAAGCGTTTGGCGGAAGCCTAGTATTTTTTTGTCTGAAAGGGGGGGGCGCAGCGGCGACGCTTGCGCCCCCTTTTTCCTTGTGTGCGGCGCTGCTACTTTTTGGGGGTGACGCAGCGGGCCACCAGGGGCTCGAAGGTGCCGGTCTCCGGCAGGTAGCTCAAGAGTTCGCCCTTCTGCATGTCGAAGTACCAGCCGTGCAGGTACACGCGATTCTGCATCACCCGTTCCCACAGCCAGGGAAAAGTCAGCAGGTTCTCAAGGGAGACCAGCACGGAAGCCTGCTCGCAGGCGCGCTGCCGCACATGATCTTCCTGGTCCGGAAGCTGGGCCGACACCTCGGCGAAGGCGGCTTCGGCGATCTTGACCCAGGGCGCGATGAATTCGCCAAGCTCTTCGCGGTTCGGGGTCATAAGCGCCTGGATGCCCCCGCAGCAAGAGTGCCCGAGAACAATGACGTGCTCCACCTCCAGCACCCGCACCGCGTATTCCAGCGCCGCGCTGACGCCGTGGAGGCCGGGGGCTTTTTCATAGGGGGGCACAAGGTTGGCGACGTTGCGCACCACGAACATGTCGCCGGGCTCGCAGCCGGTCAAAAGCGCTGGGTCCACGCGGGAATCGGAGCAGGCGATGACTAGGGCTTTGGGTTTCTGCGCTTGGTTCAAGTCGTTGAAAAGCTCATTGTCGCCGCAGAAATAGGTGCGTTGGAAAATCTTGAAGCCGGAGAGAAAGCTGGCGATATCCGTCATTGGTGCGTGTCTCCGTGGGCGTTTCATCGGGTTTTTTACTGTTGGAAGTGTACGTGAAAGCGGATCATATTTCAAGGGAGGGGCCCAGGGTGAAAAAAGGCGGCCCCCCCAGTCATGGAGGAGCCGCCTGGCTGTTGATGCGTTGGCGCTTGTCGACAGAACGCTCTTAAGTCGGAGCGGCCGCTTTTCGCTAGCCGGACTGCCCGGCCTCTTCCCGCAGCTGGCGGATCAGCGAATTCAGGATCTGGGCCTGGCGCGCCAGCTCGTCAACGGCCTTGGCCGCCTCGTTCATGGCTTGCGAGGTCTCGTTGGCGATGGAGCTCACCTGTTCGATGGAGCGGCTGATCTCCTCGCTGGCGGCGGACTGCTCCTCGCTGGCGGTGGCGATGGACCGCACCTGGTCCGAGGCCGCGTCCACCAGGTGCACGATCTCCTTGAGGGCCTGCCCAGACTCCTCGGCAAGGCCCGTGGCCTCGGTGATGAGCTTGACGGACTTGTCCACGCCCTCGACATTGGCGCGGGTGCCGTGCTGTATGGCGCCGATGGCGTCGCCCACTTCCTTTGTGGCGGTCATGGTCTTTTCCGCCAGCTTGCGCACCTCGTCGGCCACCACCGCGAAGCCCCGGCCCGCATCGCCTGCGCGCGCGGCCTCGATGGCGGCGTTCAGCGCCAGCAGGTTGGTCTGGTCGGCGATGTCGCTGATGACGTTCATGATCTGGCCGATGTCCTCGGCCTGCTTGCCCAGGGTGCCCATGTCGGACTTGAGCTTGGCGGTCTGCTGCTGCACTTGGTTCATGCCCGTCATGGCCTTGTTCACCACGTCAGCGCCGCTCTGGGCCTTCTTGCGGGCCCCGTCGGAGGTTTCCGCAGCCTGGCCGGCGTTCTTGGCCACCTCAAGCACGGTGGCGTTCATCTCCTCCATGGCCGTGGCCGTTTCGGTGATGCGCGATGCCTGGCGATCCGCGCCCCGGCTGGATTCGCCGATCTGAGCGGAGAGCTGGGCCGAGGCTGAGGACACGATGCTCACGATGGCCTCAAGCTTCTCTGCAGCGGTGAGCATGCCCTCGCTCTTGGCGCGTTCTGCGTTCTTGCGGGCCTCGTCGGCTTCGGCCTTGGACACCTCGGCCGCGTGGGCCTTGTCTTCGGCTTCCTGGGTCTTGACGTGGATGTCCTTGATGTTCTGTTCAAGCACTCCGGCGGTTGTGTTCAGGGCGTTGTAGATGGCCCCGATCTCGTCCTGGCGGTTGTGCTTGATGCGGTGGTCGTACACGCCCTTGGCGATGTCGTTCACAAAAGCGGACACGGCGTTCAGGGGCTTCAGGATGAAGTTGTTGCTCACCAGCCAAACGGCCAGCGCCATGACGAGGAGACTGATGATGCCCACGAAGGTCAGCAGGTACAGGGTCTTCACCACCGGGGCGTTGATCTCGGCTTCTTGGATGAAGCCCATGAGCTTCCACTTGGTCTTGGGCGAGGTGTAGACGACGCCGAGATGCTTTTTGCCGTCGATGACGAAGCTCTCGCTGCCGGACTCCATCTTGAACAGGGTGTTCAGGTGCTTGGACTCCAGTTCGGCCACCTTCTTGAAGTTGTAGGCCTCGTGCTTGGGCTCGGCCATGATGACGCCGTCGTCCTGCACAAGGACGAGATAGCCGGTTTCGCCCAGCTTCACGGACTTGATGAGCCCGGTGAGCTTCTTCAGGGAGATGTCGATGCCCATGACGCCGATGACCTTGCCGTCGCGCACGACGGTGCGTGCTGCGCTGGTCACTGCCTCGCCCGTGGTGGACATGTAGGCCTTGGAGAGCATGGCCTTGTCGGTCAGGGGCTTGGCTTCCGTATACCAGGGGCGCTTGCGCGGGTCGTACCCGGCGGGCATGTCGGAGTCCTCAAGGGCGCTGACGAAGGCGCCGTTCTCGCTGCCCAGGAAGACCTCAACGTAAGCCGGGTGGGTGTTTTGCACCGAGGAGAAGAAGTCCACGAGTTTGCGGCCCATGGCGTCGCCTGCGTCCACCTTGGCCTTGCGCTTTTCGGTGCCGCCCACGTGGGTGGTGGTCACCTCGTCCATGCGCATGGCCAGTGGGTTCTTGGCCAGCATGTCGGCGTTCATCAGGCTCTCGTCCAGGAAAAGAGTGATGGCGTAGTCCACCTGGCCCATTTCGCTCTTGGCTGCTCGCACGTAGGACTCGTGTGATTGTTGGCTGAAGCTGTACGCCACGATCGCCAGAATGCCGGCGAGGATGACGGCGATGACTGAGACGAGGCCAAGAATAAGACGGGTTTTGATGGAACGGGGCATAAGGCCTCCTGTCCGGGTTGGTATTTCCACTGTTGCGGCCTGGGGGGAGCACGCTCTTTATGTCATCGTCGCATTCTTGCAAATGCAATAGGTGCTGGTTCGACACCTTGCTACGCTAGCACAGCCTATGAAATCTTGGCAAGCGCATCACGCCGACACGCCATAACTGTGAGAGACGAATGGGCGTATTGCTATGATTCTATGGATGATTTTGAGATGGCAGCGCGTGTTTCGAGGCGCTTTGCGTCCAGATGATGGGGTGCCCGCGTTGGGCAATATGGCGGCGGTGAGCGCCCGGAGCGCCGGGCGGGGAGAGGCGCTAGTCTTCCGTCGTGGGGGGGAATCGCAGGGTCAGCACGTTGGCCTGGCCCTGCCGCGCATAGGCGGGCTGGCTCATGGTGCGGATGAGGAAGAGCCCCATGCCGCCCAGGGCGCGGTGCTCCAGGTCGGCCTCCAGGTTGGATTCCAGCCTGGACAGCAGGTCGTCGTCCTGGTCGGCTGGCGCGTCATCTGATGGTTGCGCCGCCTGGGTGGCTCCAACGGGGTCGAAGGCAGCGCCCCAGTCCGTGAGCACCAGGCGGAACACCCCGTCGGCGTCCGGCCCGCAGGCCAGCTCGATTTGGTGGGCCACGTCTGGGCCCATGCCGCTGTAGGCATGGCGGATGACGTTTATCAGCGCCTCCTCCAGCACCAGCTCCACGCGCTGCTGCGCCGCCAGGTCGAGCCCGGCGCACGTCGCCCCGTCCAGCGCAAACTGGCGAAACTGCGGGAGGCTGTCCTCCGAGGCGGGCAGGCGCAAGAGGCTCATTTTAAGCCTTAGGAGCGGGCCAGGGCTTCCTGGCGCGAGGGGAAGGTGGGGAAAAGCTTGCTGAAGCCGGACACGGCGAAGACTTCGGCCACGATGCCGCCCATGGCGCAGAAGGCCATGTCGCCCCCAGCACCCTTGAGCTTTTTGGCGGCGGAGAGAATGCTGCGCAGACCCGCGCTGCTGATGTACTCAAGCTTGCTCAGGTCCACCACCAGGCGCTTGTCCCCGGCTTCCAGACAGCCCAGGCAATGGGCCTCGAACTGGGAGGAGGTGGCGGCGTCCATGCGGCCCTCAACCTCAAGCACGAGGAAAACGCCTTCTTTGTTCTGCGTGAACTGCATGGTCAACTCCTTAGGCGGGCCGGTTCAGCCCGCGTTTTCGCCAGACCCCAGGTAGCGCAGGGCCAGCATGGTGATGTCGTCGGACTGCTCCGCACCGGAGGCGAAGGACAGGATGTCCCGGCCCAGATGCTCGCACAGGGCTTTGGGCTCAAGGGCGCCCCTGGCCGCCACCTGCTCCAGCAACCGGTCTTCCCCGTAGAGGGCCAGGTCCGGGTTCATGGCCTCGGTGACGCCGTCCGTGTAGAGCAGAATTCCGTCGCCGGGGGCCAGGATCAGGGTGTCTGTGGTGTAGACCACGCCTTCCATGGCTCCGGCCACTGGCTCCTGCTGGGTGGGCAGATATTCCGGGACGCCTCCGGCGCGCAGCAGCACGGGCGGGTTGTGCCCGGCCGAGGCGTAGCGCACTTCCCCGGTGTTCATGTTCAGCACGGCGCAGAAGATGGTCACGAACATGCACGATTCGTTGTCCTGGGCCAGATCGTTGCTGGCGCGGGTAAGGATGCGGCCTGGGTCTGCGCCCCTGCGCGCGCGCACCGCAGAGTCCATGCCGGGGGTGCGCCCCTCGTCGGCCTTGCGCTGTTCGTCGGTTATGCGCTGTTCGTCGGTTCTGCGCTGTTCGCCGGAGCGGGCGCTTTCGGCCACGGCTTTGATGAGGGTTTTGGCCACGGCCATGTAGAAGGCGGCCGGAACGCCCTTGCCCGAAACGTCGCCGATAAGGAAGCAGAACTGGTCCTCGCCGCAGGGGAAGAAGTCGTAGAAGTCGCCGCCGACCTCGCGCGCGGGCACGAGGCTGGCGAAGAGGTCGATCTCGCTGCGGTTGGGGAATGGCGGGAAGATTTTAGGCAAAATGCCCATCTGGATGTCGTGGGCGATGCGCAGTTCGCTCTCCATGCGCTCCCGGCTGGCCGTGGCCTGGGTCAGGTCGCGGATGTAGTCGCGCAGGCTCGTCTGCATGTGTCCGAAGCTCTCCGCCAGTTCACGCACTTCATCTTTGGCGCCAAGCTCCGGCATCTGCGCGTCCAGGTTGCCTTCGGCCACATCCCGCGCGGCGACCGTCAGTCGGCGCAGGGGCCGGGTGATGCCGCGGGCGATGAATGCGATAAGCACGGCCAGGGCCAGGAAACCGCCGCCGCCCAAAGCCGCGGACACCAGGGCCAGGGTATGCACCGAGGCCAGAAGCTCGTCGCGCGGGTAGAAAACACCGAGGGACCAGCCCGTGCTGGGCAGGGGCGCGTAGACCAGAAAGCCTTGTTTGCCCGAATGCAGGCTTGTTTGGGGCAGGAACTTCGACCCGCCGCGAATCATGTCCTGGCCGATCTGCCGCAGGGCCTGGTCCTGGTGCGCCTCGGCCCGGCTGAATATGCTCTCGTTGTAGGCCACGCCAGAGGCCGGGTGAGTGACGTAGGTGCCGGTGCGGGTGATGAGATAGGCGTAGCCGGTGTCGAGCACGGAAGTGCCTGCCACAAGGCGCTTCAGCCACTCAAGAGAGACATCGGCTGTGACCACGCCCGCCACGCTCTGCTTGCCGTCTTTGACGCGGTGGAAGGGCACGGAGCAGGTGGCCATGAGGGAATCGCCGCCGCCCTCGTCGTAATAGGGTTCGCTCCACTCTATGCGGTCCATCTCGCGCGGGATCTGGTACCAGTCCATGCCGTGGTAGCGGTAGTCCGGCCCGCCCAGGAAAGTGGCCTTGGGGCCAAGGGGCGTGCGGAACGTGTAAGGCGCGTAGTAAAGCTGGCCCTTGCGGCGGCCTTCGGGTTCAAAGGCGACAGCCGTTCCGTACAGGGCCTCGTTGTCCTGCAGCAGGCGGCGCTGGCGCTGGAAGATGTCCGCCTCGGCAAGGTCGCCGTACTCCATGTCGTAGGCCATGCCTTGGGCAATCTTTGGAATGGGGGCCAGCACCGATTCAATGTGGTTCACAAGGGCCTGGGAGAAGTTGCGGGCGTTGGCCTCGGCCTGATGCAACAGTGCCTCGCGGGCCATGAAATATGTGGCCAGCACGATGCTCACGAACACCGCTCCGGCTCCGGTAAGCACCAGGGCTGAGAGCCGTAAGGCTAGACCGCGCGGAAAGAGAGGCTTCACTGGGATCTCCCGGTGCGCAGGGCCTGCCCGCGTGAAAAATCTTTGAAAGACGGGGTCTTCTTGATGAACGCGAGGCTTGTCAGCGCGGTGGCGACGCCTTGGTAGTCCGCCTCTTTCAACTCACCCAGGGGCGTGTCCGTCTTGGTTGCCGGCAGCATCACATCGCGCATGCGCGCCAGCATGAAGCGCTGATGCACGCGGCTCACTGGCACATGAGCCTCGCTCATGCGGGTCAGAACGATGTCGAGTGCTTCCTCCGGGTGGGCGAAGGCGTACTCCCAGCCGCGCAGGCTGGCCGATACCACGGCCTGGCAAAGCTCCGGGTCGGCGTTCAGGGTTTTTTCTAAGGTGTAGATACCGTCCTCCGGGAAATTCAGGTCAAGGTCGCGGTAGAAGAACACCCGCAGGTCCTCCGGGTCCAGGCCCGAGGCCAGCAGGGTGTGGAACTCGTTGTACCACATGGCCGAAGCGGCATCCACGCCGCCGCGCAAAAACAGATTCACCGAGCTTGATTGAGGGATGATGGTGGGCTTTATGCCCAGTCGCTGGAACAGGGCGCGGGGCTGGAGCTGAAACTCGTTGTCCCAGAGGCTCACGCGTTTGCCGTCCAGGTCCTTGGGCTCCTTGATGCCGGAGTCTGCGCGGGTGACAAGCATCAGGGCCGAGCGCTGCACCAGCTGGGCCAGGTGGACGATGGCCTGGGGGGTGTTCTGGGTTTCCACCCGGCGCTCGATGCCGGTGGACAGAAACATGGTGGCGAACTGGGCGCGGCCCTGGGCCAGCAGGCGTGACGCCACGACGTCCTGTCCGCCGGGAATGATGGCAAGTTCTACGCCAGCCTCGCGGTAGAAGCCCTTGGCATGGGCCACGTAGTATCCTGCGAACTGGGCCTGCGGCTGCCACTGGAGCACCAGCGCGGCCCGCTTGGGCTCTCCGGCCCTGGCCTCGGCCACGGGACCGCATAGAAGGGCCATGGCCAGCGCCAAGGTCAGCGTAAGCAGGCATGCTGCGCCTGGTGACTTCAAGCCGTTCTTCATCGATTCAGTGTATATCCAAGGCGGCTGCCCTGTCCAGCTCGGCATGATGACGACGCACCCTACGTCAATGCATGTCGCTGCCTTGTTGACCGCCGCGAAGTGAATCTGGTACCTACGCCTTGTGCGCAGTCTCTTCGCCAAATCTAAATGAACACAAGGCGCGCCATGTCAGAACACGCCAACATCGCCGCACGGCTCCTGAACCGCAACCGCAACCGCTGCCCGCACAAGGCTGCCTATCTCTGCGGAGACGACACCCTGACGCATTTGGCCCTGGCTGCGGAAGCCGCACGCTTCGCCAACCTCTTGCGCGGGCGCGGAGTCATGCCTGGCGACCGCGTGTTGCTGGTCTTGCCGGACAGCTTCGCCGCGGTGAAGGCTTTTTTGGGGACCATGCTTTTATCTGCATGCCCCACGCCCGTGAGCACCCTGCTTTCCGCAGAGGAATACGCCTTCGTCCTGGCGGACTCCGGGGCCAGGGCCCTCATTTGCGCGGAGGAGTCTCCGGCTCTGGACGCCGCGCGCGCGGTCCCCGGTGTGGACTGCGTGCTGCCCTGCGGCTTGGACGGCCCCTGGGGCCTGGCCGACTTCTCCACGGGGTTCGAGGCCGCGCCTCCAAGCCCGGACGGCCCGGGCTTCATGCTGTACAGCTCCGGCTCCACGGGCAGGCCCAAGGGCGTGCCCCATGCCCAGGCAGACCTTTTGGTTCCCGGCAAAGGCTGGGGAGGCCTTGTGTTGGGCGTCCGCGCGGACGACGTCATCTTTTCAGCCAGCAAGCTCTCCTTTGCCTACGGTCTGGAATCCTCCGTAAGCCTGCCTCTCGATGCGGGGGCCACGGCGGTGCTCATGCCCGGCAAGCCTGGCCCCTACGAGCTTTTCGAGACCATCGCCCGGCATCGCCCCAGCCTGTTCTTCTGCGTACCCACCCTCTACAGCATGCTGCTGCGGGCCTATGAGCCGAACGCTGCGGAAACAGACCTCTCCAGCGTGCGCTTGTGCTTCTCCGCCGGGGAAGCCTTGCCTGAGGGGCTTTGCCGCCAGTGGACGCGCGCCACCGGGGTGGAGATCCTGGACGGAATCGGCTCCACCGAGGCCTGCAATGTGTTCATCTCCAATCGTCCGGGCCAGGCGCTCTGCGGTTCGAGCGGCCAGGTGGTGCCCGGCTACGAGGCCCGTCTGGTGGATGACGACGGCGAGGGCGTATCCGACGGGACGCCGGGCAATCTGCACGTGCGCGGCGAGGGCATCTGCTCGGCCTACTGGAACCGGCCAGGCAAGACTGCCGAAACCATGCTTGCGGACGGCTGGCTCGCCACCGGAGATGTGTATGTGCGGGACAAGGGCTTTTATTTCCACAAGGGCCGCAGCGACGACATGCTGAAGATCGGCGCGCACTGGGTGTCTCCTGTCCAGGTGGAGGAGGCCCTGCGCGAGCATCCGGCGGTGCTGGACTGCGCCGTGGCTGCATTGGCCGTGGAGGGCCTGGTGCGGCCCTGCGCCCATGTGGTGCCGCGCCCTGGGTTTGAGGCCGGTCCGAAGCTCGCGGCGGAGCTTCTGCGTTTTGCCCGCAGGTCGCTTCCGCCGCCGCAGTGCCCTGTGCGTGTTGTTCTGGTGGACGAGCTGCCGAAAACTGCTACGGGAAAGGTGCAGCGCTTTCGCCTGCGCCAGCTTTAAAGAAGGAGAATCAGATGGCTGTGAGTGTTGCTGATCTGCGCGCGCTTCTGGAAGAGGCTGGGGTGAAGCCCGAGCTGGCCCGCTCCCTGGACCCGGCTGCGCCTTTGCTCCGTCAGGGGGTTGACTCCGTCGATTTTCCGGCCTTCTGCGCTCTGTTGGAGGAGCGCTGCGCGCTGGCCTTGGATGAGGAGGCCGTGTTGAAATTGCGCACCCTGGAGGACTTCGCCAGGTTCCTTGGTGAGGCTTCGTGCAAGTAGCCGACGCCCGCGCCGAGGCCCTGGCGTCCCTGAAAGCCGGTTATGCGGAGCTGACCCCCGGCCAGAAGCTGACGTACCGGCTCTTCCGGCCCGAGGACGCGCCCGGCGTCGGGCGGCTGTTCTGGCAGGTGTATGGTGATGGCTATCCTGTGGATGACCCGTATATCCCAGAACTCCTGATCGAGGCCAACCGCACGGGCCGCATCCACACCGTGGTCGTGGTGGCGGAGGACGGCTCCATCGTTGCCCAGGCCGCCTGCTTCCAAAGTTCTCCGCCCAACCGGCGCCTGTATGAGTATGGCCAGCTGCTGCTGGATAAAGGCTACCGCAATACTTTCGCTGCGGCCCGCATGCACCAGTTCTTCGTCAAGAACATGCTCGGCCAGATGGACGGGGTGGACGGCACCTACGGCGAGGCCGTGTGCCACCATCTTGTGACCCAGAAAATGGTCATTGGCTCCGGCTTCAGGGAGTGCGGGGCGGAGCTCGGCCTCATGCCCGAAACCGCCTACGCCGGCGAGGGCGTGGTGGGGCGGGCGAGCTGCCTGTTCGCTCAGCGCGTGGACCAGGACCAGCCGGGCGCGCTCTATCTGCCTGGCGAGTGGGGCGGCCTGGTGCAGGGCATCATGGGGCAGTGGCCGCTCTCCCGCGACGTGGGTGAGGGCGACGCCCAGGTTCCGGCTCAGGCCGTGACCAGGCTTGAGGCCCGGCAGTTTCCCTTTGCCGGGGTTCGGCGCGTCACCGTGTTCCGCATCGGCGCGGACTTTGCCGCGCGCATGGCTGCGGAGCTTGAGGCCGCGCGGGCAGACCGTGCGACCCTGGTGCAGCTGTTCCTGTGCCTGGGCGAGGCATGGACAGGCGCGGCTGCGCAGGCGCTGCGTCAGGCCGGGTTCTTTTTCGCGGGATTCATGCCGCAGTGGTTCGGCGAAACCGGTGCCGGCCCCGACGGCATCCTGGTCCAACGGTTCCTTGAGCCGGTGACCCTGGCCGGGCTGCGCTTCTGGACCCCGGAGATGGAGCAGCTCGGGATGCGGATTGTGGCGGACATGGAACGCTCCAGCCGCGAGTTCGGCGCGCCCAGCGTGACCTTCCTGCCTGTGCCGGGGTAACGCCCATGCCGCGCCTGTCTCCGCCGCGCGCCGATGCGCTCTCCAAGGCCACGGGCGCGGAACGCTATGCCTTCGACGTGTTGCCCGAGGGCTGCCTGCATGCCGGGGCGTACCGGCCCGGCGCGGCCCTGGGCGTGGCCCATGGCCGGGTGCGCGGGGTGGACGCGTCCGCCGCCCTGGCTGTCCCTGGCGTGCTGCGCGTATTGACCGCCGCCGACGTGCCTGGGCCGAATCTGCACGGCATTATGCACAAGGACCAGCCTGTGCTCTGCGGAGAGGTCATCCGCCACGCAGGCGATCCTGTGGCGCTCCTTTTGGCCGAAACGCCGGAGGCCCTGCGCGCCGGGCTGGCTGCCATGCGCGCGGACATCGAGCCCCTGCCGGGAGTCTTCGATCCCGAGGCTGCGCTGAAGCGCGGCGCGCCGCTGGTGCACCAGGGCCGCAAGGACGGCAATCTGCTCCTGCGCGCGGTCATCGAAAAGGGCAAGGCCAAAGCTGCCCTGAAGGCCGCTGCCGTGGTGGTGCGCGGCGAATTCTCCACCCCGGTGCAGGAGCACGCCTTTCTGGAGACCCAGTGCGGCGTTGCGCAAATGCTGCCCGACGGCATCCTCCACATGACCTTAAGCACTCAGTCCCCGTTTCGCGACCGCTTTGAGATCGGCGGCGCGCTGGGCCTTGATCCTTTCAAGATCCGCATCCGCGCCCCGCACCTGGGCGGCGGCTTTGGCGGCAAGGACGGGGCGACGGTGCAGTGCCTGCTGGGATTGGCCGCGCTGAACACCGGGGGCAAACCTGTGCGCATGGCCTGGGACCGCGAAGAGAGCATTTTGGCCGGGTTCAAGCGCCACGCCGTGCGCCTGCGCTGCGCCCTGGGCGCGGAGGCCGACGGCACCCTCACAGTCTTTGACTGCCGGATGCTTTTCGACACCGGGGCATACGCGCACCTTGGCGGCGAGGTCATGGAGCTGTCCATGGAGCACGCCAGCGGCCCCTACCGCGTGCCCCACGTGCGCGTGGAAGGGCGCTGCGTGTACACCAACAATCCCATCGCCGGGGCTTTCCGCGGCTTTGGCGTGGCCCAGGCCAGCCCGGCCTTCGAGGGCCTCATGGACGAGCTGGCGGCCAAACTTGGCCTGGACCCGCTGGCGCTGCGGCGCAAGAACGCGCTCACGCGGGGGGACGAGAACTGCTCCGGCGTACGCCTCACCGGCTCCACGGACCTGTGCGCTTGCCTGGACGCTGTGGCCGGGCACCCGTTCTGGACAGGGCGCGAGGACTGGCGCAAATCCGCGCCGCCCTTCACCCGTCGGGGTGTTGGTCTGGCTGCGGTGTTTAACGGCATGGGCTATGGCCGGGGACTGCCGGACATGGCCATCGCCAAGGTGGAGTTGACGGAGGCGGGCGAGTTCCTGGTGTACAACGCCGTGGCCGACATGGGCCAGGGCAACGCCTCGGCCTTTGCGCTCCTGGCCGCGCAGGAGCTGAACCAGGAGGCCGCCTCCGTGGGCCTGGTCATGCCGGACACGGAGCGCTGCCACCCCTCGGGCTCGTCGTCCGCCGGGCGATCTACCTACACCTTCGGCAATGCGCTGGTGCGCGCCTGCGCAGCCTTGCGGCATAAACTCATCAGCCGCGCAGCCATGCCGTTTTTGTGCGACACCCTGGACGGCCTTGAACTTGAGCCGGGGCGCGTGGTGCACAGGCCAACGGGCCGGGCAATGCCGCTTTCCGTGCTGGCGCGCTTTCTCCCGCATGACGACCGGATCTGCGTGGCTGAGTTCCTCATGCCCGTGGCTCAGGATATTTCCGGCTCCGCGCGCGGCTTCATGATCGGCTTTCCGCACCTGCTTTTCGCCTATGCCGCGCACTTGGCGCGGATTGAGTTGGACGAACTCACGGGCCGGGTGCGCGTGTGCGACTACGTCTGCGCCACCGACGGCGGCCGCGTGCTCACCCGCCAGGGCTTTGACCAGCAGGCCCAGGGCGGCGCGGCTCAGGGAATCGGCTTCGCGCTGTTCGAGGACTTCCGCCTGGACCAGGGCCGTACGCTTACCAGCGACCTGACGAGGTACCTCATCCCCACGGCGCTGGATGTGCCGGACACGGTCTCCCTCGCGGTGGATGGTTGTGAGGACAGCGGGCCGCACGGCCTCAAGGGCGTTGGTGAGGTGGGCTTGAACGGCCCGGCCCCGGCCATCGCCTCGGCCCTGCGGCACTGCGCGGGGCTGCGCCTGCGCCAATTGCCCTTCACCCCGGAGCGCTTGCTGAAGGCGCTTTCAAAGGCCCGCCCGGCCAAGGCCAGGAGGTCCGCATGATGCTTTTGTTCCGGCTCAACGGGCAGAGCGTGGAGGTTGAGACAGCCCCGGACCGCCGCGCCGTGGATCTTTTGCGCGATCTTGGCGCGCCCCACCCCGATGTGAAGGATGTTAAGGAGGGCTGCGGCACGGGCGAGTGCGGGGCCTGCTCCGTGCTGGTGGACGGCGTGCACCGGCTGTCCTGCCTCATGCTGGCCGCGCAGTTGGCGGGCCGCGAGGTGGTGACGGCTTCGGGCCTGGGAAGCGAGGCCGCACCGCATGCCATCCAGCGCGCCTTTGCCGACCATGGCGCGGTGCAGTGCGGCTTCTGCACGCCGGGCATGGCCGTGGCCGCAGCCGCGCTGCTTCAGGACAATATGGCCCCAGGACGCGAGGACATCCGCCGGGCCATTTCCGGCAACCTCTGCCGCTGCACGGGCTATGTGATGATAGTGGATGCTATTGAGGCGGCTGCGGGAAAAATGCGGAGCGATCCTTCAGCGCTGCACGAAGAGCGTGTTGCGTCGCGCAAGGCGGCAAAGTCTTCGCGCAAAGCAACGATGCCGTCGCGCAAAAAGGCGGGCAAGTCATGAAGGTGTTGACTCCGAGGGAGCTGCCGGAGCTTTTCGCGGCTTTGGAAACACCAGGTGCGCATATGCTGGCCGGCGGAACGGACCTGCTTGTGCGTCTGCGCGCTGCGGAGCGTGAGGGGCGCGCGCTGCCGCAAGCCCTCGTGCGTCTCGATGGCGTTGCGGTTCTGCGCGGCATAGTCCGCGAGGCGGACGGCTCCCTGCGCCTGGGCGCGGCCGCGACCCACGCCGAACTGCTGGCGCATCCGCTGCTGCGGCAGGAGCTGCCTGAGCTGGCCGCCGCGCTTTGCGAACTGGGCTCCCCGCCCATCCGCAACATGGGCACCTTGGGCGGCAACATCTGCACGGCCTCGCCAGCGGGCGATTCGCTGCCGCCGCTCATGGCCCTCGGGGCCGAGGTCGAGCTGGCGTCTCTGGCCGGAACGCGGCGCATGGCCTTGAGCGACTTCATCACCGGGCCGGGCCGCACGAGCCTTAAGCCTGGAGAGGTGCTGACTGCGGTGATCGCACCGCCTGCGCGGAATTTTCAGGTGCGGCATTTCGAGAAGGTCGGGCGCAGAGGCGCGCTGGCCGTGGCCGTGGTCAGCCTGGCCGCCCTTGTGCGGCTGGAGCGGGGCCGGGTGGCGGAGGCTCGTCTGGCGTGGGGCTCCGTGGGGCCGACAGTGTGGCGCTGCCCGGAGGCCGAGGCCGCGCTGATGGGTCAACGGCTGACTCTGACGGCACTTGGCCGCGTTGGGGCCATTGTGCGCGAGAACGTGCGACCCATCGACGACATCCGCGCCAGCGCGGACTATCGGCGCCAAGTGGCGGGCAACCTGCTGCTGCGTTTGGCCGTGCTTTGACCTCTAGACCTTTCGCGGTTCTGCGGGCGTGAGCCGCCCCACGGGCAGCACAGCCAGGCCAGAAGCCAGCAGCAGGCCGCCGCTGACCACGAACAGGCTTTGCAGGCTCAGCCCTGCGGCCAGCGCCCACCCTCCGATGACCGGTCCCAAGATGAATCCGGCGTCCAGCGCCACCAGAAGCAGGTTGGTGTTGGTTCCGCGCAGCTTCGGCTGGCTCACGCGGTACATGGCTGCGTTGAACATCGGCATGCCCAGTCCCAGGGCCACGCCGTAGAGGCCGGCCATGTAAAGCAGCGCGTGTTCGCCGCTCCCCAGCCCCATGCGCGTCGCAAGGCCGAAGCAGGGCACCAGCCCGGCCAGGAAGATCATCGCTAGACCTGCGGCGCGGCCGGGGTTCAGGGTGTCCAGGCTGCGCATGCCCAGCACGCGAACGGCGATGGTAGCGAGGTTGGCGAAGGTGAAGAACAGGCCAGGATTCACCACGCCGATGGTCAAGCTCCAACTTTTCATAAAGAAATAGACGATGGTGTGCCCTGAAGTCAGGCAGAAATTCCCCAGGATGAGCGGAAGCACTCCCGGCTCGCGCAGGCCTGAGAGCACCTCGGACCAGGCCGGGCGGCGGGTGTCTTCCGGGGGCAAGGCTGCGGCCAGGGCGCGGCTCTTACGGCCCAGGGGGGCCAGCAGCAGGATCGCCGGGAGCATGAGCGGCGCGGCCATGGCGTAAGCCCAGCCAGGAGCAGGCAGAAACGGGGTCACGGTCTCCACAAAAGGCGGCATGAGAGCGCTGGGCAAGAGCGAGGTGAGGGACAAGAGGCCGAAGCCCTGAGCCACGCGGTCGCGCGGGAGAAAGTGGGTGAAGGCGGCCATGAGCCCGGAGGCCAGGGTCACGTAGCCTGCGCCGTGGATGACTCGCACCAGGGCGATGCTGGGCGCGCTCTCGGCAAAGGGGTAGCAGAGCAGGGCCATGATGGCCAAGCCAGACCCCAAGCGCATGGCCCTGGTGCTGTTGCCCAGGTTCAGAATCCCGCTTAAGTAAGGCCGCAGGGCCAGGGCCGTCAGCGGCTCCAGCGCCAGCAGCGGTCCGCGCCAGT
The DNA here is from genome assembly GCF_030689645.1 of Humidesulfovibrio sp. Lineage (GTDB taxonomy): Bacteria > Desulfobacterota > Desulfovibrionia > Desulfovibrionales > Desulfovibrionaceae > Humidesulfovibrio. The sequence goes on from NZ_JAUYFU010000110.1 coordinate 87,811, forward strand.
GCGGGTCAATATTCAGATACTGAAGGTAGTTATAGAATCCATAGAAAATTGCTAGATTGCAGAAACACACCAGGCTCACCACGCAAAGCGCGCAGAATTCATAGCTCATCAATGTTGACGGGGTCTTGTCCTGGCTCATGCTGCCCCGCCTTGGCGCACCAGGTCAACAACATCCCGAAATGCTGAAAGGAAATCGCGCATCACCGGCTGTTGCACCAGGCTCACGCGGATCCAGTTGGGGAAGCGGAAGCCGGTCATGGTGCGCACCATGACGCCCCGGCGCATGAGCTGGCGGTAGATGAGCGAGTCGGACGCCGGAGTTTGCACCATGGCGAAGTTGCCCGCGCCGCAAACGTAGGGGAGTCCAAGCTCGTCAAAGGCAGGCAGGAGCAGCGCCTTGGCCTCGGCCACCATGGCCTGCGTGGACCGGATGTGCTCCGCGTCGTCCAGGAGGGCGGCTGCGGCGGCGGGTTGGCCCAGGCTGTTTACGGAATAGACGATGTGCGTGCGCCGGATGTAGTCCACCGCGTCCTTCTGGCCGCACACGTAGCCCACGCGCAGTCCGGCCAGGGCGTACATCTTGGAGAAGGTGCGGAACACCACCACATTCTTGTGGCGCTCCATGATCTCCATGCCGTCAGGGAAATCCTCATCGTCCACATACTCGCGGTAGGCCTCGTCCAGCACCACGATGGCGCGGCCAGCCACTCCGCGCAGGAACCGCTCCATCTCGTCGCGCTTCCACCATGTGCCTGTGGGGTTGTTGGGATTGCACACGAAGAGGATCTTGGTGCGGCCATTCATGGCGCGCAGCATGGCTTCGGAGTCGAAACCCTGGTTGCGCAGGGGGATGAGCCGGGCCTGGAATCCGGAGAACTCGGCCACCCATTCGTACACGGCAAAGGTCTTGTCTGCGGTGATGATGTTGTCGCCTTTGTCGCAGAAGGCCTTGATGACGCTGGCGATGACCTCGCAGGAACCATTGCCCACCAGGAAACGCTCCGGGTCCTTGCCGAAGCGCTCGCCCAGGGTTTGGCGCAGGAAGAAGCAGTCGCCGCTGGGGTAGGCTGCTGCGCTCGGAGGCTCGAAGCTCTCCAGCACGCGCCGCGCGGCGGGCGGCGGGCCGAGGGCGTTCTCGTTGTTGTTCAGGCGGTGCAGGTGGTCCACCTTGTACGTGCGCATCAGCTCGGCGTCGGGCCGGCTGGGCACATAAGCCTCGAACGCCCGGATGTGCGGCGGCACCAGCTCAGCTATGGGCAGTGACATGCTGGCACACCAGGAGGTCGGAGGCGCCCGCGTGGGGCAGGATGAGCCGGGGCTCGAAGCCGCAGCCGCGTATGGCAGGGTAGAGGGCGGCCTGCCAGGGCTCGGAGAGATCCAGATGCAGGAGGATGTCCGGCGGCGGCCCTTCCTGCGCTTGCTCCTTAAGGGCGCTCACGTGGGCCGCGAGGTTGGTTGCGAAGTCCTGGCCGTCAAGCAGGGGCCTGAGAATAGCCAAGCCGCGCCTGCGGTCCAACGAGGTAGCCAGAAGCGAGTGCTCGGTAGTGTGATGCGTCTGGGTGGGCTCCGCCTTGAGAATGTCGCGGCTGAAGGCAAGCAGATTGTACTGGCGCTCCAGGAACGGGGTCAGGTCCGGGTGGCACCATACCGCGCCGCCCACATCCTCCCGCAGGTGGCGGAAGAGTGCGGCCTGGGGGCTTTCGCCTTCGCCATCTTCTCCACGCAGGGTCAGGCTGCCCAGGCTTTCGAACCAGCCTTCGGGCACATCGGAGGTGGGCCGTTCGCTGAAGGCGCACACGGCCTCTGTGCGGGCCACTGCGGAAAGAAAGCGTTCCGCAAGCAGGCGCGCGGTCTCCTTGGCCAGAACCCGGTCCGGCGCGGCGTCGAACACGTACGGCCCGGAAAAGACCACGGATTTCGGACCGGAGGCGCGCCAGCAGAGCAGACCGGCTGGTTTGCCCGTAGCATCCTGAGCCAGCAGGGCCTGATACTGGCCGGCGGTTACCATGTCGGCGAAGCGCTCCGGTCGGAAGAAGCTCGCCGGGCAGGCCCGGACAGGATAGCGTTCTGCGGCCAGCAGCGCGGCATGTTGCAAGAGCCCCTTAGCCAGAGGACCGTCCTCCGGTCGCGACACGCTGATGGGCGGGATGAGAAATTGAGGCGTGCACAGGGGGGCGGCCTCCGGGTACTGGCGGTCCACCTCGGCCGTGAGCACATACACCCCGGAGCCGCTGGACTCCATGCTGCAACGGTCCGTGGTGCGCGAGGCCACAAGCAGGCCCAATTCCGCTGCCTGGTCCGACAGGGAGTCTGGGCCGGAGGCGAGGTCCACCTGGGCGGCGAAGTTGAGCGCACGCAGGCTCACATCGCCCGCGCGGAAGCGGAAGGCCACGCGAACGAAAGTTCCGCCCTGACTCAACGTCAGCCGCAGGGGCTCCTCGCGTCCAGCGAAGCGGCACAAGTAGGCGAAGAACTCCTCCACCGCCAGGGAGAGCTTCAGGGTCCCGTTGCGATCCAGGCCGAAGACCTGGGCGGCGTTTTCTGCCGCGCTGGCTGCGGTGGGCAGATAGGCCACATCGGGCGGCAGCTCGAGAGTCAGGCATTGCGGGCTATGTGCTGGCACGGCGTCCCCTCAGGGTTCAATTTGGGCTGGCAAAAGACATGCTCCATTGGTTGGAATTACGTATAACAGAAGCCGGAGCCGTGTACAACCACTCGCCTGCTCTTGCCCCTGAGCCCCACAGGACTCTGGAAGCAGGAGCGAGAACAGCACGGATTTATTGCTGTTGGTCCGAATCGCTGTGCGCATATGCAGCATACACGCTTTCGGCGTTGCACAATTCTCTGTATGCGGCTGGAATCAAAGGATAGTCCCAGGACCCTGTTCTGTATTCGATCCTGCCGCCAAATCCTGTTTTGAAACGGTAGAGACCGTAAAACGGATGGGACGGGTCATCACTGGGTGACACCGCTCCCATTTCATATCTGGCGCAGCCCCTTGCGTGGGCTTGGAGCATGCCGGTCCAGTGCATGAGGCTGGGCGCCATCAGGTCCCGCTTGATGTTGGCCGAGGCCCCGTATAGGAAATTTGCCGTTTCGCCTGCGATTCCCACGATGGCCCCGGCAAGGAGGTCGGAGCCATGCTTTGCAAGCAGGAAGAGCAGTTCCGAATGGCCGGGCGCGCAGACCAGGCATTGAAACATGGTGGTGAAGTGCTTCAATCCGCATGACTTGAAGCCGTTGCGCAGCGCTGTTTGCTGATATAAGGCGTAAAATTCGGGCAGGTCTTGGACGCTGCCCTCCTGCACAGTGACCCCTTTGCGCAGAGCAACCCTGATGTTGTAGCGCGTCTTGGGCTTCATCCTCTTGAGCATCGCGTCCTCGCTTCCAACAAGGTCTACGACGAGGGAGCTGGCCACGGTCATGTCCTCCGGCGCTTTTTTGATGTTCCAGTGCCTGGTGCCCATGTTCATGCGCAGCTCTCGCAGTCGTGGTTCGGGAAAGCCGTCCCAACCACCCTGTTGCATTTCGCCTGCGTAAGGAGAAATCCAGGGCAGGTCATAGCGGATGAAGGCCACACCAGGGCCAAGGGTTTTGGCCAAGGCCATGGAAAAGTCTTCAATGAACGTGCCATAATCCTCCTCCGGGGGTGCAAACTCAGGCCCTTGTGGCACAATGGCGATGGTGTGCTTTCCAAAAGGCTTCAGCAGGACCAGGACGTCTTTATCCGGACCGGCAGCTTGAATGTCGAATGCCCGTGGATGAAGACCGAGCCGGGCTTTCACCTGCGCCCAGAAGGAGGTCTGGAACAGAATGTCCGTCGGAAGCAACGCGTTCATGGCCTTTGATGTGACATCAATCATGTCCTTCTCCATTTGTGCGTGGCAGGCGCGCCATGCGGCCACAGCCCCATGGCGGTCTGGATTTCAGGTTTGGCTGCGGTTTCGGCCTTCTTTTGTGCAGACGAAAAAAAGCCCCATCTTCCGGCGTTCGGAAAGATGGGGCCTTCATGCAGGCGTTTCACTGTGACGCGCTACACGACAGCCCCCGTCCTCCAGGAGAGGACGCGGTCCTCCCTCTGGGCCTTGGCATATCCGGCGACAGCCGAATGTGCATGACGAAGGGATTGGCGCTGCATACGCTTCACGAGACACTCCAAAATGACGATTTTATTCGTTGCAAGGAAAAGTATACAGGCATCACCAGGGAAATCAACCGCACGGCCCGCACGCCGTCTGCTGGCACGCAAGCTCCGGGAAAGACGAGCGATGCCATCGGAGCAGCCGCCTTGGCCTGGGGGCATGACCAGGCCGAGCTGGCAAGGCGCAAGCGCCCCCGGTCTTCGCTGAATCTCGAACGAACCTGTTGTGCCAGCGCAAGCTTGTCTCGGCGTCGCATGAGTAGGATTTGCATCTGCCAACATCGGGTTGATGGATTTTCGGCTCTTTGGGAAGGCAGTTTGGCTTGATGTGCTTGACAGTACAGGGGCTTTGGGTTTTGGTTAAGCCAATGTTACGTAGCAGTGGGCATTTTCCACCATGGTAGGTTGCGCGATGCGAATGCAGGCTGGCAAGCTGCGTCAGATCCTGACTTTCATCGGCTTGGCCGTGGTAACTGTGGCTGTCTGCATCTGGGCATATCCCCAGGTGCGGCGGGGGCAGTTGCTCGTGGTGCAGTCGGAGCGCCTGCTGGCCCAAGGCAAGGTGGAACAAGCCCTGGAGGCTGTCCGCGAGGCCATGCGCCTGGGGCGGGTGCCCATCGGCGGACTTGACGGGATGCTCGACGCGGCGCTGCGGGCCGGAGAGGCGCGGGTCGCGCGCGACCTGGCGCTGTTGCTGATGGAGAAGGGCAGGCCCGTTGATTCCGGCCTGGTGGGGCGCGCGGCCGGGTTGCTCGACGCCGATGGCGATGCGGGCGGCGCTCTGGAGATTTTGGAAAAGCGCCGCGCCATGGGCCCCCTGGCCGGGCCGGAAAACATGCATCTGGGCGACCTGCTGCGCCGCGAGGGACGCTTCAACGAGGCGCTGGCCCTCTATGCGGACCTGCTGGCGAAGAATCCCGACGATACCGCCGCCGGAGCGGACCGCGCCGAGACGTACATCTGGATGGGGCGCCACGCCGAGGCCGAGCAGGCCGCACGCGCGCTGCTTTCCCGCAGGCCGGACTCCCGCGCGGCCCGGATAATTCTGGCGCGGGCCATGGCTGCTGCCGGCAACGCCGATGCCGCCATCGCCGAATACAAAACATTGCTGGGAGACAAGCCGTGAGCCAATTCAGCCGCAGCGCCACAGCTTTCATTCTGATGCTCCTGCTGGCGTTGCCCGTGCCTCTTGCGGCCCAGGCGCCCAGCCAGATTCAGGCCGCCGGGTCAGGCCTGCCGCCCGCGCGCGACGACATCTCCGACTGGCAGGCCCGGCTGGAGCTGGCCAAGCTGCTCACGGAATCTGGCCGCCACGCCGAGGCGGCTGAGCAGTACCGGAAGATTCTGCGAGACAAGCCCGATCTGGCCCAGGCCCGCGCTGGACTGGCCCGCGCCCTGTTCTGGAGCGGCAAGCCGGACGAGGCCGCAGCCGAACTCAGCAAGGCCCCGACCGCATCCCTCAGCGCCGAGGACAGGCTGCTTCAGGCCGAGCTGCATCTGGCCGCAGGCCGCCACGAGGAAGCCATCGCGGCGTTGCGCGCCTACCTTGCCATGCGCCCGGCGGACGTGAAGGCGCGCCTGAAGCTGGCCGACGCCCTTTCCTGGCGCAAGCGCCTGGACGAATCCCTGGTCGAATACGAGAAGGTTCTCGCCGCAGCGCCGGATGACCAGCAGGTCCGCCGCCGCTATGCCCGCGTGCTCACCTGGGCTGGCCGCAACGACGAGGCCATCCGCGAGCTGAGGAAAAGCCTTGGGCAATAGGCGCGGCATATTTGCGCTGACGCGGGCCGCGCTGTGCGTCCTGGTCCTTGTGCCGGCAGTGGCCTTGTCCGCGCCGGGCAGTCTCGTCGCGCCTTCCGAGCGCATCTCCGACACAGAGGCCCGCCGCGAGCTGGCCCGGCTTCTCGCCTTTTCCGATCAGGGCCGCGACGAGGCCATGGACATCCTGCAGAAACAGCTGCGCCAGTCGCCGGATGACGCCGAGGCGCGCCTGGCCTTGGCGGAGCTCCTCGCCCGCACGGGCAGGCTGCCTGAGGCTGAAGCCGCCCTGGGCATGCTGCCTTCCAAATTTCTTGCCCTGGCGGAGACCCAGGAGCGGGTGGGCGACGCCTACTTCGCCGCTGGGCGCATGGCCGAAGCCTCCCGCCATTTCCAGAAGGCGATGGACGGCGGCCGTCCGGTGCTGCGCAAGCTGGCCCAGGCCCTGGCCTGGAGCGGCGATACCCGTCAGGCCCGGCCCATGCTGGAAAAGCTTGCAGCGTCCAACCCAGCCGACCGCGAGGTCGCGCTTCTGCTGGTGCGCCTGCGCCTGGCCGATGGCGACGCCATCGGGGCAGCCGTCCTGGCCCGGGATCTGGCCAAGGCCGCGCCGGACAGCCCGCTGGCCCTGGCCGAGCTGGCGGATGTGGAGACGGCCCTGGGCCATGCCTCCGCGGCGCGCTCCCTGTACGAAAAGGCCTTGGTCCTGCCCGGCGGGCAAGAGCTGCTGCCGCGATACGCCCAGGCCATGAATCTCTGGGGAGCCTTTGGACGCGCCATCACCATCTGGCGGGAGCAGGCCGCCAAGGGCGACGCCGAGGCCCACTTGCCGTTGGCCTTGGCCTACGTTGCCGCCCAGCGCGGAGCCGACGCCGAGGGCGTTTTGCGCGGGATCATGCGGACCGGAGCCGCACCAGGCGCAGCGTCTGGCGCTGACCGGGCCGCACGCCTTGCCCTGGCCCGGCTCAAGCTGGAGGAGGAGGATCCGCGCGCGGCGCTGGAAGTCCTGCATCCCCTTGTGGCGCAAGGCGTTTCGGCGGAAGCTGATTCTGTCCGCGAGGCCCTTGTGCTGGCCGTTCAGGCCCAGCGCAAGCTTGGCAGGCCGCAAGATGGTTTGGCCCTGCTGTCGCGCTTGCCTGCGGACGCCGAACCGGCGCTGCGCGCCCGGCTGCTCATGGCGGCGGGCAGGGCGCCCGAGGCCGAGGCCTTGCTCGGCAAGGCAGTTGTCTCAAACCCAAAGGATCAGGAGAGCGCTTTTCTTGCCCTGGGCGACCGGGCCGCTGGCCCTGCGCAACTGGACGCCCTGACGGCTCCGGGCGCGCGCACCCCGGCGGAGCTGACGGCCTGGGCCGCGCTCTGCGCCGAAAAGGGCTGGCGCGACGGGGCGATTCGTTGCCTGCGCGCGGCCATCGTGGCCGACGCCCAGTATTTCCCCGCGCGCATGGCGCTGGCCGAAACCCTCGCCGCCTCGCGCCGTTACGCCGAATCTCTGGCCGAGCTGGACGCCCTGGCCGCAGCTTTCCCCGATTCCTCCAAGGTGCTGCTCGCCCGCGCACGTGTGCTTTCCTGGGACAGACGCTACGACGAGGCCCAGGACGCTTACGCCGCGCTGGCCAAGGCCGACGCCAGCGATCCCGTGCCCGTGCGCGAGGCCGCCCGCGTTCGCTTTTGGGCCAAGGAGCGCGCCCAGGCACTGGCCGCGTACGCCACCCTGCGCACTCCGCCCGTGGATCAGCGTCTGGCCGAGCGGCTGGACAAGGCCGGGCAAGCCAACGGGGACGACCAGTTGCGCGACACTGCCAGAAATATGCTGCGCAGCGCGGCCGAGGGCTCCGAATATCGCCGCTACGAACGCCTGAGCCTGGGCCGGGAGCCCGGCCTTTCCGCCGAATCCGCCCTGGCTGCGGACCAGGCCCTGGCGGACCTGCTTCCGGCCTATCGCATCCAGAAAGGCGCGGGCCTTGAGGCCGAGGCGAAGGATCTCGCTTTCAACCGGCGCTTCAGCCGGTCGCTGCCGGTGTATGATGAATTGCTGGCCTTTGAGCCCGGCAACCAGGAAGCGCGGTTCGACAAGGCACAGTCCGCCTGCGCGCTGGGTCTGTGCAGCCAGGAGCGGCAAGCCTACAGCAGGCTTCTGGAGATCGACCCGTTGAACACGTTGGGGGGCGCGGCCCTGGAGCGCCTGGACCAGCGCACCGCGCCTGCCGTGTCGCTGCGGCAGAACGTCTGGCACGAGGCTGGCCGTGGGCAGCTTGCGCGCATTCTGCGGCAGCGCACGGACCTGGGATTGAGTGCGGGCCTGGCCGATGACCACCGCCTCAGCCTGACCCAGCACCGCTGGTACGAGAGCCCGCGCGGCACGCAGTCTTACGAGGCGCTCGGCCAGACCCTGGCCTGGGACGGGGTTTTCAGCTCCACCTTGCGCGGCGCGGCCTCCTGGACCAACAAACGCTACACCATGGGCAGCCTGAACAACGTGGACACGGGCCGGGCGAGGCTGGAGTTCAATCTGGACGATGTGACGCGCCTGGGCCTTGGCTTCGAGCGCACGGAAGAGCTGGCCAACCATTTCGCCCTGCGTCAGCAGAGCCAGTCGGACAACGCCTTCGTGGATCTCCTGTTCACCCCGGGGCGGGATTGGGAGATCGCCGCCGAGCTGCGCGGCAAGAATTACAGCGACGGCAACCTGGGCGACATGCAGAAGCTGTCCATCGGCTACAGCCTCACCGACCACCCGCGCCAACTGAAGGCCATTCTTTCCGGCGAGCGCCGCAATACCGAAAATAAGAGCCAGGAAATCTACAACGGCGCGTTCCTGTCCGCCATCCGCCACCCCTACTGGACGCCCCAGGACTACACTGCCGCGTCCTTCTCCTTGCAGTGGCGGCACGACCTCTCGGACCTGCAGTTCTGCGGAGCGCCCCAGCATTATTACGACCTCCGCGCCACCGCGGGAACCGACTCTGAAAACAACCCCTCGGTGCGCTTCGAGGCGGAATGGAAGTACGAGTTCGCCACGCGCTGGACCGTCGAGGCCAAGGGGCTTGTCCACCGGTCTCCCCAGTGGGACGCCGACGGCCTGTGGCTCGGCCTGGGCCTGGGATTCTAGGGGGCGTCGTGGCGGGAAAACTCGGCAGAAAACTCTTCGCCAGCAGCCTGACTGCGGCCATGCTGTCCGTTTTTATGTATCTCATCGCCCGCACGGTGCTGTTCATGATGTCGGCCAGGCTTTGGCAGGAGATGGCCGTAGGCGGCATGCTGCTCCTGGCCGAGGCCTTCACCATGCTCCATGCCTTCGGCTACTTCCTCAACGTCTACCACGGGCTGGCCGCTGCAGACGCGCCGCGCATCACGCGGGACACAGTGCCGCCCCTTGATGACTATCCGCCCGTGGCCATTGTGGTGGCCTCGTACAAAGAGCCGCTGGACGTTCTGGAAGACACCCTTACCTGTTTCTACAACCTCACTTATCCGAATAAGCACATCTTTTTTCTGGATGACACCCGCTACGACAAGCCCGGCGAGGACCCCAGGCAGATGGTCGAGTACCGCGCGCAGATCGACGACCTGTGCCGACGCATCGGGGTGAACCTGTTCCGGCGTCCCTGGCGCGGGGCCAAGGCCGGAATGATAAACGATTTCCTTGATTATCTTGCGGACAAGCCCGTGCCCGAGGCCACGCTCTCCGTCTTTGAAGACCGTCCACGGGAGGGCGCGGAGAAGTACGTCATCGTGTTTGACGCGGACATGAACCCTCTGCCTGACTTTGTGGAGCCCCTGGTGGCCTTCATGGAGAAGTATCCGAAGCTGGCCTTCATCCAGACACCGCAGTATTATTCCAACTTCGAGGCAAATCTGGTGGCCAAGGCCGCCGGGCTCCAGCAGGCCGTGTTCTACGAGTACATCTGCGAGGGCAAGAGCGCGCAGGACGCCATGTTCTGCTGCGGCACCAACGTTATTCTGCGGCGGCAGGCCCTCCTCGAAGTGGGCGGTTTTGACGAGACATCAGTCACCGAGGATTTCGCCACCTCCCTGCGCTTTCATATGAACGGCTGGAGCAGCGCCTACCTGAATAAAATCTGCGCCTTCGGCATGGGGCCGGAGGATCTGGGCGGCTACTTCAAGCAGCAGTTCCGCTGGGCGCTCGGCACCGTCGGCCTGCTGCGCTCCATTGGTCGAGAGTTTCTGCGCGGGCCGTCGCGGCTTCCGGCAGCCAAGTGGTGGGAATATTACCTTTCCGGCACCCATTACTTCGTGGGCTGGGTTTTCGTGATCATGGCCATTTGCCCGCTGTTGTACCTGTTCACTGACACGCCCAGCTACTTTGCCAGGCCGGAGCTCTACTTCCTGTTCTTCATGCCGTACATCGTGCTCACCGTGACCATCTTTCTTTACTCCATGAGCCAGCGCAAATACCGCTTCTGGGAGCTTGCCCAAGGCATTTTGCTTCAGGCCATAACCTTTCCAGTGTACATGAAGGCCTCGCTGTTGGCCTTGCTGGGCGTGCGCGGCACCTTCGGCATAACGCCCAAGGGCGGCAGCACCTCTCTGCCCATGTACCGGCTGTGGCCGCAATTGACCCTGGCCCTGGCCAGCCTGGGCGGCTTCACCTGGGGAATGCTGCGCCTGTATCACGGTGATGGCCCGGCCCTGGCGCTGCTGGCAAACTCCAGCTGGTGCCTGTACCATTTTTGTATTCTCTCCACCGCATTGCATTTCAACTTCCCGGAGGTGGCGGAATGAGGCGCGCCTTGCTGCTGGGAGCCCTCTGGATCCTGGCTTTGGGAGCCTGCGTTCCTGGCGGGCGCGCGGCGCGCAGCACTCCGGCCTTTGGCGTGGCGCTGGACGGCCAGCCTGTCACTTCGGCCATGATCGACGCGGCCAGAGCCTCTACGGGCTTGCCTGTCCGGTTGGTGGAGTTTTACGCCCAGTGGCCCGATAATCCTGCCGGATCCGTTGAGGCGTCCGTGGCTGACCTTGGGGCCAGCCTGAACGCCATCCGCGCAGCCGGGGCCGTGCCTTGCGTCACCTGGGAGCCCATGAGCATCGGCGCGGGCGGCACGGAGACCGTCATCCCGGCGCAGCGCATTCTGTCCGGGGAGTACGACGCCTATATCGCGGCTTGGGCGCGCGCCGTGCGCGGCTACGGGCTGCCGGTGTTGCTGCGTCTGGCGCATGAGATGAACCTGGAGCGGTACCACTGGGGCACTGATGCGGCCGGATACGGTCCCAACAGCCCTGAGCTCTACAAGGCCCTGTTCCGCCGCGTGGTCGAGGTCTTCCGCGCCCAGGGAGCGAACAACGCGCTCTTTGTGTTTTGCCCCAACGTGGACTCCATACCCGTCGCAGCCTGGAACAAGCCCGGCGCCTACTATCCTGGCGACGCCTACGTGCAGGTGCTGGGCATGGACGGCTACAACTGGGGCACCACGCACACCAAGGCGGCGCATGGCTACGACAGCTCGTTCCGGTCCTTTGCGGAGATTTTCAGGCCGCTGCACGACGAATTGCGCGCCCTGGCCCCGACCAAACCGGTGATGGTGTTCGAAACGGCTTCGGCCTCTGCCGGGGGCGACAAGGCCCGCTGGGCTGCTGAGGCCTACGGGACGGCTGCGGACTGGGGGCTGTGGGCTGTGGTCTGGTTCGAGGTGGACAAGGAGCAGGACTGGCCCTTGCGCAAGAACGCCAAGGATGATCCGGCTCCGGGCGTGCGCCCGCACGTCACCGACGATCCGGCTTGGCTGGACAAGCTTCTGGGGGCGCGGCCATGACCGAGGCAAGGCGTCGCGAGAAGCGGCTGGACGTGGAGTCTGTGGTGCTGCCGTTTTTGGGGTCGCGCGCGGCGGACTATCAGACTTTCGAGTACCTGCTGCAGGACGTGAGCCCTGGCGGGGTTGGCCTGAGCCTGCCGCGCTGGCTTTCCGCCCGCGAGCTGCTGCGCCAGGGCGAGCGCGTGCACCTGCACCTGCCCTTCGAACTGGCCGGCAAGATGCTGCAAAGCGGATTGGTTTCCTGGGCGCGCTGGGATGAGGAGCAGGAGGCGCAGCTGGTCGGAGTAGTACTCGACGCCGCAGCGCCGTCGCTCTATCCGGTGTTCGTGTCCATGGCCACTCAGGAAATCGCCATCGACCTGGCGGGCTTTACCGGGCTGGAGCACATCCTCGCGCGCGTGCTCAAGGACTGTGTGCTGCTCAAGCGCGGCATACTGGTTTACCTGAAGCACCTTTCGGCCTATTTTTCACGCGTGTGCGACCTGGGGCGCGAGGAGTACCTCCTCTTCCGCGAGGTCATCATGGATGAGGTACGCCGAAACGTGGAGACGCACCTGAAGGTTTTGGAGGGCATGTTGCGCCAGGCCGAAGAAAACGGCGCGCTGGCCTTGGAGCGGCTGGATCTTGATGAATTGCGCCGGGCCATGGACCCGGAGCTCTACATCGACATGTTCAGCGCGGCTCTGGGCGACGAAACCGTGGGCCTGTTCCTCAAGGCTGTGAAGGAGCTGGAGCGCAAGCTCTTGTCCAACTACAACACCTCGGTGCTGCTCTACATCAATGTGCTATGAGCCCTTGCGAAAGGCTTTGCGGATGACGAGCACGTTGTCTGGATCTCCCGCCTTGTAGCCTACGCTGTCTGCGGCATTGCGGATGAGGAACAGTCCCATGCCGCCCTCCGGCAGATCCTCCAGAGTTTGGGCCACGGCCAAGTCCCTTGTGAGCTGCTTGGCATCGTCCAGGGGCGCGCCCCGGTCCTGCACGCAAATCACCAGCCCGGTTCCGTCCACCGCCATCGTCACCCGGACCTTTCCATCCGCGCGTCCCTTGTAGGCGTGTTTGATGGAGTTGTTGGCCGCCTCGCACACGGCCAGCTCCAGGGCGTCCGTCTCGTCTGCGGTCAGGGGCAGCCCCTGACAGATGCCGCGCACGGCAAGGCCCAGAAGGTGCACCAGTTCCAGGCGGCTGGCTATCGTAAGGTTAATGCCATCCATGGCGTCAGCCCGCCCTTGGCGCCGTGGAAAGGGCGCTCACGGCCTCGGCTTCGGTGTCGAAGATGCGGAACACGCCCCTGTCCAGCCGGGTGATGGCGAAGAGCTTGCGCACCTTCTCGCCCAGGCAGCACACTGCCATTTCACCCCGTCCGCCAAGGGTCTTCATGCTCGACATGAGCGAGGCCAGCCCGCTGGAGTCCATGAAGTCCACGGCCTCAAGGTTGAGCACGAAGAGCGTGCCGCCCTGCTGGATGAGATCAACCATGTGGCTTTTGAATAATTGAGCGGCAGAGGCGTCAAGGCGCTGGCCGTTGATGTTGACCACCGTGACTCCCTGCTCGACCTTGTTCTGGAAATCCATGAAACCCTCCTGTTCAAATTCTGCTGAAGCGCACGCAAACTAGGGAAATGTCATCGTCCGGCGGTCGGCCGTCGGCATGGGCCTGAAGCTTGCCTGTAAGCGTTTGGAGCACTGCCTCCGGCGACTGGTCGTGCAGCTCCTGAAGCAGCGATTCCAGCCGCTCCGTGCCGAACTGCTCACCCATGGGGCTTTCCAGTTCGCTCACGCCGTCGGTATAGATGAGCAGGAGGTCGCCTTCCTGGATCTGCACCTGCCCTCGTTCATAGGAGTCTCCCAGCCCAAGGCCCACAAGGGTGCCGCCATCTTCCAAAAGCTGCATCCCGCCTGCGGCGCGCAGAAGCATGGGCGCTGGGTGCCCTGCGTTGCAATACGAAAGGGTGCCGCTTTGCATCTCGTACAGCATATAGAACATGCTGAAGAACTTGTCGAATCGTTCCAGCGGGAAGCTCATGTCTATGCGCCGCAGCACTTCCTCGGGGGCCCTGGGCTGCTGGGAGGCTTCGTCCATGAGCAGCCCTCGTCCGGGCGAGAACTCTTGCGCCACGGAGACCGAGACCAGGGCGGCGGGCACGCCGTGGCCGCTCACGTCCATCATGTACAGGCCGGAATGTTCCGAACCCAGGCATACGACGTTGAAGATGTCGCCACCGATGGTGGCGCTGGGCATGAAGCGGAAGTCCATTTCCATGCCGAGGGAGCAGGTGCCTTCCTTGGGCAGCAGGCTGCGCTGGATCTCTCCAGCGGCCTCCATGTCCGAGTCCAGGCGGGCCTGGCGCTCAATAAGCAGGGTGTTGGCGTTCTCCAGCGCTTCGCGCGCGCGCACGCGGTCAGAAATGTCGCGCAGGATGCCGGTGAAGATGCGTTCCTCTCCGCTGAAGAATTCGCTGACCGACAGCTCAAGCGGAATGATGGTCCCGTCCTTGCGCTTGCCGATCACCTCGCGTCCACCCTTGCCGAGGATGTGCGGATCGTTGGTCTCGCGGTACCTGGCCAGGAATCCGTCGTGCTGGCTGTGGTAGGGCTCGGGCATTAAAATCTTGACGTTTTTCCCCTCAAGCTCTCCCTGGGTGTAGCCGAAGGTGCTGCGCGCGGCGGAGTTGGCCGTGCGGATGTGGCCGAAATGATTGATGGTGAGGATGGGGTCAACGGCGGTCTCCAGCACGGCGCTTAGCCTGGCCTTGCTTTCGCGCAGGGCCTTCTCGGCCTGGATGCGCTTGCCGATGTCCATGACCGTGCCGAAGTAGCCCTGCACCTCGCCTGTGTCATCGCGCCAGGCTGTGGCGTTGCCCGTCAGCCAGGTTGTTTTTCCGTCCGGCTTCAGAAAGCGGTATTCCAGCGAGAAGTCGCGGTTGCGCTCTGCCGCCTCTATCCATTCAGAAAACACGGCGTTGGTGTCCTCCGGGTGGATGGCGTTCAGCCAGCCCCGGTCCACGGCCTGGGCCAGGCTCAGGCCCGAGAATTCTTGCCAGCGTTTGTTGACGAACAGGCAGTTGCCGTCGGCGTCAGTCTCGAAAATGCCCACAGGGCTTAGGTCCAACAGGTTGCGGAAGCGCTGCTCGCTCTGCCGGAGGGCCTTCTCGGCCTGAACGCGAGTGGAGATGTCCACGGCGATGCCGAGAAATCCGAGGATGCGCTGTTCCTTGTCGCGGATGGCCGTGATCACAAGCTCCACGGAAATGTGGCGGCCATCCTTGCGCACGTAGGTCCACTGGCGCATTTCGTGGCCGCCTTCCCTTGCGTGGGCCACGAAGGTCTCGAATCCCTCCACCGGGCGCTTCATGGTCTCGGAAAGCTTCTGGCCGTGCTCTACCACTTCATCCTTGAGGTGGAGTATTTCCGGCGTGTGCAGGCCGAC
Organism: Humidesulfovibrio sp.; assembly: GCF_030689645.1. Lineage (GTDB taxonomy): Bacteria > Desulfobacterota > Desulfovibrionia > Desulfovibrionales > Desulfovibrionaceae > Humidesulfovibrio. The sequence continues at coordinate 102,911 of NZ_JAUYFU010000110.1, forward strand.
CATTTCAGACGCTTTGTAACCGAGCATGTTCTCCGCGCCGCGGTTGAACACGGTGATGAGCCCCTGCGGGTCTGTGGCGATGATGGACACCTGCCCGGCGGCGTTGACCAGCCCGGCCAGCTTGGCCGAGTCCGCCTCGGCGCGCTTGCGTTCGGTGATGTTCTGGAACACCACCACCGCGCCTACGATCTTGCCGTCGCGCCGTTGCGGGTACGACCAGTATTCGACGGGGAAGCTGGTGTTGTCGGCGCGCCAGAAAGCCTCGTTGTCTGAATGGGTGCCTTCGCCTCTTATGAACGCCTGGAAGATGTGGCAGTCCTTTACATCGAGCGGGGCGCCGTTGGACCGGGTGTGGTGGATGAGAGTGTGCATGTTGCGGCCCAGCAGATCCTGGGGGGTTGCGTACCCCAGTTCGCGCAGGCAGGCCGTGTTGCAGAAGGTGCATTCGCCTTTGAGCCCGATGCCGTAGATGGGTTCGCCTGTTGAGTCGAGGAGGACGCGCGTGCGCTCCTCGCTTTCCCGCAGGTCTGCGGTCATGGCGTCGGCCAGAGCCAGGGCGCGGCTGCGGGTGTTCAGAAGCGTCAGAGCGATGAAGAACAACAGCAGGCTGATGCAGGCCCCGCCCACGAGGACAAGACGGGGTGCGGTGCGGTCGATGGTGGCCTCAAGGGCTGGCAGGGAGGAGAAGCTCAGCGTCCATGTGTGGCCGTAATACTCCTTGCTGATGGAGAAGACGAAGAGCGGGGTGTGGCCTGGTGATGCGCCGTGCAGGCCTTCGGTTCTGTACAGCAAGGTCTTGTCGGACTTCTCCGTTCCGTCATGAATCTCCAGGCTCAGGTCCGGGGGACTCGCGCCCAGCTGGGTCTGCATGAAGTCTTTCATGCGGAAAGGGCTGTAGACGAAGCCCCGGATGGCCGCCCGCCGTTCCGACAATGTGTCGGTGTGGCTGCCTTGCGCATACACTGGCAGGTACATGAGGAATCCTGCCTGCACGTCCTTTCCGGTTTCCTGCACCAGGGTGACTTTTCCGCTGACAGAGGTCTGCCCGGTGTCGCGCGTGCGTTCCATGGCCGCCCGGCGCGTGGGCTCGCTGAACATGTCGAAGCCGAAGGCGCGCTGGTTGCGGGCGTCAAAGGGCTCCAGAAAGATGATGGCGGTCATGAACTCGCGTTCGCCCGCAGGACGGATGGAATATTCAGGGAAGCCGTCGCGCCGGATGTCGTCGATGTGCTTCTGCCGTTGCCCGGCGGGCACCACCACGCTGTACCCCAGGCCCTGGATGCCAGGGTAGTTCTGGAGCACGTTGAGCTTTGCGACGTAGTCGCGCCATTGGCCGCGGCTGATGTTTCCTGTGGCACCGACAAAGGCCTGCCCGCCGCGCAACGCCATCTCATAGGTGCCCAGGCGGTCTTCCATGACGCGCGCGATTTCTGTGGAGCGTGCAACGAATTTATCTTTGGCCAGCCTTTCGGTCAGCAGCCCCGTCGCGTGCCAGCCGAGAAGCGTGAGCCCAAGACAAATCAACAGGAAGGCTGCTGCGGCCAGCATGCCTCGCGGGTTGCGCGAGGCGGCCAGCTTCGCGGCAATGGTGTCTTGCCCTGCCGTGAGAAGCGTGCGGAAGCTGTGGTTCATCCCTCTCCCTGTTCACCCGTTGTATGGGCGCACTGTTCCGCATCGTCGCGGCACTGGAAGCCGCCGTGCCGACAGCGTGCGTCTTATGGACGCTGGGCCAAGCCCGTTTGTCGCAGTGCCGCTGCTATGGAAGCTAAATATTATTCTGCTATGGACGATTCGGCAAGTCCAGTGTGAATATTATGACAGCTGGGTGTTTGCTCTATGAGTAGATGGCGAGAGGTGGGCTGCTGAGACAATTTGTTGAACCTGGCCCTAACGTGGTATAGGTTTGAAATATGAGTAACTGGACTATGGTCAACTTTTCTCGTGGGAGCCTTGAGATATGAGCTTGGCACCATTGCGCATAGCGCGGCCAGCTCTCATCCAGTGGGCGATCTTCGGCGTCAGTCTGCTGTTTCTTGGTTTCGTCCTTGCTGCCAATCGCCAAACGGAGCGGAGCCGCATCGAAGCACAGGAACAGGAGCGGCTCCTGTCGCAAACGCAAGTGGTGCAGCAGGCTCTGGACAACAATCTTGTGGCGCTGCATACGGTCCTTGGATTGTTGAGCAACGACTGGGCGCAGGGCAACGTCGGCAAGGACTTCGCCCTCCTGCTGGAGACGCTGAGCCAAGCCATGCCCGGAGTGGGCTCGCTGCTCATCCTTGACGAGAAGGGGATTTGCCGCGCCGCGAACCGCCGGGACCTTCTCGGCAGAGACTTCAGCGAACGAGCGTACTATCAGGTTCCGCTGAAGTCGCCCGACCGTGATGTGCTCTACGTGAGCCCGCCCTTCCAGAGCGTGCTTGGAGAGCATGTCATCGTGCTGTCGCGCATCATCCAGAGTCCGGGGGGCCGCTTCGCGGGGGTCGTGGCCGCGAACCTGGACCCGGAATTCTTCGCCTCCATGCTGCGCTCCGTGCTTGATGCTCACGACGTTCAGGCGACAATAACCCACGGAAACGGCTCCCTGTTTTTGATTGTTCCAGAGCGTAATGGGCTGGCCGGAACGAATTTGAATCGACCGGGGAGCCTTTTTCGCAGGCACCTGGACACCGGCCAGGAGGCCAGCGTGCTGCAAGGCGTTTCGCTTCTCTCGGGACGCGAGGGCGCCTGGGCCTTGCGGACCGTGCAGCCACCGGACGCCAAAACCAACGCAGCGCTGGTGGTGGCCATCGGGCACAGCCCGGAGGCGCTGCTGAGCGACTGGCGCAAGGGCACGCTGTTTCAAGGCGGCTTGTTTCTGCTGTTTGCCGTGGCCTTCGGCGTCATTCTGATGCTGTTCCAGAAGCGGCAGCAGGCCTTTGAGCTGGAGCGAGCCCAGGCCGCCGAGGCCGTGGCCGAAAGTGAGCGCTTCATGCGCACCATCACCGACAGCATTCCCGGCTTGGTCGCCTATTGGAATGATGAGCTGAAGTGCGTCTACTCAAACCACGCGTACCTCGACTGGTTCGGTAAGACGAAAGAGCAGATGCAGGGCATACACATACGCGAACTGCTGGGCGAGGAACTGTACAAAAAGAATGAGATGTTCATCCAGGCTGCGCTGTGGGGGCAAACGCAACATTTCGAGCGGGCCATCCCAAAGGCCGACGGCAGTGTCGGCTACACGCTGTCGCATTATGTTCCGAACATATTCGACGGCGTTGTGCATGGCTTCTTTGTGCTTGTCTCTGATGTGACGGAGTTGAAGACCATTCAGACCAAACTGGAGCGCCGGGTGCAGGAGCTGGACTCACTGGCGACGACGGACCCGCTGACCGGGATAGGCAACAGGCGGTATTTCCTGGAGCACGTCAAGAATGAGCTCATCCGCAGCGGCCGCTACGGCCTGCCTCTGACCGGCCTGGCACTCGATATTGACCACTTCAAGCATGTCAACGACACCATGGGGCACGACGCGGGCGACGAGGTGCTGAAGGCCATGAGCGCGCTCATGCGCGACACCTTACGCAATACGGACTTCATCGGCCGCATGGGCGGAGAGGAGTTCGCGGCGATGCTCATCCAGACCGGCCTGGATGAGGCCAAAGTCATTGCGGAACGTTTGCGCATCGTCATTCAGGATTCCGTCGTCGAGACAGCAAGCGGCCCCATCCGCTATACCGTGAGCATCGGCCTGGCGGCGACCACCGGAAGCGGCGACACTGCGGAGGATATTCTGAAGCGCGCCGACCTTGCTCTGTATAGGGCCAAGGAGACGGGGCGCAACCGGGTGCGCTGGCACGGGGATGTGTAGTCCTTGCGGCGAGACCTGTGTGGGGTTGCAAGGGCCCCTGTGATCATTGTCGGCGTGCCAGGTCTGCGTATGTCAGATCAGCCTCTGGAGCGTGCTGACGGTCGCAGTGAGCCCAAGCTTCTCAATGGCCAAAATCACGTTTCAAAGAAATAGCGGAACGGCGTTCGTTTTTCATTCCCTAAGTGGACGAGACGCGGGCGGTGCTTCTCTCCGCCACGTGTGGGTTTAAGCACCTCTGCCTTATGGCATAACCTCTGGATCTCGACGATGCTCGACAAACGTGTGGAGCTGTCCGTCACGGCCTGTTTAGCTGGAAAGGGCCTCAAGATGATCATCGAGGGCGACGACAAGTCTCTTGCCAAGGAGACGAAGAACGCGGCCTTATTATTGCCGAAGCTTGGGACGCGCTGACGGCACCTGTTTAGCTGAACACGCTGGTTCAGACCGTATGAAAAAGTTGTGTTCCCCAGGCGTGCGGCAAAGAAAAAAGGCTTGCGAAGCGATTCGCAAGCCTTTTTTCTATCGGTGGTGGAGCTGGAGAGAATTGAACTCACGGCCTCTTGAATGCCATTCAAAGTGATGCCATCAGAGGTGTTGAAAGTATTCGTATATTTTCTGACTGCACTACAAAATCACGACCTTTTGGGGACATTTGTAGTGCGGATTTGTAGTGCAATCGCCGCAGAACTGCTGCGAGTTTTAGATGGTCGTAGAAGGTGGGAATTTCGAAATCAGAGGCAGGCAAAGTATGGTCAGGCTGGAGTGCTTGTTGCGACGACCCGCCGCAACCTCAATGGTCACGGCGGTCGTCATGTTTTAACCTGTTCTGACTAGTTCTGGATCTTGAATTCGTCGCGGCGATTCTTGGACCAAGCCGCCTCGCTGTGCCCCGTGTCCTGGGGGCGCTCTTTGCCACAACTCACGACAGTCAAACGCTCGCCAGCCACACCCAAATGGTTCAGGAACTGCTGGGAAGCCTTGGCGCGACGCTCACCCAAGGCCAGGTTGTATTCGCTGGTTCCGCGTTCGTCGCAGTGTCCTTCGATGACTAGGTTGAAGAGGGAATACTTCTTCAGGGAATCGGCCTTGGTACTGAGAATGTTTCGGCTTTCCGGGGTCAGCTCATACGAATTAAAAGCAAAGAAGATCATGTTTCCGACTTCGCGCTGGACCTGCTTGCGCTGCTGCTCGCGTATCTCGCTTTCGGTCAAGCTGCGTGGTTCCGGGGCCGGAGTGCTCTGCATGCTGGTGTCCTTATTGTTAATCGCATGAGTGCGTTCACTGCCTTTCCGCCGAATGACACTTGTTGAACCACACACCCAGCCGCTTGTGATGACATTCGCGTGCCCGCCCCCAAAAGATAGAGAGCACGATCCAACGAAGCCCATGGCGTTGCTGGCTCGCTCCAACGGTATCAAGAACCTTGCCAACGGGCGCATGCCGTCAATGTGCAGGGATTATTATTGATTATCCATCGTCGTTGAGAGCCATCTAACAATACTCCTGAAACACAGGAGCAACTGCGCAAGATTGCTCTGCTCATTCAGGAGGAGTGTGGGCCGGACAGTGTTCCTGTCGGTCAGCGAATTGGTTGCGCGCTCGCCCTATCTGTCATTGTACGAAATAATCTTGGCAGGCTATTTCCGGCTTGGCGAAACTATCAGCGCTACGCTAGCGTGTGACAAGCACCGGGCAATGGGCAGCAGCGAGGACCCGATGCGCCACGCTGCCCAAAATGATCCCTTCCAGTTCCGAAAGGCTGCGGGAACCCATGACGATCAGGTCGCAGCCGCTGTCTCGGGCTTCCTCCACGATTACATTTTCAGGCCGCACTTCCCAGATAATGAGTTCCGGCGTCATGCCAGCCTCCCGCTAGGACGCAGCAAAGGGCTCCATAAGCTTCTCACTCTCCTCATGCAGTTCTTTGGTCAACTGTATGCGGCCCTCACCGCCGATGAGCATGGGGATGCGCCCGTAGCAGTGCAAAAGGACGATCGTCGCCTTCTGGCCTTGGGCCAGTCCTAGAGCATAAAGGAGCGCGTGCTTGGAGTGCTCCGAACCATCAATAGGGACCATGATTTTTGATATTTCCATACACAGCTCCGGTTGGCAGAAGGATAACGACTCTTCAACTTTGCCCGAGGCCAGGAAGGGAGGCAAGGCAGCGTGTCCTCCGAGATGGAACTGGTGGCACCCGGCTGCTCTGGTTCCAGAATTTCCGCTCAGCACCATCGCAGTGGAAGCCCTTACAGAGAGCGTCGACAGAGCATGCTGCTGGAGTATGTGATGGATGACGATGCCTGCTTGGTGCCGACCCTGGCGGGTCAGAGGAAACACCCGATCAGGGCACAGGCTCTCTTGATTTGCCGCAAAAGCGGAATGAGGATGACAATGCCTCAGACCACCCAGTTTAATAGTGCACCTGGTGTCCTGAATGTTCAGAGCGTCTTGCGCGGATGCTCCTGCCTTTCAGGAATATTCAGCGGACAGAAGAAGAGGGCAGAGTCTATTGTGTGTAATTTAAGTGTATTGTGCCAGCATAAATATTGGCAGGCTTCTTGATAAGGCCTGACCATGGTCATCGGCCATGTCTCAGGCTTCTGTAAGTCCAGGGGGTCTGGCTGTGACCACCGTTTTTAAGATTCTAGCGCGGGAAGTCTCTTTCATCCCTTTGCATTGCTAAAATTTTATCCCAACGCTCCCCGTGTGCCAAAAGGTGCCAATCAGGAGCAGGAGAGCACGAATATGATGGGAAAAGACGCTGTGCCAACAGAGTGTCAGGGGGTGGACTTCAGTAAGGCTGTGGACCGCATGTCCGCCAAGATGGGAGCACTGTATTTATCGGCAGGAGAACAGCGGCTGCGTGAGTTGGACCAGGCCATGGCGGCCGGGAGCCCCTCCGCGGTAATGGACGCCGCCCATTCCCTGGCCAGCTTGACGGGCCTATGGCCCATCAAGGCTCTGGAGAGCTACGCCAGAGAAATTTACGCCGCAGGGGAAAGAAACGAGTTGGCGGCGGCCAGCCATGCCCACAAGCGGCTTCAGGTTGTCATGGGGTGGGTGCTCGTGAAACTGCGCAGCCTTGGGTATGGCGTCAATGCATCGTGAAGATTTGCCTGAATCCTGGCGCTTGGGTATGGTGGTAAGCAGGACTATTCCTCGTCGTGCGCGGCACCATAACCAAAGAGACATGTGAGGCAACTGGTGACCAGAGTCTGCATCATCGATGACGATGAATTCTTCGCGAACTTGCTCGCATCCATGCTCTCCGGCCCGGAGGTTGAGACTGCCGTGGCTCAGGATATGGCACAGGCGAGGAAGCTGCTGTCGGAGATTGATTTCGACGTGGTGCTCCTCGACGTTCGCCTGCCCGACGGCAACGGTCTTGACCTGGCGCCCGGCATCAAGGAACTGCCCTCGGCCCCGGAACTGATCATCATGACCGGCCTGGGAGATCCTGATGGCGCCGAGCTGGCCATACGCAGCGGGGCCTGGGATTACATCCAGAAGACCGGCTCGCCGGAAGGGCTACAGCTTTCCTTCAAGCGGGCGGTGGAGTTCAGGAAGAGTAAGCAGTCGGCGCAGCCTGTGGAGCGACGTGGAATCGTGGGCGAAAGTCCCCGGCTCCAAGAATGCATTCGGCAGATGGCCAAGGCCGCTCGTAGCTCGGCCAACGTGCTCATTCACGGCGAAACCGGCACGGGCAAAGAGAACTTTGCGCGGGCCGTGCATGCCAACAGCCCACGCAAGAGCAAAAATTTCGTGGTGGTTGACTGCGCCTCGCTTCAAGAGGCCCTGGTGGGCAGCGACCTGTTTGGGCACCGCAAGGGCGCTTTCACTGGTGCGGTTTCGGATAAGGCCGGCGTGCTTCAGCGCGCCGATGGCGGCACCTTGTTTCTGGATGAGATCAGCGAGCTTTCCTTGGAACTGCAGAAGAGCTTTCTGCGCCTGCTGGAAACCCACACATTTCGTCCGCTGGGTGACACCAGGGAACTGCGGCTGGACTTCCGGCTGGTCTGCGCCAGCAACAAAAGCCTTGCCGAAATGGTGGCTGCAGGCACGTTCCGCGAGGATCTCTTCTACCGCATCCGCTCCGCAGTGCTGGAATTGCCGCCCCTGCGCGAACTTGGCGAGGATATACTAGCCATCGCCGCGCACCATCTGGAGCGCATCTGCCGGGATAGCAGGCTGTGCCCGAAGACGCTCTCCCATGAGCTTAGGAGTTTCTTCATTGAATACGCGTGGCCCGGCAATGTGCGCGAACTGATCCACGTGCTGGAGGCCATGGTGGCGTGCGCTCCGGACGAAGAGATGCTCCTGTCGGCGTATCTGCCCCAGGAACTGCGCATTCAGATGCTGCGTGCCCGTGTGGGTAAAGCCAATCAGCCCCCCCCACCCAAGCATGAAGGGATGGGGCAGATAGCGGGCCCCCTGACCAGCTGGGGCGAGTACAAGAAGCAGGAGCAAGAGCGAATTGAACTGGCCTATGTGGACGACCTCATCAGCGCCAGTGGGGGAGATCTGCGGCGTGCCATCCAGATTTCCGGCCTGAGTCCTTCGCGCCTTTACAGCTTGCTGAGCAAGCATGGCCGCTCCCTTGGAGAGAGGACGGGGAGCCGTAACCAGAGCATGGAGGTCAGGAAGGGACAGGGCCTTCCGGGCGGCGACTCCGAATCAGAGGAGAAGCAATGACCGGAGGCTACAGAAGCCAAGAACGGCCGATCCTACCTCCCGATCGGAGCA
>NZ_JAUYFU010000005.1 GCF_030689645.1 Humidesulfovibrio sp.
CTGTCGGAGACCATCAACCACAGTGTGGAGGGGAAGCTTCTGGTTGCCATGCTTCCCTTGCTGGACGGAACCCGCAGCGAAGACGATATCGCGGAGGAACTCTCCGGCCAGTTCGAGCTGCCCGAGATATACTATCAGCTCATCCACCTGAAACAGAAGGGAATGACTGAAACGGTTCCCAGCCAGGAAGCGCCAGCAAGGGATGTTTTTCATGCTCGACTGGGCGGCGACCCTGCCTCGCTCGCCACGCCCCAGCGTATCAGCGTCACCGCCATTGGGGGGTTAGACCCGCAGCTCGTGGCTGACAGGCTTTTGCGCATGGATTCCTTTCAGGTCGGTGTTGCGCACTGGCAATCCACCACACTGGACGATAATTCCCTTTGGATCGTGCTCACGCCCGGATATCTTGAGCCGGAGCTTGCCGAATTCAACAGCAAGGCTTTGGAAGCAGGCGCACGCTGGATACCTTTCAAGCCGTACGGCATCGAACCTTGGATCGGTCCGCTGGTTGATCCTGGCGAGACCGCCTGCGTGGAATGCCTGCTCCACCGTTTGCGCGGGCACCGCGTCCGTGAAATGCAGATCGCCCATGAAAAAGGCCTGCCGCCTCGCCTGTCCCAGGGCAGCACCAAGGCCTCACTGGATGCGGCCTGCGGCTTGCTCGGCCTGGAATTGGAAAAGGTCATTTCTGGCAGTCCCCACGCTTGCATCAACAAGGGTGTCGTGACCATCAATCTCCAGGCATTGGAAACCCGCTGTCATGAGTTGGTCCGGCGTCCCCACTGCCCGGCCTGCGGCGACGCGGTTGAAAACACGCTGACAGGCCTGCCTGAAATGGATTTCACGCTGACCCACCAGCCCAAGGCCGACTACAATGACGGCGGCGAGCGCATCAAGGCCGCAGCAGAGACCATGCGTTTATTCGAGAAACGCATCAGTCCCATTACCGGCGAGGTCGGCGAATTGGGCGTCTTGGATAATGTTCCTGAATTCTTCGGCCGGGCAGTCCGCTCTTCCTGGGCCACACTCAACAGACACAAGGCCGATGCAAGCCTGGGACGTCTCGAACCGGTCGGCGCAAGCGCAGGCAAGGGGCGCAGCGAGACACAAGCCCGGACCAGCGCCCTGGGCGAGGCCCTGGAGCGGTATTGCTCCCAGCATTTCGGGTACGAGCCGCGCTTCAGAGCCTCTTATGCGGGCATCAAGGACAAGGCCGTGCACCCCCTGGAACTCAACCAGTTCACGGACAGCCAATACGACAACCGCGAGGAATGGGCCAAACGCGCCGCCACCGGACGCGTGCCCGAACGTTTTGACGACAATGCGCCAGTGGACTGGACACCGGCCTGGTCCCTGACCAACAACCGCTGGAAGTACGTCCCGTCTGCATACATGTATTACGACTACCCAAGGGAAGGCGGCGGAAGCTTTGCCAATGGCGATTCCAACGGTGTCGCTGCGGGCAACTGCGTGGAAGAAGCGATCATCCAGGGGTTCATGGAACTGGTGGAGCGCGATGGCGTGGCCCTGTGGTGGTACAACATGCTTCAGCGTCCCTGCCTGGATCTGCCGACCTTTGGCAGCGCTTTCGCCATGGAAGCCGTCGAGGGGTTGAAGCGCCACGACCACACGCTGCATGTCCTCGACCTGACCACGGATCTCGGCATCCCGGTCTTCGCCGCTGTGGGGTTGCATGCGTCCGACCCGGATGCGGAACCGCTTTTGGGATATGGCGCCCACTTTGATGCCCGCATCGCCCTCGACCGGGCCATAAGCGAAGTTGGGCAATCCTGGGACGCGTCCATTCTTTTAAGCCCAAACACAATCAATCGCAACGTGACAGGGCGCAATCTCTCCACAGAGCCCTTCCTTCGTCCTCACCAGGACGCGCCGCGAACTCCCCTCACTGCGTTCACCAATCTCGCGACCAACGACTTCCTCTCAGATGTTCAACAGTGTGTCGCTCTTCTGGACAATCTGGGCCTCGAAATGCTCATGGCCGACCTGACCCGCCCGGAGGTGGGACTGTCGGTGGTGCGGGTCATGGTCCCAGGCCTGGTTCACTTCTGGCCACGCCTTGGCGCCAAGCGGCTTTATGAAGCTCCTGTCAAACTGGGATGGCTGGACGCTCCCAAGGTTGAAGCCGATCTCAATCCGGTTCCCTTTTATGCATAGCAGACAACAATGAGTATCCAGATACAATACAGATTGCAGAGCACGGTGGATGTGTACGAATCCGCCAAGGGAATCGCTCTTGTTTCCACGGTGACCGGCAAGGCGTTCTCGCTGGGATTGAACGCGGCTCCCATGGCCAAGGCACTTCAATCCGGCTGGCTGACCGAGGATGAAGCAGCGGGAAAGACGAACGATTTGAGCCAAGGGTATTTCGCGCTCATCACGATGCAGAAGACGGGGATGCTGGATGCCCGAATGGTGAAGGGAGAGAGCGTCTTGTTTTCCGTCTCGCCTTCCCCAGAGGAATCTGCATTCACGGGGCAGATTGCGTCCGGCATAACGTATCAATTGAACCGATATGCTTACCTGCGTCAGGATAATGGCTGTCTGCTTTTGGAAAGCCCGCTCACTCCGTCTCGAATCGCTGTTCATGACGGGAAGCTGGCCGGGATGCTGCACCATCTCTGTGCCGGCCTGCGTTTAGACATCGCGGGTGAGGACGCCAAAGTATTCTTGTCTGCTCTGATTGCCTTGGGAATCGCTGAGCCTGCCGGGGTGGATAATGAAAACAGCCCGATGCAGTTCTGGCAATTCCATGACCTCCTGTACTACGCCCGAACCCTCCACGGGAAAACCACATATACCATTGGCGCCACGTACCGCTTCCACGGCAAACGGCCATCACTCCCGGCCATCAGGAAGCCTCTCTCAGATGACGTCATCGCACTGCCTGCGCCAACCGCCCTCCTGTCAGAGCAACTCGGTCGTCCCTTTTCCGAAGTATTGGGCAAGCGAGAATCACGCCGGGAATTTTCCGACGAGCCTTTGACCCTGGAAGAACTAGGAGCCTTTCTCTATGCCGCCGCCAGAATAAAGAGAGAGCTGGCCGAACCTGAGCAGGACGATGCTGTCACGATGCGCCCCTCCCCGAGCGGCGGTGCACGCCATGCCTTGGAAATCTACCCACTCGTAAGGCACTGTACAGGCCTCAGCCCCGGAGGCTATCACTACGACGCCTTGAATCATCGGCTTGAGAGAGTTCCGGGGAATGAAGAAATGATTGGAACACTCCTGGAAGAAAACCCCTTCGAATTCCTCGGCGGCAATTCGCCCCAGGTCACCTTTAATATTGCGGCCCGCATAGGCCGAACGGCCTGGAAGTATGAATCGATTGCCTTTAAGCTCATCAATCAGGACATGGGCTGCCTGTACCAGACCTTATACCTGGTCGCCACGGCCCTCGGGTTGTCGCCATGTGCCCTCGGCTCGGTGAACACCGACCAACTTGGCAAGGCGCTGGGGATCGATTGGCGTGAAGAGCCATTCATCGGCGCCTTCACTTTAGGGAAATAATGAACGAGAATCGCATCTCAATCACGCTGCCGTCAAACGCCAACTGGCTGCGCTTTGCGCAGGACTGTCTGCATAGATACTGCGAAATGGTCGGTTTTTCCGAGAGACTGAAAGAGATGTGCACGAGCTCCGTCCTGGAAGCCTGCGAGGAGTTGCTCAGCAAGGCGGACAAGGCAGGCATCTCCGATCCCGTCGATCTGCTGCTTGACTACAAGGGCGGAACCATTGTCATCGACATCGAATACAATTCCCGCATCCCCCTCAACCCGCTTGAGACCGGAGAGTATGAGGTTCCAGACGCCGAATCTGGCCTGGACGATCTGGACATGGACACGCTCTGGCTGCACATGATCAAACAGCGCATGGACCGGGTTCGCTTCAAGGTCAACGGCTCGCGCCACATCTTGCGCATGGTCAAGTACCACCGCGACAAGGGCAAGGAAAAGCAGGCTTGGGTCATGGGTATCAAGCCTGAGTTGCGCAAAGGACTCTTGCTGCATCTTGCTGATTCAGACACCGAGCACCCGTCCTCCACACTGCAGGCCACCGGAGTGGGCGTACTCAGGCTCGGCCCCAGCGAGACCTTCATCATCCAGAACATGGATGGAAAAACCTCGTTCCACGACCTCTACATGGCGCATATTGACGCCCTGGGCCTCACCTCGCCGGACATGCTGGCCGGCTTGTACGAGCGGCTCGAAGCCATGGGCATGCTGGTCACCCCTGACCAAGAAGCGAAGAACAGCCGCTTTCGAAAGATCATCAGGAAATTCATTAACCCGGATATATCCATTCCAAATGCGGACGGAGTGGTCGCAGCGGTCCACCAAAAGACTCGGTTTCTCTATTCCTCGTTTGGCCTCGGTGTGCTGCTCACCATTGGCCTGTCAGGGATCATCCCGTACCTTGAGCACCACAGCCAGTTCATGCATTCCATTAAGAGCCTGGAGGAGACCTTTCTCAGCACCCCACTGCTCATCCTGCCCGTCTATCTCCTGACGCTCATCCACGTCAGTCTGCATGAACTCGGGCATGGCGTGACGTGCAAGCACTACGGCGGCAACGTCCCACGCCTGGGCGTCATGTTCTACCTGGGGTCGTTCATCTTCTATTGCGACACCACAGCAGCCTGGAATTTCCCTGCGAAACGACATCGCTTACTCGTCTCACTGGGCGGGCCGATCATCTCGTTTGCCATCCTCGGCGCTGGACTCTGGGCAGCCGGATACTACGCCGGAACCGGCTCAATCTGGGAATCGGTATTCGTGGCCTTCAGCCTCATCAATCTGTTTGGCCTGATCATGAACTTCAACCCGTTCATCAAGATGGACGCCTACTACATGCTGCTAGACTACACAGGAATCCCCAACCTGCGGGAACGCTCCTTCAAGTTCCTTGAGCGCAAAGCTTTCGGCTGGATAGGCGTTGGCTCTGAGGATGACGTCAAAGTAACGCTGAGGGAACGCAAGATATTCTGGTGGTACGGCATATTGGGGAGCTTGGTGACACTCATTTTCCTCGCTCTGCCAGTCCTCAACCTAAACCACCTTCTCCGTGACGGCTCAGCCTCAGGCGGGAAACTGCTTTTTGCCACACTCATCGGAGCACTCCTGTTTGTGAGTCTCGGCAACCTTGCCTATAGCAAGATCAAGGCTGTGCGGTATCGTGAGTACAAGATTCAATAAGAAATAGCCCTGTCACACAGGACGCCACAGCCTACAACGTCTCTGCAAGCCACTGTAATTTTGGCCGCAAAGCAGAGATTTAAAAACCCTCAACCTTCGGGTCATGTCGGTTCGATTCCGACCCTGAGCACCAAGGAAACACAAAACCCCGCATGCGGACGATGAAGTTCGCGACGGGGCTTTTCCGTGGACTGGCAGAGTGTAATTCCGCCCATGCAAGCAGGGCATCTTCGGCCATGCGCCAGGATGGCCTGCGAGGGCGCGAACTAGAGGCTTCCGGTGACGATTTGCTTGTTTTTCGCGTCCCAGCTGAAAACGCATCGATCCAGCGGGCGCTCGATGTAGAGCGCGCAGCCGCCCATCTTGATGGCCACTCCGGGATACGCCGTGCCGCGAATAGCGATTCTCGCCGCAGCCACCCGCTCCAGGTGTTCCTGAGCCAACTCGGCCAGGGTGCGCTGTATCTGCCGAAGCCGGGACTCGATGCTGTCCCGCCGTCCCAACAGGTCCCTGGCCTCCTCCCGGCGCTCGCCCGGCAACCTGGCCAAGGCTACCGCCCCGTCGCCCTCTCCAACAACGAACATTGAACGCTCCTTGAGCACCCTGAGCTCGCGCATTTCCTTGATGAGAGCGGCGATTTCCGGGGTTTCCTGGCTCAAGGCGAGGGTGGTGGACATCCCCCGCTCGGACCCGGCCTGAAAGACATCCAACCCATGAGCGCAGACTACTGTGCCTCCCATGATGCGGCCTTTGGGATCGGTGACGCGGACGCTGCCCCCGGATGTAACGCGCGAGCCTTTGTTCGCCGTGCTGCCCACAATAGCCAGCGCCACGGTCACGTCGCCTCCGGCCTGCACGTGGGCGTTGTGTGTGTAGTTCGCGGTGACGCAGCCGCCAGCCTGCACAAAGGCGGCCTCGTCCCCGGACATGAAGATGCCGCCGCGCACCAGGACGTCGCTTCCAGCGATGATGCGGGCGCTCTCCACCATGCCTTCCACGAGAACCTTGCCGGGGGCCTCAACGGTGAAGCCCGAGCGCACCGTGCCGCCCACCCGCACCGAGCCTTGGCTCAGCAGAATATTTCCGGTGCCGTAGTCCACATCACCCGTCATATTGAGCAACTCGGACACGTCCAGACTCGATTTCCCGGCCAGCACCACCCCGTCGATGCGTGCGCGAAACCGCGTGCCCTCCTCCAGGGCCTCAACGCCTTTGCCCACCTGGACGCGCAGCGCTGCGCCATCACGGGACGCGACCTCCTTGCCGTAGACATCACGACCCGGAACGCCCTTGGTGGGAGGTCGCAGCCTGGCTATGTCCTGGCCCTTGCGCGCCACAGGAAATTGCCCGCGGTTGCGATAGTCCATGCGCTGGTTTTCATCCGGCGCCTCCACGCAGCCAGAACCTTCACAAATCGCTTCCAGCCAGCCAGCCGCGCCTTGCACCGGGGCCTGCCCCTGGGCCACCACAACGCCTTCAACCGCCCGGTTCTCAGCGCTGGCTTGGCCCAGCCCCCGGATGACCGCCTCCATCTGGATGCCAAAGACGATTCCCTGGCTGGACAACGCCGCAACCATCCCCTCAGGCGTAACCAGGCCGCCCAGGGCGTCCCGATGGTAGAGCGTGGCCGTGGCCTGGAGCCTGTCATCGGAGACACGCGCCAGGGGCTCCAGCTCAACGCGGCCTTCGCTCAGGCGCACAAGCCCGGCAAGCTGGGCGGTAAGCACTCCATCCCGGTCCATAGCGATGCCGCCAGCCGCAGCAATTTCACGCGGCGCGTGCTCATCAGTCGGGGGCACGGGATTTCCGCCAACATCACGGCCCGCCTGCGCGGGAACAGCCGGATGGATGCGCCCGAAGGCCTGCCCAGGAAATACGGGAAACTGCGCCGCGCCAAAGAGTTCAAACCTGGCATCCTGCGCGTTTTGGGGGCGCACACCACGGGCGATGGTAATGGCCCGGGCGTCCTGCCCTGCAAGGAGGAGCCGGACCACCTCGGCGGCGTTCTTCTCGTCCATGGGTGCCGTAACACCGGCCTCGGCAAGAAGCTGGCGCAAAAGATCCACGGACAAGGGCCTCCCCTGGCCTCGCGCCGGAAGGTAGCTGGTCACGCCGACCTTCATGCGGTCGGGGGTGCCGCCGAAGCGCACGGCAGCGTCGGCATCTGCGGCGTCGGCCATGCTTTTTCCGTCCCCATTACGAGGCTCGGCTTTGCCCTTGTCAGTCACGATGCGCACCCCTTTTCGAAGACGCTCAAGTTGGACGGCCTGCGGCGGCATGCCCCGCGCCAGTCCAACTGCCGACTGCGGCTGCTACGCCTTGTCGCCATACTTGGAAAGCGCGGCCAAACACTCGGCGCAGACATCGCCGTTGTAGCTGAGGGTCTTGCCCCACATGGTTTCCCTGCTCAGGCACATGAAGCCTTCCACCCCGACGGTGACCGCTGTCGTGGCGGCTTGGCAAAGGGACTTTGGCAGACAGATGCAGCCTTTGCCGGCGCCGGGCTTGGCTTCAAACACATGAGATTTGGCCCCGGAGCTTTTGTCCTTGGGCATTCGGAGCGTATAAATCGTCATGGCGCCTCTCTCTTTATGGTGTGCAGGAGCAGGGGCCGGAAACTCTGTTTCTGGACTTCTGCGCGCACCGCTGCTAGATGGTGCGCATGAAAACAATAACTGGATCTCTTGTGCCCGGCAAGAAAGGTATGCTGCGTCCTATCTTCACCTGCTGCTGCAAGAACGTGATGGAAGACTACCCCCTTGCCCCCGTCGTTTCCGTGGAATGCCCCAAGTGCCAGGCCACGCAGACCTTCCGCATCGTCGAGTTCGCCCCAAAGATGTGGCGGATCAAGGCGGTCGGCTAGCCCCACCCCCGCCTAACGATGGCGACTGCGGCTCTTGCCGCTGAAAAGAACGATGGGGCCAGCCTCTTGGCCAGCCCCATTGTCTTTTGTTGCGTGCGTCTTGGCACCGGCCTGAAACACGTCAGAATCCACTCGCTGCGCGGGCAACCGCAAGAACTGCTCCCCAAATGAAGAAGGACCGCCGGAGCGTTTGCCCCGGCGGTCCTTTTGATTGCAGGGAGAGCCCAAGCCTCCCCCTGCGCTTACTACAATTATTTCTTTTTAATGGTTTCGACGACGGCGGTCTTCGGACGCTCCTTCGCTTCTTTCACTGGGATGAACTGTCCTGTCCCGGCGTCACGACCAATTTTGTGGCCGCTATTCTTTTTGTCTGCCATGTGCATTTCTCCTTTGTGGGCCAGATTTGGATTGCGGCCAGGAGACTCGCGTGGTAGAATATTGCCGCATTGACGTATTCCACTTGGGCCACGCTGTGTCCCAGCCGGGTGCCGAAGCCCACTTCGGTCACCTAAATCGAAAAAAGCCCAGACTGCAATCTGGGCTTTTTTCGTTCCAGATTTTATAAATTTCGCACTCTACCTGTCGCAGCCGCACACGCCGGAGTAGACCACGCGGTCCACGTACTCGGCCTGTTTGCCCTTGTTCCAGCGCGAAACCGGGCGGTAGTAGCCCACAATGCGCGTGTAGACCTCGGCATCTGCGCCGCAGGTGGGGCACTGCTCGTGCTCGCCGTGGATGTACCCGTGGTCCTTGCACACGCTGAACGTGGGCGTGATGGACAAGAACGGCAGCTTGGTGTTGCGGAAGCTCTTGACGATGAACTCGCGCAAGCTCGCCACATCGGCCACGCTCTCGCCCAGGAAGGTGTGGAACACCGTGCCGCCGGTGTACAGCGGCTGCAACTGGTCCTGATGCTCCAGGCAAGCCACAACATCCTCCGAGTGCCCCACGGGCAGGCAGGTGGAGTTGGTGTAATACGGCGTGCCGTTGCCGCTGGTGATGATGTCCGCATAAAGGTTGCGGTCGATCTTGGCCAGGCGGTAGCTGGTGCCTTCCGCCGGGGTGGCCTCCAGGTTGTACAGGGTGCCCGTCTCCTCCTGGAAGCGGCTGGTGACCTCGCGCAGGCGGTTCAGGGTGCGGCGCATGAGGCGCATGCCGTTCTCCGTCTCAATGCCCTTGCCGATGAGGTTCAGGCAGGCCTCGTGCCCGCCCAGCAGGCCGATGGTGGAGAAGTGGCCCCGGAAGCCCTGTTTGAGGTAGCGGCGCGTCCAGGGGAACATGCCGCGCTCCAGGTTTCCGGTGATGAGCTTGCGCTTGAACTCCAGGCAGTCCTTGGCCAGGGTGGCGTACTCCTCGACCAGGGTCAGAAACTCGTCCTCGCCCTGGGACAGGTAGGCCAGCTTGGGCAGGTTCAGGGTCACCACGCCGATGGAGCCGGTGAGGTCGCCCGCGCCGAAAAGCCCGCCCACCTTGTTGCGCAGTTCGCGCAGGTCCATCTTCAGGCGGCAGCACATGCTGCGCACGTCCTCTGGCTGGAGGTCGGAATTGATGAAATTCTGGAAGTAGGGCGCGCCATACTTGGCCGTAAGCTTCAGAAGCAGCTCGCCGATCTCCGTCTCCCAGGGGAAGTCCTCGGTGACGTTGTACGTTGGGATGGGGAACGAGAAGATCTGCCCGGCGTAGTCGCCGTCCAGCATCACTTCGAGGAAGGCGCGGTTGAACATCTCCATTTCCACGGCATACTCGCCGTAGGTGGAGTCTTGAAGCTTTCCGCCGATGATGACCGCTTCCTTGGCGATGTGCTTGGGAGGGGTCAGGTCAAGCGTCAGGTTGGTGAAGGGGCTCTGCCCACCCCAGCGACTGGTGGTGTTCAGGTTGAACACGAACTTCTGAACCGCCTGGCGCACCTTCTCGTAGGACAGGCCATCGTGCCGGATGAAGGGCGCGAGGTAGGTGTCCACGTTGTTGAAGGCCTGTGCGCCCGCCCATTCATTTTGCAGGGTGCCAAGAAAATTCACCATCTGGCCCAGGGCGGAGTCGAAATGCTTGGCCGGGCCAGCGCAGGAGCGGCCCTCAAGGTTGAAGCCCTCAAGGAGCAGGTCGCGCAGGCTCCAGCCCGCGCAGTAGCCGGCCAGGCCGAAGGACAGGTCGTGGATGTGGAAGTAGCCGTGCTCGTGGGCCTGGCGGACTTCCTCCGGGTATTTCTCCAGGGCGTAGCGCGCCTGCACGGTGCCCGAGAGGTGCAGCATGAGCCCCTGAAAGCTGTGGCTCATGTTGGAGTTCTCGGCCACGCGCCAGTCGCTCTTGTCCAGGTACTCGTCGATGGTCTCCTTGATGTCCAAAAAGGCCTCCTGCTGATTGCGCAGCTGGCGGCGTTTCTCGCGGTACAGTATGTATTTGCGGGCGACGGCGAACTGGCGCATCTCCATGAGCACCAGCTCCACCATGTCCTGCACGTGCTCCTGCTCCGGGATGTCCACGTCAATGAGCTTGGCCTCCACCTTCTGGGCCAAGCGGCGTCCAAGAAGCGGATCCTTGATGCCGCTTGCGGAAAGGGCCTTGAAGATGGCCTTGGCGATGCGGTCAGTTGACCAGGTTTCCAGTCGTCCGTCGCGCTTCAGTATCTGTGAGGGCATCGGGCCTCCTTGGCGGCTTGAAGTCTTGTGTGGTCAGGGAAAAACCGGCGGGCAGCATGCCGCGCACGGTGTCGATATCGTGCTCATCCAACAGCGGCACCTTGGTGGTGCGAAAAAAGAACGCCTCAGGCCGCTTCTCGGCCAAGGCGAAAATGCGCGAGAGATTGCGCCGCGCCGCGGCCTCGTCCACTGCCCCGCCGGTGAGGGCCGGATATTTGGCAAAGGGGCCTTTCACGTCCACGGCGAACAGCGACACCAACCCCTCCTCCAGCATCAGCTCCACGGCTTCGGGCAGCATGGCGTTGGTGTCGAGCTTGATGGGCAGGCCTGAGACCGCCAGTTCATGCAGGATGGCCCCCACTCCGGGCACGCCGGTGGGCTCCCCGCCAGTCACCGTGACGCCAGAGAGCCAGCGTTTGCGTTTGGACAGAAAGGCACGCAACGTGGCCTGCGTGATGAGCGGCTGGCGCTCCATGTCCCAGGCCAGGCCCCCGTTGTGGCAGGTGGGACAACGCAGGTTGCAGCCGCCCAGAAACACCACGCAGCAAGGATGCCCCGGCCAGTCGCAGAGGCTCAGGGGCGTGAGGCCCCGCAGGTGATTCCAGGCGAGATCGGTGTTCATGTTCGTTCGTTGCTCCAAAAAGATCTTCCGCGCGCAGCCGCCAAGACAGGGTCACGGGTGGCGTTTGGACAGCGGCGGCACGCGAGAATTGACATTACTCCAACAGCACTTTTCTGTACAGGCACCCATGGCACTTGACAGAAACACACTTGCTGTTTTTGGCTATTATAGTCGTTTATTCCCGATTTTAGCATTTATTTTTTCGTTTTCCACAACTTTGGAACATTCTGCATGCCCATTGATTCATGCTTTTTTCTAGACATCGTGTAGAAGATTATTTCCGGCCTGCCCTTGCTGTTGTTTTCGACACGCGAGTTCTCAAGGATGCATGAAGAACCAACCGGAGGGACTGATCTCACTGCACCGCACGCCTCAACACCCCCGCGAAGAATCCTTGTCGCCAAGCACGCCGACACAAAAATCCGCCGAAAAGACCGGCCGACAGATGACGTCTTCGTCCAGATCCGCGACTCTAAGCGACCTGCCACCGCGCTTTCTTTGACGAGGATGGGCGCCTGCGAATACTGTCAGACCCAAGCTCCAAGAGCATCACAAACCAGGCACCGATACGGGATGCGCTGTTCAATTTCGGGATGTTGCACCGCCACCACCGCCCTAGTCCCGCGCAATCCTTTCCGGAACAGGAAAACCCTGGTTCCCGGCACACCCCTTGCACATCATTTGACGGGTAGTTTCTGCCCAGGCCATCATTCTCAAGGGGTTCATCATGCAAGACACAACGATCACACACATTTCCTTGAACGAAACAGAGCCGTGCCGCGCCGCTGACGACTTCACCAACGACGCGAATACAGAAGTCCAGCGCCATTTGGCCGACCCGGCCTGGCTGGTGCGCGGCAACCCGGACCACCCGGAGCACGATGCGCTGGGCCTTCGCAACCCCCAAGGAGTCCAACTGCCCGAACTGGCGATCATCGGCGGTTCGCAGGTGTACGGCGAAGGGCTTGCGCCCGGCCAAAGCTGGCCCGCAAAGCTGGGGCAGCGCATGGGCGGCGGCGTGCTCAATGCCGGCATGGCCGGATGGGGCAGCGTGCAGTACGCCATGGCGGGCGAAATGCTCACCGCTCTTGCACCGCGCCGCGTCATTATTTGCCTGACCCCGGCAAACGATCTCGCCAAGGCTTTCAACTGCGCCCGCGTGAGCACTGCGCCACTGGCGCGCAGCTTCTTCGAACCTGCCTGGGTCAAGCTGCCGCAGCCGGACTATTCTGCACAGTTCAATGCTGGCCGTGCAGTCGATCAGCTTTCCGCAGAGAACCCCGCCCTTTCTCATGAAGACGTGCTGGCCCTGCTGGCCCAGCGCGGCGAATCCGACATCAACCCCTGCGTGCTCGACACCAGCCGGTTCTATCTGTCGGAACATACGCTGCTCGCCATGCAGGATCTTGAGCATCCGGCCATCGAGGCGGGGCTGAGCATCACCGCCAAGGCCCTTGCTCACCTGCAACGGTTGTCGGAAAAGCATTACTTCTCGCTTACCGCCCTGCTGCTGCCCAGCCGCGAATATCTGGTCTCCCAGCGTCTTGAGGAGGTCCAGGTGCGCGACCGCGAATCCCTTGAACGCCTGGGCCTTGTGGAAGCGGCTGTGCTGGCGGAACTTCGCGCCTGCTGCGCTGCGCTGGGCATGCGCTGCTTCGACCTCACGGGCTTTCTCAAGGCCTTCGTGGGCAATCGCATCCACGTCCAGAACTCGCGCCAGGACCTGCTCTCGGCCAAGGGCTGCGAGCTTCTCGCCCGTTTCGTGCGCGAGCGCGTTCTGCCAGGGACCTTTGTGCGGGAACCGGCGCGGTCCGACATGGGCGCAGCCGTAGGCGGGATTTACCCGTCCTATTAGCACCAGAGCAGGCTGAACTGAAGCCAGCCCCCATGCCGAACAATCAAAACGGGCCGCTCTCCCTGGTGGGAAGGCGGCCCGCTTCGTTGCGTCGCTTGCGCGAATGCAATTTAGAGCGCGGCGTCCAGAAGCAGATTGTCGCGGTGGATGGCCTCGACAAATGGCGCCTGACCCAGCACCTCAACCAACTCGCCGCTCTTGCGGCCCATGATGCGGCGCATCTCTGCGGCGGAGTAGTTGGACAGGCCAACGCCCACAGTGACCCCGGCCTGGTCCACGATGCGCACCAGCGCACCGCGCGCGAAACGGCCCTCCACAGCGCGGATGCCCGCAGGCAGCAGGCTCTTGCCCTTGTCGCGCAGGGCGCATGCCGCGCCCGCGTCAACGCTCACGCTGCCCGCCGGGTTATCGTGGTAGGCCAGCCAAAATTTGCGGTGCGACACGGTGCGAGCAGATGGCAGCACCAGCGTGCCCAACTCCTCGCCGCGAAAGATGCGGTCAAGGGGGATGTCGTCCTTGCCGGAAACGATGAGTGTGGCCACACCCAGCTGTGCGGCGCGGCGCGCAGCGCGCAGCTTGGAGTACATGCCGCCGGAGCCCACGCTGGTCTTGCCGTCGCACATGACCTCGATATTCAGACCTTCGATGTCGTCGATGAGCGGCAGGCAGCAGGCGTCCGGGTGCTTGTCCGGGTTTTTGTCGAACACGCCGCCAGCACTGGTGACGTTGACGAACAAATCCGCGCCCACGAGGTCCACCATGAGGCTCGCCAGGGTGTCGTTGTCGCCGAACTCCAGCTCGGCCACGGCCACGGTGTCGTTCTCGTTGACGATGGGGATGACGCCCCAGTCCAGCAGGCGCTGCATGGTGTTGCGGGCGTTGAGGAAACGTTTGCGGCTCTTGAGGTCTTCACGCGTCAGCAGAAGCTGGGCCACGGTCTTGCCGAAGCGGCCAAATGCCTCGTCGTACTCATGCATGAGGCGGCTTTGACCAATGGCCGAAGCAGCCTGGCGGGCGGGGAGTTCGGAAAAGTCGATGGCTTCGGCCCCGGCGACGCTCTGGCGGATGCGCGTGCGGCCAGCGGCCACTGCGCCGGAGCTTACCAGCACCACTTTGAGGCCGCGGTCATGCAGGACGGAAAGCTGATCCACCAGACGACCAACGGCGCGGGCATCAAGCCCGGTGCCGCACGTGAGCACCGCGCTGCCAACCTTCACCACAATCGTGCGCGCGCGCGACAAGATGTCTGCGCGCAGCCCGCCTGCCGGAACGCTCATTCGCCCTCCTCGTCCGCGAAGCCTCCCGCAGATCGGCTGGCATCCTCGTGGAAGCCCTGGCCGTTCTCGTCGGCATCCGCCGCATCGTCCTTGTTTTTGGCTTCCTCAGCCGCGGCAGCCTCGTTGATGCGCCGCCACATTTCCGCCAGAAGCTCGGGCAGCCCCTGGCCCGTCAGGGCGGAGACGAACAGCACGTCCGCCGGAGCATTGCTGCGCAGGGCGGCCAGGCGCTCTGCTGGCAAGATGTCAATCTTGTTGATGACGCGGATCTGCGGCTTGTCGGCAAGCTCCGGATCAAAGGCGCGCAGTTCCTCGTCGAGCATGGCGTAGCCCGCAGCCGGATTTTCCGGGTCCGCGTCATCGCCGCTCAGAATGTGCACCAGAAAACGGGTGCGCTCCACATGCTTAAGGAATTTGTGCCCCAGTCCCAGGCCCTGGCTTGCGCCTTCAATCAGGCCGGGGATGTCGGCGATGATGAGGCGGCGGCCGTCCTCGCTCTCAACCACGCCCAAATTCGGGGTAAGCGTTGTGAAGGGATAGGAGGCGATCTTGGGCCGCGCCGCCGAAACAGCGGAAAGGAAGGTGGACTTGCCGGCGTTGGGCAGGCCAAGCAGCCCAGCGTCGGCGATGACCTTGAGCTCCAGGCGCAGGCGCTTCTCCTGACCGGGTTTGCCGGCCTCGGCCTTTTTGGGCGCGCGGTTCACCGAGCTTTTGAAATGCAGATTGCCGCGGCCGCCCTCGCCCCCGGGGCAGGCGATGAACTGCTGGCCCGCTCGGCGCAGGTCGGCAAGCAGGGTATAGCCCTCGCCGCCCTCGTTCTCCAGGAACACCTGGGTGCCGACGGGAACCTCGATGATCAGGTCCTCGCCGCCACGGCCATACTTGTCCTGGCTGCGGCCGATGTCGCCGTTCTCGGCCTCGAACAGGCGCTGGGCGCGGAAGTCGTAAAGGGTGAGCAGGCGCGGGCTGGCGCGGAAGACTACGTCTCCGCCCTTGCCGCCGTCGCCGCCGTCGGGACCGCCCTTGGGGACATTCTTGGCGCGCTTAAGTGAAGCGCTGCCATTGCCGCCCTTGCCGGAACGCACAGTGATGCTGGCTTCGTCAACGAATCGCATGACGCCTTTTTCCCCAGATAGAAAACGGGCAGGAGCTGCTCAAAGCCGCTCCTGCCCGCGCTATGGTTCTTTCGTGGAGCCGCCTAGACTAGGCGCTCACGGGCAGAATGTGGACCCGGGTCTTGACCTTGTTGTTGCGGGTGTACTTCTCGTACTTGACCTCGCCATCGACCAGGGCGAACAGAGTCCAGTCCTTGCCAACGCCGACATTCTTGCCGGGGTGGATGGACGTGCCGACCTGACGCACGAGGATGTTTCCGGCCAGCACCTGCTGACCGCCGTAACGCTTCACGCCACGGCGCTGTCCGGCGCTGTCGCGTCCGTTCCTGGAGCTGCCGCCTGCTTTCTTGTGAGCCATTGTATCCCTCCTTGCCCGCTAGGCCTGGATGGTTTTGACCTTAAGGCTGGTATAATCCTGCCGGTGGCCGGTCTTCTTATGGAAGTCGTTGCGGCGCTTCTTCTTGAAGATGATGATCTTCTCGCCACGGCCATGGCCCAGGACTTCACAGGCGACTTTGGCGCCGTCAAGGTAGGGGGCCCCGATCTTGGTCTGACCGCCATCGGCGATCAGAAGGACTTTGTCCAAGTTCAGCTCGGTGCCGGGCTCTGCCTGCAAAAGCTCCACCTTGAACTCGAGTCCCTGTTCCACGCGGTACTGCTTACCGCCGGTCTCGATAATTGCGAACATTGCGAATACCTCCATCGCGTAAGAGGCGATCTCTTAGCTTGTTCAGCCCGGAGAAGTCAAGCTCCGAGGTTCTCTTTTTTTTCGCCTCACACTCCCTATAACCTCATGCGCGAGCTAGCACAAGCACATCCACACGCAGCGCCCCGGCGTTGAGCATGGCCCGCGCGCACTCCTCAAGCGTGGCCCCGGTGGTCATGATGTCATCAACGAGAAGGACGTTTCTGCCCGCCAGAAGCGGCCCGCTGGCGGCAAAGGCCCCCTTGATGTTCTCGGCCCTGGCCTCCCGCGCCAGCTCCATCTGCGGCGTGGTCCGCCGCACGCGGCAAAGCCCCTCCTGACGGATGGGCAAGGCGCGCCGCGCAGACAAGAGCCGGGCAACCTCAAGGCTCTGGTTGAACCCGCGCGCAAGCAGCCGCCGCGGATGCAGGGGCACGGGCACGATCATGTCGCAGGCAGCGAGTTCGGGACTTGCGGCCAAGCCACGCTCGAACGTCTCCAGGGCAAATTCTTGCAAGCGTTGCCCGAAGTCCAGCCGGTCTTCAAACTTGTAGCCCAGGATCAAATCCTTGAGCGGTCCGGCGTATGGCCCGTAGACCAAGGTGCGATTCCAGGGGCGCGGCTTCTCGCGGCAGCGGCCGCAAAGAACCGGCACGTCCTGCGCACTGCCCGGATACTCTCCGCACCCGGGGCACGGCCCGCCGCCCAGCGGTGCGATTGCCGCCCGGCAGTCCGGGCACTGGCCGAGACCATCGGCTGTGATGCGCCCGCAACCAGGGCAACGCGTCTCGGCCAGGAGCGCGGTGCGCAGAACGCGCCCGGCCAGCCTCGCAAACGCTTCACGCACCAGCCTGGACCTCCAAAGCCCGGCGCCCGGCCTCGCGCCCCAAATCCAGCACCAGGGCGGAAGCCCCGGCGTCAGAGGCCAGGTCGTTGGCTGCGTCAAGGCCGCGCAGGCCCAGGGGCTCGGCCAAAGTGAGGCCGAAGTTCACCAGAAAATATTTGAGGGTCAGCCGCGCGCCGTCAAAAAGCTTCTGCCCCGTGGGCTGGCCTGCCACAAAGCAGGCGTAGGCCGGGCGGTCCTTCAGCGCCATGACCCATGGGTCGCCCTTGCGCCGGGCCTCCCAGAAGCGCTGGGAGCGGTCCACCCAGGTTTTGCACTGGGATGGCAAGGCATAAAAATAAATAGGAGAGGTAAAAATCACCACGGGCGCGGCCATGAGCACGCCAAAGAGCTCCTCGGCCTGATCCTTGGCCGCCAGCACACAGCGCGACTGCTTCTCGCCCGCGCAGGCGCGGCAAGCCAGGCAGGCCAGCACGGAGTAGTTCCGCAGGGCCAGCACGCGGGCCTCGGCCCCCGCCTCGCGCACGCCGCGAGCCAGAAGCGTGGCCGCAGTATCGGAATTGCCGCCGCCCCGATGGCTGCAAGCAAAGATCGCAACCTCACGCGTCATGTGGGCCATGCCCTTCCCCCCCCTTTGCGTCGATCATAGGCGGGCTGAAGAATCATTCCTGCCGGGGCTTGCGCGTCACCTCGGCGCGCAGGAAACCCTCCGCCTCGGCGGAACGGTCCCACTCCAGCAGCCACTCGCCCGCCACAAACACCGCGTCCTCGACATTAGGCGCAAGCTTTGCCTGCACCAGAAACACCAGCCCAGCCTCATGCGTCAAACGGAGGTGCCACCCGACCTCCATGCCCACGCCTCAACATTTGTCGCAGAGATCAATGGTCTTCATGGGGCTCGCTTGTTTCGGCACGTTGATTTATAAAATACACAACCTGCCCCTTCCTCTTGGGCGGCCAAGCGTGCGCTCCCCAGCCCATTGCTAGAACATGTCATGCAGGAAGAACGGGTTGTGCGTGCGCTCGTCGGCCACGGTGGTTTCCAGCCCGTGCCCGGAGTACAGGGCCGTGTCGCCCGGCAGGGTGAAGATGTGTTTCTGCACGGACTCTTTGAGCTGCGCGCTGCTGCCGCCAGGAAAGTCCGTGCGGCCAACGGAGCGGTAGAAAATGAGGTCGCCCGCAAAGGCCGCGCCTGCCTGGGGGAAATAGTAGGTTATGCTGCCGGGCGTATGTCCGGGGGTGGACAGGCAGCGGCACTCCAGGCCCAGGAACTCGGCCTGGCCCAGGGGCGCAGGCCTGCTCTCAAAGGGCGCGACAACGGGAAAGCCGTACACGCCGCCCTTGCCGAGTTCGGTATCCATGAGAAACGCATCGGCGGCCGGAGCAAGGACAGGGGCGCCGGTGGCCTGGGCCAGCCGCGCACAGCCGTAAATGTGATCAAAGTGCAGGTGCGTGATGAGGATGTGCTTGAGGACAAGCTTCTCCGCGCGCAAGAATTCAAGCACCTCGGCGGGGTCTCCGCCGGGGTCCACGGCCAGGGCCAAGCCCTCGTGGTCCAGAACGTGGCAGTTGGTCTCAAGAGGGCCGAGTGAGTACGACGTGATGCGCATGATTCAATGCCTCCGGTGCTGGGGTTGCCGGGAAGGTAGCCGTGCTGCCCGCCGTTTGCAAGCAGGCGCTTCACAAAACCCTGCGCTAAGCTTATATGAGATGAATCAAAGGAGGGCATCATGTCTGCCCACGAAACGGACCCTGGCCGACGTTCTCTGCTCAAGTTGCTCGCAGCCGCGTCTGTTGCAGCCGGGGCCGCGCTCTGGGGTTTTTTGCCCGCCCGCGCGAGAGAAGCCTTTGCCGAGAGGTTCCCCACCCGCACGGTGGAGAAGAACACCTTCAGGTTCGACCCCGCGCAAGGAGAGGTGCTTTGGAAGGATGGCCGCCGGGAACCGTACGCGTTGGTCCTGGACGGTCTTGTGGAGGCTCCGGCGCGGCTGTCTTACAAAGATCTGCGCGCCCTGCCGCAAGTCAGGCGCACGGCGGACTTTCACTGCGTGGAAGGCTGGAGCGTAACCGATGCCCCGTGGGGAGGCGTGACGTTTCCGGATGTGTTTTCCCGCGTGCGCTTGCTGCCCCAGGCCCGGTTCGCGGTATTCCACTCCCTGGGCGTAACCAACCCGGCAGGAGGCCTGACGCATTACATCGAAGGCTTCCCCCTGGCCGAACTGCTGAACCCAGCCATGGGCAGCCTGCTGGCTCTGGACCTCGAAGGCGCGCCCCTTTCGGATCAGCGCGGCGCTCCAGCACGGGTCATCAGCCCCTTTGACCTCGCGTACAAAAGCATCAAGTTCGTCACCCGCGTTGAGTTCACGGCGCAGGAAATCCCCGGTTGGTGGACCAGGGCCAACCCCATCTATCCGGTGCACGCCCCGGTTCAGAAGCAACGCCTGCGAACCCCGGACCCCCGCAGCTCCTGACTACATTGGCAGAACAATAACAGCGCTCCCCACAGTCTCGCACAAATCCATGCTTGCAAACAGAACCAAATTCGTCTGATAAGAAACAACTTGATCCGAAGCCGACCTGGCGAAACAAATGACCGCTCCCCAATAAAGCAAGAGGCATCATGACGCTTCGCAAGGCCACCCTCATCTTCATCTGCCTGAGCACCTTGGCGCTTTTGCTGGTGAATTTCCTGGCCACTCATATAGTCATAGAGTCGAGCTTTTCCGAACTGGAGCGCGACCACGCCGTGCGCAACATGGAACGCGCTCGAAACGCTGTGGCGCATGAGCTGCGTAATCTCGACGACATTGTTGTGGATTGGGCTGTTTGGGACGATGCCAAACACTTCATGCAGGGCCGCGCACAAGACTTTGCGGACTCCAACATGAATGACCGGACCCTGGCCTCTCTGCGCCTTGCAGCCATCGTCTTCGTTGACCCCAAGGGCAAGGTGGTCTGGGCCCAAGGATTCGACCCCGTCCAGGGCGTCAAAGCTCCACTCCCGGACGGGCTCATGACTGAACTCACCCCTGGCTCGCCCTTGCTTGCAGCCACAAGCGTCGAGGACCGCGCCAAGGGGCTGATGCTGCTTCCGCAGGGCATCATGTTCACGGCAACCTGCCCCATCACCGGGAGCGACGGGCTGGGACCATCCATCGGCACCCTGATCATGCTGCGGCCACTGACGGAAAAGGACAGCGCGGAGATTGCCGAAGACGTGCGCCTGCCCATCTCCCTGGAGCGGGCCGACAGCCCGTTGACCGCCGACATAGCTCCCCTGATGCGCAACCACACAGGGGGCCTGACGGCGGGAGTCGTCTCCACCGACCTTTACTGCGCCGTGCTGATTCTGCCGGACTTTTGGGGCAGGCCGGCCTTGCGTGTGGTGCTGCGCGACTCGCGTGAGATAATGAATCGCGGCGACCACGCCATGAGCCTGGAGCATCTTTGGGCAATCCTGGGCACCCTTGCCAGCTTTGCCGTGCTTGTGCTGTTTCTGGAACTGCGCGTGCTGCGACGCCTGGACCGCCTGAAGATGCAGGTGGAGAGCATCGGCACCGATGCGGAAGACCGGAACGAAGGATGCCGTCAAGCCCAGTCCGCCCTGGGCCGGGTGGACATGCCCGGCAACGACGAACTTTCCGCCCTGGCGCTCCGCATCAACAACACCCTGGAGGAGCTTGAGCGCTCGCGCCAGAATCTCGCCACCCAGTGCGCCATGACCCAGGAACAGGAAAGCTATCTGCAGCAGATTCTGGACTCCATCCAGGCCGGGGTGATCCTGGTGGATCCGCAAACGCGCCTGATCCGCGAAGTCAACGCCTTTGCGGCCGCCAGCGCAAGACTTCCGCGGGAAGCCATCACGGGCAAACTCTGCCACGGGTTCAGCTCCCCCAATGCGGACGGCAGGTGCCCGATCAACGACCTGGGCCAGTGCGGCGAGCAGGCGCTGCACAACCTGGTGCGCGCCGATGGCTCGAACCTGGCCGTGCTCAAAAGCGTTTCCCGCATAGAACGCAGCGGCACCCCTTTCCTGCTCGAAACCTTCATCGATGTCGAAGAGCTGCAAAAGGCCCAGGATGCGCTCAAGCGCTCTGAAGAGAAGTACCGCGCCGTATTCATGAACACAGGAACGGCCACCATCCTGATCGAGACCGACACCACCATCAGCCTTGCCAACCAGGAGTTCGAAAAGCTCTCCGGCTGTTCCCGACAAGAGCTGGAGGGCAAGCGCAGATGGACGGAATTCTTCGCTCCCAGGGACGTGGATTGGATGCTCCAGCACCACGTGAAGCGCCGCCAATCCCCGGCACTGGCCCCGCGCAACTACGAGACCCACTTCCTGAACAGCCGCGGCGAAGAGCGCATCACCCTGCTCACCGTGGGCATGATCCCGGGCACCGACGTCAGCGTGGCTTCCCTTGAAGACATAACCGAGCGCAAACTGGCAGAGGAACAGCTTCGCCACCAGGCCTTCCACGACAGCCTCACAGGACTGCCCAACCGTCATTTGCTCTTGGACCGCCTGGAGCACGCCGTGGAATCTGCCCGGCGCGTCGGCCATGAGGTCGCCGTGCTGCTCATGGACCTGGACCGCTTCAAGGACATCAACGACTCCCTGGGACATTCCGCGGGCGACCGCCTGCTCAAGCTGGTCACCACGCGTCTGGAGGAAACCGTACGCCGCAGCGACACCGTGGCCCGACTTGGCGGGGACGAGTTCGTGCTGGTGGTGAACGGACCGGCAGACCAGGATGCAGCGGGCAAGGTGGCCCAACATATTCTCGACAGCATCGCCCAGCCCTTTGACTTTGACGGGCAGAGCCTGCACGTGGGCCTTTCCGTGGGCGTCGCTTTGTTCCCCGCCCACGGCGAAACCCCGGAAGTGCTGCTGAAAAACGCCGATCTCGCCATGTACCGGGCCAAGGCTGGCGGGCGCAACACCTTCGCTTTCTTCACAGAGGAACTGAACGACCAAGTTGTGCAACGCCTTGCCATTGAGGCTGGCCTGCGCCGGGCCCTCTCCTCCGGCGGCATCGAGGTGTTCTACCAACCCAAGGTCGCCCAGCCCGGAAACGTCATAGCCGGGGCCGAAGCGCTGGTGCGCTGGCGGCGCGAAGACGGTTCGCTGGTCTCCCCGGCGGAATTCATACCCGTGGCCGAGAACACCGGGCTCATCATGCACCTTTCCGACCTGGTGCTGCGGCATGCCTGCAAGCAGGCCGTAGAGTGGCGCACGGGCGCGCGCAAGGACTTCGTGGTGGCCGTGAATCTCTCGCCCCGCCAATTCCTGCAGCCCGGCCTCACGGAGCGCATCCGGGCCATCATGGACGAAACCGGCGTGCCGCCCCAAGCCCTTGAATTCGAAATCACCGAAAACCTGCTGCTGGACAACAGGCCAGAGACCCTGGCCACGCTCTCCGCCCTGCGAGACATGGGCTCCTCCGTGGTGCTGGACGACTTCGGCAAAGAATATTCATCCTTAAGTTACATCAAGAAGCTGCCCATCCAGGCCATCAAGATCGACCGCTCGTTCATAGACGGCCTGCCGGGCGACGAGGACGACGCCAGCATCGTCAAGTCCGTGCTCTCTCTGGCTCAAGACTTGGACTTGCGCGTGGTGGCCGAGGGCGTGGAAACAACCGCCCAGCTTGACTTCCTGGTATCCTTGGGCTGCCGGGAGTTTCAGGGGTATCTCTTCAGCAGGCCCGTGCCCGCCCTTGACATGACGGAGCTTCTGGCGCAGGCCAGCCCCTTCGCAACCTCATAGCCAAACCTACACAAAGGACGGTCCATGTCCCTCTTTGCGCAGAAGCGCCCGGTCCTGGTGACCTGCCCCAAAGCTTTGCCGCCATTTCTGGCGCGCGAAATGTCCGGCCTCGGCCTCCCGGGCCGCGAACTTGCCGCCGGAGTCCTCGCTGAAGGCGACATGCGTGACTGCATGCGCCTGAATCTTCATCTGCGCACGGGGCACCGCGTGCTGCTGGAGCTTGCCCGCCTGCGCGCCAAGGACCCCACCGCCCTGGCCAATGAGCTGGGCCGCCTGCCCTGGGAAGACATCATCCCGGCCGACGGGCACCTTACCGTCGACTCCAGCGTTCAGAACGAACACGTGCGCGACAGCCGCTTCGCCAACCAGAAGGCCAAGGACGCCATCGTGGACCGCATCCTGTCTCGCAAGGGCCGCAGGCCGGACTCCGGACCGGACCCGGTGGGCGCCTGCGTGTTTCTGCACTGGCGCGAGGACGCAGTCACCGTGTACATCGACACCACCGGCGCGCCCCTTGCCCGGCGCGGCTACCGCAAAATGCCGCACAAGGCCCCCCTGCAGGAAACCCTTGCCGCGGGCATCGTGCTCGCCACAGGCTATGCGGAGCGCGGCGGACACTTCCTTTCACCCATGTGCGGCAGCGGCACCCTGGCCATAGAGGCCGCCCTGGTTGCGCTGAACCGCGCGCCTGGGCTTCTGCGCAGCGGCTTCGCCTTCGAGCACCTGCTGGACTTCGACCCTGTGGCCTACGCCGAGTTGCGCCGCGAGGCCCAGGCAGGGTCCAGGAAGCACCTGGACATCCGCATCATCGCCAGCGACATCGACCCCGAGGCCATCGTCGCAGCGCAGCAGAACGCCCGCACCGCAGGCGTGGAGGGGCACATCACCTTCGAGGTTTGCGACTTCAGCGAATGTACCGTGCCCGAGGAAGGCGCAGGCGTTTGCGTGCTGAACCCGGAATACGGCGGACGGCTGGGCGACGCCCCGCGCCTGGAGTCCATGTACGCCGGCATCGGTGATTTCTTCAAAAAACGCCTCTCCGGCTGGCGCGGATTCGTGTTCACCGGCAACCCGGACCTGGCGGCCAAGGTTGGCCTGAAGCCGCGCCGCAAGACCCCGCTCTTCAACGCCAAGATCGAATGCCGACTGCTGGAGTACGAGCTGTACCAGGGCACGCGCCGCACCCCGAAACCCGCAGAGGGAAGCGCGGACTGAACCCTGCGCGACCAAGTCAAAACGGGCTTGCCCGACTACTGACAGGGTACTCCAGTGAATGCCCCTTGATTCCTCAAAGCCCCCGGAGCCATCCGGGGGCTTTTTTCCGTGAGCATCCTCCCAACCCTTTGACCCGTGGCCCGCAACCGGGTAATACCCAGCGAACGGAGGATCGCCATGACCAACGCAATCGTGCTCATGCACGTCCAGCCCACGGCCATTAATGTGGTGGCCCAAAAACTCGTCGCCATCGACGGCATCAGCGAAGTCCACTCCGTGGGCGGACGCTACGACCTGGTGG
The DNA here is from genome assembly GCF_030689645.1 of Humidesulfovibrio sp. Classification (GTDB taxonomy): domain Bacteria; phylum Desulfobacterota; class Desulfovibrionia; order Desulfovibrionales; family Desulfovibrionaceae; genus Humidesulfovibrio. Next base: position 24,397 of record NZ_JAUYFU010000005.1, read on the forward strand.
CCATAATCCGCGCCAAGGACAATGAAGACCTGGCCACCATCGTCACGGAAAAAATGCTGCTCATCCAAGGCATCACCGGCACGGAGACCCTCATCTCCTACCGCGTCATCTCCAGCTACGATATCGAGAGCACCTTCTCCCTCGGCAGCGAGCGGATCTAGAGCTGTGCGCAGATCATTGCGGACCCCGGCGCTGCTTGCGCTGACGCTGCTGACCCTGTTGCAGGGCTGCGCCCTGACCCGTCCAGAGCCGCCCTCGGCGGAGCTCAAGCGCCAGGCCGGGCAGATGCTCCTGGTGGGCTTTCGCGGCGCGGAACCTGCGGACGAGTCCGGCAAGCCCCTGCCCATTCTGCGCCAGGTGCCAGCGCTGAACCTCGGCGGGGTCATCCTGTTCGACCGCGATGCGGCGCTTGGCCTGCCCGGCCGCAACGTAAAGAGCCCGGAGCAGGTGCGCCGCCTGACGAGCGCCCTCAGCCTCGCCGCGCAAGACGCCTCCCTCCTGCCGCTGTTCATCGCCGTGGACCAGGAGGGCGGACGCGTGCAGCGCCTCAAGTCCGCCAACGGCTTCCCGGACAGCCCCGCAGCAGCGGACCTCTGCCCTGGCGACGAGAACAAAGCTGATCCGCGCCCTGCCCTGGCTGCTGGCGAGGCCACAGGCCGCATGCTGCACCAGGCAGGCTTCAATCTCAACTTCGCTCCCGTGTGCGATGTCAACGTGAACCCGGATAATCCGGTCATCGGAAAAATCAGCCGCAGCTTTTCCGCTGATCCGCAACGAGCCGCAACCTGCGCCAGGGCCTTTGCCCTGGGGCTCCAGGGCCAGGGCGTGCTGACCTCGGCCAAGCACTTCCCGGGCCACGGCTCAAGCACCTCCGACAGCCACCTGGGCTTCACCGACGTTTCCGCCACCTGGACCGAGGCCGAACTCATCCCCTTTGCCGAGCTCATCCGCACGGGCCAGGCGGACATGATCATGACCGCCCACGTGTTCAACGACCGTCTGGATGCAAAGCACCCGGCAACCCTGTCGCGCCCGGTCATCACCGGCCTGTTGCGCCGCAAGCTTGGATTTGACGGAGTGGTGGTGACGGACGATCTCCAGATGCGCGCCATCGGCAGCCGCTACGGGATGAAGGAGGCCATAGGCCTGGCCGTCAACGCCGGGGCCGACCTCCTGCTCATCGGCAACAATCTGGCCTACGACGAGGACATCGCCCCCAAGGCCCTGGACGCCCTCATGGAGTTGGTGGCCGAGGGTGTGGTGCCTGCGGAGCGCATCCGTGAATCGGTGGCGCGTGTGGCCGCGCTCAAGGCCAAGAGCTTGAGCACAAGACCACACTAGCAGGCACCATGAGCAATCGCCGCAAAGCACCCGAACAGCACCCCGCCGCAGCAGAGCGCCGGACAAAGCAGTTTCCGGGGCAAGCGGCTCCGCTCACCAGATTTCCCGCCCCTCCGCCCTGGGCGCTGGCGCTCTGCGCCGCACTGCTTACCGCCGCAGTGTACTTACGCGTAACAGGCTTCGACTTCATCAACCTGGACGACCCGATCTACGTCACCGACAACCCGCATGTTCTGGCCGGGTTGACCTTGGACAGCCTGCGCTGGGCCTTCGGCTTCAACGACATCATGTACTGGCAGCCCGTGACTTGGCTGTCGCTCCTGGTCGACGGGACCCTCTACGGAAACCGGGCCGGGGGCTATCACCTGACCAACGCGGCCCTGCACTGCGCCAACGTGGCGCTGCTCTATTTTCTTGTCCTGCGCTGGTTCAACCTGGCCCGGCCCGTCCCGGAGGCAAACGCAGGCGGCAAATGGGCCGCCCTGGCCGTTGCCCTGGCCTTCGGGCTGCACCCGGTCCACGTGGAGTCCGTGGCCTGGGTGTCGGAACGCAAGGACATGCTCTTTGTCTTTTTCGGGCTGCTCACCCTGCGCAGCTACACGAACTATGCCCAATGTCGCGCCGACGGCCTCAAAACGAACCTGCTGCCTGCGCTGTTGCTCTACGCCGCCAGCCTGCTTTCCAAGCCCATGCTGGTAACACTTCCGGCGCTTTTGCTGCTTCTGGACTTCTGGCCTCTACGACGTCTGCGCCTATGGCAAAACGGCAGCGACGGACCGACACGGACAGGGCTGGGACCGCTGCTCCTGGAGAAAGCGTTCTTCCTGCTTCCGGCAGCAGCAATGTCGGCCCTAACCCTGCTGACCCACCCAAAGGCCTATGGCGCCACTGACCCTGCCCTGGCCTTGAAGCTGGCCAACGCCGTGGCCTCCTACCTGGACTATCTTCGCTTGCTGGTGTTTCCTGCCGGGCTGGGGCTGGTGTACCCGTTTCCAGAGGCCGTGCCCGCGGCAAAGCTCGCTGCGGCCATCATCCTCTTGTTGGGCGTCAGCGCGACCGCTCTTTGGCAGCTGAAGCGCCGACCGCAACTCGCCGTGGGCTGGTTCTGGTTCCTGGGCACCCTGGCCCCGGTTCTCATCCCGCCCAAGGTGGGTCTGCATGTGGCCTACGCCGACCGTTGGAGCTACTTTCCCTTCATCGGCCTGTATCTCGGCCTGGCCATGCTGGCCTGGGAGGGGCTGGCGCGACTGGCGGACAGTCGTCTGCGGTCCGGGCTGACGGCGGGACTGCTTGCAGCCCTGTGCCTGGCTCTGGGCGTGGCGACCCACCTGCAACTGGGCTGGTGGAAAAATTCCATGACCGTCTACGAGCGCGCCCTGGCGGTGACGGATGACAACTATTTCGTGATGAACAATTATGGGGTGCTCAAAATGCGCGCCGGAGACTTCTCCGGAGCGGAGAAATGGATCCGCATGTCCCTCAGCGTGCAGCCCCACTATAGCAAGGCCCTGGGCAACCTAGGCATCCTGTACACAAACACAGGACGCTACTCCTTGGCCCTGCCTTACTTTGCCCGCGCCCTGGAGCAGAACACCCTGGACCCAAACGAATTGGCTGAAGACCACTACTGCATGGGGCTCTGCCTTTCCCAGCTGGGCCGCTACAACGAGGCTGAGCACCACTACCTGGCGGCCCTCAAGCACAAGCCGGACTACTCTCAGGCATACAACGACCTGGGCAACATCGCCATCATCCGCAAGCAGTTGGCCGTTGCCGAAGGGCACTTCGCCAAGGCCGTGACCCTGAACCCCCAATACGACGTCGCGAGAAACAACCTCTCGCAGGTTCGCGCCCTGCTGGCTGCCGTCCCCACGGAAAGCTCCGCACAGAATCCTTGAAAGGCGTGGGCATCCGCCATACAAACTCAGCAAGAACCTACACACCCCAGGAGCACCCATGTACCTTGTGCACATGACCTATGTGAAGCCGCTGGAAGTCATCGACGCACTGCTGCCCGCGCACCGCAAATTCCTTGAGGCCAACTATCAGGCCGGACTGTTCCTGCTCTCCGGCCCGCGCGAGCCGCGCAGCGGCGGCGTCATCCTGGCCCAGGCGGGCAGCCGCCAGGAGCTGGCGACCCTGCTGGAACAGGATCCCTTTGTCGCCGAGGGCGCAGCCACCTACGAGATCATCGAGTTCAAGGCCACCCGCGCGGGCAAGGCCCTGAGCTTCCTCCTCGACGGCGAGTGCTAGGCGCTTCGCGCACCAAATGACAAGGGCTGCAGCATCTGCCGCAGCCCTTGTCATTCATCGTGCTCCCGCTGCTACTTCATGTTCGCCGCAACGAAGTCCCAGTTTACCAGCTTGTCCAGGAAGGCGCCCACGTAATCCGCGCGCCTGTTCTGGTAGTCCAGGTAATAGGCGTGCTCCCAAACGTCCACCACAAGCAGCGGGGTGACTGCCGCATGGGTAAGCGGCGTCTCGGCATTGGAGGTGGAGACGAACTTGAGCTTACCGCCCTCTTGCACCAGCCAGCCCCAGCCGCTGCCGAAACGGCCCACTGATCCGTCCAGAAAAGCCTTGCGGAAGGCGTCGTACCCGCCAAAGCTGGCGGTGATGGCGCTCATGAGCTTGCCCGTGGGCATTCCGCCGCCGCCGGGCTTCATGCATTTCCAGTAAAAGGCATGGTTGTAGCATTGCGCCGCGTTGTTGAAGAGCGCGGCCTTGTCGGGCATGACCGCCGTGACGCGCACAATGTCCTCCATGCTCCTGCCCTCAAGACCGCTGCCAGGGATCATCTTCTTGACGTTGGCCGCGTAGCCCGCATGGTGTTTGCCATAATGGAATTCCAGGGTGCGGGCGCTGATGACCGGCTCCAGGGCGTTCATGGCGTATGGCAACGCTGCCGTTTCCAAAGGATCAGCCGCCAGGGCCTCGGACAGGGGGAACAGTGTGGGGGCCAGGAGGCCAACGCCGGCAACGCCGGCCAGGGTGAGAAATTCGCGTCGATCCAGGCCCGGCTGGGTGTCTTCGGGTGCGCTCATGCTCTCCTCCTCTGGGTATTGCGTACAGGAATGCGAGTGGTATTTATTCTCTCATCCCAAACCCACCAGGATGTCAAGCCGGAGCGGTCCCTTCGAATCTTTCCCAGGGCCGCTTGCGCCCGGTGAAAAGCCCGGCCTTGGCCGCGATATCCGCATGGGGGCCAAATACATAGGCCACATCACCCGCCTCCAGGCGCAGGGAGCCGTCCGGGTTCGCCATGACCTCGCCCTCGCGCCCGACGGCCACCACCGTGAGTCCGTGGGTGCGCCGGAGTTCGGACTCCTCAAGGGTCTGGCCATCGAGAATGGACCCCAGCTCCACGGTGAGAGCGCTCACGTCCATGCCTGGAAACTGGCGGTTCAGGGTGCAGAAGGACTCGCCCCGCACCTCTGTGGAACGCAGCATCTCGTAGCCTTCCGAGCGCACTTCCTCAGTGAAGTGCTCAATGTCCCCGCGCGGCACCAGATAGCGCATCATCACGCGGGTGAAGATCTCGACGGAGGTCTCGAATTCCTCGGGAATGACGTCGCTTGCGCCCAGCTCCAGCAGGGGCCCCATCTCGCTGAGAAAGCGGGTCCGCGTGATGATGTGCAGGGCCGGGTTCAGCTTGCGCGCAGCATCGGTTATGCCCCGGATGCTCACGGGGTCGGACACCACCACGGCCAGCACGCGGGCGTTCTGCGCGCCCACATGCTCCAGCACCGCGTTCTGACTGGCGTCGCCGTAGATGATGGGCTCGCCCTCGGCTGCGCTCTGACGCACTGTGTCCGGGTTCATTTCCACTATGCGGTAGCTGATGCCGAAATTCTTGGCGGCGCGAGCCAGGTGCCTGCCGCCCACGCCGAAGCCCACGATGACAAGATGGTCAGCCACACAGGCGTGGCCTTCGCAAGCCTGCTCCATCTCCTGCTCGAAGGGGCGTTTGGCCAGACGGGCGAAAAGCGGCAAGGCGCGCATCCAGTCCGCCGCGCGGGGCGAAAGACTGATGAGCGGCGGCGTGAGCGCCATGGTCATGATGCTGGCGGCCAGAAACAGCTGGTAACCCTGGGCGTCGATGAGGCCCTGAGCCAGCCCGGCCTTGGCCAGCACGAAGGAGAACTCGCCAATCTGGCACAGGGCGAGCCCGACCAGCACGGCAGGCCGCACGGGAAAGCCCAGCATGTAGGCGGCCAGCGCCGCCATGAGCGCCTTCAGCCCCAGAACGGCCAGGGTTGCCCCGGCCACGGACGGCACGTGGCTGGCCAGATAGCCGACATCAAGGAGCATGCCCACAGAGATGAAAAACAGGCTGGTGAACACGTCCCGGAAGGGCATGATGCCCTCCAGCGCGCTCAGGCTGTACTCGGACTCGGAGATGATGAGCCCGGCCAGGAAAGCGCCCAGCGAAAGCGACAGCCCCACCTGCGAGGTCAAAAACGCCGTGGCCAGGCACAGGGTCAGGGTGCAGATGAGGAACAGCTCGCGGCTGCGGGTCTGCACAATGCGGTGCAGAAGCCTGGGCACAACCTTGCGCGCCAGAAAGAACACCAGCCCGACCATGCCGATGCCCTTCAGTGTGGGCCACAGGAACGAAAGGCTGGAGCCCCCCTGCCCGCCGGCCTGACCGGCCAGGAAGGGAATGACGAGCATCATGGGCACGATGACGAGATCTTGAAAAATGAGGATGGACAGCGAAATGCGGCCATGGACAGAGTCCATTTCCGCACGCTGCTGAAAGATCTTGAGCACAATGGCCGTGGATGAAAGAGCAGCCAAAAAGCCCACAAACACTGAGTGGGAAATGCTCTGCCCCAGCGCGTAGGCCAGGGCGCCGAAGGCCACGATGCTGAACAGCACCTGCCCGCCGCCGCCAAGAAGCACGCTCTTCCTTAAGCGCACCAGCTCGCCCATGGACAGTTCCAGGCCGATGGTGAACAGCAGCAAGACCACGCCCACCTCGGCCAGGATCTCAACCTCGTGCACGGCGCTCACAAGCCCCAGGCCATAGGGCCCGGCGATGACGCCGGTGATGAGGAACCCCACGATGGGCGGGATGCGCACCTTGTGGCACAGGTATATGACGGCCACGGAAAGGCCGAATATCGTCAAAATTTCGGAGAAAAGCGTAAAATCCATGCCGAATGTTTGACAGATGAGCCGGAAGAGGTCAAGACGCAAACGCGAATCATCAGGTCTGCAACAAAAAAGGGGAGCCGAAGCCCCCCCTGATTTGCACGCGTGGCTTAGAAACTAACCCGCGATGGTGGGGCACATCATCAGGGCCTGGTCGATGCAGTCCTGGGGCAGTTCGTAGTTGCTCAAATCGCCGCGCAGGTAGGCGTCGTAGGAAGCAAGGTCGAGCATGCCATGGCCAGAGTACAGGAACACCACGCAGGAGCCGGGCTTGGCCTCCTTGGCGACCTGGATGGCGCTCCTGATGGCGTGAGAGGTTTCCGGCGCAGGCAGGAAGCCCTCGGTCTTGAGGAACAGCTGCGCGGCCTCGAAGCACTCGCCCTGATAATAGGCGCGCGCATCCACAAGGCCCTCGGCCATAAGGTTGCAGACGATGGGAGCATCGCCGTGATAGCGCAGGCCGCCCGCGTGGATGGGCGCAGGCATGAAGGCGTGTCCCAGGGTGTGCATCTTCATCAGCGGGGTCAGCCGGGCCATATCGCCGTAATCGTAGCGGAAGCTGCCGCGAGTCAGGGTCGGGCAAGCCTTGGGCTCCGCAGCCACGAAGGTGATGTTCTCCCCCGCGAGCTTGCGCGGCAAAAACGGCAGCACCAGGCCGCCGAAGTTGCTGCCGCCGCCAACGCAGCCGATGAGATAGTCGGGCTTTTCGCCCGCCATTTGGAGCTGCTTCTCCGTCTCCAGGCCGACGATGGACTGGTGCAGCAGCACGTGGTTCAGCACGCTGCCCAAAGTGTACTTGGTGTCGTCGTGGGTGGCGGCGTCCTCCACGGCCTCGCTGATGGCCAGCCCCAGGCTGCCCTTGCAGTCCGGGTCCTTGGCCAGCATCTCACGGCCGGCGTTGGTCTGCATGGAGGGCGAGGGGAAGATCTCTCCGCCATAGGCGTTGATGAGAATCTTGCGATAGGGCTTCTGCTCGTAGCTCACCTTGACCATGTACACAGTGCATTTCATGTCGAACATGCTGCAGGCGAAGGAAAGGGCGGTGCCCCACTGTCCGGCGCCGGTCTCGGTGGCCAGGCGCTTCACGCCCTCGAGCTTGTTGTAGTACACCTGCGGCACGCTTGTGTTGGTCTTGTGCGAGCCGGAAGGCGAAACTGATTCGTTCTTGTAGTAAATGCGGCACTTGGAGCCGATGGCTTCCTCAAGGCGCTTGGCGCGCACCAGAGGCGTGGGCCGGAACAGGCGATAGATGTCCTTCACCTGCTCGGGGATCTCGATGAAGCGCTTGAGGCTCATCTCCTGCTCGATGAGGGCCTCCGGGAAAATTGCGGACAGCTTGTCCGGGGTCAGCAGCTCATGGGTCTGCGGATCCAACTGCGGGGCAAGCGGCGTGGGCAGATCCGGCAAGGCGTTGTACCATGCCGAGGGCATCTCGTTCTGGGGCAGGTTGATTCTCGTTTCCATTGCATGTCCTCCTCGGGGGTGTTTCACCGCGGTCCGGGCCGGGGCCCCTCAATGCGCCGCGAGAGCACAAAAAAGGGCCGCGGTCCTGAAGTCCGCGGCCCAAAAGTTCGAGCATCCGTCAAGCCGGCGGCTTCAGTAACTCTGCCACCAGCGCCACCAGCCTTGGCTGGATATATTCGTCATGCTTTTGCACATGGTGGGTGCTTACTTCGGGTCCGGGCAATTGTCAAGATCGACACCAGGACCGCGGCCGTTGGGTACTTGCCTTGAGACCGAAGCCCAGCTATCACGTCTGGCACGCGGACCGCGCCCCAAAGCGGACACGGGGACGCGAATTTTGTTCGGGAGGCATCATGGTGGAAAAGGTTGTCTATTTCATTGAGGGCGACGGCATTGGCCCCGAGGTCTGGGCGGCGGGTCGGCCCGTCATCGACGCGGCAGTGGCCAAGGCCTACGGCAGCGAAAAGAAGCTCGTGTGGAAGGAAATTCTTGCGGGCGAAAAAGCCCTGCGCGAAACGGGCGAAAACCTGCCCCAGGCCACCCTCGACGCCCTCAAGGGCGCTGAACTGGCCATGAAAGGCCCCCTGGGCACCCCGGTGGGCAAGGGCTTCCGCAGCCTGAACGTCACCCTGCGCCAGATGTTCGACCTTTACGCCTGCATCCGGCCCATCAAATACTTCCCCGGCATCGAGAGTCCCGTGAAGCACCCGGAACGCGTGGACATGGTCATCTTCCGCGAGAACACCGAGGACGTCTACGCCGGCATCGAGTGGGAGGCGGGAACCCCGGAGGCCAGGCGCGTGGTGGGCTTCCTGCGCGACGAGATGGGCGCCAAGCTCGACGACCTCTGCGCCATCGGCATCAAGCCCATGACCGAAAAGGGCTGCAAGCGCCTGGCGCGCCGCGCGGTCAAGTTCGCCATCGACCAGAAGCGCGGCAGCGTGACTCTGGTGCACAAGGGCAACATCATGAAGTTCACCGAGGGCGGGTTCCGCGCCTGGGGCTATGAGATGGCCGCTGCGGAGTTCGGCGACTTCACCATGACCGAGGCCGAGGCCGCCGAAGGCGCTAAAAAGCCGGTGATCATCAACGACCGCATTGCAGACGCCATGTTCCAGGAGGCGCTCATCCGCCCCGAGAAGTATTCCGTCATCGCCACCACGAACTTGAACGGCGACTACATCTCCGACGCGCTGGCCGCGCAGGTGGGCGGGCTGGGCCTGGCGCCCGGCGTGAACATGAGCGACACCCTGGCCTTTTTCGAGGCCACCCACGGCACCGCGCCGACCATCGCTGGCAAGGACATGGCCAACCCCGGCAGCCTCATCCTCTCCGGCACCATGATGCTTGAGCACCTGGGCTGGCATGAGGCCGCCCAGCTGGTGCACGGCGCTGTGGCCAAGGCCATCGCCGCGCGCAAGGTTACCATAGACCTGGCCTCCCAGATCGAGGGCGCCAAGGCCGTGGGCTGCAAGGAATTCGGCGAGATCCTTCAGGCAAATCTGTAGGGTTTGAATTAAATCGAGACTTCAGGGCCGTCCGCCTTGCCCCAGGTTCCTTGCGGAACTGCCTGGGCCGGGCGGGCGGCCTATTTTTCAGCTCCGCTATGGGGTTATGCCGTGCCCAAGGCCGACCAGTGGAACGTTCCAGATTTCCAGTGGATTCTGTCGGGCCGCGTCGAGCATTGCCTTGACCATCGCCAGCACCCTTTCCGTCTCCTGCCCTAACACTCTGGCCGTTGTCTGAGCCAGCTCGCGGTCCTCGCGCTTCACCGCTTCGCCTACGGCCTTGGCCAATTCGCTCATGGCGTAAGCGCGCACGGCACCGGAAATATTTATCAGCGAATGCAGCGCAGTGCGCGCACACGTGGTGTCCCAGGCTGCAAGGTGCGCGTTCAGCTGCCCCATGCGCTCCACAGCTTGAACCTGAAAAAGTCCCAGCATCTGCGCCAGCACTTCCTCGCTGCCGTCAAAAGCCTCCTGAAGGCTCACCAGGTTGATGCCTGACGCAAAATCCTGACTCATCATAAACCACCACCGACTGTGCTCAAGGTTACGAAACTGAACTTCCCATACGTGCCCCGGACTGTGCTCGCAAGGGGAATATTAAAAAAATGATGGTTCAAAAGGTGAACTTACGTATCCCTGGTTGCATCCAGCCGCTGCAGCACGTAGTGTTTTCCATGCAGGTCCAAGCGCCTGCCAAACCAGCCAAGGACATAATGCATGCACGCTGACGATCCGGCCTACGAACAGCTGTTGGAATCTAAGTTTTCCATCATCCGCGCACAGGAGATCCTGCCTGAAGAACTCATCGCCCTGGTTGAGCGGGTGCTCCCCCTGTTGCGCCAGGCCCGGGCCGATGCAAAAGTCGAACTGCCCGCACACACAGACTGCGCCACGCCAGAGGCCATGTTCGCAGGCAGCCCGCTTTTGATGCGCCAGAGCTTCCCTTTCGACCTGAAGCAGGCCTTGGGGCTCGTTCCGGCCCTGCTCGACCTGCTGGCCGCCTCCGGCGGCGAGGCGGCGAACGCCGCCAAGGCCCTGCGAGAGGCCATGGCATCTGGCGAACTTGACCCAGAAAAGGCGCTGCGCGGCCTGGCGGCTGGCGATGACACGCTCTTCTCCGCATGGCGCACGCGCCTGCCCGGCAGCCCAAGGGCGCTGGACTTCCTGGCCACCACGGCCATTTCTCCCAGCCTGAACGCCGCAGCGGAGCAATTGACCGCTCGCCTGCCGGAAAACCTGCCCCATGAGCACGGCCACTGCCCCCTGTGCGGCAGCCTGCCCTTCATCTCGCTCCTGCGCGACAAGGAAGGGGCGCGGTTCGGCGTCTGCTCCTTCTGCGGGTTCGAACACCGCGTGCGGCGCATTGCCTGCGCGTATTGCGACGAGGACGACCAGGGCAAGCTCAAGCTCTTCCGCGTGGCCGAATACCCCGGCGTGCGCGTGGACGTGTGCGAGACCTGCAACATGTACATCAAGACCCTGGACTACCGCGAGCTCGACCAGAAGCTGCTGCCAGCCCTGGACGACATGGCCACCGTGGCCCTCGACGTGCTGGCCCAGCAGCAAGGCTACAAGCGCCCCACCCTTTCGGCCTGGGGCTTCTAGGCCAGCCGCCAGTCAGCCTGCCGCCCGGCCTTCCCGCCCCTTTCCAAGCGTCCTGGTCTGTCGTACCAGAACACATGGAAAGCGCGGCGGGGATGAGCCAGGACCCAAACAACGAACGGCGCATCGCGCACATCGACATGGACGCTTTTTTTGCGTCCATCGAGCAGTTGGACCACCCGGAGTGGCGCGGCAAGCCGCTCGCCGTGGGAGATGGCCCACGCTCCGTGGTCTCCGCCGCCAGCTACGAGATCCGCGCCTACGGGGTTCGCTCGGCCATGCCCGTGGCGCAGGCCAAAAGGCTCTGCCCGCAGGGGCTGTTCGTGCCTGGGCGCATGTGGCGCTACAAGGAGATCTCGCGCCGGGTCATGGGCGTGCTGCAACACTTTTCTCCCCTTGTGGAGCAGGCCAGCGTGGATGAGGCCTACCTTGACGCCACCGGCCTGGAACGCCTTTTCGGCCCGCCGGAGGAATTCGCCTTGGCCCTGCGCGCCGCGGTGAAGCAGGAAACCGGGCTCAGCTGCTCGGTGGGCATCGCTCCGGTGCGCTTCCTTGCCAAGATCGCCTCAGACTTCAACAAGCCCGACGGGCAGACCATCATCCGCCCCCAGGACGTGCGCGCCTTTTTGGACGTCCTGCCGGTGCAGAAGATTCCCGGCGTGGGCGGACGCACCCTGGAAACCCTGCACAAGCTCGGTGTATCCACTGCGGGCGATGTGCTGCGCCACCCTGCGGAGTTCTGGGGCAGGAAGCTTGGCGAACGCGGCCTGTGGCTGCATGCGCTGGCCCGCGGCGTGGATGACCGCCCGGTGACGCCCTTCACCCCGCCAAAATCCTCCAGCGCGGAGAACACGTTCAGCAAGGACACCCGCGACCCGGCCACCCTGCGTCGCTGGCTGTTGCTGCAAGCCGACCGGGTGGGCTCGGACCTTCGGGCCCAGGGCGTGCGCGGCCGCACAGTCACCCTCAAGGCCAAGTTCGACGACTTCACCCAGGTGACGCGTTCGCGCACCCTGCCCGAAGCCATCTGCGACACCCAAACCATCTTCGATACCGCCGTAAGCCTCCTGACCGAGCTGAATCCCAAGAAGAACCTGCGTCTCATCGGCGTGGGCGTCAGCCAATTCGGTAACAAGCCGCGCCAGCTCTCGCTCCTTCAGCCAGAGCCCACGGACAGGCCCAAGGGCGCGCTGGACACAGCCCTTGACGCCGTTCGCAGCCGCTTCGGCAAAGGGGCCATAATGCGCGGGGATCTGCTGGATTTCGACGAGTAGGGAAAGACAATGGGCGGATGACTTGGTGTCTGAATGACCTCAAACGCCCAGGGGTTGCTTTTTTTCCCGGACCGGGTAGGCTATGTGCTTCAGCAACGCAATTTTTTCCTTGGAGTGACCTCGTGAAACGTTCGAGCCCCCAGCATCCCGGCCTTCACCATACCGTCTGCGCCGGACACACTCTTTCCCGCCGGAAGGACCGTTTCTTCCCTTGGGAGAACGGGGCTGCATTGTAGCGCGTCACGTCAAAACGCCTGCATTGAAGGCCCCTTCTCACCAAACACAGTGAGATGGGGCTTTTTCTTTGCGCAGAGTGCGCCAATGCATCCGCCAACGGTGCATTGGGAATCCAGCATAATGCCTGAACCACGGCAAAAGCCGCAAGCCAACCCGACATTTTGGAGCTACTGAGTGATGCACCACTTCCCTTTTGAATCCAGCCGCTTGCATTCCGCTGGCGCAGAAAAAGCGTTTTCCCGTCCGGAGAGCCGTCTCTTCCGTTCTGGGAAAGGGGCCGTCATGTAGCACGTCACGCAACAACGACGACATGAGGCCCCATCATTCCGAACGTCGGAAGGTGGGGCCATTTTTATTCAACATCATTGGAGGTTATTATGACTGCGGAACAGCTTTCCCGTTTGCGAGAAATCGTTGAAACTGAGATTCAAGACATCCACGCCGCGCTGGAGCAATGGAGGGCATGCAACGGACTTGACGACAACGGAGTCCAGCGAGTGCAAGAAACTGCCATGCGGGTGCTTCATCAGGACTGGAAGCACAACACTGACAGGCGCATGATGGAACTGCTGCGCCTTTTGGGCAAGATGGAAGAGGAAGACTTCGGCATATGCCAGGAGTGCGGCGAGGACATCTCACTGCGCAGGCTGGAGCTGCTGCCCACAACGGCATATTGCACACGCTGCATGACGCACAAGGAATCGGGACTCGTTGCGGCGGTCTGATGGGCGCTCCGCCCCGTTCCGTCAGAGGGGCGTATCCACCGACCGAAAACGTCCGCGCCTTGATCAAACAAAAGCGGGAGCAGACCTTCGCCTGCTCCCGCTTGAAATATTTACCGAAACCTCTGGGCCATGCGCCCACAATCCTTAATCCTTCCAGTTCCACCACTTGAGCCGTTCGGGCTCCGGGTTCGGCGTCTGCGCGAAGTACACGGCGCAACGGTAAACGTAGAGCACGCAACGGTCCACATGCCTACCGGCCAGGGCCTCCATGTCGGCATAGAGCGCTTCAGGGTCGCGCCCGCGCAACTCCTCCACGGAACGCAGCCCCAGATTCCAGAGATCCAGGGCTGTGGCCTTGCCCACTCCGGGAATGCGCCGAAAGTCCTTCAGGACCAACGGATCCGGGACATCAGCTGCGTGCATAGACCTCGTCCAGAATGGCCTTTCCGCCCGCCGCCAACACCTGATCGGCCAGCTGCGCGCCAAGATCCCAGGCCTTGTCCGCCGTACCGGTTGCGGTGAGGCGGATGGGGTTCTCGCCGTTCACGCCAGCCACAAAACCGGTGAGGGTCAGGCTCTCGCCCTCAAGCTGGCTCCAGGCCGCAATGGGCACCTGACAGCCGCCGTCGAGGCCGGTGAGGAAGGCGCGCTCCGCAGCCACCTGGCTGGCAGTTTCGGGGTGATTCAAAAAGGCGAGCATCTCGGCCATTTCAGGCCGGTCCTTGCGGTACTCGATGCCCAGAGCCCCCTGGGCCACGGCGGGCAAAAAGCGCGGGGGTCCCAGAATCTCCACCTTGGGCGCGGTGAGGCCCAGGCGATTCAATCCGGCTGTGGCCACCACAATGGCGTCGAACTGGCCCTCGAGGAGCTTGCGCACGCGGGTGTCCAGGTTGCCGCGCAGGGACTCGATGGTGAGGTCAGGCCGCAGGGTGAGCAGCTGTGCCTGGCGGCGCAGGCTGCTGGTGCCCACCTTCGCGCCCTTGGGCAGGGCGTCCAGACCGTCGAAATTGACCGAAAGCAGACTGTCAGTGGGCGCTTCGCGCACGGGGTTCACTCCCACGATGAGTTCCTCAGGCAACTCGGTGGGCACGTCCTTCATGCTGTGCACGGCCAGATCGGCGCGGCCATCCAGCAGCGCCTCTTCTATCTCCTTCACGAACAGGCCCTTGCCGCCCACCTTGGCCAGGGGCACGTCGAGGATCTTGTCGCCGGTGGTCTTGATCTTGAGCAGATCCACAGTGAGGCCGGGGTAACGGGCGCAAAGCAGTGATTTGATGTGCTCGGCCTGCCAGAGGGCGAGCATGCTGCCGCGGGTGGCGATGGTGATGTTCTTCATGTCGCAGACCTAGTGGCAGGTGGAGCAGGAGCCGCCGGAGCAACCGGAACAGCCGCCGCCGGATGGCGCGGGAGAGGCCTGGGCCGCAGGGGAGTCCATGTTGGGACCGCCGCCCACCTTGCTGCGGCAGCAGCTCATGAGCTTCTCGGTCCTGGTGGAGCCGCAGGAGGGGCACACGGCCTGCTCGTCCTGGCTGAACACAAGCTCTTCGAACTGGTTTTTGCACTTTTTGCAGACGTATTCGAATATGGGCATCGCGGGTCTCCTCGCTGCATCTCTGACTGGCCCGGCGGGTGGGGCTGGGCGGGCGCTTTAGTAGCGCAATTCGCGCACACTGGCAACGCCGCCCAGGCCCGCCCCCTGGAGTTAGCTTTTCTTTGCGGGCTTCTTCGCCGCGGGCTTGGGCGCTGCGGGCTTGGGCGCCGCAGGCTTTTTCGCAGGAGCCTTGGAAGCCACTGGCTTTTTCTGCGATGCCGTCTTGGCAGGAGCCTTGGCCGCATCCGCATCAGCGGCGGGCTCAACCTTGGCGTCCGCCTTGGCCTCGGCCTTAGGCGAAGCCTTGCCCGAGGACTTGGCCAGGGGCCACACCTCGTCCACGCGCTCCACGAACTTGATGGCGACCCTCTTGCGCAGGTCCTCGGGGATGTCCTGCAGGTCCTTTTTGTTCTGGCTGGGCATGATGACGCGCTTCATGCCCTGGGAAACGGCCGCAAGGATCTTCTCCTTGATGCCGCCCACGGGCAGCACGCGGCCGCGCAGGGATATCTCGCCGGTCATGCAGGTGTCCGCGCTCACCGCAACCCCGGTAAGGGCCGAGATCAGCGCCGTCACCAGGGTGACGCCGGCGGAGGGGCCGTCTTTTGGCGTGGCGCCCGCAGGCACATGGATGTGGATGTCGCGCTTCTCGTGGAAGTCCGCCGGGATGCCGTAGATATCCGCCTTGGCGCGGCAGATGGACACCGCAGCCTGGGCCGACTCCTTCATGACATCGCCCAGCTTGCCCGTGAGGATGAGCTTGCCCGTGCCGGGCATGGTGGTCACCTCGACGTGCAGGATCTCGCCGCCGTAAGGGGTCCAGGCCAGGCCGGTGACCACTCCGGGAGGCAGGGTCGTCTCCTTTTCGTCCTCCAGGAAGCGGGGAACACCAAGGTACTTGTGCAGATTCTTCTCGGTGACGCTGAAGGGGCCCTTTTCGCCCTCGGCCTTTTTGCGCGCCAGCTTGCGGCACACGCTGCCGATCTCGCGCTCCAGATTGCGCAGGCCCGCCTCGCGGGTGTACTCGCGCACGATCTTGGCCAGCATATCGTCGTCCATCTTGACCTCGGACTCCTTGAGCCCGTTGTCCTTGGCCTGGCGAGGCATGACGAAGCGTCTGGCGATCTTGACCTTCTCCTGTTCTGTGTAGCCGGGAATGCGGATGACCTCCATGCGGTCCAGAAGCGGGCCGGGGATGGTGTCCAGCGTATTGGCCGTGCAGATGAACATCACCGCCGACAGGTCGAAGGGCACGTTCAGGTAGTGGTCGGTGAAGCTGAAGTTCTGCTCCGGGTCCAGCACCTCAAGCAGCGCCGAGGACGGGTCGCCGCGGAAGTCCGCGCCGAGCTTGTCCACTTCGTCGAGCATGATGACGGGATTGCGCGTGGCGCAGCCCTTGATGCCCTGGATGATGCGTCCAGGCATGGCGCCGATGTATGTGCGCCGGTGGCCGCGGATCTCGGCCTCGTCGCGCATGCCGCCGAGGGACAGACGGTGGAACTTGCGGCCCAGGCTGCGCGCGATGGAGCGGCCCAGGCTAGTCTTGCCCACGCCCGGAGGACCGACGAAGCACAGGATGGGGCCCTTCATTTTAGGGTTCAGCTGGCGCACGGAAAGGTATTCGAGGATGCGCTCCTTGACCTTCTCCAGGTCGAAGTGGTCCTCATCCAGGATCTCCTTGGCGGCCTTGACGTCGAGGCGGTCCTTGGACTGCTTCTTCCAGGGCAGCTCGGTCATCCAGTCCAGGTAGGTGCGAATGACCGTGGCCTCGGAGGAGTCCGGGTGCATGGACTCCAGGCGGCCCATCTGCTTGAGGGCCTCCTTCTTGACGTCCTTGGGCATGCCGGCCTTCTCGATGGCCTTGCGGAGATTCTCGATCTCCTCGTCCTCGCCGCCCTCATCGCCCAGTTCGCGCTTGATGGCCTTCATCTGCTCACGCAGGAAGAAGTCGCGCTGGGCCTTGTCCATGCCTTCGCGGGCCATGGACTGGATCTTGTTCTGCATGGAGGCGACTTCGGCCTCCTTCACCAGCTGGCTGTTCACCAGGCGCAGGCGTTCGACAGGGTCCTCGCACTCCAGGATGCCCTGGGCGTCGGCCACCTTCATGCGCAGGTTGCTGGCGATGAGATCGGCCAGGCGCCCCGGCTCCGACACGGAGTTGAGCACGCCCATGATGTCTGCGGGAGAGATGCCGCGCAGGGTCAAAATCTTTTCAGAAAGTTCGCGAGAGGAGCGCACAAGGGCTTCCTGCTCCGGGCTCAACTCCTTGGGCTCGGACTCGGAAATGGCCTCAACCTCGGCCAGATGGAAGGGCTCGTCGGAGACGAAGCGCTTCACGCGGGCGCGGGAAAGCCCCTGCACCAGAACCTTCAGGCGTCCATCGGGCATCTTCAGCATGCGCATGATCATGCCCACGGTGCCCACCTGATGCATGTCGTCCGGGCCGGGGTTGTCCACAGCCTCGTCTTTCTGCGACAGGATGAGGATGTAGCGATCTCCGGAAAGCGCCGCGTCAACGGCCTTGACGCTTTTCTCGCGGCCCACGAAGAGGGGCAGGATCATGTAATTGAAGACAACGATGTCGCGCACGGGGAGCACAGGCATGATGCCCGGAATTTCTGGTCTCGGCGCGTCGTCGCCTTCAGGACCGCCAACGGGAATGCTGCCGTCGGCTTGGTCGGGCATGAGGCTGAAGGGCTGCTTCTTTTTCTTGTCGTCCATATGAATTCCAGTGGTCGCCTGGGCCAGACGCTGTGCTGCCGTTGGGGCTCCAGCGCGGCGGCGGAGGCGGACCGGTTTGGTGGGGGCTTTTTTGCGTTTCAAACAACTCTCCTTGCCGTAGTGCGTGCACCGGACAGGTACCGGGGGAAATTCCCCCTGATGCCGGGCCTGTCTATTCTAATGCCGCTTTGCCGGGAGGCAAGGGCAAACAGGGGAAATATGCGCCATTTCGCCGCCTTTCACCGTCTTTCGCCTGTTTTTTGCTTGTTTTCTCCTGTTGCGCAACCTTCTCCGGCCCGTCACGCGGGGGTAACAATCTCCCGCCCTGCAAGGGCTAAGGTCTCCCATAAACACGGTTGACGACGCGAAGGTGGCCGCTTCCGGCCATGCAAACCCGACCCAGGGGATGTTCACGCATGGAACAACGCCGCATCATGGTCGTGGAAGACCACGCCCAGACCAGGGAGCTTCTCCAGTACAACCTCCAGGCCGCAGGATTCGAGGTCCGCGCCGCGGCAGGTGGGGAGCAAGGGCTCGCAACAATGGAACGCTGGCGGCCCCATCTGGTGCTGCTCGACATCATGCTGCCGGGGATGGACGGTCTTGATGTCTGTCGCCGGCTCAAGCAGACACCCTCCTTGAGCACCGTGCCGGTGATAATGCTCACCGCGCGCGGCGACGAGGTGGATCGCGTGGTGGGTCTGGAGCTGGGGGCCGAGGACTACATCCTCAAGCCCTTCAGCCTGCGCGAGCTGATCCTGCGCATCAAGAACGCCCTGCGCCGGACCAGCTTCGAGGCTGCCCCGGTGAACGAGATCTGGCGGCACGAAGGGCTGGTGGTGAACTTTCCCGGGCACGAGATGGAGGTGGACGGCGTCAAGCGCCAGCTCACGGCCACGGAGCAGCGGCTTTTGAAAGAACTGGTGCAGGCGCGTGGCCGGGTGCTCTCGCGCGACCATCTGCTCGACACCGTATGGAGCACCGATTTCGAAGGAGTCTCGCGCACGGTGGACACGCACATGCGCCGCCTGCGCGCCAAGCTCGACGTTTACGCCAAGCACATAGAAACCGTGCGCGGCGTGGGTTATCGCCTCAAGACCTGACACCCGCGCCTGCCAAATGCTTCGTGCCGCAGCCACTTCCAAACAAGTCGGCGGGCCGTCGGCACACACAGCGCAGAGGCCAGTCCCTCCTTGACACAGAATCCATGCGCGAGATTTTCTTCTTGCATTTTTCGACGCTTCGGGCCAGAGCCAGCGGCGCTTCGGTTTATTCCCTTGACCTCACTGCCCCGCCTTTTTAGAAGAGCGGGATTTGTTCCGTTCACTGCCCAACCCAAAGGAGATCTCCATGGCCGTCCACGTCGCCCAGCACCCCCTGGTCAAGCACAAGCTCGGCCTCCTGCGCAAGCACGACATCACCACCAGCCTGTTCCGCGACGTGACCAAGGAGCTTGCCCGGCTTCTTACCTACGAGGCCACCAAAGATCTTGAAACCGAGAAGAAGACCATCAAGGGCTGGGCCGGAGAAGTTGAGATCGAGCGCATCAAGGGCAAGAAGATCACCGTTGTGCCCATCCTGCGCGCGGGGCTCGGCATGATGGACGGCGTGCTGGACATGGTGCCCGGCGCAAAGGTCAGCGTGGTTGGCTTCTACCGCGACGAGAAGACACTGAAGCCTGTGAAATATTACGTCAAGCTCGCCTCGGACATCAAGGCGCGCATGGCCATCATCCTCGATCCGATGCTGGCCACCGGCGGCACCTTAGAAGCCACCATCGAGCTCTTGAAAAATGCGGGCTGCACCCAGATCCGCGGCCTGTTCCTGGTTGCCGCGCCCGAGGGCATCAAGCGCATCACCGACAAGCACCCGGATGTGGACATCTACTGTGCCGGCCTGGACGACCGCCTGAACGAGAAGGGATACATCCTGCCTGGCCTGGGCGATGCAGGCGACAAAATCTTCGGCACCAAATAGCACGGACGGGGGCGGCGACGCCCCCTTTTTTTCGTCTCCACGCCATTGCGCCAGCCAGGGCACGCGGCGCACGGGGACACGCCGCGCCCTGTCACGGGGCAGGCGCGGAAGCATGGTCGACGGAACCTGCATGCGAGGTTCGAGAACCAACAGAAGGGAGAGTTCAGATGATGAGAAAGACCATTCAGGTTGAGGAGAAGGTGCCGTTCCTGCAAGGCATCCCACTCAGCTTCCAGCACCTTTTCGCCATGTTCGGGGCCAGCGTGCTGGTGCCCACCCTGTTCAAGATAGACCCGGCCATCGTCCTCTTGATGAACGGCATCGGCACCCTGATCTACCTCTTCCTCTGCAAGGGCAAGGCTCCGGCCTTCCTGGGCTCCAGCTTCGCCTTCCTCTCGCCCGTGTTCGTGGTCCTTGGCGCGGACAAGGCCTTCTGGGGCGCAAACTACTCCTACGCCCTGGGCGGCTTCATCGCCGCAGGCCTGGTGTTCATCGCCGTAGCGCTCATCATCTGGCGCTTCGGCTCGGAGTGGATCAGCGTGGTGCTGCCCCCGGCCACCATGGGCCCCATCGTGGCGCTCATCGGCCTTGAACTGGCCAGCGTGGCCACCGGCATGGCGGGCATCATGCCCGACCCCAAGACCGGCGCCTTCGACACCAACGCTATCATCGTCTCGGTGGTGACGCTCTTGACCGTGGCCTTCGGGTCCGTGGTGTTGCGTGGCTTTATGGCCATCATCCCGGTGCTCCTCGGCATCATCGTGGGTTACGGCACCGCCATCGGCCTCGGCATGGTGACTTACAGCGGCGTTGCGGCGGCCCCGCTCCTGGCCATGCCCACCATCTACACGCCGATCTTCGACATCAACGCCATCATCATCATCCTGCCCGCCGCCCTCGTGGTCATCAGTGAGCACATCGGACACCTGGTGGTAACCGGCAACATCGTCGAGCGCGACCTGACCAAGGATCCCGGCCTGCACCGCTCCCTCTTGGGCGACGGCTTGTCCACCGTGCTCTCCGGCTTCTGCGGCTCCGTGCCCACCACCACCTACGGCGAAAACATAGGAGTCATGGCCATCACCCGCGTATACTCCGTGTGGGTCATCGGCGGAGCAGCGGTCATCTCCATCGCGCTCGCCTTCGTGGGCAAGCTCTCGGCCTTCATCCAGTCCATCCCCGCCCCGGTCATGGGCGGCGTGTGCATCCTGCTCTTCGGCGTCATCGCCGCCTCGGGCATCCGCATGCTGGTGGAGGCCAAGGTGGACTACTCCAAGCCCGTGAACCTGTCCCTTACCGCCATCGTGCTCATCGTGGGCATCAGCGGCGCCGCAGTTAAAATCGGCAACGTGCAGCTCAAGGGCATGGCCCTGGCCACAGTGGTCGGCATGGCCCTGTCCCTTGTGTTCAGAATGCTGCAACGCGCTGGGCTGACCAACGAGCAGACGGATCTGTAGGGGGAAGGAACATCTTTTTTCCGGGGGGAATGATTCCCCCCCCTCCGGGCAAGTGAACGGGCCGGTTCCGAGCAGACGCTCGGAACCGGCCCTTTCACTTGCGGCGGAAGCATGATGCCGTGTCCGCTGAACCTTCACTCGCGGCAAGCTCCTTTCGGCATATTAATTTATAACACACGCGTCGAGCACAAGAGAGCTTGGGACTTTTGGACAAGGGCAGTGCCCTGGCACAGGACGCTGCCTAAGCAGTCTCAGGAAACCATCGCTCCCCTCTTCAACATAGTGGATCGACGCTGGGGCTAACGAAATCCAAGGATCTCAACCCGCCCAGTGGGCGATAATCCGCGCAAAACCAGGCAAGTCTGTAGTTGCGAAGGGACCAGCCTCATGGCAAATTATGCTCACTTTAATTGCGAACCACACAGTTCGTATGATCTTCAGGAACAATCATCCATCAACCCACACCGACAATGGTAAACGCATGAAATATCTTGTTGTAAAAGCTCATAAGAATGAGTTTCCCAACCCTATCAACTTCAAAAAAGGAGCATTGCTCACCATCGGAGAAAAATACGAAGGCTCCGAAGACTGGGCGGATTGGTATTTTTGCACCACCCCCGGCCAGGAAGGCGGATGGGTTCCTGAGCAGCTTTTTGAACGCCTTGATGGCGCGACGGGACTGGCCGTAGAAGACTATACCGCCTTTGAACTTGATGTGGACGCGGGGGAAATGCTGACAGGCGTGAAAACGCTCAACGGATGGGTTTGGTGTCGGCATCTCTCCGGCAACGGCGAGGGATGGCTGCCGTTGGAGAACCTGCAAAGCATCAAAGAATAAAGCATGACCTGCGGGACACGCTCCACGGCTCAGCGGCATATGACTGGCCGAAAGGACATGTCATATGACCCAAAATGCTTGTTCTCGAATATCCCAGCACGCTAAAAAGGCAGAAGATCCTCGGTTCCGGCTGGGAGCTGGCTGCACCGGTCAGGCATGCGTTTGATCTGCCCGCCCAAAAAATCGGTTCAGCCGCTCCCGACTTCAATCCGCAGCACTTGCCTATGGACAGAGGGCAACGCCCGTCCTTCTCCTGCCTACCCTTTGACTTGCCCGATGCGTGGCAGCTCGTCCCAGACTGTGGTGTAGCGCGGGGAGCGCCGGTGCTGGCGCAAGCGCCAGGGCCTAAGCCGAAGAAGCTGTCTATGATCCAAGTCGAGGCAAGGCTTCCGGCCAAGTCAATCCCGACAGTCTTCAGTTGCCGGGGACAGGGCTGCGTAGAATCGAAGCAAGCATGCCTCTAGGCCCCGCCCGCACAAATACCTAAAGAAAATTTCCGCCCCCCGCCGCCAGACGCTCTTCTCCCTCGCTTACGCCCCCGACGTCTGTCGGCATGAGCGGCAGCACGAGCCACGCCTGTGTTTCTGTGGCTTCCAGGCACTTGAATGCCACGCCTTCCGGCACGTCCACACCCTCAGCTTTCAGCACAGCTGCCGCATCAGCAAGCAAACGCTGCTTGTAGTCTTCGTCCGCCCAGGCCTTGGCAACAATCTTCGCCCACACTTTCTGCTGCTCGTTGAATCCTTGCATTGTATGCTCCATTAAGAGGACTTTCGTTGTTATGTTAGACGAATCAAACGATTTACAGGATAATTCTTACTATCAAGAACACGTCTTGCTGTAAAACGAAAATTGTCTGTAGGCCGAACAAATGCTTATGTTGGTGCTCTTCGCGTGATCGGCAACCTACCCTTGAAAACTTGCTTTTGGTAGCTCATTTCGTTTTCTTGCGAGGCATGAAATATAATGATGTTTATCCATCAATCCCTCTGAACTGAGAATCGAGATCCCCCGCGCATGCAATCTCCGTTGTTCTTTATGCTACCTTGCAAGAAGCAGAAGTGGCTGGCGAACAGCCACATGCCGGTTGATGACGTGATCCATTGGATTGACAGGTGTGAGTGACCTGCCGGCTTTCTTCGGCCCACTCCACTCTTGAGGTTGTCCCCACAAGGGGATGCGGTTGCAGTCTCCCAAAGAATGCCCCCACTCTCTCTTGCCTACCCTTTCACTTGCCCGATGCGTGGCAGTTCGTCCCAACTTGTTGTGTAGCGCGGGGAGCGCCGGTGCTGACGCATGTGCCAAGGCCTGTCTGGAGCAGACGAGATGGCCAGCCGCAGCGCGCCCCGGCCATGGCGGCGGTTCACGGCGTCGACAACGGCCATGAGCGCGCGCTGGCGCTGGCGCTCCTCCGGCGGCAGGTCGAGCAGCGACCGCTGCCGGGCCGAGGCTGGCGTAAGCCCAAGGAGCAGCACCCCAGCCTTCTGATAGGCGAAGCCTTGGCGGAAGGCCTCATCCAGGCCGCGCAGGGTGGCGGCCACGATATCAGGTGTAAAGTTCGTTGGCCCCGGCAAGGTCACTGTGGCTTGGCCCTGGTGTTGGGGCAGTTCCTCGCGATGGCGCGGCGTGAGGGTGAAGACCTGCACGGCCTGGGCCTCCAGGCCAGCATCGCGCAGCTTCTCCGCCGCGCGCACGGCAAAGGCGCACACGGCCTCGCGCAGGTGCTCCTTGTCCTCCACCAGCTGACCGAAAGAGCGCGAGCAGAGCACGGAGCGGCGCGGGGCCGGGGCGCTGGACACTGGCAGGCACGAAATGCCCTTGAGCTCCATCTGGGTCTGCAGGCCCACCACGGTCATCTCCTTGCGCACCCAATCCGCAGGCAGACGAGAGAAATCAAGGGCCGTGCGCACCCCGCGGGATAGCAGACGCTTGGCGTGCCGCGGGCCGATGCCCCACACGTCGCCCACCTCGGCGGCGGCGAGGATGGCCTCCGGGTCCGGGCAGCCTGCGAGGTCGAACACGCCGCCCAGGGCGGGGTCCTTCTTGGCGCAACGGGACGCCAGCTTTGCCAAGGTCTTGGTGCGCGCCAAGCCGATGGACACCGGAATGCCGGTGTATTGCCCCACGCGCGCGCGGATCTTCCGGCACAGGCCAGGCGCATCGGCAACGCCGGAGAGGTCCAGAAAGGCTTCGTCGATGGAATAGACTTCTACGCGGGGGGCCAGATCCTCCAGCACAGTCATGACGCGGGCCGAGAGATCTCCATAGAGGGCATAATTGCTTGAGAACACGGCCACGCCCTGCTTGCGGAACACGTGCTCCCACTGGAAGGCGGGCGCGCCCATGGGAATGCCGAGCGCCTTGGCCTCGTTGGAGCGCGCAATGACGCAGCCGTCGTTGTTCGACAGCACCACAACGGGCTTCCCCTTAAGACCGGGCCGGAACAGCCGTTCACAGGAGGCGTAGAAGTTGTTGCAGTCCACCAGGGCGTAAAGCGGCACGGGCTAAACCTTGTGGATGACGTGGGTCACCACGCCCCAGATTTCGAAGTCCTCGCGACTGGTGACGTCGAAGCTGGGATAGTCGGGGTTGGCCGGAGCCAGAAACAGGCGCTCGCCCTTGCGCTCAAGGCGCTTAACCGTAAGTTCCCCCCCGATGGCCGCCATGACCACCTTGCCCGCGCAGGGCTCGATGGCCCGGTCCACGATGAGCAGGTCGCCGTCGTGGATGCCCGCGCCCAGCATGGAGTCGCCCACGGCGCGCACGAAGAACGTGGCCGCCGGATGGCTGATGAGGTGCTCGTTCAGGTCCAGACGCTTGTCGATGAAGTCGTCGGCAGGCGACGGAAAACCCGCCTGCACCCCGGCCAGCCACAGGGGCAGCTTCATTTTCGGCGCGGCGTCGGGGTCAATGGTGCCCAGGATCTCCAGGCCGTTGGTGCGCAGTGTCATGGGGCCACGCTAGGCCAGGCACGAGCGCGGGTCAAGGCTGCGGTGGCGGCCGCGAAAAAGCCCCGGACACTTCTCGCGCCAGGGGCATTTCTTTGAACAAACTGTGGAGAACTCTGTTCGCAAACTGTTCGCAGGCTGTTCCCAACCTGTTCCCAATTTGTTCGTATCCTACTCGCCGAGGTAGGCCGCGCGGATGGCCGGATTGACGAGAAGCGCCTGGGCGTCGTCCTCCATGACCACATTGCCGGTCTCCAGCACGTAGCCCCGGCTGGAGCTTTTGAGGGCCAGGTTGGCGTTCTGCTCCACCAGCACCACCGTAACGCCGTCGACCTCATTGATCTCGCGGATGATGCGGAAGATCTGCTGAACGATGAGCGGCGCAAGGCCCAGGGAGGGCTCGTCCAGCAGCAGCAGCTTCGGGCGGCCCATGAGCGCACGGCCCATGGCCAGCATCTGCTGCTCGCCGCCGGAAAGGGTGCCGCCGTGCTGCTTGCGGCGCTCCAGCAGGATGGGGAACATTTGGAACACGCGATTTTTGTCGTGGTTGATGGCGTCAGTGTCCTTGCGGAAGAACGCGCCCATGTCCAGATTCTCCTCCACCGTCAGGCGGGGGAAGATGCGGCGGCCTTCGGGCACCTGGCACAGGCCGCGGGAAGGCAGCAGGTCAGGGGCCAGGCCGTCGATGCGGTCGCCCGCGTACCAGACCTCGCCGCTGGTGGGCTTTATCACCCCGCTGATGCTCATGAGTGTGGTGCTCTTGCCCGCGCCGTTGGCGCCGATGATGCTTACCACTTCGCCGGGATAGACCTTGAGCGAAATGCCCTTGATGGCCTTGATGCGGCCATAGGCGGAGGTGACGTTCTTGAGTTCAAGGATGGGGGTCTGCTCGGTCATGATCTAGTCTCTCTCCTCGCTGCGGGCGCCCATGCGCTTGGCGGGCCACAGGCCCTTGGGACGGAAGATCATCATGACGGCCATGACCCCGCCGAACACGAACATGCGGTACATTTCGAAGCCGCGGAAAACCTCTGGAAGGGCGATGAGCGCAAGCGAACCCAGTATGACGCCGGGAATGGAGCCCATGCCGCCAAGCACAACCATGGCCAGCACCATGGCCGACTCGATGAAGGTGAAGGACTCAGGGCTGACGAACTTCATGCGCGCGGCGAAGAACGTGCCTGCAATGCCGCCGAAAACCGCGCCCATGGCGTAGGCCAGGAGCTTCAGGCGCAGGGTGTTCACGCCCATGAGCTCGGCTGCCGTCTGGTCCTCGCGCACGGCCTCGAAGGCGCGTCCGATGCGCGAGTAGTTCAGGCGGTACACGGCGACGATGGTGAGCATCGCCAGGCCGAGAATGATATAGTAGAGCTGCTCCAGGCTGTTGAGCCAGATGTGCTCGAAGCTGCCGTCCTTGAACCAGTAGGCGCCCGGGGACTTGATGCCCAGCACGCCGTTGGGGCCGTTGGTCAGGCTCATCCAGTTGTTGATGACGATGCGCACGATTTCGCCGAAGCCTAGCGTCACGATGGCCAGATAGTCGCCGCGCATGCGCAGGGTCGGATAGCCGATGATGCATCCGGCGATGGCCGAAAAACAGGCGGCGATGGGCAGGCAGAGCCAGAAGGACAGTTCGAAGTGCACGGAAAGCAGGGCGTAGGTGTATGCTCCCACGCCAAAAAAGGCGATGTAGCCAAGGTCGAGCAGTCCCGCCAAACCGACGACGACGTTCAGCCCCAGGCCAAGGATGATGTACACAAGGACGCTGATGGCCACGTCGTGGGCATAGCGCTCCGTGAGCATTGGGAACGCCAGCGCGCATGCGGCCACAGCGCACAGGGCAAGCCACCTGGGCACGCGGGCGGCCAAGGCATCCGCAGCCGCAGAGGCGGCCTGGGTCGGCTTTTCCAGGAAACGGAACAAACCGCCCTGCTTCAGTTGATGAAGGCCCAGCAGAATGGCTGCGGCCACGGCCACCTTGAGCCAGATGCTTATGCTTTCGGCAAATTCAAGCCCTTCGGCCTTGATGCCCAAGAGCGGCCAAAGCAGCACGAAAAACCAGGCCATGGCCACGCCATAGCCAAGCCAGAGTTTAGACGCGCGTATCGTCAACGTTCTCTCCCATGATGCCGGTGGGCATGAAATACAACACAGCGATGAGGATGATGAAGGCGAACACGTCTTTGTATTCGCTTGAAATATAGCCGGCGGCGAAGACCTCGATCATGCCGATGAGAAGTCCGCCGATCATGGCGCCGGTGATGTTTCCGATGCCGCCGAGCACCGCAGCCGAGAAGGCCTTGATCCCAGGCACGAAACCCATGTCGTAGCGCACTGAGCCGTAATACAGACCCACCATGATGCCCGCCGCGCAGGCCAGGGCCGCGCCGATGGCGAAGGTGAGGCTGATGATGCGGCTGGAGTTGATGCCCACCAGCGCGCTCATGGTCTTGTCCTGGGCCGTGGCGCGCATGGCCTTGCCGATGCGCGTCTTGAAGACCAGCAGGTTCAGGGCCAGCAGCAGCACGATGGTGACGGACACGATGATGACCTGCATGTAGGACACTACGGCGCCGGCGACCTCGAACCCGCCCTGGACCATTTCGCCGGGGTAGGCGCGGTCGTACACGCCCTGGGTGAGCATGAGCCCGTTCTGCAGAAAGATGGACATGCCGAGCGCGGAGAGCAGCACGGACAGTCTTGAAGAATGGCGCAGGGGCTTGTAGGCGACCTTCTCAACCGCCATGGCCAAAAGGGCGCAGTAGCCCATGGCCAGCAGCAACGCCGCGCCCAGGCAGATCGCCGGGGGGTAGCCCTGGGCGAACAGCCAGCTGATTAGGATGACGCCCATGTAGCCGCCTGCGGCGTAAATCTCGCCGTGGGCGAAATTGATGAGCTGAATGATGCCGTAGACCATGGTGTAGCCCAGGGCCACCAGGGCGTACACCCCGCCGAGTGTGATGCCGTTCACGAGTTGCTGGAGAAGAAATTCCACTTTTGTTTGCGCCTTTTACAAGCGGAGGCCCCGAAGGGCCTCCGCCATGAGTTCACTCGATTGGGATAAGAGGGGTCTACTTCGCGAACAGCTGGCCGTTCTCGGGATTCCAGTAGTTCGTGAACTTGCCGTCCTTGACGACCTGGATCACGTAGTTGGAGCCGGAATCGCCGTTCTCCTTGTACTTGATCTTCTTGGAGGCGCCGTCGAACTCGAGCTTGGCCAGTTCGGCCTTAACCTTGTCGGGGTCGGTGGAGCCAGCGGCCTTCACAGCCTTCAGGTAGGCGACGGTGGAGTCGTAGGAGTATGCGGAATAAGCGCCGGGCTCGCCGAGCTTCTTGTAAGCATCAGCAAACTTCTTGTAGGACGGGGTCTCCTTGTCGGTGTAGCCGAAGGTCAGGAACACGCCCTCGGCGTCCTTCTTGGCCAGTTCCATCAGCTGCGGATGGTACACGGCGTCCTGGGCGAGGATCTTGGTCTTGATGCCCATGCGGGCGATCTGGATGAGCATGGGGGCGGCGGAGGCGGAGTTCTGCAAGCTGACGTAGAAGACGTCCGGCTTGGCGGCCTTCACCTTGGTAAGAACGGCGGAGTAGTCCTTGTCGCCCTGGTTCACGTGCTCGTGGCCCAGCACCTTGAGGCCACCAGCGGCGGCGAGCTTGGCGACGTTGTCGGCCAGGCCCTGGGAGTAGGTGGTCTTGTCGTCGATGATGTAGACGGTCTTGGCCTTCAGATGGTCGGTCATGAACGAAATGGCGGCCTTGCTCTGGTCGTCGTCGCGGCCACAGGTGCGGTACATGAAAGGCATGCCGCGCTCAGTGACCTTTTCGCTGGTGGAGGCCGGGGTGATCATGAAAATCTTGGAGGCGATGAGGGGCTCGGAGGCCGGGATGGTGGCGCTGGAGCAGTATGCGCCAATGACCGCGGTGACCTTCTCGTTGATGAGCTTGTTGGCTGCGGCCACGGCCTGGCGAGGATCGCAGGCGTCGTCTTCAGCCTGGAGCGTCACGGGGCCAAGGGCGCCCATCTCGGGGTTCATGACCTCGATGGCGGCGAGAACGCCGTTTTTGATGTCGTTGCCGTCGGCGGCGTAGGGGCCGGTCAGGGGGCCAAGGCTACCAATCTTGATGCCTGCGGCGGCCTTGGGGGCCTCGCCCTTCTTCTCTTCCTTCTTCTCCCCACCGCAGCCGAAGGCCACGAGCGAAACGAGAAGCAGCATAGACAGCAGATACAACGCGCGTTTCATCTCTTCTTTCCCCCTTTATTGATGTTCATTGCCCAGATACGCCTCGATCACCCTGGGGTCGCGCTGAATCTCTTCAGGCTTGCCCTCGGCGATCATCACACCGTGATCCAGTACGACAATATGGCGGCAAATCCCCATCACCACCTTCATATCGTGCTCCACCATAAGGATATTGATGCCCAGATCGCTGATGCGACCAATGGTGTGCATCAGCTCGCGGCTCTCGGCGGGGTTCAGCCCCGCTGCGGGTTCGTCGAGCAGAATTGTCTTTGGCTCGCTGGCCAGGGCGCGGGCGATCTCCAGCCTGCGCTGAAGTCCGTACGCCATGTTTGATGCGACCTCTCCAGCGAAGCCGCCAAGACCCATGAATTCCAAGGCTTCCATGGACTTCTGGCGTATGTGGGCTTCCTCCCGCTTCTGGGCCGGGGAGCGCAGAATGGCACCAAGCACACCAGCGCGCGTGCGACAGTGTTGGGCCACCATGACGTTTTCCAGCGCCGTCATGTTTTGAAACAGGCGAATGTTCTGAAAGGTGCGCGCCACGCCGAGGGCCAGAATCTTATGCGGGCGCAAAGCCCGCAGCGGGGCGCCATCGTAGCTCACCTGGCCTGCGCTTGTTTGGTATACGCCGGTAATGACGTTAAAAACCGTGGTCTTGCCTGCGCCATTGGGGCCAATCAAGCCGACGATATCCCCGTCCCGTACGCGGAAGGACACATCAGTCAAAGCCTGCAGCCCGCCAAAGCGGACACTGATTTCGGAGAGTTCAAGTGTTGCCATAAGTGGCGCGCACTATACAGACTCAGGGCAATTAAAATCAAGGGCCAAGATTTACAAAATTTGCATGCGCACGGCTTTTTCGAGCCCCAGCAAGGCTTAATGCGCCACAAACAAACATAGGCCGAACATCGTTCGCGCTTTGGAGGGGCCAACCCACGCGTTTTCTTGCCCTCGCCTGCACTTGCCCGTGGCGGGATTTCGGGCTATGAGTCCCTTTTTTACACCACATTGAAAAAGAGAATCCATGACTGACCGCCCAATCATCTTCGACAAAGGCCCGCGTCCCAGGACAACCATCCTCGAGGACTTGCTGGATATTGACGCTCGTCTGCTGGCCCAGGTGGCCCGCAGGATCAAGCTGGTGCAGCGCGCCGCCAAGGGCCGCCAGGTCCTGGACAGGGAGCTGGAGAAGCAGCTCTGGAGCGCCTTCGACCAGATGAGCCGCCAGCAGAACCTGGACCCGCGCATGACGCGCCAGATGTTCGCGCTGCTTGGCAGCTTCGGCCTGGAGGCACAGCCCCAGCGCCGCGCGGCGGACAAACCATTCACCCTCATTCCGCGCTCCGAGGCCGCCGACCTGGACATCACCGGTCCGCGCTCCCGCGCCCACACGCGCCTTCTGGCCGTGCTGGCTGCGGCCACGGGCCAAAGCGTGCGCCTCAGCGGCGTGGTGCTCTCCGACCCGCTCATTGAGCTGGTGAAGGCCCTGAATCAGGCCGGGGCGCATCTCTCCTGGTCTGAAGACGGCCTGGACGGAAGCCCGCTGGAAAAGCCCTCGGACGAGTTTCCCCTGGTCTTTGAGGACATCCTCATCTTCGCAGGAGAGGAGCCCTTTACCCTTTATGTACTGCTGGCCATGGCCCTGCGCGATGCGGGCCGAAGCAAATTCGCCGGCGGCGCAGGCCTCAAGTCCCTGGACCTGCGGCCCCTGGACCTGCTTCTGCCGCAACTGGGCGCGCGCCTTGCGCCCATGAACCCGCGCACCCGGGGCCTGCCTGCGCGCCTTGAGTCCGGCGGACGCATGGCCTCGCGCATCGAGCTTACGCCCGACAGCCCGCCGCTGTTCGCCCAGGCCGTTGCCATCTCCGCCTGGACCTACCCCGAGGGCCTGCGTCTGGCGCTCTCCGCCGATCCGCGCGCGGCTGCCGCACAGGCCGCCGCCCTGGATGACGCGGTGAGCGTGCTGAACCTTTGCGAAATCAAAGCCAAGCGCAAGGGCAACGAATACATCATCCCTGCTGGCAAGCCCAAGCTGCCCAAGGCGCCGGCGCTGCCCCTGGACCCGGCCCTCTCGGCCTATGTGCTGGCGCTGCCCGCCATGGCCGGCGGCTTCGCCAGGCTCTCGGGCGAGCTGACCCTGCCCGCCCAGGTGCTTGCGGACTTCAAGGCCCTGGGCCTTGCTCCGGCCTTTGACGGCGGCGCGGCCATCTGCCGCCACGCCCCCCTGAACGCCGGGCAAACCCTCGGCATGAGCCGTGACGCCAAGTACCTGCCCCTGGCGCTGGCCCTGGCCCTGCGCGCTGGCGGCGCAACAGTGGCCCTGCCCGGCGACCCGGCGTCCCGCGTGTGGTCCATGGACATTCTTGACCGCCTGGGAGCGAGCTTCGACTCCTCCGACGAGCCCGGCGACGACACCCTGGTCGTCACCAGCGGACCGCAGATGGCCTGGGAAGGCGTGTGGACCTCGCCTGACGCCTGGGCCACCATGGGTCTGGCGCTCATCTCCTTCATCCGTCCGGGCATAGCCCTGGACAACCCCGGCGGCCTGGCCGCCCTGTGGCCCAGATTCTGGGCCCTGTTCAACTCGTTGCCCATTGCGCGCGATCCCGCCCCGGCGCCCAAGGAGCCAGAAAAGCATGACACCAAGCCCAAAAACCGCAGAGTCCGAGTCTCCGGCTGAGGCCATTATCCGCTGCGAGGCGGAGATGGCCGGTTTTACAGCGGAGCGCGACGCCTGCGTGAAGCGCTGCCGCGAACTCCTGGCTGCGGAAGATCCCGCAGCCGGGGTGTTTCATGCTGCGGAGATCTTCCGCCTCCAGCGCGACAAGCTGCGCCTGGAGGTTGAGATGGAGTTCCGGCGCAAGAGAATCAACCGAATCCGTCTGGGCTACGACGAGAATGCCGGACCAGACACCGGCGGCCTCGCGTTCTAGCCCCGTTTCAAGAAATCCCCCCTGGAAGCAAAGGAGCATCCTGAAGATGGCCAAAGCACGGAACCTCACCCAGAAGATCATCGCCCAGCATCTTGTGACCGGCAAAATGAATCCGGGCAACGAGATCGGCCTGCGCATCGACCAGACTCTGACGCAGGACGCCACAGGCACCATGGCCTACCTCCAGTTCGAGGCCATCGGCATCCCGCGCGTGCGCACAGAACTCTCCGTGAGCTACGTGGACCACAACACGCTCCAGACCGGCTTCCGCAACCCCGATGACCACCGCTACCTGCGCACCATCGCTGGAAAGTACGGCATCGTGTTCTCGCCCGCAGGCACCGGCATCTGCCACCAGCTGCACCTGGAGAACTTCGCCAAGCCCGGCAAGACCCTCATCGGCTCAGACTCCCACACGCCGACCGCTGGCGGCGTGGGCTCCCTGGCCATCGGCGCGGGCGGCTTGTCCGTGGCGCTGGCCATGGCGGGCGAGGCTTACATGCTGCCCATGCCCAAGGTGGTCCGCGTGAACCTCACCGGAGCGCTCACCGGCTGGGCCAGCGCCAAAGACGTGATCCTGCACCTGCTGGGCCTGCTCACCGTCAAGGGCGGCGTTGGCAAGGTCATGGAGTTCACCGGTCCGGGCGTGGCCACCCTCACCGTGCCCGAGCGCGCCACCATCACCAACATGGGCGCGGAGCTGGGCGCCACCGCCAGCATCTTCCCCAGCGACGGCCAGACCAAAAAGTTCCTGTCGCGCATGGGACGCCCAGAAGACTTCGTGGCCATGGCAGCCGACCCCAAAGCCGCCTACGACGAAGAAGTGGAGATCGACCTGAGCTCCCTGGAGCCCCTGGCCGCCGCCCCGCACATGCCCGACCGCATGGTGCGCATCAAGGACCTGGACGGAATGCAGGTGGACCAGGCCGCCATCGGCTCCTGCACCAACTCCTCTTACACCGACCTCAAGGCCACCGCCGAGATCCTCAAAGGCAAGCGCATCAATCCGGCCACGGACCTCTTGATCGCCCCAGGCTCCAAGCAGGTGCTCAAGCTTCTCACCGCCGAGGGATTGCTGGATCCGCTGCTGGACGCCGGGGCGCGCATTCTTGAATGCGCCTGCGGCCCCTGCATCGGCATCGGCGGATCGCCAGTCTCCAAGGGCGTGTGCGCCCGCACCTTCAACCGCAATTTCGAGGGCCGCAGCGGCACCCAGGACGCCCAGGTGTACTTGGTGAGCCCGCAGACCGCGGCCCAGGCCGCCCTGAACGGCAAGTTCACCGACCCCGCCACCTGGGGCACGCCGCCCAAGAAGGCCGAGCTGCCCAAGCGCGTGCCCTCCATCCGGCAGATCTTCGTGTTCCCTCCGACCGACGGCGCGGACGTCGAAATCCTGCGCGGCCCCAACATCGTGGCCCTGGAGCGCTTCACCGGGTTTAACGGCAAGATTGAAGGAGCCATCGCCCTCAAGGTGGGCGACAACATCACCACCGACCACATCATGCCTGCGGGCGCGGCCATCATGGCGCTGCGCTCCAACATCCCGGCCATCAGCGAGCACGTGTTCACCAAGGTGGACCCTGAGTTCGTGAGCCGCATCCGCGCCCTTGGCGGCGGATTCATCCTGGGCGGAGAGAACTACGGCCAGGGCTCCAGCCGCGAGCACGCGGCCCTTGCTCCGCGACACCTGGGCGTGCGCGCCGTCATCGTCAAGTCCCTGGCGCGCATCCACCGCGCCAACCTCGTGAACTTCGGCATCCTGCCGCTTTTGCTTGTGAACAAGGACGACTACGAAACCTTGGCCCAGGGCGCCAGGCTCACCATCCCCGCCAGCGACATCAAGCCGGGCAAACCCATCGACCTTCTCGTGGAGGGCGGTGCCAAGATTGCCGTGACAAATGATTTGACGGCCAAGGAACTGGAGATTATCCAATCGGGCGGACTTCTCAACACCGTTCGCCTTTCCTAAGCCTGAAGGTTGCGGAAAAATCCGCGTCAGACGCAAGCAAACAGTCCGCAAAGCATCGGAGACATAATGCTCGAAAGGTTACGCCAAAACGCCGGCAGCTTGGGAATCAAGATCGCCTTTGGCATCATCATCCTGGTTTTCATCTTTTCCTTTGGCACGGGCAGCTTCACGGACCGCAAGGAGCCCGTGGTCGCCTATGTCGGGGATGAAGCCATCTCCGCACGGGAGTTCCAGAAGGCCTACGAAGACGCCGTGACTGGTATGCGCCGCCAGAATCCCAGTGCCAGCGCCGAGGATTTGAACACCCCGCAATTCAAGCAGGCCGTCCTGTCGCAACTGGTGAACACCAAGCTGCTTCTTGGAGCAGCCCGCAAAATGGGCGTGACAGTTTCGCCAGCCGAACTGCGCGCCGTCATCAGCAGCATCCCGGCCTTCCAGGGAGCCACGGGCGCCTTTGACCCGGCCATCTACAAGAACGCCCTGGCCCAGACCCACTCCACCCCCAAGCGCTTCGAGGAAGACCTCAAGAGCAGCCAGTTGATCCAGAAGCTGCAAGGTTTTTCAGCCGTGGCCTCCATGGTCACCGAGCCTGAAGCCAAGGGTCTGTTCCAGTGGGCGCGCGAAACCGTGCGCATCGACACCATGACTTTCCCGGTGAAGACCTTCGCCGACCAGGTGAAGCCCACCGAAGCCCAGCTTCAGGCCTACTACGATGCAGCCAAGGACCGTTTCAAGGAGCCAGCTCGCATCCGGCTGGAATACCTGCCCATCACCGTGGCCGATCTCGCCGCTGCGCAGAAGATCAGCGACGAGGACGTGAAGAAACAGTACGAAGCCGGCGCCGAGGCCTTCAAACACCCGGCACAAATGCGCGCCCGGCACATTCTGATTCTTGTGCCCGCCAACGCTCCGCAGGAAGCCGCCGAGAAATCCCTGGCGCAGATCAAGGCCATTCAGACCCAACTCAAGAAGGGCGCAAGCTTCGAGGCCCTGGCCAAGAACAATTCCCAGGATCCCGGCAGCGCCGCCAAGGGCGGAGAGCTGCCCTGGTTCAGCGAGGGCGCCATGGACAAGCCCTTTGAGGACGCAGCCAAGGCCCTCAAGCCCGGCCAGATCAGCGACCCCGTGCGCACCCAGTTCGGCTGGCACCTCATCAAGCTGGAGGCCACCCGCCCCGCCGGGAAGGTGCCCTTCGAAGAGGCTGCGGGCGAGATCAAGAAGCGCATGGCCGAAGAGCGCGCCAGCGAAAAAATCAACGAAATCCTGGACCAGAGCATGGACCAGATCGCCGCCGGAGTGAAGCTGGCCAAGATAGCCCAAGGCCTTGGCCTCTCCACCCAGAAGAGCGAAATGCTCGATATGCAGGCCCTGCAGTCCATCTTTGGCCTCAAGAAGGAAGCCGCCGAGACCCTGTTCGCCCTGGCCAACGGCGCCGGAGCCAAGACCCCGCTCTCCATGGACCCTGCCCGCGGCTACCTGCTGGCTGAAAAGATCGAAGGCGCTCCCGAAGCGTTGCTGCCCCTCGACAAGGTCAAGGACAAGGTCGTGGCCGAAGTGAAGCGCGAGGAAGGCCGCAAGCAGGCCCTGGAAAAGGCCAAGGAAGTGCTGGCCCAGCTCGGCAACGCCGAAACCCAGGCCAAGGCCTTGGCACAGTACAAGGCCGAGTTCAAGACCAGCGCGCCTCTTGATCGCCAAACCGCCATCAGTCAGGTTGGCGGCAACCCGCAGATGTTGCAGGATATATTCTCCGCGCCCGACAAGGCATGGCTGAAGCAGCCCTACGAACTGCCTGAGGCCGTGGTTCTTGCCCGCATCAACGAGCGCATCGCCGCGCCCGAGGCAGACTGGGATAAGGAGAAGCGCCTGTGGATAGGACAGGGCGCTGCCGCCTTCCGCCAGGAGGTCTTCGAGGCTCTGCTTAAAAACCTGCGCGCCACCACCAAGGTGGAGATCGTCCGCCAGGACCTGCTCAACTAGCGCCGACGCGCATCCATACAATGCGAAAGGGGGCGGCCAAGGCTGTCCCCTTTTTTATGGCTCGGAGAGCAAAGCAATCAGGGGGCGCTGCCCCCTGCAACCCCCGCCAGAGGGCATGCGCCCTCTGGACTCCCCATGACGCGAAGGGCTCCTTCCGGCAAAGACGCCGGAAGGAGCCCTTCGCTTTGGGCGGGCCAGGGAGGCTGGCGTGGCAGCCTTTGCGGAAGAGCTTGCCCCACCTTCAAAGGCACGCGAAAGGGCCGCATCGAATGTTGTTCGGCACGGCCCTCGGGCTTGTGGTGGGAGGAATGATATCCCCCGACGAAATGCAGGGGCGACGCCCCCGAAGAGTTATGTAAAGTACGGCGCGATCAACGGCCAGAGCATCTTTGTGCCCATGATGAGCAGCAGAAAGGCGAAGATCTTCTTGAGTTTGCCAACAGGCAGGCTGTGCGCGAGCTTTGCGCCCAAAGGAGCCGTTATGACGCTGGTGACGGCCACGCCAAGAAGCGCGGGCAGGTAGATGAAGCCGAGGTAGCCTGCGTCCAGGCCGGGCAGGGGTGCGGAAAGCCCGTTGATGACGTATCCGGCTGTTCCGGCAATGGCGATGGGAAATCCGATGGCCGCGCTGGTGCCGATGCAGGTGTGCAGCGCCACGTTGCACCAGGTCATGAACGGCACGGAAAGTGTCCCGCCGCCAATGCCCACCAGGCTCGACACGCCACCGATGAGACTTCCCGCAGCGAACATGCCCCCGGTTCCCGGCACCTGGCGCGATGCCTTGGGCTTGATGTTCAGAAGCATCTGGGCCGCAACGTAGTAGAGGAACACCACGAAGAAACCGGATAGGAATTGAGTGGACAGGTGCGCCGCGACCTTGGAGCCCAGAAAGGTTCCGATGAGAATGCCCGGCGTGATGGCTTTGACGATGGGCCAGACCACAGCGCCGCGCTGGTGGTGGGCGCGCAGGGAAGAGATGCTCGTGAACATGATGCTGGCCAGCGAGGTGCCGAGGGCTAAGTGCTGGATGTAATTACCAGGCAGATCGATGACGTGGAACACGAAATTGAGCATGGGCACTATGACGAGCCCTCCGCCCACGCCGAGCAGTCCGGCCAGGACTCCGGCAAAGGCTCCGGTGCCGATGTACAAAAGCCAAGCAGTGACCATCAGTGGTGGACCTCCGGGGTTGGCCCGCGCCCTTCAGACCCGGCTTCCGGGTGCAGCGCCGAAGGAAGGCGAGCGAAAATTTTGGTGCCCCTGTCTACGTCCGAGACCCCCGATTGTAAAGCGCCCCAAGGCTCTGCAAGTCATTGGCATTGCCAGCCTCCGCGCTACCTGCTAACAAGTGTGGCATGTGCGGCATTGCGGGTATTTTCGATTCCACTGGGGCGCTGCCCCCACAGGAGCTGGCGGCCATCGCCGGACGCATGGCCCACGTTCAGGACCATCGCGGCCCGGACGGCCATGGGGTCTGGGCTGATTCAAACGGCGGCATAGCCCTGGGGCACCGCCGTCTGGCCGTGCTGGAGCTGTCCGAAGCCGGCCACCAGCCCATGGTCAGCCATTGCGGCCGCTACGCCCTGAGCTTCAACGGGGAAATTTACAACCACGCGGACCTGCGCACCCAGATCGAGGCGGCGCGGTCCTATTCCGGCCGCCCGGCGATCGCCTGGCGCGGCCACAGCGACACCGAGGTTTTGCTGGAGGCCCTGGCCCTGTGGGGACCGGAGGAAGCCCTAGGGCGCTCCACGGGCATGTTCGCCCTGGCCCTGTGGGACCGTCGCGACAAGACCCTGACCCTGGGCCGCGACCGCTTGGGCGAGAAACCCCTGACCTACGCCTGCTCCCGCGGGCGCCTCCTCTTTGCCTCAGAACTGCCGGGGCTCACCGCAGCGCCGGACTTCTGCCCCGGCGTGGACCGCAACGTCCTTGCCCTTTACCTGCGCCTTTCCTGCGTGCCCGCGCCCCACTCCATCCTCGCCGGGGTGCGCAAGCTGCCGGCAGGGCACCTGCTGACCATAAGCGCAGCAGACATCGCCTCCAGCGCCCTGCCCGCGCCCAAGCCCTTCTGGTCCCTCAAGTCCACGGCTGAAGCCGGGCTGGCCATGCCCTTCGGCGGCACGGACGCCGAGGCCTTGGAGCGGCTGTTGTCCCTGCTGCGCAAGAGCGTGCGCCACCAAATGCTGGCCGATGTGCCCGTCGGCGCGCTCCTTTCCGGCGGCATAGACTCCTCACTCATCACCGCGCTCATGGCCGAGGCTTCGACAAGCCTGGGTGCAGAGGCTGTGCGCACCTTCACCATCGGCTATGCGGACGGCGACGGGGCGGCTTACGACGAATCCGTGCAGGCCGAGGCCGTGGCGCATCACCTGGGCGCGCGGCACAGCACGCTGGTCTTCCGCCCCCAGGACGCTCTCGGTCTGGCCACGCGGCTGGCGCAGGTGTCCGGCGAACCCTTTGCCGACGCATCGCTGCTGCCCACCCGGCTGGTGGCAGGCCTTACGCGCTCGCAGGTCACAGTGTGCCTGACGGGCGACGGCGGGGACGAAGTTTTTGCCGGGTACAACCGCCATGTGCAGGGCGCAGCCCTGTGGGCGCAAATGGCCGGAGTGTCGCCTGGCCTGCGCGGCGCCGCCGCCGGCGCGCTGCAAAGCCTTTCCCCGCGGGCCTGGGACCGCCTGTTCGCGGTGGTGAATCCGCTGCTGCCCAAAAATGCGCGCCAGCGCCTACCGGGTGAGAAGCTGCACAAGCTGGCCCAGGCCCTGCCCGTGCGGGTCGCCACAGCCTTTTATTCGGCCCTGGTCTCCGCCTGGACCGATCCAGGCTTGCTGGTGCCGGGAGCCTCCGAGCCAACCTGGGTGCTGCGTCATCCAGGCGCCTGGCCCGCGCCATCTTTGTGCGCCGAGGGCAGCACGGCCTGGATGCAGTTCCTGGACACGGCCTGGTACCTGCCCGAAGACATCATGACCAAGGTGGACCGGGCAAGCATGAGCGTTGGGCTGGAATCGCGCGCGCCCTACCTGGACCACCGCGTGGTGGAGTTTGCTTGGAGCCTGCCTTCGAATATGCGCGTGCGCGGCGGCCAGGGCAAGTGGGCCCTGCGCGAGCTGCTCGCCCGATACGTGCCGCGCGCCCTCTGGGAACGGCCCAAGATGGGCTTCGGCGTACCGCTGGACGCCTGGCTGCGCGGCCCCCTGAAAGGCTGGGCCGAGGCTCTGCTGGACCCGGAGCGCCTGGCCTGCGAGGGCTACTTCGAACCAGCCCCGGTGGCCAAGGCCTGGGCCGAGCACCAGTCCGGACGTTTCAACCGGCAGTACGGCCTGTGGCCCGTGCTCATGTTCCAATCCTGGCTGGAAAGCGCCGGAATTTCGGGATAGGGGATTCCCATGCGCATCGTTGTCATCGCCGGTCACGCCCCTTCCCTGGTGAACTTCCGTGGTCCGCTGCTCTCCGCCCTGGTGGCCCGTGGCCACAGCGTCACCGCGCTGGCCCCGCCGGAGCCCGGCGGCGCGCCGACCGAGGCCGCCCTGCGCGCCCTCGGCGTCGAACTGCTGCGCTACCCGCTGGATCGCGGCGGGCTGAACCCCTTGCGTGATCTGAACACCCTCAGATCCCTGCGCAACCTGTTTCTGACCCTCAAGCCGGACCTGGTGCTGCCCTACACCATCAAGCCCGTGATCTACGCCAACCTTGCCGCCCGCTGGGCCAAGACGCCCCTTGCTGCCTCGCTCATCACCGGCCTGGGCTACGGCTTCGGCGGTCTGCCCGATGGCGCAGACGCCCTGCAAGGCCACCCGCAAACAATTTCGCGCCGGTGCCTCACGGAGCTGGTGGTGCGCCTGTACTCCAAGGCCCTTGAGACCAACCGCGCCGTCATCTTCCAGAACCCGGACGACCGCGACCTGTTCAAGCGCCTGGACATCCTCTCCCCGGCCACCCGCGTGGCCGTGGTAGGCGGCAGCGGCGTTGACCTTGACCATTTCGCTCCCGCCCCGCCGGTGCTCGCCCACCCGGACACCGGCGCGCCGGTGTTCACCTGCGTGGCCCGGCTCTTGTGGGCCAAAGGTGTCGGCGTATTCGTGGAGGCCTGCCGCATGCTCAAACGACGCCACCCGCATGTGGTGTGCAGGCTCGTAGGCCCAACGGACAACGTGCCTGATGCGGTGCCCGCCGACATGCTGCGCCGCTGGCGCGAGGACCGCGTGGTTGAGATCCTCGACGCCGTGGACGACGTGCGGCCCATCCTGGCCGCCACAAGCGTCTTCGTGCTGCCCAGCTACCGGGAGGGCGCGCCGCGCTCCAGCCTGGAGGCCATGAGCATGGCCCGGCCCGTCGTCACAACCGATGTTCCCGGCTGCCGCCAGACCGTTGAGGACGGCGTCACCGGCTTTCTGGTGCCGCCCTTCGAACCCGGCGCCCTCATGCGCGCCATGGAGCGCTACGTGCTGGAGCCGGAGCTCATAGCCCAGCAGGGCATGGCCTCGCGTCGGCTGGCCGAGGAACGCTTCGATGTGCGGCGCGTGGTGGCCGACATGCTCGCCATCCTGCCCCTGCCCGAGAATTCCACCGCAGGCCGCGCCGGGGAACTCCGGTGACGACAAAACGGCTGCTGGACCTGGCCCTCGTGCTGCCGGGCCTGGCGCTCCTTGCTCCTGTCATGCTTCTCATCGCCCTGTGCGTGCGCCTGGCCCTGGGCCCTGGCGTGCTGTTCCGCCAAAAGCGCCCCGGCCTTAACGGCAAGCCCTTCACAATCCTGAAGTTCCGCACCATGCTAAACGGCGCGGGCACGGACGCCGAGCGCCTGACGCCCTTTGGCCGCTTCCTGCGCAGCACCTCCCTCGACGAATTGCCCGAGCTACTCAACGTGCTTATGGGTGACATGAGCCTGGTTGGCCCGCGGCCCTTGCTCATG
Organism: Humidesulfovibrio sp.; assembly: GCF_030689645.1. Classification (GTDB taxonomy): domain Bacteria; phylum Desulfobacterota; class Desulfovibrionia; order Desulfovibrionales; family Desulfovibrionaceae; genus Humidesulfovibrio. The sequence continues at coordinate 65,272 of NZ_JAUYFU010000005.1, forward strand.
CAGTACCTGCCGCGCTACACGCCGGAGCAGGCGCGCCGACACGAGGCCCTGCCCGGCCTCACCGGCTGGGCGCAGGTCAATGGCCGCAACGCCATCACCTGGGAGGAGCGCTTCAAGCTCGACGTGTGGTATGTGGACAACCAGAGCTTGCGGCTTGACCTGCGCATCCTGGCGCTCACCATCGGGGCTGTACTAAGCCGCCGGGGCATCAGCAGCGAGGGCCAGGCCACCATGGGCGAATTTCTCGGCTCCGGCCCGGAGCACGAAAGCGCGCGCCCCGGCGATTGAACATCCGGCCTGCTTCTGGTACCCCGGAAGCCGGTTACGAGACGAGCCACACGGCCCAAGACACCAACAAGGAAACACAATGTCCGAGCGTCCCCCTGTCCGCACCAAGGAGAATTTCCTCGTCTTCGGCTCCCCGGCCCTGGAGCAGGCGGAGATCGACGAGGTGGTGGCCTGCCTGAAGAGCCGCTGGATCGGCACCGGGCCGCGCACGGCCCGATTCGAACGCGACTTCGCCGCCTATAAGGGCGTGCCCGCTGCCGTGGCCCTGCACTCCTGCACTGCGGCCCTGCACCTGGCCATGGTCGCGCTCAACCTCAAGCCCGGCGACGAAGTCATCACCACGCCCCTGACCTTCTGCGCCACTGTGAACGCCATCCTGCACGCGGGCGGCACCCCGGTTCTGGCCGACATCGATCCGGTCACCCTGAACATCGACCCCGAAAAGGTGCGCGAGAAGATAACGCCCCGCACCCGCGCCATCCTGCCCGTGCACTTCGCAGGGCGCCCCTGCGACATGGACGCCCTGCTCGCCATCGCGGCTGAGCACAAGCTCGCCGTCATCGAGGACTGCGCCCACGCCATCGAGACCCTGTACCACGGGCGCCACGCGGGAACCATTGGCGACTTCGGCTGCTTCAGCTTCTACGTCACCAAGAACATCATCACCGGCGAAGGCGGCATGGTCACAGCCAAGAGCCAGGAAGACCTGGCGCGCATCAAAGTGCTTGGCCTGCACGGCATGAGCG
>NZ_JAUYFU010000011.1 GCF_030689645.1 Humidesulfovibrio sp.
CCGCTGGCGCAACAAGTACGGCGGCCTCATGCCCTCGCAGGTGAAGCGGCAGAAACAGCTTGAAGAAGAGAATATGCGCTTGAGGAGCCTTCCGTCCGCCCTGGTCCCTACTTGTGCGAGGATGCTGTGCACGAGCCAAACCCGCAACACCTGATATTAGACCCCCCACCAGACGTGGCGTTCCTGCCCGCCTCCGAATGACGTACTCTCAGACGGACGCAAGCCTCGCTACGACGATTGGTCGGGGTGACCATTCCCATTCTGTTCAGGTGTTACATTTAATCTCTTGACCGGGGTTAAGGGACAGCGCCCCCAGCAAAGTTCAGAGACTCCCCGCCCCTGCCCGTAGGCCTTTTCTATTCTGCCCCGCCGCCCAGCATGCGCACTTCGCGCTGCGGGAACGGAATGTTGACGCCGCCCTGCTTGAACGCGTCCCATATGGCGAGCAGCACTTCCCCGCGCACGTTGCCGGTGCCGTTCTCCGGGTCTTCGATCCAGAAACCCACGGCCAGATTCACGCTGGAGTCGCCAAAGGCCGTAAGCATGGCGCTCGGCGCGGGGTCTTTGAGCACGCGCGGCACCGAGAGGGCGGCCTGCTCCATGAGACGCATGGCCGCGCGCGGGTCGCCGCCGTATGAGGTGCCGACCTCGGCGCGCAGCAGGAGGCGCGAATTGCTGTAGCTCAGGTTGATGACCTCGTTGGCGATGAGGCTCTCGTTGGGGATGAGGTAGGCCTTGCCGTCCAGGGTCTCAATGGCTGCATAGCGGGCATTGATCTGGGCGATGCGGCCCTGCACTCCGCCCATTTCGATGACGTCTCCGGGCTTAAGCGACTTGTCCACCAGCAGGATGACGCCGCTCACAAGGTTGGAGAAGATCTTCTGCAAGCCGAAACCGATGCCAACGCCAACCGCGCCGCTGAACACTGTAAGGCTGGTGAGGTCTACGCCCACGGTGGACAGGGTTACGGTGATGGCCAGGGCGTACAGGCCGAAGCGCGCCCCCTTGGCGAACAGGGCCTGGGCCGAGGGCGAGAGTCCTTCAGCCTTGTGCAGGCGGTCGTCCAGGATGCCTGCGCCCAGGCGCGCGGCCTGGATGAGGGCCACGAAAAGCGCCAGCCCCTTCATTATCAGCAGGAGCGATATCCGCGTTCGGCCCACGGACAAGGCCAGGTCGTCCAAAAAGTCCGTGACGACATCAAAGATCCCCAGGGCGTGCGTCACGGCCAGGACCCAGATGACCCAGGCCACGACGCGCCCGAGGAAGCGGCTCTTGATGAGCGCCCCGGCCATATGGGCCACAACCCAAGCCAGGGCGGCAGCGGCGGCGATGGACAACACCTGGTGCGGCAGGTGTGCGTGGCGGGCTGTGGCGTCGACGAAAAGCAGCAGGAGCCCGGCGACTCCTACCCAGGCGCAGCGCCGCAACTCATGCAGAAACGGCGCGATGAGCGCATCGACCTTCCAGCCGGCATCCTCTGCTTGCGGTTTGCGGCCCAGGCCCAAGGCCCGGCACGCCCCCCAGGCTGCAAGGCACACGGCCAAGGCCAGCAGGGCTTGCAATAGGGCGGCCCGGCTGGTCAGGTGCTGCTGCACCCACAGCAGGCCCCGTTCGAGCCACTCCGTCGTATCACCGGAAAAAACTATCTCCGCCATGGGCAAATCTCCTTGCGGCGCGCAGGTCGCCGGGCGCTATCGGGAAAACAACCAGGGAGACCCCAGGGAGAGGTCTGCCCAGGCCCCCAGGAACACGCACACCGCAATGACTCCGTTCAGGGTGAAGAAGGCCACGTTGATGCGCGAAAGGTCGTCGGGCTTGATGAGCTTGTGCTCCCACACCAGCACGCCGCCGATGACGAGAGCGACTGCCAAAAACAGGAGCCCCAGGCCCGCCGAGGCACCGGCCATGGGAAAGAGAACGGCGGCGGAGGCGTGGGTGGCGGCGGCGGTGAACAGCGCGCGGGGCACGCCCAGGTGCGCAGGCAGGGAGAAGAGCCCCTGAGAACGGTCGAACTCCGCGTCCTGGCAGGCGTAGAGAATGTCGAACCCGGCAACCCAGAGGCTGACGGCGAAGAACAACAGCACCGCAGGGTAGCCCAGAGACGAAGGCGAGACCGCCAGCCATCCGGCCACCGGGGCCAGGCCCAGCACGCTGCCCAGGGCAAAGTGGCACAGGGGGGTGAAGCGCTTGGTGTGGCTGTAGAATCCGCTCCAGAACAGCGCCACGGGCGAGAGCAGGAAACAGGTGCTGTTCATGGCCGCGCAGGCCGTGGTGAAGACCAGCGCGCAGGCGAAGATGAAACGCTTGGTGAAGGCTACGGACAGCTCTCCCGTCACCAGGGGGCGGCCCTTGGTGCGCGGGTTCAGGCTGTCGATGTCCAGGTCGGCCAGGCGGTTGAAGGCCATGGCAAAGGAGCGCACGGCCACCATGGCGATGGTAAGCGGCACCAGCACGCGCCAGGAGGGCATGGTCCAGTCCGGGCCTGCGCCCTGGGCCAGAAAGGCTCCGGTGAAGGCGAAGGGCAGGGCGAACACCGAGTGCTCGATCTTGATCATGCGGCACACGGCCAGGGTGTCGCGGAGGATGGTCATGGGTGTTCCTTTAGTATTCGTTGACGAGGATGGCCCCGAAGAACAACAGCAGCACGCCGGCCATGCGCGGCCAGGAGACCTCGCGCACCGCGAACCCAAGGGCCCCGGTGTGATCCAGCAGCACCGAGCCGATGAGCTGCCCGGCGATGATCCAGGCCATGAGGCCCGTTGCTCCCAGCTTGAAGGCCAGAATGATGGTGACGGCCACGAAGAACGCGCCAAAGGCGCCGCCGAACCACGTCCACCAGGGGGCCGAGGCTGCTGCGGCCATGCTGGGCCAGGGGGTGCGCGTCACCAGGATGAAGGCCAGCAGGGCCAGGGAGCCCACGCAGAAGCTCACCAGAGAGGCCATGACAGGCTCGCCCAGGTATTCGCGCAGGCGCGCGTTGATTCCCGCCTGCACAGGCATAAGAGCTCCGGCAACCAGAGCGGTGAGCATGATCATTGGACGCATGGGCTCTCCTTCGCTGCCTCAGGGGCTGGCCGGGGCTGCTTCCGGCGCGGCTGATTTGTCGGGCGCGGGCTCCGGGGCTGGAGCTGCCGGAACCGGCGCAGGGGCGCCCTGGGAATCGGAAGCGTTGCCGCCAGCCGGGGCATCGGCCAGGGGTGCTGCTGGCTGCACAGATTCGTCCTTGCCGTCCATGACCTCCTGAAAGCCCTCCACGGCCACTCCGCGGCGCACCATGATTGAATGGATGAGGTTCGAGCGGAAGGTGACGTATTTCTGGTCCCCCACGGCGCTGAAACGGATGGGGTTGGGCAGGACAGAAGCCAGGCGCGCGGCCTCCATGCTGGTGAGGGCGCTGGCGGGCTTGTGGAAATAATGCCGCGCTGCGGCCTCGATGCCGAAGATGCCGTCGCCCCACTCGGCCACGTTGACGTACAGCTCCAGGATGCGGCGCTTGGACAGGGTCTGCTCCATGCGCCAGGTGAGGATGGCCTCCTTGGCCTTTCTGGTCAGGCTCTTTTCGGGCGAGAGGAACAGGTTCTTGGTCAACTGCTGGCTGATGGTGCTGGCCCCAGCGGCGAAGCGGCCCTGCTTCAGGTTCTTCTCAAAGGCCTGCTCCAGGGCCTCGTAGTCGAAGCCTTCGTGCTGATAGAACTTGTCGTCCTCGCCGATGAGTATAGCCTTGATGAGCAGGGGCGACACCTGATTCAAGGACACCCAGCGCTGGGTGATCTTCTTCTTTTCGCCCTTTTCGGCCCACTGGGCCTCGCGCCACTCCATGAACGCCGTTTTGCCGGGATTTTTCTTGGCCAATTCGCCCACGTCCGGGTAGACGAAGAACGAGGCCAGATAAGCCAGGCCGACAAAAACTGCGAGAACCGCAAGTTTCATGATCCGCGTGCGCACTGCTGCTCCTTGGTTGCCATGGGGAAAGCATGCCCTGTTTAGCCCGAAAGCGGGCGGGCGTCCATTCCCCCCGGCCAAGCGGCGCGCCAGGTGGTGCGAACCAGGAGGCTTCCCCGCAGGAGGCGTTAAGCGGGGCGACCGCTGCCGCGGCGCAAAGCTTTACAGATTTATGCAGCGCGGCTAGAATCAAGAAAGCCTGCAAATACCCCCGCTGGCGCAGGCCCGACGCCGGAGGCGACGCGGCCAACGCGAACAGCCCGCGCAGGCGCGGCACGCATCGAACAACGCGTTCTACAACGCATCCAAGGAGGCGACCCATGGATACCCCTATCTTCAATTGCAAAAACGCCGACGACGTGCTCAAGGCCGTCAAGGAATATGACATCAGCTTCGTCCAGTTCTGGTTCGTCGACATCCTGGGCACCCTCAAGAGCTTTCAGGTGACCCCGCGCGAGCTTGAGGCCGCCTTCGAGGAGGGCATGGGCTTCGACGGCTCGTCCATCCTGGGCTTCGCCCGCGTGGAGGAGTCGGACATGATCGCCATGCCCGACCCCACCACCTTCCAGGTGCTGGCCTGGCGTCCCAGCGAGCGCCCGGTGGCGCGCATGTTCTGCGACATCCACACCCCGGACGGCCAGCCCTACGCAGCGGACTCGCGCTATTGCCTGCGCCGCGTGCTGCGCAAGTGCGCCGAAAAGGGCTACACCTACTACTGTGGCCCGGAACTGGAGTTCTTTCTCTTCGGCAACGACCGCGCCACAGAGCCCCTGGACCAGGGCGGCTACTTCGACGCCCCGCCGCTGGACCTGGGCAACAACATCCGCCGCGACATCATCTTCGCCCTGGAAAAGATGGGCGTGGCCATCGAGTACAGCCACCACGAGGTGGCCCCCAGCCAGCACGAGATCGACATGCGCTACGCCGAGGCCCTGAAAATGGCCGACATCACCATGACCTACCGCGTGGTGGTGAAAGAGGTGGCGCGCAAGCACGGGGCTTACGCCACCTTCATGCCCAAGCCTATTTACGGCCAGAACGGCTCGGGCATGCACGTGCACCAGTCGCTGTTCAAGAACGGCAAAAACCTCTTCTTCGATCCATCGGACAAGTATCACCTCTCGCCCGATGGCAAGAGCTACATCGCGGGCATTCTGAAACACGCGCGCGAGTTCGCCTGCGTCACCAACCAGTGGGTGAACAGCTACAAGCGCCTGGTGCCCGGCTACGAGGCCCCGGTGTATGTGGCCTGGGCACGGCGCAACCGCTCCGCCCTGGTGCGGGTGCCCATGTACAAGCCCGGCAAAGAGGCCGCCACCCGCATGGAGCTGCGCTGCCCGGACCCTGCCGCCAACCCGTACCTCACCTTCGCCGTCATGCTGGCCGCAGGCCTGAAGGGCATGGAGCAAAACTACGTGCTGCCCGAGCCCGTCGAGGCCGACATCTTCCACATGGATCAGGCCGCCCTGGACAAGCACGGCATCACCTCCCTGCCCGGCAGCCTGTTCGAGGCGGCGGAGGAGATGAAAAAGAGCGAGCTGGTGCGCGAAACCCTGGGCGACCACATCTTCACCAAGCTTTACGAAAACAAGATCATGGAATGGGACCGCTATCGCACGCAGGTGACGCAGTACGAAATCGACCGCTACCTGCCGGTGCTCTAGGCGCAGGCAGGCAACTGCCCCCCATCCCCCCACAAGCAATAGGGCCGGGGTTCGAGCGCATACTCGAACCCCGGCCCTATTCTTTGCCCCTTGGGGCATGCCGATTATCGTGCAGTGCAGGCAAGCGCCTTTGGGAAAGGCTGCCCAGCCTATCGCGGCAGCAGGGCCCTACCCCACCACCTCAAAGCCGATCTTCTCGATGGCCTTCTTCACCACCGCCGGGTCCAGGGGCTCGGCGGACTCAAAGGCGGCCTTGCCGGAAAGCAGGTCCACGCTGACGCCCGTCACGCCCGGCAGCGACTGAAGGGCCTTTGTCACGGACATGACGCAATGGTTGCAACTCATTCCCTTCACGGTGATGGCGGGCATGGGCGGTCTCCTTTGTTTCGAGTTAGGGGTTGAAAAAACGCAAGCGCAAGGCGTTGCCAACAACTGTGACCGAGGACAGGCCCATGGCCGTGCCTGCAAGCATGGGATTCAGCGTTGGTCCGCCGAAGGCGAACAGAAGCCCGGCGGCCACAGGGATGCCGATGGAGTTGAAGGCGAAGGCCCAGAACAGGTTCTGGTGAATATTCTTCATGGCCGCGCGGGAGAGCGCAAGGGCCGTGAGCACCCCGGAGAGCCCGCCGGACAGGAGCACCATGTCGCCGCTCTCCACTGCGGCGTCGATGCCCGAGCCCATGGCCAGGCCCACGTCCGCACCCGCCAGGGCCGGTGCGTCGTTTATGCCGTCGCCCACCATGATGACGCTCCTGCCCGTGCCCGCGAACTCAGCCCGCAGCACCTCCACTATCTTGGCCTTGCCGTCTGGCAACACCTCGGCCACGATGTTCGTGATCCCGGCGCGTGCGGCGATGGCCTTGGCCGTGCGGCCGTTGTCGCCGGTGAGCATGACCACATGCAGGCCCTGAGCCTTGAGCTTGGCCAGCACTTCCGGGGTTTCGGGCCGCAGGGTGTCGGCCACGGCCAGGATGGCGGCTGGAGTTCCGTCCACCTCAAGACACAGGGGAGTTTGGCCCTGGTCGGCCATGCGCGACACGGCCTCGCCGAGCACGTCAGCGGCAAAGCTTGGGCCAGCGAAGCCTGCGCTGCCCAGGCGCACCGCATGGCCGGAAACTTGGGCCTCAATGCCCTGGCCCGGCAAAGCCTGGAATGATTCTGGCGTGGGCGCGCCGATGCCGCGCCGGGCCGCCTCGTTCAGCACGGCCTGGGCCAGCGGATGCTCGGAGCGGCTCTCTGCCCCGGCGGCCAGGGCCAGCAGTTCGGCTTCCGGCAGGGAGCACCCCGGCGCCACGAACAGCTCCACCAGCTCAGGCTTGCCGAAGGTCAGGGTGCCGGTCTTGTCAAAGATGACCACACCAACGTCGCTGGCCATTTGCAGGGCTTCGCCGCTCTTGATGAGCACGCCGAGCTGCGCGCCGCGTCCGGTGGCCACCATGATGGACATTGGCGTTGCCAGGCCCATGGCGCACGGGCAGGCGATGACCAGCACCGCCGTGAAGATCTTGAGGGCGAAGGGTGCTCCGGCTCCGGCCAGCAGCCAGCCCAGCCCCGCCAGAACGGCAATTCCCATGACAGCGGGCACGAATACCGCGCTGATTTTGTCCGCCAGATTCGCGATGGGCGCCTTGGAGCCCTGGGCCTGCTGCACCATGTCCACGATGCGCGCCAGCATGGTGTCCTCGCCGGTCTTGTCGGCGCGGATGGTCAGCGCGCCCGAGCCGTTCAAGGTTCCCGCAGCCACGCGGTCGCCCGCGCCCTTGGCCACGGGCAGGCTCTCGCCTGTGAGCATGCTCTCGTCCACCCCGCCGGATCCGGAGAGCACCACGCCGTCCACGGGCAGGCGCTCGCCCGGCCGCACCAGCACAGTATCGCCGGGGATGACCTCGGCGGCGGGCACCTTGGCTTCCTCAGGCCCCAGCTGGCCCTGCCGGATGACCGTGGCTGTGTCCGGGGCCAGGGACAAAAGCGCCCGCACCGCGCCCGTGGTCTTGAGCCGCGAGCGCGCCTCCAGGTACTTGCCGAGAGAAATCATGGCCAAAAGCACGGCTGCCGACTCGTAATACAGATCATGGGCGCGGTGCGCGGGCATATCGCCCAGAAGAATAAACGCGGTGTTCCATAGGCTGTGCAGGAAGGCCGCGCCCGTGCCCACGGCCACCAAAGTGTCCATGCTGGGAGCGCGGCGGAGAAGCGCCGGGATGCCGCGAAGATAAAACCCGCGCCCGGCCACAAGCACCGGCAGGGTGAGGGCAAGCTGCGCCAGGGCGAAGGCGGCGGGGCTCGTTTCCGGGTGCAGAAACCCAGGCAGCGGCAGGCCGAACATGTGGCCCATGGACAGCACGAGCAGGGGCAGGGCAAAGGCGAAAGCCGGGATGAGCTCGCGCCGCTGCGCGAGCAGACGCTCTTCGGCCTCGCGGCGGCGCTCCTCAAACTGTGCGGCCGAGCGCGACACCACCTGGGCGCCAAACCCGGCGTCTTTGATGAGCTGGAGGAGGGCGGCAGGACGCACCATGCTGGGGTCATAGATGACGGCGGCGCTCTCAGTCGCAAGGTTCACGCTGGCCTCGGCCACGCCGACGGCGTTTTTCAGCACGCTCTCAATGCGCGAGGAGCAAGCCGCGCAGCTCATGCCGGAAAGGGCCAGGTGCAGGGTGGCGGCATTCGGCGACTGAATCTCTGGCGCGTCGAAGACCCCTTCGAAGCCCGCGTCGGCGATGGCCTGGGCCATGGCCTCCGGGCTGTCCTGGGCCGGATCGTAGACCACCTCCAGGCTCTCGGCCCCAAGATTCACATCCGCGCGGGAAATCCCGGCGCGTCCCCGCAGGATGCGCTCGATGCGCGCCGAACAGGCTGCGCAATGCATGCCCTTTATGCGCGCCCGCGCCAAAATCTCCTGGGCCATGCGTCCTCCCGCGTGATTGTTACATGGGCTCTTTGCGAAAACGTAATCTCAAGGGCAAGCATGTAAAGGCAACGCCCTGGATTTTTCTACGCCCGCCCAGACAACGCCGCAAGACCCTGCGCCACCCATTCCGCCATTGCCTCTTATTTCTGGCTTTGGTAAATGAAGGAATGCCCCCGTGATCAAAAGGAGCCCCGTGCGACAGTACCAAGCGCAGCCCCCACCACAGCCCGCATCAACAGACGGACCCCGCACAGCCCTGGTGCTTGCCTGGGCCATATCCGCCTTGCCCCTTGCCGGATGCACCGCCCCCTCCGGCCTGTTCACCCCGCACCCCATGCTGGACCTGGCTCTTGGCTTGGCGCTGGCTCTGGCCCTTGGCGGACTGGCGTTGGTCCTGCGCCGCAGCCAGGTTCGGCTGCGCAGCCTGGAGCAGCTCTGCGCCAGCACCGAGGCCGATCAAACTCGCGGCCGACTTGCCGGGGTGCTCCGCGCCGCCAGCCGCATCTCCATCATCTCCACCGACATCCGCGGCGTCATCCAGGTTTTCAACAGCGGCGCAGAGCGTATGCTGGGCTACAGCGCCCACGAGCTGCGGGGGAAGGCCACAGCGGCGACCTTGCACCTGCCTGCGGAGGTGGAGGCTTATGGCCGGGAACTCTCGGAACGTCTGGGACAGCACGTGGCCGGATTCGACGTCTTCGTTGTTCTGGCCCGTGAGGGCGGCCCACAGGGATTCGACGCGCGCGAATGGACCTACGTTCGCAAGGATGGCGGCCTTGTGCCCGTGCACCTAACCGTCACCGGCATCTATTCCGATTCCGGCGAACTTGAAGGTTTTTTGGGCGTGGCCCTGGACCTTTCAGCCAGCAAGGCTCTGGAGGCGGATCTGCGCCAGGCGCAGGTGAGCGTGGACAACGCTGGCGACATGATCTTCTGGGCCAGGGCCGACGACGCGCGGCTGGTCTATGCCAACCAGGCGGCCTGCGACCTTCTGGGCTACAGCCGCAACGATTTTCTGAACATGCAGGTCATGGACATGAACCCCAACCGCACCCTGGAAAGCTGGCGTGAGCACAGCGATCTGGCGCGCAGACTGGGCCGCACCACCCAGGAGACTACCTTCCGCCGCAAGGACGGCTCCATCGTCCCGGTAGAGAGCACCTCCTCGCTGGTGGAGCACGGCGGAGTTGAATACACGCTGGGCATCATCCGCGACATCAGCCAGCGCAAGGCGGCGGAGGAAACCCTGAGCCGCGAGACGCGGCTGAACCGATCGCTGGCCGAGGCTGCGCGCACGCTTATCGGGCCTGCGCCCGACATGGCCGCAGTTGCCGAATTGCTGCTGAACCGCGCCTGCGAACTTACCGGGAGCCGCCTCGGCTACGTCGCCTTTGTTGACCAAAACACCGGCGAAATTGCCCCGCGCGCCCTGGCCTCCTTGACCTCTGGCGGCCAGTGCGCGCTCGGCAGCCTGCCGATAACATTCCCGATTGAAAAGGACGGCAGTTATCGCGGCCTTTGGGGCCATAGCCTGAACACCCGCCAGGGCTTCTACGAAAACAACCCTGCGGCTCACCCCAGCGCAGTGGGCCTGCCCGCGGGCCATGTGCCCATTGAGCGCCTGCTCTCCGTGCCTGCGGTGAGCAAAGGCCACCTGGTGGGCCAGATCGCCCTGGCCAACCCCAGGCGGGACTACACCCAGGCCGACCTGGACACTGTGGCCGCCCTGGCCGACATTTTCGCCCTTGGCGTGGAGCAGATCCTCGCCCAGCAAGGCATCTTGCGAGCAAAAGAGGAGGCGGAATCGTCCAGCCGCGCCAAAAGCGACTTCCTGGCCAACATGACCCATGAGGTGCGCACCCCCCTGAACGGCGTACTGGGAATGCTCCAGGTGCTCCAAAGCACAGACCTTACGCAAGAACAGCAGGACTACGCCGCCGTGGCCCTGGAGTCCGCCGAACGCCTGAACCTGCTCCTGGGCAACGTCATCGAGTACGCGCGCCTGGAAAATGCCGGGCCAGAGACCGAGTGCCTGCCTTTCCCGCCCACAGACCTGCTGAACTCGCTGCGGGCCGAGTTCGAACAGCAGGCCATGTCCAGGGGGCTGGCCTTCACCGTGCGCCACGCGACGAACCTGCCGGAACTCGTACACTCCGACCCACAGGCCCTGCGCCAAGCCCTTGCGAAACTGCTGGACAACGCCCTCAAGTTTACGCCAGAAGGCGCGGTGCTGCTGGAAGCCGGACCGGACCCGCACAACACGGCCCGGCTCCAGTTCCGCGTGGAGGACACAGGCATCGGCATCCCGCCCGACAAGCGCCAGCAGGTCTTTGAAGCCTTTGTGCAGGCCGACGCAAGCGTGACCCGCACCTATGCGGCGCGGGCCTGGGCCTGGCCATCGCGCGCAGGCTGGCCGAACGCCTTGGCGCGACCCTGGAAGCCCAGGAACGACCCGGCGGCGGCACCGTCATGCTTCTGACCATGAACGCAGACTGCGTCGCGGCCAAGGCCCGCTAGACTGCGGCGCCAGAACGAATCCCAAAGCTTGGACCGATATTTGCTTCCCCCTTAGCGGGGGCGCAAGCCGCCACGGACCCTGCCCTGCAGTCGTTCGCTGGACAACAAGACCGCCCCCCCAAGGAGGCACCCCATGACCCGGCACCTCACCACCGCCGTGCTGACGGCCCTGGCCGCGGCCCTGGTTTGCTCGCTCGCCGCCCTGGCCGCCCAGGCCAGCGAACTGAGCGACCTCAAAAGCACCGCCACGCCCGGCGAATATCGCGCCGAGGTGGCGCGCATAGTCGTCACCGACCAGGAATACCTAAAGCGCCTGGAAGACCAGAGCCGCCCCGTAGGCCTGCTCACCGTCACCGCATATAACGCCGAATCTTCGCAGACCGATTCCGACCCGGAAATCGCCGCCTCCATGCGTCGCGTGCGGCCCGGAACCATCGCCGTTTCGCGCGACCTGTTCGACAAGGGCTGGGTGTTCGGACGCAAGGTGCGCATCGAAGGCCTCGGCATCTTCGAAATCAACGACCTCATGGCCGCGCGGCACGACAAGGCCATCGACATCTTTCTCGGCAACAACCAGCAGGCCCACGCCTTCGGCAAGCGCCGCGCCCGCGTCGCGCTGCTGAGTATTTAGGAAAGCGGGGCTCTGCCCCAGACCCCGCCAGGGGGTATGCACCCCCTGGACCCGCAGGGCAATCGAAAGGGCCTGGTCCGAGCAGCAGCTCGGACCAGGCCCTTTCGATTGCAGGGGTGGGGTGGTGCTATACTGGACACGAAGAGCCAATAGTTGCCCTAGACAACCATCTCCGGGCATCTCACGAGAGCCTTTTGACTGCTCGTCCACAGCCGCCTTTCGCCTCCCCAAAAGCATTCCGCCGGATGGCCTGCCCGGCTTTGCGGGCGGACCATCCGGCGGCACAGGGAGTCCAGAGGGCGCATGCCCTCTGGCGGGGAGCGGGAAAGAAATATCTTACCCAAAGCGAAACAAACTTTGCCAGCAATTTCTGGCAATTGTCGCTTTGGGCGTCGCCAGGCCCCCCTCTGACCCCCCTGAAAGTCCTGGCCTCATCAGAAATAGCCGGCGCAGGATGCTCTCATGAAAACTACACACCCATCCACTCCCACGGCGTCACTGGCGTATATCTACATCAGACTCTCGTCGCAAGCGCAAGCCTGGGGCGACGGCGAACGTCGGCAGCACGACGCCGCCGTGCGATTCGTCGAAACCCATAGCCTGCCGGTTGCCGAGACCTTGCAAGACATCGGCGTGTCGGCATTTCGTGGCGACAACGCCTTGACAGGCGAACTCGGCCGCTTCCTGCAGCGATGCGAGAGCGGTGAAGTGCCGCCGGGCTCAGTGCTTGTCGCGGAATCCCTTGACCGCCTGACCCGCAATCGTGTGAACGAAGCGCTGCTGTTGTTGCTCAACATCACCCAGCGTGGCGTCAAGATCGGACTCACCGCCCAGAACGTGATTCTCGATCTCGCCTCCTACGCCGCGTTCTTCCCCATCCTCGCCGATATGATGCGGTCAAACAGTGAGTCGGAGCACAAGTCGTTTAGATCCCGGGCAAACTGGCAGACGAAGCGCAAGCTTGCGAAAGATGGAGTCATCGCGACAAGCCAAGTGCCGCGCTGGCTTGAAGTTCGCGATGGCAAAATCCACGTGCTCGAAGAGCGCGCCCAGCTCGTGCGTCGGATATTCGAAATGTACGTTGGAGGATACGGTCGCGGCGTCATCGTTCGGACTCTGCGCAAGGAGGGCATTCCGGCCTGGAACACGAGGACGACCCTCTGGCACGAAAGCTACATCAACAAACTCCTGTGCAATCGTGCGGTTGTCGGCGACTACATCGCCGAGTTCAAGACCGAAGAAGGCGGTATGGGCCAGGAAGTCATTACGGGGTACTACCCTGAAATTGTTGACATGGCGTTGTTCGACCGTGTTCAAGACATGGCGTTTCTTCGCAAGAAAGGGCAGCGAGGCAGGAAGGGCAAGAAGTTCGCGAATCTCTTCCAGAAATTGGCTAGGTGCTCGGTGTGTGGTGGCACAATGGGTTATCACAACGCCACCGTGGACAAGACGAGAAAGGGCGGCGTCAGGCCGTGGGCGCACTACCTGACATGCAACTCAGCGCACGCGGGGCACGGCTGTTCGAACAGGCGATACTTCAACTACCTGTATCTTGAGAACTTCGTGCTTTCCGGGACCATCGACGATCTCGACATCGTCGCGGCCGCCGGCATCCACGCTGCCGTCATGAAGCAACACGTGGATCGCGTCGCCTCGCTCGAAGCACAACTGGACCATGCTGACGCTTCGATCCAGTTGCACGTGTCGTTGCTCACGAAGAATGACCTCGCGGGACTTGAGGAGTTGGGGCAGCAGCTTGCCGAATTGAAACGGCAACGTGACGGTCTGCGAGCTGATTTGGCCTTGGCGCGCGCCGAAGCGACTGCGGCGCGGCAGGCGGCTGAAGACTCCAGGCAATTCCGTGAGCGCTCGGGCGCCGCCGCGCTTTCGCCGGACACTGGCCTGCCGGAATACGTCGACATGTCTGACGAAGCAATTTACGCGCGCCGCGCGCGCATCGCCCTGCAGATGCGGAGCGTCAGCGATTCCATCACGTGCAGCCCGGATCACACGGTCAAGATTGTGATGAAGACCGGCACGACGTTCGAGCTTGTCGAACGGGAATGGATCTGCACGAAGCACGGCCCGCTTACGCCTGCGGGCAAGCCGGCGGTCGCACGCTTCTTCGTTGGCCGCGCGACGTGGCAGATCGGATTGCAAGAGGAGACGCCAGCGACAGAAAATGAGAAGGCTTGCTGCGCGAACTCCGACACCGGCCATTCCTGCGGCGCCGCCAAGGGCAAGAGACGCCCTGACGCCACAAACAAGAGGCCCCGGAGCGCTGCCACTCCGGAGCCTCATGAACTCTGCCGGAAAATGCCGAGTTTACTCGGTCGGCACCGGGTCCATCCAATGCTCAAAGAATGGGCGCAGGAACATGTGGTCGGCGCTGACGCGCCTGCCGGACCGGGTCACGGCGTTCTTCCAGATGACAATGTGGACAGTGGGGCCGGGCTTGAGCGACAGCGCTTCGCTTCCCGGGTGCTTGCCGAGGAACCGCAAGACGAGCTCCGGCGTGAGAGCGACGTGCTGACGCTTCGGGAACGTGGCTTCCATTCGTGCCGCGGACCGCTTTGCTTTTTCGTCAGGAGCAGCGGGCAGCCAGTCTGTCCAGGCGGCGGCGTTCCGGCGCACGAAGCGTTCGGCGAGGGCGTCGGGGTATGCGGCGGCGAGGATCACGCCAGCGGAGTTCACGAACGAAAGGATGGCGCTGGATGAGTTCCGCCCGAAGTCGCCGTTCTCCCAGAGCAAGCCGATGGGGCGAAACGGCGGCTTGAGCGGGTCCACGGACGGGACGAGCATGCCGTGCGTACTGGACAGCCGGGCCACCACATCGCCGCCCGCCGTTGGCCATGCGCTGTAGTTGTCCATGCCGTCCGCGAGCCGGAGCGACCTGTAGTCAAACAGCGCTCCGGCGGCCTCCATGTCGAAGTTCGCGGCGGCGGCCTCATCGAGCGCTCGTATGAGTGCATTGTCGTCGGTCAGCTCGCGGGCGTTGGCGATGCTGCGCGTCTGCAGCCGCAGGTTGTCGCGCACAGCGGTCCGGAACACGCGCCCCTTGCGGTCGCGGCAGCCAACAAGCCGCACCTGGCCGTCGATCTCGACCACCAGCCACCGGGTTTGCACCGCACGGCAAGGCGCACCGGTGCGGCGGGACAGTGCGGGAACGACAATGCCATGTGATAGGGTGAGCAGAAATCTTGGGGCCGACGACTGGTGGATCATGGTGCTTCTCCTGTTACGGTGAAAAGGGATCCATGATCTCTCGAAATATGTTTCCAAAATCAAGCCCGTTGAAGTCTATATTCGAGGACTTCGAGTCCCTTGAATTCCTAGCGATTTCCGAACCCTCGAAAATAATTTGCTGGTCGTTTCCAGGGCAGGCGAAGGGCAAACCACTCCATCACTCCAAACCACGGCAAACGAACAGGAGCTTGCGTTCCCATGCTTACGGCGCAGCCAGAGGCTCGCCAGGCATTGGAACATGCGGAAAGGCCTGTTCGGCCTGGCCAGACGGTTGGCGGCGGCAAACCGGACTGCATGCCTGGCGTTCTGCGCCAACGCTTGCGCGGAGAATGTCCAATGGGGCGGTGGTGTTTGGCCGGGAGAGGGGCTTTACGACCTTCGGGAAAGTGTTTGGGAGGGTGAGCTGCCGAGAGTTCAGCCGTCAGAGCGCGCTGCAGGGTGAAGCTCCTGACGAAGAGCGCCAGCAGGCCGAACAGCACAAGCAGTAGAAAAAGAATGGCGAGCGTCGGCATCAGAACAGACCGAGCGCGTTACGGTTGCGGCTGGCCGTTACCGTCACCGGGCTCCAATTCGCCCCACAGCCTCCGCAGGTATGACGGCGAGACCTGGACGCGCAGCTGCTTCGAGAAGTAACGTGCGATGAGCCGGAATCCCAGGCCTTGGCCGTGGAGCTCACGCACAAGCGCCCACCGGTGAAGTACCTTGTCGCGCAGGGGCGATGGACGCTCCTCACGAAGGTTTCGGGCGCGGGACTCGCGCACGCGCTGAAAATCCTCGAATTGCTCCGGCCCGGCGGCTCGGTAGCCGCGCCGGCGGATCGTGTCGAAGCCGAAGCGGCGAATCGCGCCGAGCAAGGCGACGTACGGAGTCGGAGGCTTGGCTGAGGCGCACACGGCAAAAGCCTCTGCCAGGACGCGCTCGCGGTCCGCTTCGGCAAGGCCCGCCAGCCAGCGCAACGCACGGGCGCGCTCTTTCGCTGTGTTCAAGCCGGAGGGATGTATCGCGAGTTTTGGCATGGCCTACCTCAAGTACACGTCAACGCTGTCCATGCGGTTGTGCGCGATTTCTGCCGCGACCGCTTGTTTCGCCTCCTCGTGCGACAAGCCGGACTCGACGGCTTCGTGCATGCGCGACTGTGCGAAGCTGTGCTTGAGCCCGTGCGTTCCACGGCCAGGCGCATACTGCCCCGTTGCCCGCGCCGCTGCTTCGACGGCGCGCAGAAAGGTGCGGTATGGAGAAAGGAGCTGGCCGTGCTCCGCAATGTGCGCTTCGAGTTCGCGGTACGTCTCCGGCTTCAGGAAGTGTTCAGTATGCTTGCCGCCCTTCTCCTGGACCGTGATGCGCCCGGCGGCTTCACCGGAGACCGGGTCTGTGCCCATGCCGAGCAGGTTGGCGACCGTGAGCGGGTTGCTGCCGCGCGCTGGAGCGCCGACGCCTTCCGCCCTGCAGCCTGTTTCGCCCATGAGCTTCGCCTGGAGCCGGAGGCCTCCATCAGGAATTGCGGCATAGAGCCCTTCCGGGTCGGGATACGCGCGAGTCGTATAGCCGCCGGAACGCGCCGCCAGTTCTGTACGCCACTGCGCTTTCTCTTCAGACAGAACAGTGCGGATATCCGCCGCCGACTCGCCGCCATGGCGCTCGGCGTATACGTCGAGCGCATGAGAGAGCTTCGTGAGCGCCGAGATTTCGCGCTCAAGGGTCTGGAACGAGCCACCAGCGTCGCGCAGCGTCTGGCCACGACCTGCGATGTACGTGCGAACAAAGCCGGAGACGCGCTGTGCCTGGCGCAGGTCGCGCATCCCGGCGCGCTGCAGGAACTCCACGAAACGATGGATGTCGCGCCGGTAGACGGTCCAAGTACCGATGCCCCTGATGAAGCGCCGGTCCACAGCTCCTTTCTTTTGCCCGATTGCGCGTATGCCGCCCAAAAGCGCTTCGCCTTGTGAGTGCAGCGACTTCGGCCAACGCTGTGTTCCCATATTCGCTCCGTTCTGCTCTGTGTCCGTTCCGTGGCGCCAGGTTGTCTCTTCTTGTTGAGTAGTGTGCTCTTTCAGCAGGCTGGCCTGCGCGCCGAGCTTGTCGGCATCTGCGCTGGGGAACGTCCCCGGCGCCAGCGGTAGCAACTCCGCCGATCCAATTTCTCTGCAGTTCCTTCAGCAGGTGGTTCCGGACTGGACCGTCCGTGGTTTTGCTCGCGCTATGCGAGCGTTTCTGGGCCTGTGCGGTGACTCAATGGTCGCCACAAACACCTTGGTGGGCACTTCAGCCATCCCGTCGAGCAGGCGACCGTTCACGAAGCGCAATGCTTCGAAGCCCAAAACAAAACAGAGGCACAGAGTAGCCTGCGCCCTGGGCTGAAAAATAATCAAGTGCTGGAGAATGGGTTTTTGAAGGAGGCGGTGAAATTGGCGGGAAAGAAATCCTGTCCGGTTTTGTTGACAGCTCGGGGCAGTCAACAAAACCGGACGCCAGCGGAGGCTTCGCCCGTTAGATCGGATGGGAAGAGTGCGCGCTTCAGTGCGCGGTCATGGTGCGCAGCCCGGTGCGCACACAAAGGCCGCGCTGTGCGCTCCCCCACGCCGTCAACGGCACGGTACGACGCGCGGGCACGCGGTCAAGGTCGCGCCCTGCGCTTCCTTGACCGCGCGCCCTTGCGCGCCGTGAAACCAGCGTGTGCGACGGCGAGGGGGAGCGACGTTTTGCTCTGGCTCAGGGGAGCTGTATCTCAATAGCCCGCCCGCCCATGCGAGCAACGGCTGCACGCCTACGGCCTTGACGATAACGCGAATTTAGCTGACACCGACAGGACTTTCCAGGAGGACTTCATGCCGCGCGGACGACCGAAAAAACAGAACGAACAGGGGCTCTCGGCTCCAGCCACCGCCGCCAACGTCGGCTATGAAGCCCAGCTCTGGCTGATGGCTGACGCATTGCGCGGCAGCATGGATGCCGCCGAATACAAGCACGTCGTCCTCGGCCTCATTTTTCTCAAGTATATCTCCGACGCATTCGAGGAGAAGCACGCCGTTCTTGAGGCTGAAAAAGCGCAAGGCGCCGACCCTGAGGATCCGGACGAGTACCGCGCGGAGAATATCTTCTGGGTGCCGCCCGAGGCCCGCTGGCCGCATCTGAAGGCACAGGCCAAGCAGAGCACCATCGGCCAGCTTGTGGACGACGCCATGACCGGAATCGAGCGTGACAACCCGGCCCTCAAGAGCGTGTTGCCCAAGGACTACGCCCGGCAGGCGCTGGACAAGGCGCGTCTTGGTCAGCTCATCGACCTAATCAGCAATATCAAGGTCGGAGACGCCGAAGCGCGGACCAAGGACGTGCTTGGTCGCATCTACGAATATTTCCTGTCCCAGTTCGCCAGCGCCGAGGGCAAGAAGGGCGGGGAATTCTACACGCCGCGCTGTGTGGTCAAGCTCCTGGTCGAGTTGATCGAGCCCTATCGCGGCCGCGTCTACGACCCCTGCTGCGGCTCCTCCGGCATGTTTGTGCAGTCGATGGAGTTCATCCACGCCCATGCCAACGGCAATGGCAACGGCGGCAAGGCCAAAACCGACCTCTCGATTTACGGCCAGGAGTCGAATTACACCACGTGGCGTCTGGCCAAGATGAACCTCGCCTTGCGCGGCATCGACGGCCAGATTGCCCACGGCGACACTTTCCACAATGACCGCCACCCGGACCTCAAGGCCGACTTCATTCTTGCCAACCCGCCCTTCAACATCTCCGACTGGGGGGGCGAACGGCTGAGGGACGACAAGCGCGGGCAGGTCGGCACCCCGCCCGCAG
>NZ_JAUYFU010000013.1 GCF_030689645.1 Humidesulfovibrio sp.
GTAGCCGGCGGCCTCCTTTCCTTCTCCGTTTCCTTGTCCTTTCCTTGCTTCCTTCTTCCTTGTTTCCTTGCCCCCGTTCCTTGCTTCCTGCCAGATTCAGATCCCTCCAAACGTAAGCCGCCGGGCAACAAGCCCGGCGGCGACACTTCGCAGCGCCCTGTTCGGGCGGCGCAATTTCCCTGTTACCGCACCACCAACGACGCGGAGGTCTCACCGTCCGTTGTCACGAACAGATGCCGGAGGCCGGGATCGTCGTTCGACACCAGGACGCCCGAGCGGTTGCGGGCATTGCGCCAGCGAGGCCATCCTGCGGCGTGCCAAAGGGCGCAGCCGTGCCACCAGTCGCCCAGATCTTCAACCGGCTTCAACCGCGCGGCTTCATGGAGGAGTTCGCCAGTAAGCGGCACTTGCGGGCGTGGATTGTGCTGTCCGGCCATCAGCGCAGCCGAGCTCCGGTTCTCTTCGGTAGGAGCATCGGGCTCCCAGTTCTCGCCCCAAGCGCGGCGGTTGCGCACGATGACCTTGGCGGCCAGTTCGAGCGGATACCTTGCGGCAAAAAGGACGCCGGGCCTGCGCGCGAACGACAGCACGAGCGAGCCGCTTGGCCGTGCGAAGTCACCGTGAGGCCAGAGGTGTCCGATCTGCCGGAACGGTGGAACCACGGAATCCGCCGCAGAGATGAGCATGCCGCACACTGGGCGCAACATCGCCGTGATGTCGCCGCACGGCGACGGCCAGGCACCGATGAGTTCCACGGCGTCCCGGCTACCGAGAGAAACGAACTGGTACGGGGAGCCTGTTGCGTCGAGTGAAAGGATGGCAGGCGGCAACGCTTCGAGCTCACGCCAGATCCGGCCCGCTCCGCCCAAGGTTTCTGCGTGGATAATGAGTCGGCGCTGGACAGAGAGCACATCGCGGATCGCCGTCCGGTGTACGCGCCCTTGCGGGTCCAGGCAGCCCGTCAGGTTGATACCGTCTTCCGCTTGGCCGAGCAGCAACTGCCGCGTGATGACGGAGCGGCACGGCCTGCCTGTCCGCCGAGACAAGCATGGCAACAAGATGGCTTGTGCGAGCGTGGTGAGAATGAGTTGTCTGATCATGGTCCCTCCTGGTTCTGGTGAAAGGGATCACGATCTCTCGAATTCTCGCTGAAAAATCTAGATCCAAAATTCGTGAAATGACGATTTCGAGGTCTTGACTTCAGCTCGTGCCACAGTGCTCTAAGAAAGAAATTTCCTTCATTCCTGTGGCTAGACCATCGCTATACGCACGATAGCACGAGCACGACGTGCGGCAAGGCAACCCCTACCGGGGGCGGCTACGCCGCGCCTTGCCGCCTGCCGCTTGCTCGTGCAGCTCCTCGCTTGTGGGCGACGGTCGAAGATGTCGCCGCCTGCGGGGGCTCAAATCAAAGATGCTGTAGGGGGGGGCGTAGCGACTGGCTACAGTGGCGTTGGATTCTCGACGCCGCACCTTATTTGGCGGTTGAATCCTGCGGAGTACCTTGCCGGTTGCGCCGTATTCCTGGCGGCTAGTCGGCACGTAGAGAAACATCACATAACATGCTGAAGGTGATCACTTTTTCCTGGGCTCTTATCTCGGTTTGTGCTATGGATTGATTCCCAAAACGCACAAAACCAAGGAGAAAATATGGACGGGATCCTGATTTGCGGCGCTCTCCTCATCGCCATCGTGCTCCTGCGCCAGCGCGGCCAGGAGTCGGAAGCGGAGGCTTACGCGCCGGTTCGCATGGACACAGACGACAGCTACACCACTGGTGCTATTTGCGGCAGCAGCCTCATGATGCACGAGAACTCGCACAGTTCGAGCGACGATGACTGGCCGACCAGTGGCATGGCGGACGATAGTTTCGTAACCAGCGGCTACGAGCCCGACAGCAGCATGGATACGAGCCGGTGGACGGACCCGATGTATGCCCATGAACCGGACAACATCTACCACAATACGTCGATGGACCCCACCTATCACGACGACGACAGCTTCTCCATCTCGTCAAGCTACGACGACTCGTTCTCATCGAGTAGCTTCGACGACAGTTGTTCAAGTAGCAGCTTTGACGACTCATTCTCGTCAAGCAGCAGCTTTGACGACTAGCCGACTGATATCCATGCCG
>NZ_JAUYFU010000084.1 GCF_030689645.1 Humidesulfovibrio sp.
CCTTGGCCTGCCTGGAGGAAGGCGGCTTCACTGCATTCGTCAACGGCGCCCCCTGGGATAACTCCTTCGAGAAAGCATGGTATCCGCGCTTCAGCCCCGATGGCCGCTTCACCGCCGTGGTCCAGCAGGACGGCATGTGGACCCTGGCCGTTGACGGCGAGGCCTGGGAGGAGAGCTTCGACTACCTCTGGGGCACACAGTTTTCAAAGAACGGCGATGTCATCGCGGCTTGCATGCAGGCTGGAGGCGAGTATGGCCTCTGCATTGACGGCGTAACCTGGGACACCCTGTATGAGAACGCCAGCCAGTGCGTGGTCTCCGAGGACGGCAAGGCCTCAGCCGCCGTGGTGCAGTTGGAGTCGCTCAAGCCCGCCGACCTGGAGGCCTTCCAGAACGGCGTGTTCGGCGTGGCGGTGAACGGCCAGAAGTGGGACGCGAACTTCATGAACTGCTGGACCCCGGCCTTTGACGCGCAGGGGCAGCACGTGGCCGCCCAGGTGCGCCTGACCCTGTACGACTACACCATCGCCGTGGATGGCAAGACCTGGGGCGACATCTACGCCTGCGTCTGGGAGCCGCGCTTCAACCCGGCAACGGGCAAGGTTGTGGCTCCGGTGCGGTTGAAGGGGCTGTGGGGCATGGCCCAGGACGGGCAGCTCATCTGGGAGCCGCGCTTCGTGCAGTGCTGGCACCAGGTCATCAGCCAGGACGGCAAGAACATCGCGGCCATTGTGGCCCCGGAGTTCGGCGACTTCACCGTGGCCGTCAACGGCAAGCCATGGGGCATCAAGTTTCCAGTGGTCACCGACCTGGTCACCGGCCGCGATGGCGGACCTGACGGCGTGCGCGTGGCGGCACTGGGCTGCGTGGAAAACCGCGACTGGCAGGTGCTGGTGGACGGAGAAGCCTGGGCCGGAACCTGGGACATGGCCTGGAAGCCGGTCATCAGTCCGGCAGGGGGGCATGTGGCCGCCAAGGTGGCCAAGGGCAAGCGTCAGACCATCGTGGTCAACGGACGCCCCTATTCCCGTGAATTTGATCAGGTCTTCGAGCCCACCTTCAGCCCGGACGGCAAGAAGCTGCTCATCCGCGGCATCGACAAAGGTTCCGTCGTGCGCATCGTGGCCGACGTGGGCCAGGCGTAAATCCGCCAAGGAGGACCATATATGAACGCCGCGTATGAATTCGTCACCGGGCCGCTGGCCTGGGCCGCGTGGGGGATCTTCCTCCTGGGCTCGGCCTGGCGGCTGTACTCCATGTACCAGCTGGCCAAAAAGAAGGACGCCTCGTCCATGGCCTTCATGGATTGGGGCTTTTCCCTGCGCTCCATCGTGAACTGGCTCATCCCCTTCAACGCGCTGGGATGGCGCAAAAACCCGGCCATGACCGTGGCCACCTTCGTCTTCCACATCTGCCTCATCCTTACGCCCATCTTCCTGGTGGGACACGTGATGCTTTGGGACCAGTTCTTCGGCATCAGCTACGCCACCCTGCCTGACAACGTGGCCGACATCATGACCCTGGTCGTCATCGGCGCCTGCCTGTACTTCGCCGGGCGCAGGATAATGCAGCCAGAGGTGCGCTACATCACCACCGGGCAGGACTGGCTGGCCCTCACAATCGTCCTGGCGCCCTTCCTCACCGGCTTTCTGGCCTACCACCAGGCCCTGAACTACGATCTCATGATCATCCTGCACGTGGTGGCCGGAGAGATCATGCTCGCGGCCATACCCTTCACCCGTCTCTCCCACATGGTCTTCGCCGCCTTTACCCGCGCCTACATGGGCTCGGAGTTCGGCGGCGTGCGCCATGCGCAGGACTGGTAACGCCCCAAGGAGGATCGATACATGGGCATTGCAGAACGACTCATAGAAGATGTGGGGCTGCGGCGGGGGGTCTCCAAACTCACGCCGGAGAAAATCGAGAAAATCGTCAGCGCCGTCATAACCGGCGAAACCGGCGCGCGGCTCAAGGCCTATGCGGAAACCTGCATGCGCTGCGGCCTGTGCGCAGAGGCCTGCCACTTCGCCCTTTCCCATCCCGACGACCCAAGCTTCACCCCGGCGGGCAAGGTGCACCAGACCATGGGAGTGCTGCTCAGAACCGGCGGCAAGGTGGACCCGGAGTTTATTTACGGCATGGCGCAACTGGCCTATACCGAATGCAACCTGTGCCGCCGCTGCGTGCACTTCTGCCCCATCGGCGTAGACACTGCATACATCATCAGCACTGTGCGGCGCATTTGCCACAAGCTCGGCGTCACTCCGCAGTACATCCAGGACACAGCGCACAGCCACAGCGCCACCTCGAATCAGATGTGGGTCAAGGACGACGAGTGGACCGACTCGCTCATGTGGCAGGAGGACGAGGCGCGGGAGGAATTCCCCGGCCTGCGCATCCCCCTCGATAAAGAAGGTGCGGACATCTACTACTCGGTCATCGCGCCGGAGCCCAAGTTCCGCACTCAGCTCATCTACCAGGCGGCGGCCATTCTGCACGCCGCCGGAGCGGACTGGACCATGCCCTCCGAGCCCGGCTGGGACAACTCGGACATGTGCATGTTCACCGGCGACTTCGAAATGATGGGCCGGCTGAAGCGCAGGCACTTTGAAAGCGCCCAGAAGCTCAAGGTCAAGCGCATCGTCATGGGCGAATGCGGCCACGCCTTCCGCAGCGTGTACGATGTGGGCAACCGCTGGCTGGGCTGGCGCTGGCACCCGGTGCCGGTCATCCACGCCGTGGAATTCTACTGGGAGCTCATCCAGGAGGGGAGGATCAAGCTGGCCAAGAAGTTCCCAGGTCCGGTGACCATCCAGGACCCCTGCAACATCGTGCGCGGGCGCGGCCTGCAAGACAAGCTGCGCGAGGTGACGCGCTTCCTTGTGGAGGGCGACATCATCGAAATGCGCCCGAACAAGCAGCACAACTTCTGCTGCGCAGCGGGCGGCGGCGTCATAAACTGCGGGCCTCCGTTCAAGAACCAGCGCGTGGCCGGAAACGAAATCAAGGCCCAGCAGTTGGCGGCCACGGCGGAGAAGGGCGTCAAGACCGTCATCACCCCCTGCCACAACTGCCACGGCGGCCTGCACGACATTATCCACCATCACAAGCTGGGAATGGAATTGAAGTTCTTGAGCGACATCATCTACGAATGCATGGAAAAACCCGAGGCCTAGGAGGGGACGCAATGAACCGCACATTCCCGCTTCTGCTGGCCGCAGCCCTCATCCTGGCCTTTGCCCAGGGAGCGCTGTCGCAGCAGGACATGAAGACCCTGGCCCCGGCGGCCTATGGCAAGCTCACGCGCCCCGCGGCCCAGTTCAACCACGACCAGCACAACGAAAAGGCCAAGCTGGAAGAATGCGTGGCCTGCCACCACGGCGGCAAAGACGGCAAGCAGGACAAGAGCGCCTCCACCGAGGGCACGCCCTGCGCAGACTGCCACAAGCTGAAGACCGGGGGCAAAGGCACCGCCCTGACCAAGGCCTACCACAAACAGTGCATCGGCTGCCACCAGGCCAAGGGCAAGGGCCCCGTGGCCTGCGGCCAGTGCCACAAGCGCTGATGACAAGCACCCGGACCGGAGGCGCGAAGTTCCAAGCCTGGCGCCTCCGGTCCGGGCAATGACCGGCCCCGCATGAGGCCGGACCGATCCCAGAGGGCACAGGGCATGCAGAACCCGTGGACCGTCATCCAGAAGAGCCTGGTCCTGAAGCTCATCGCCACGGCGGGGCTCTCTCTGGTGTTGAGCGTGGCCGCCCTGTCCTATTTCGCCATCACCCACCAGGAAGAGATCCTCATGAGCTACGCGGTGAGCGAGGCCGATCGGCTTGGCACCACCATCAAGCTCGGCACGCGCTACGCCATGATGATCAACTCACGCGATGACCTGAACCAGATCATCACCAACATCGGCACCCAGCCGGGCATCCAGGCCGTGCGCATCTACAACAAAGAAGGGCAGATCAAGTTCTCCAACATCCGCTCCGAAGTGGACACGGTGACGAACATCAAGAGCCAGGCCTGCTATGTATGCCACCAGACAACCCCGCCGCCGCCGGATGTGCCCCTGGAGACCCGCACGCGCATCTTCAGCGACGCCAGCGGCCAGCGGCGCCTGGGGATCATCAGCCCCATCCACAACGAGGAAGGCTGCTCCGAGGGCTGTCATTTCCACCCTGCGGACAAGAAGGTCCTGGGCGCCATCGACGTGGTGCTTTCCCTTGAAGCCACGGACCGGGAGATCAGCTCCTTCCAGAATCGCAGCGTGGCCTTCACCATCATCGTGCTCTTGGGCATGGGCATAGCCATTTCAGTGTTCATGGGCCGCTTCGTCATGCGCCCCATCAGAAAGCTCATCACCGGAGCACAGCACATTGCCGAAGGCGGCCAGTGCACCAGAATCGACATCGACCAGCCCGACGAAATGGGCACCCTCGTGCACACCATCGAGAGCATGGGCAGGAGCATCAGCGACAAGCAGATTGAGCTGAACCGCCAGCGCGACGAGTACCAGACGCTCTTCTCGCTGGTGCCCTGCATCATCACCGTGCAGGACAGAAATTTCCGGCTCCTGCGCTACAATCAGGAATTCCGCGAGAAGTTCCGCCCCAAGCCCGGCGACACCTGCTTCCACGCCTACAAGGGCAGGAGCGAAAAATGCCCCGTGTGCCCGGTGGAGAAAAGCTTCGAGACGGGCCGCTCCTACACCAGCGAAGAGTCTGGCGTCGACGCGGACGGCGCGCTTCGGCACTGGCTGGTCACCAGCTCGCCCATCAAGAACGCTGAGGGCGAAGTGGTGGCGGCCATGGAAATGTGCCTGGACATCACTGGCCGCAAGCTGCTGGAGGAAAAACTCGAAAAGAGCGAGCGCAAGTATCTGGCCATTTTCAAGAACATACCGAACCCGGTGTTCGTGCTGGACGAGGCCAACCTGGCCATTCTGGATTGCAACGAATCCGTGAAGCCGGTGTACGGCTTTGATCGTTCCGAACTGCTGGGCAAAAGCTTTCTGTCGCTTTTCAGCGAGGATGAGCGCGAGTCCTACAGGCTCAAGTTGCGCCAGAAGAGCCTGCATGACCGCGTCATCAACGTGGCCAAGGATGGCCGCAGGCTGTTCGTCACCGTGCGCCTGTCGCCCTCCGAGTTCAGCGGGCAGAAGGTGCTTCTCGTCACCACCAGCGACATGACCAAGCGCCTGGAGACCGAACAGCAGCTCATCCAGGCCTCCAAGATGGCCACCCTGGGCGAAATGGCCACAGGCATGGCCCACGAGCTGAACCAGCCCCTGTCGGTCATCAAAACCGCAGCAAGCTTCATACGCCGCAAGATCGAACGCGGCGAGGACCTGGCCAAGGACATCCTGGGCACCCTGACCCTGGAGATCGACGGCCATGTGGACCGGGCAAGCAAGATCATCAACCACCTGCGGGAGTTTGGCCGCAAGCCGGAGATGAAGCTTGAGCCCGTGGAGGTGGGCGGCATCCTGCGCCGGGCCCTTGATATTTTCAGCCAGCAGCTCAAGCTGCGCGAAATCGAGGTGGTCGAGGACATCTCCCCAGACCTGCCGCCAGTGACGGCCGATGCTGGCAGGCTGGAGCAGGTGTTCATCAACATGCTCATCAACGCACGCGACGCCATTGAAGAGAAATGGAGCGAGAAATGGAGCGAAAAGCCGACGGCGGCGGGCGAAGGCGGCCCAGGGCAGAGGGACGCCAAGCGCATCACCCTCAAGGCCGCGCTGGCCGGAGGAAAAGTGCGCCTGGAGATAGCCGACACCGGCTGCGGCATCCCCACCGGCGTTAGGGAAAAGATTTTCGAGCCTTTCTTCACCACCAAGCGCGTGGGCAAGGGCACGGGCCTCGGCCTGTCCATCAGCTACGGCATCATCCAGGATTGCGGCGGCGCCATCCACGCCGAGTCCGTGCCGGGAGAAGGAACGCGGTTCATCATCGAGCTGCCGGTGCTGGGCGACCACTCCAGCGAGAACGGAGGAACGCGGGCATGACCGAAGCACTCTCCCTGCTGCTTGTGGACGATGAGGAAGGCATCCGCCGCGTGCTGGCTCTGACCCTGGCCGACGCGGGCTGGCGGGTGCGAACCGCCGGGAGCGCAGAGGACGCCCTGGCCCAGTTCCGGGCAGAGCCTGCACCCGTTGTCGTAACAGACATCAAGATGCCCGGCATGGACGGGCTGGAGCTTCTGCAGGCCCTCAAGGCCCTGGACCAGGAAACCGAGGTCATCCTCATCACCGGCCATGGCGACATTGATCTTGCCATTCAAGGCATCAAACTCGACGCGGCGGACTTCGTCACCAAACCCATCAGCGACGACGCCCTGGACATCGCCCTCAGCCGCGCCCGTGAGCGCCGGGCCATGCGCCGGGCCATCCGCGAGCACACCGAACACCTGGAGCGCCTGGTTGCGGAAAAGACCCGCGAGCTTCTGAACGCCGAACGCCTGGCGGCGGTTGGGCAGACCGTGGCCGGGCTTTCCCATGCCATCAAAAACATGGCCAGCGGCCTTGAAGGAAGCCTGTTCCTCCTGCGCCAAGGACTGGACAAGGACCACCGGGAGCATCTGGAGCAGGGCTGGGAGATGCTTGAGGCCAACGTGCAGAAGCTGAAGCGCCTGTCGCTGGACATGCTGCGCTTCGCCCGGCCCGAAGACCTGCACCCCGCGCCCACGGACCCCGCCGCGCCCGCCCGGCAGGTGATAGAGCTGCTGCGGCCCCAGGCAGAGGCGGCGGGCATAGAACTCAAGCTGGTGCTGCAAGATTTTTTGCAGAGCGGCGCACCTGCCCCGCTGCCCCTGGCGATGATCGACGCCGAAGCCCTGCACCGCTGCCTGCTGAACCTTGTGGGCAACGGGCTCGACGCTTGCGTGGACGCAGGCTTCGGCCCTGCGCAAGCCGGCGGCAAGCCGGGCGGATGCGTCACCCTGCGCGTGGAGTCCCTGCCTGGCGGCGGCGCCAGCTACGCCGTTGCGGACAACGGGTGCGGCATTGCCGAAACCGACCGCGACAGCCTGTTCACGGCGTTCTTCAGCACCAAGGGCGCGGGAGGCAGCGGCCTTGGCCTCATGACCACCAAGAAGACCGTGGAAGCACACGGCGGAAGCATCCATATAACAAGCAGCAAAAACAACGGAAGTGAATTCATTATTCTCATACCAGGGCGCTATGAAAATAAAGTTTTGTAGTAGGATTTTATTCTTTGCGTGTTTTACCTGTACAACGTTGACGCAAATCTCCACATGAAATAAGAAGATACTCGTATTCTCCGATCATTCACCGCAAAGCACTCCAGGGACGTAGAGTAAGATGAACGATGTCATACTTGGAACAGACGGCTCGCTGCAAGATCACCACGGCGCGCGCATCGAAGACCCTCTTCGGGCCCTAGGCGCACGGGTGAGCCTGAGCCCGGGATACACACTGCGCAGCTTCATGCGCATGCTGGTGGACCACCCGGTGCTCGCGCGCCTGTCGGAGTTCGCCCCGGAGTTCGCAGCGAAGTCCGGCTCCTGGCCCAAGGCCGATTGCTGGCCAGCCGGGCTGGAGCAGCTTGAATTCTCGCGCGTGGTGGAGATGATCGGGCATCCCGGACCGGCGCGGCTTGAGATCTACCACACCCTCAGGGGCCGCCTTTCCAGCGGCGAGGGCGGCGGCGAGGATGTGGAGATCAAGGGCTGGCAGGTGGAGATGCTGCTGGATGTGCCCCTGGTGCTGGGGCAGTTGCGGCACGTGGTCTTTGGCGACCGCGTGGCCGAGTTTTCCTTCGAAACTGTTTGCAACCTGTTTGAGTTTTTTGAAGGCGTCCTATGGCAGCTCGCTTTTCACGGCACACCACGTGAGTGTGCATTAAGGAGGTAGCCCCATGTTTGAGAAGATCCTTTTCGCCACCTCGGCCTCTTCCACCTGTGACGACGCCGCGCGCGTGGCCTTCGAGCTTTCGCGCAAGAACCGCTCCCGTCTGAACGTGTTCCACGTCTTCGGCCTGCCCAGCCGCGGCTTCGGTCTCACCTACCGCGACGTGCGCACCGGCGAAAGCGAGGAAGTTGACGACAACCTCGTGAGCCTGGTCAAGGAGGAAATGGCCCAGTACTATGAGAAGCTGGCCAAGGACCATCCGTCCTGCGACTTCGAGACCGCAACCGGCGAGCCGCACACGGAGATCCTGCGCAAGGCCAGAAAGGACGACGCAAGCCTCATCGTCATGGGCGCGCACACCAGGGCCGAAGACGTTGGCGCCATGCGCCACCGCATCATCGCGGGCAGCACCATGCAGAAGGTGGCCAAGAGCGCCCGCTGTCCTGTGCTCATCGTCAGCCGACCCTGCGTCACCTGCTGGTCCTACTTCGCCAATATCGTGGTCGCCACAGACTTCAGCAAGCCTTCCGACTACGCCTTCCAGTTCGCTCGCAACGTGGCCAAGGAAATCGGCTGCCGCCTGCACGTGTTCCACTGCGTCGACCTGGGAGGCGAGCAGGAGCCCGGCCAGGCCTACATCGAGCAGCAGCTGGCCGTCGCTGAAAAGAAGATCCAGGACAAGTACGTGGCCAACATGGGCGACTTCGACAACTACGTCATCGCCTTGCGCGAGGGCAATCCCCACGTCGAAGTGCTCAAGTACGCGCGTGAGAACAAGTCCGACCTCATCGTCATGGCGCACCACACCAAGGATGTTGACCCTGAAAAGGCCATGCTCGGCAGCACCATCGAACAGGTCGTGCTGCGCTCGGCCTGCCCGGTTTTGAGCGTGAACCACCCAGACAAGGTGGACGTGAGCCCCTACGGACCGCCGCGAGCTGGCGAGTAGCGGATATGGCCGGGGGCGCAGCAGCCCTGGGCCGGGTGCTCGTCGTCGATGACGAAATGCACCTGCGCCTGTTCATCAAGGCGGTGTTCGACTCCGCCGGGTATGAAACGGCCACGGCCAGGGACGGCGAGGAGGGGCTGCGGAAACTTCGAGAGTTCCGGCCCCACCTCGTAAGCCTGGATCTGATGATGCCGAACCAGGGAGGCATCCGCTTTTTGACGGAGCTGCGGGCCGACCCGGAGCTCAAGGACACCAGGGTGCTGGTTGTCTCGGCCATCGAGGGCGCGACCTTCCGGCACTCCCTGGCCCTTTTGCAGACGGCGAACGCCGCGGGTCCAGCTATTCCCGGTCCCGACGGCTATGTGGAAAAGCCGCCCACGGCGGAACTGCTGCTGCGCGAGGCGCAGCGGATATTGGGCTCAGGCGCGGAAGCGCAGCGGTCCCCCGGCGTGGCCCCCCCAACGTAGAACCCAAGGAGGCGTGACATGGCCAAGAAAATCATGGTTGTGGACGACGACCCGGATATCGTTGAGTATCTCGTGTCCATCTTCAAGGAAAAGGGCTACGAGACCTGCTCCGCCGAGGGCGGCGAGGGGGCCATGGAAATGCTGGAGCGCGAACGCCCGGACCTGCTCACCCTGGACCTGGAAATGCCCGAGGAATGGGGTCCGCGCTTCTACCGCAAGTTCAGCCAGAAGCCCGAGTTCAAGGATCTCCCGGTCATCGTCATCAGCGGCTTGGCGGGCATCCACTTGGCCATCCGCAAAGCCGTGGCCACGGTGAGCAAACCTTTCGAACCTGCACAGGTTCTCGAAATCGTGGAAAAAACCATCGGCAAGCCCTAGGGCCGCCCGGGCGTTTCCCCCCTCCCCTTTCGGGGCGGATTGCGTTAGGCTCTTCCCATAGAGAGCATGCGCCGCGCCCATAAGGCGGCAGCACGCGCCAGGAGCGGGCCAGATGTGCATGGACGTACTCTTAGTCGACGACGAAGCCGGCATCCGCAAGGTTGTGGGCATCACCCTGGCCGACATGGGCCACAAGGTGCATCTGGCCGCCAACGGCGACGAGGCCCTGGAGGTCTTTCGCCGCGAACGGCCTCCCGTGGTCCTCACCGACATCCGCATGCCCGGCATGGACGGACTTGAGCTGCTGCGCCGCATCAAGGAAGAGAGCCCGGACACCGAGGTCATCCTGGTCACCGGCCACGGAGACATGGACGTGGCCGTGCAGGGCCTCAAGCTCGACGCCTGCGACTTCATCTCCAAGCCCGCCGGTCCGGAGGTGCTGGAGATCGCGCTCAAGCGCGCGGCGGACAAGATCGCCATGCGAAGCCGCATGCGCCATTATACGGAAAACCTCGAAGAGCTGGTGCGCCAGCAGTCCGAAAAGCTCGTGGGCCTGGAGCGCCAAAGCGCCGCCAAAGAGGCCGTGGAGGGCCTGACCCAGGCCATGGGCGGGCTGGCCGGCGAGGTGGCCGGCGAATTCGCCATGTTCAACGCCCTGCCCTGCCTCGTGTCCATTCAGGACCGCGACCAGCGCGTCATCTCCGTGAACCGCCTGTACCGCGAGCGCCTGGGCGACCGCGTGGGACAGCCGGGCTTCGCCATCTACGCCGGAGCTGCGGGCGAAGGTCTGGACAGCCCCGTAGCGCGCACCCTGCGCACAGGCCAGGGCCAAAAGAGCCGCGAGGGACTTTTCGGGCCTGAGGAGTCCCTCACCGCCGTCACCGTGCATACGGCGCCCATCCACAGCGCAAACGGACAGGTGGACCTGGTGCTGGAGATCCTGGTGGAAGCCAGCGAAGTGCAGCGCCTGCAGGACGAACTGCGCACCACCCGCCAGCGCTACCAGCAGCTCTTCGACGAAGCCCCCTGCTTCATCACCGTGCAGGACCGCCATCTGCGCATCCAGGCGGCCAACCGCCGCTTCCGCCAGGAATTCGGCCCGGCCACCGGCGGGCTGTGCTATCAGGCCTACTGCGGCAACGACCGCCCCTGCTTCGGCTGCCCCACCCTCAAGACCTTTGAGGACGGCCAGCCGCACCAGAGCGAACTCACCGTGCGCGGCAAGGACGGCCAGACCGTCAACGTCGTAGTCTGGACAGCCCCCATCAGAAACGCCCTGGGCGAGATCGAAGGGGTCATGGAAATGGCCACGGACATCACCGAGCTGGCGCGCATGCAGGACCATCTCGCCTCTCTCGGCATGCTCATCGCGTCCCTGTCCCACGGCATCAAGGGCCTGCTCACCGCCCTCGACGGCGGCGTGTACAAGGTCAACGCTGGCTTCCGCACCGGCAACCAGGAAATGGTCCAGTCCGGTTGGGAAAAGGTCACCGGGCTCATCGGACGCATCAAGGGCATGGTGCTGGACATCCTGTTCTACGCCAAAAAGCGCGAGCTCCAGCTGCGCTCCATGGATGCGCGCGACCTCGCGTCGCAGGTGGCCGAAGCCGTAGTGCCCAAGGCCGAGCAACTGGGCGTGGTGCTGAACATCGAAATCGACGCCAACCTGGGCGTCTTCTCCGTGGACGAGGTGGTGCTCTCCGCCGCCCTGGTGAACATTTTGGAAAACGCTGTGGACGCCTGCCTGGAGGACAAATCCAAGCCCGAGCACACGGTCAGCTTCCGCGCCCGGCCAGACGCCAGCGGCGTGTTCTTCGAGATCGAGGACAACGGCATAGGCATGCAGCCGGACACCCTGGCGCGGCTGTTCAGCGTGTTCTTCTCCACCAAGGGCTCGCGGGGCACGGGCCTGGGGCTCTTCATCGCCAAGAAGGCCGTGGACCAGCACGGCGGACGCATCGGCGCGGTCAGCGAGCCGGGACAAGGCTCCACCTTCAGAATCTGGGTGCCGCGCGAACAGTAGGCGGGGGAAGACCGGCAAGAGGGGAGATTTTTTTTCTGGGGGGGAATGATTCCCCCCCAGCCCCCCTCAAGGCAAGCGAAGGGCCAGGGACGAGCAGAACTCGTCCCTGGCCCTTCGCTTGCGGAGGTGCGGGCAAGGTCTTGGAGAGGCGCGTTTACGGCGCAGCAGCAGGCGGCTTTCGGAAATGGCGCAGGCTGGAAATGAAACCGGCGCAGGGGACAGACAGTAAGCGTCACGTCTCCTGCGCCGCGAATTAGCGCGTTGGTCTGGGCCAGGCCGCCCTTCACTCCCCTTGGGGAGTCAGAGGAGCGTCAAGACCCTCTGGGGGAAGCGCAGGGGCAAGGCCCTGTGGTCAGCCTAGCCGCACTTGGTGTAGCCGCAGCTCTTGCAGCAGTTGCAGCCTTCCTCGAAGGTCAGCAGCTCGCCGCAGTCCGGGCAGGTTTCCTTATTCAGGGCGTTTGCGTGGCTGCTGACGTGCTTCTCACCGATCATGTACCGGTTCTCCAGCACCCAGGCCACAGCGTCGGGGATGGACTGCAACAGGATTTTCTTCTGGAACTTGGGGTGCTCGCCGCCGATGCCCTTGAGCTGCTCCACGATGTCGCGCACCTCCACGCCGGAGCGCAGGGCCAGGGACACCAGCCGCCCGATGGCCTCGGCCTTGGCCGTGATGGACTTGCCGGACTTGCCGATGGTGGCGAAGACCTCAAAGGGCTTGCCGTCCTGCTCGTTGATGGTCAGGTAAAGCGCGCCCAGGCCGGTTTCCACCTTCTGGGTGAAGCCGTACACTATGTCCGGGCGCTTGCGCACCACGGTCTTAGGCTTGCCTTCCTCCTCAACACCCTCCTTCTTGTCCTGGCCATCGCCTGTGCAGAGCACCTGACTGGCCTTGCAGCCGTCGCGGTATACCGTCACGCCCTTGCAGCCGTACTCGTAGGCCTTCCAATAGATGTCCCAGATGTCTTCCTGGGTGGCGCTGTTGGGCAAGTTCACGGTCTTGGACACGGCGTTGTCGGTGTACTTCTGGAAGGCGGCCTGCATCTTGAGGTGCCAGATGGGGTCGATGTCCATGGCGGTGACGAACACGCGGCGGATATCCGCAGGCAGGTACTCCACGTCGCGGATGGTGCCGATCTTGGCCACCTCTTCCATGAGCTTGGGGCTGTAAGCCTCGGCATCCTTGAGGGCGGCCTCGAAGTAGGGGTTCACCTCAACCAGCTTGTCGCCGTCCATGACGTTGCGCACAAAGCTGAGTGCGAACAGGGGCTCGATGCCGGAAGAGCAGCCCGCCAGGATGGACAGGGTGCCCGTGGGCGCGATGGTGGTGGTCGTGGCGTTGCGGTAGGGGCCCTGCTTCTTGGCGGCGAAGGTGCTGCCCTCAAAGGCCGGGAAGGGGCCGCGCTCGTCGGCCAGGGCCTTGCTGGCCAGCTTGCTCTCGTCCTGGATGAAGGCCATGAGGCGCTCGGCCAGAGTCACGCCCTCCTGGGAGTCGTAGGCCACGCCCAGCTGGTACAAAAGGTCGGCGAAGCCCATGAGCCCCAGGCCGATCTTGCGGTTGGTGCGCACCATCTCGGTGATTTGCGCCAAGGGGTACACGCTGGCTTCGATGACGTTGTCGAGGAAGCGCACGCTCTGGTGGATGACGGTGCGCAGGGACTCCCAGTCGATGCCTTCGCGGGCGTTCTTGTCGTAGAACAGCGCCAGGTTGATGGATCCCAGGTTGCAGGCCTCGTAGGGCAAAAGCGGCTGCTCGCCGCAGGGGTTGGTGGCCTCAATCTCGCCCTGGAGCGGGGTGGGATTGTCGCGGTTGATGCGGTCGAGGAAGACCATGCCCGGATCGCCGGACTCCCAGGCCTTCTGCACCAGCATGGCGAAGACCTCGCGCGCCTTCAGACGGTCGCGAACCTCTTTGTTGTTCGGGGCGACGAGGTCATACTCCTCGTCCTTTTCCACGGCCCTCATGAAGGCTTCGGTGAGGCCAACGGAGAGGTTGAAATTATTGAGCTCGCCCTCGCGCTCCTTGGCCTTGATGAAGCGCAGGATGTCCGGGTGGTCCACGCGCAGAATGCCCATGTTGGCGCCGCGCCGGGTGCCGCCCTGCTTGATCTGCTCGGTGGCGGTGTTGAAGATCCGCAGGAAGGAAAGCGGGCCTGAAGCCACGCCGCCGGTGCTGCCCACGCGGGAATCCGTGGGGCGCAGGCGAGAGAAGGAGAATCCCGTGCCGCCGCCGGATTTATGGATCAGCGCGGCATGCTTCACCGCGTCGAAGATCTCCTCGATGCTGTCGCCCACGGGCAGCACGAAGCAGGCGGCCAACTGGCCCAGATCCGTGCCCGCGTTCATTAGGGTGGGCGAATTTGGCAGGAACTTGAAGCTGGTCAGCAGATCGTAATATTCGCGCGCCCGCGCGGCCACCTTGCTTTTTCCGCCCTTGAAATTGGCCTCCTGCTCGGCGATCTTGGCCGCCACGCGCCAGAACAGCTCTGTGGGCAGCTCATAGGGCTTGCCGTCCGGGCCTTTGCGCAGATAGCGGCGCGCAAGCACCACCTTAGCGTTGTCATTCAGGATAACATCGGTCAGATCGGCAGGCATGGGCGTCATGGTCATTGAGGTTTCCTTACGCGGTTTAGGGTTCGCGATTTTTGAATTATCAAGATATGCAGGAAAATCCGGCGAGTGTCGATCGTGTATGCGTAGTATCAAGATACTCTAGAAATATCCAGGCACCGGCAGTCAAGGCGGCGCAAGGGGTAGTCCTGAAAACCCGCAGAGGCCAAGGCTTCCCAGGCGACCATTTTCTGCGCAATCAGGAAAGATTCTCTGACTTGGACTCAAAGCCCAGTGCGCGGATGACGCTGTTGGACACCAGCATTCCAGTCCGCGTAAGGCACAGGCGCTCTGGCTCGAGCAGCACCAGCCCGACGCGTTCCAGCTGGGCCAGCAGGCCCGCATGGCTGAGGCGTAGATCAAGCCCTGTGGCAGCGGCGTGGGCGGGCAAATGGAGGCCGTCAGCGGTGCGCAGGCCCAGCATGAGCGCCTCCTGAGCGCGAATCTCCACGGTCAGTTCCTCGCGCCCAGACTGGCCTGCCAGCCCCGAAAGCACAAGGGTCTCCCAGTCTTCGAGGCTTGCCGGATTGGCCCAGCGCGCAGGGGTTCCCGAAGACGTCATGGTAGATGCAGCAGAAGGCCCGAAGCCCAATACGTCCTCGCCGCGCCAGCAGGCCATGTTGTGGCCGCAGCGACGGCCCGGCCTCGCGAAATTCGAGATCTCGTAATGCTCGTAGCCCGCGGCCTCCAGCAGTTTTGACCCTCGCAAAAACATCTCGGCCTGGGCGTCCTCGTCGGGTAACGCAGCCAGGGCGGCCACATCCGCAGCCAGGGGCGTGCCCGGCTCCACGGTGAGGCCGTAGCAGGACAGATGCTCCGGCCCCAGGGCGATGGCCTGACGCAGGGTGTCCAGCCAGCCTTCCACTCCCTGCCCCGGCAAGCCGAAGATCAGGTCAAGGCCGATGTTTTCAAACCCGGCATCGCGCGCCGAGGCAAAGGCGGCCCTGGCCTGGGCTGAATCGTGCGCGCGGCCAAGGGCTCCCAGCGCCGCATCGTCCAGACTCTGCACACCAAGGCTCAGTCGGTTCACGCCAAGGCTCCGCGCGGCGCGCAAAAACTCCGGCGCAGCCGAGTCCGGATTGGCCTCAAGGGTCGCCTCGGCGTCCGGGGCCAAATCAAAGCGCTGGCGCAGGGCGGACATGATGCGCGCCAAGGCATCGATCCCCAGCAGGCTCGGAGTTCCTCCGCCAAAGAACAGGGTTGAGGCAGACACGCGGCCAAAGATCTGGGCCTGACGATCCATCTCGGCCTCAAGGGAGGTCAGGTAGCGGGACAGGGCGCGCGGCTCCGGGCCGGCGGCTCCGGTGGGTGCGGAGAAAAAGGCGCAGTAGCGGCACTTGGCCCTGCAAAAGGGCGCGTGCACATACAGGGAGGCCCGGGCGCTCATGCGGCCCAGCTAACGGGTGTAGCGGCGGGCGCCCAGATAGCGTTTGGCCCAGTAGCCGTCCTTCATGTTGGCCTCGGAGATGCCGCGGCCGGGCCGGGGGCTGTGCACGAACACGTCGTCATCCATGTAGATTCCCACGTGCCAGCGGCCACGGCGGTTGATCTTGTAGAACACCAGATCTCCAGCGCGCAGCTCGCTGGTGCCGATGCGGATGCCCGTGTTGTATTGCTCCTGAGCCGTGCGCGGCAGGCTCAAACCGTGCTGGCGGAAGGTCCACTGGGTGAAGCCGGAGCAGTCGAATCCGGTGACGGGCGAGGTGCCGGCGCGACGGTAGCGGCGGCCCTTCTGGGTCAAGCCGGTGCGCACCAGATCGAGGCCAAGGGACGGCGGCAGCTTGGCCAAGCGCTCCAGGCGGGCCTCCACCTCAAGGTCATCCAAGGTGGGAAATTCGGGGATGTCCGTGGCACGCGGCGGAGCTTCAGCCAGACCGGGCAGGCGCAGGTTGCCGGGCCTGCCCGGAGGGGCCAGGGGCACGCGGCCAGGCAAGGGGCCAGGCAACTCCCTGGGCGGGGTGACCTGATAGCGTTCGGAACCTGGCAGGTTCTGCTCGGCCAGCAGGTCCGAATTCTCGGCCAGGATGGGATCAGGATCGGCGAAGGACGAGCGCACGGGCAACGAAACAGGCGCACAGGCGGCAAGCACCAGCACTCCGGCCAGAAGGCACAAAATGCGCGTGGGCCGGAAGAACCTGGCCAGGGCGGCATGGATGCGGGCTGCTGGCCTGCGGGGGGGTACAATCACGATCAGACGCTGCTCCTTGGGGCCACGTGGCCGCAAGCCTGCCCGCTGTGAAATGCCGAGAATGGCGCGGGGCGGCATTAATCCGGGTCCAGGCCGCAGGCCCGCCAGGATTGCGGCGGGAAGGAGAGAGGGCGGCGCCAGAGCGCGGTTCGGGGAGTTATAGCCAGATTTCCCCCTCCGAGCCAAGGGAAAAATACGCGCTCCAAACGAGCTGCGGGCGCGTGCACGCCTTGCCGCCCCCCTGCGCGCCGATCCTTGACGATGCGACCAAGCCAGGCTATCGAGAAGGCTGAAATCGCGATGCAGCAATCAATTGCATTCCGTATCGGCAAGCGTCGATTTTACGCGGCAAGGCCGCAAGGGATTCTACATGGACGCGCAAAGCTACACGCACCGGGATCTGTCCAAGGCCCTTGGCGTGTCGGAAACGACCATCAAGAGCTACCGCAGCAAATTCCCGACCTTTCTGCCTGTGGCGCGTGAGGGGAAGCCTGTGCGCCTGCACCCGGAATCCTTGAGCGTCTGCCTGCGTATTCGCGACCTCTTCGCTGACGGCTTATCAATCCAACAAACTACGCAACGGCTAAAGCTTGAGTTTAAAGAGTATCCCCACAATCGTCGCTTATCGATCACCAGCAACCCCCGCCGTCAAGGCGGAGCGCAAGAGAGCCGAGGGGAAGGAGACCAGGAACTCGCAAACCGCATCGAGACCTTGGCCAAGGCCCAAGATCTTGCGCGCCAGCGCATGGAGCAACTGGAGGCCGAGGTGCGCAACCTGTCCACCCTGGAGGCCGCGTCCAAGGCGCTCATCGCCGAACTGCTGGGCGAGTTGCGCTCAGCTCGGACCAGCCCGGCTCCGGCTGCCGCGCCGACAGCGGCCGTCGCGCCGCCCAGCCACGTTTCTGCGCCAAAGGATTCGCCAGAACCGGAGGAGAAGCCAGCCGACGCTCCTGCGCCAGGCAGCGTCGAAACCGTGCTCACTGCGCGCAAAATCGTCACTGTGCATGGCCCAGCCGGACCGCTGGCCTCCTACGCCCTGGGGCGGGAGCCAAAGCCCGAACCGCACTTTGCCGAACCCTGCGCGCCGGACCCGGCCTTCCTGGATCTGCCCGCCGTCATCCGTTCCGACCGCGGGGATTTCCTGGGCCTGCCCGGCGGCCAGAGCGTGCGCAGACTGGTGGACGTGCTCTCGCCCGAGGGCGCCGCACCGGCCAGCTGGTTCCAGGAATCTCCCGATTCCTGGACCTGCGCCATTCCTCTGGGCCGCGCCCAAAATCGCGAGATGCTCTTCGAACGCACCACCACCCCGCGCGGCAACCTCGTGGGCCTCATCCGGCGCATGCGCATCAACGAGGCCGAGGCCACCCCGATGCAACTCCAGGAAATTTTCCGCCAGCTGCGCGACCAGTTGGCGTGACCCCTGCCACCTTCCACAGTCAAGAGGAGTATTCCATGCGGCGCGTCTGCGTTTTTCTCGGCTCAAACCCCGGCACCAAGCCTGACTACCTCAAAGCAGCCCAGGACATGGGCGCAGAGCTTGCACGGCGCGGCATCACCTGCGTCTACGGCGGCTCCAACGTGGGACTCATGGGCGCGCTGGCCAACGCCACTCTTGCCGCTGGCGGCAAAGTCATCGGAGTTATCCCCGAAGCCCTGCAGCGCAAAGAGATCGCCCACACCGGCCTCACGGAGCTGCACATCGTAGGCTCCATGCACGAGCGCAAGGCGCTCATGGCCGAGCTGTCCGACGGATTCATCGCCCTGCCCGGCGGCATGGGCACCCTGGAGGAGCTTTGCGAGATCCTCACCTGGGGCCAGCTGGGCTTTCACAAAAAACCTTGTGGGCTGCTGGACATCAATGGCTACTACGGCAACCTGTGCGCCTTTCTGGACAACGCAGTGAGCCAGGGCTTCATCCATCCCG
Organism: Humidesulfovibrio sp.; assembly: GCF_030689645.1. Classification (GTDB taxonomy): domain Bacteria; phylum Desulfobacterota; class Desulfovibrionia; order Desulfovibrionales; family Desulfovibrionaceae; genus Humidesulfovibrio. The sequence continues at coordinate 18,407 of NZ_JAUYFU010000084.1, forward strand.
CGCACCGCTCCATGCTCCTCAGCGCACCGGAACCCGGCGCCCTGCTGGAGCTGTTTGGCGGCTATGTCGCGCCCGTGGTCAACAAGTGGATTGAACGGCCAGAGATTCTGTAGGGCGCAGAGACAAAGCCGACGCGCTCGCGGCGATAAGCAGGCTTGAAACGGATGAGGCTGGGGACGCGCTCCCCGGCCTCACGCTTTTTGGAGTATGGACTTGCGGTAGCGGTCATGCTCGGAAAGGACGCAGCCGCAATAGGGCTGACGATAGACGTTCCACTCCTTGGACAGACGAACGCCCTCGTTCCAGCCAGGCCGGAAGTCCTCGCCCAGGAAGTCCAGCCCCTGCCCGGCATGGCGGTGGCCAGCATCAAGGATGGCCTGATGATTCTGGTACTTGCTGTACAGGAGGGTGGAGCTGAAGCACGTAAAACCATGTTCCCGCGCTCTGCTCGCTGCTCGGGCCAAGCGCAGGTCGTAGCAGACCGGGCAGCGCCGGGCCATGTCGGCCATGTCCGGGCCAAGGGCGGCCACGGCCAGCAGCCAGACGTCCGGCGCGGCATCGGCAGGGTCGGCCTGGTCCGGCAGGAGCACCGGCACGCCAAGGCGCTCGCCCACGGCCAGGACGCCCTCGCGGCGGCGCAGATACTCAGTCAGCGGATGGATGTTCGGATTGAAGAAATAAAGCGTCGGCTCCAGGCCCAGGTCGCGCAGACGCAGAACGGGCGTGATGCTGCACGGCCCGCAACAGGCGTGAAGCAGGATGGCGTTGGTTGGGACATTGTTCATGGCGGGCGCTCCAGCCCGGGCGAGACGGCCTACCGTCCCGCCCAGGGCAGGAAAATGGCTGCTTAGGGCAGCTTGGGGTCCACGACGATCTCCACGCGGGTGTCCACGCGCGCGCCCATTTCCGTGAGCAGCTCGCGCTTGTTGTTCAGCATGTAGATGGCCAGCTCCTGGCCCACGGGAAACTGCAGCGGATTGGGGCAGCCAGGGCGGCGCAACAGGCGGTGGATGGTCTTCATGGCCTGCATGGCCTGCCACTCCAGGTTGCGGCGGATGCCTGTGCCGCCGCAACAGGGGCAAGGCTCGGTGGACACGCTGATGGCCGATGAGCCCAGGCGCTGGCGCACCAGCTCCATGAGACCAAAGGGCGAAATGCCGGAAACGTCGGTGCGCGCGCGGTCAATCTTGAGGGCCTGGCGCATGACCTTCTCCACCTCGCGCAGATGCTTGCCGTCCTTCATCTCGATGAAGTCGATGATGATCTGCCCGCCGATGTCGCGCAGGCGCAGCTGCCGGGCGATTTCATGCGCGGCCTCGGTGTTGGTCTTCAGCGCCATCTTGGCGAAGCTCTGCTCGCCGCCGATCTTACCAGAGTTGATGTCCACGCTGGTGAGGGCCTCGGTGTGGTCGAACACCAGCCGCCCGCCGGAGGGCAGGGTGACCTCGCGGGAATAGATCTGCTCCACCTGTTTGGTGAGGCCGAAGCGCTCCCACAGGGTGCGGTCGTGCTCGGTGTGGACCTTGACCATGTCCGGGCTCTTGGGAAAGGCCAGGGCCACGTACTCGCGGATCTGCGCTGCGGTGTCCGGGTCGTCCACCCAGACCTCGCTGACCTCCTGGGTCAGATAGTCGCGCGCAGCGCGCACGGAAAGCTCCATCTCCTTGTACACCAGGGCCGGGGCCTTCTCGGACTGGACCTTCTTGCGGATGTCGCCCCAGAGGCGGTGCAGATATTTGTAGTCGCGCATGAGCTCGGTCTTGGCGCGGCCAATGCCCGCCGTGCGCACGATGAGCCCCACGCCCTCAGGCGGGGAGATCTGCTCGATGACGCCCTTCAGGCGCTCGCGCTCCTTCTCGTCCTCAATCTTGCGCGAAACGCCCTGCTGGTCGCGTCCCAAGGTGTAGACGAAATAGCGGCCAGGCAGGGAAAGATAGCTGGTGACAAAGGCGCCCTTCTTGCCTGTGGGCTCCTTCACCACCTGGATGAGCACTTCCTGGCCGGACTTGAGCACCTTCTGGATCAGCGGGAAGCGCTGGCCCTTTTTGAGCGGATAGGAGCCCTGGTAGTATTCGGGGTGCACCTCGTCCACCTGCAGAAAGCCGTTTCTCTCAGCGCCGTAGTTGATGAACGCGGCCTGCAAGGCGGAGTCGATGTTGTGGATGTAGCCCTTATAGATATTGCCCTTGGTCTTGGCCTGGTGCAGCATCTCCACGTAATATTCCTGCACTGCGCCATCCTCGGTGAGGACGACCTCCACCAGCTCGCCGGGGAGCACGCCGATGAACATCTTTTTGCGTTTCTTCTTGCACTCCACCGTCTTGCCCTGGGCCTCGGCCTCCTCGGCCACGCCGTCCTCGCAGAAGTCCTGAGCGTCAAGATCATCGGGAGCCTCGGCCTGGGCGGGCCCGGCTGCGGGCTTGGCCTTGCCGGAGCGCCTTCCGCGGCTGCGGGAGCGGCCCTTGGCCTTGGGCTCCTGGGCGACGGCGTCATGATCCGACCTGACGGCGTCTTCCGCGCCAGAGTCGATCGTCAAGGCGGAGGCCCCGACGCCGTAGGCGTCATCGATGGCCTGGGCCTGGGGGTTGGCTGGCCGCCGCGCCTGCTGGCCGGGTTGTTTGCTGCTGGATTGTTCTTGGGGCTGGCCATTCTGCTGGCCGACGTGCTGTTCTGCGTTCTGATCGGAAAGCTGGCCTTCCTGCCCGTCCGGCTTGTCCTTGCGCCTGCGGCCGCGGCCGCCGCGCCTGCCGCGCGAACGCTTGGCGGGCTTCCCGTCCTGGCCCGGCTGGTCCTGGCTGCCGTGGTCGGCGGAAGATGTTGCGTCTGTCTGGGGCTTGGCCGCAGGGGTCTGGGGCGAATCAGCCTGACCCGAAGGCCGGTCGTCGTGGGAATCGGTCATGAAAGAACCTCGGTCCATAAGAAAATTTCAGAAATTCGGCCTGCGCGCACGCTGCGGCAGCAGGTCCAGATCGTGGGGGGCGGAGCCATGACCTTCCGTGGCGTCTTCAGCCACGCGCTTGGTAATAGACTTCCCCGGCCGCGTCGGCTGCACCGATGGTGTCGGTCGCCAGCCCCGCTGCGGCGGTGTCCCGGCGGACTTTCTCCGCCAGGCCCTGGTCCAAAAGCTCCGTCAGGGCGCGCTCCACAAGTGCGGGCTCCGCAAGAAGCGCGCTGGCGAGTTGCAACGCCGTCTGCGGCCTGCGCACCAGGGATGCCTGGATGCGCGCGCGGACCTCGGGCAGGGACATGCCCCCGGAATGTTCTTGCCCCTTTTCCGCGCGTCCTGCAACCCTGGCCCGTTCGTCGGCGGGTTCTCTGTCGCAGGAAACTGCGGTGGGCCCCAGGGTCTCGCGCCAGCGCGACAAGGTTTTCGCGTCCACAGGCCGCGCCCAGGCCTCGGTGCCCGGACGGGACAGGGTCGTCACGTCCACGCGGTCTGGGCGCAAGCGGACGCAATACTGCGTCAACAGCTCAAGGTTCCGGGCCGAGTCGTTGACGCCCGCCACCAACAGCACCTCCAGAAACAGCAGGGCGCCGCTCTCCCGGCGGAAGGCCAGCACACCTTCGGCGATGGCCGCCGGATCAAGGCCCAGATGCCCCCGGTTCACGCGGGCGAACTCCTCCGGCACCAGGGAGTCCAGGCTGGGCAGAATCATATCGGCCTTGGCCAGCTCGGCGCGCACCTGCGGATCAATCATCAGGCTGGCGTTGGTCAGCACGGCCACGGGCACGCCGGGCAAAATGCAGCGCACCCCATCGATGATGGCGGGCAAATCCGAATTGAGCGTAGGCTCGCCCAAGCCGCCCAGGGTGACCACGTCGGGCAAAGGTTCGCCCCGCTCCGCCCTGGCCGCCTCCCAGGAGCGCAGTTCGTCCAAAAGCGTCTCTGCCGGAACATACGCCTTGCGCTCAAGGGTCAGGCGCTCAAGCCGCCCGGACTCGCAGTACACGCAGTTCATGGAACACACGCGCAAGCCGAGAAGGTCCAGCCCCAGGGAGCGGCCCAGCCGCCCGGACAGAACCGGGCCAAATACATAGCGCAATGCGCCCTGTTCCACTTCCGCTCCGCCTCCACAGCTTTTCTGGCCAGGCCACGAGGCCCGCCGCTTCGACTCTCCAACCCGCTTGACGCGGCACGGCGCGCCCTGTAGGCCCAGGTCAACGCAACAACATTACGCGACACCACGCGACACTTTTGCGGCCTTGCCCGCATCCACCGGAGGAACCATGATCGAAGCCGGACAGCTTGTGCTGGTCATCAGCCCCAAGGGCAAACGCTTCATGCAGGCCTTGGACCCCACAAAAGAGCTCCACACCCACGATGGCCGCATCCTCATGTCCGAGGTGGCGGAGGCCGGTTACGGCGGCATCGTGCGCTCGCACCTGGGGCACCCCTACCGCATCCTCAAGCCCACGGTGTACGAACTCATCAAGGGCGTCAAGCGGCAGACGCAGATCATGTACCCCAAGGAGATCGGCTACCTGCTGCTCAAGCTGGGCATCACTCCGGGCTGCCGCGTGGTCGAGACGGGCACCGGCTCCGCTGGCCTGACAACGGCCCTAGCCACCTACGTGGGCGACACCGGCATGGTCTACACCTACGAGCGCCGCGAGGAATTCTACAAGCTCGCCCAGAAGAACCTCGCCCGCGTGGGGCTTTCCCACCGCGTCACCCAGCACTTGGCCGACATCGAGCAGACCGGGTTCGAGCAGACCGATGCCGACGCCCTGTTTCTGGACGTGCGCGTGCCCCAGGACTGCCTGCACCACATCCCCAAGGCCGTACGGCCTGGCGCCATGTGCGGCTTTTTGCTGCCCACCTGCAACCAGGTGAGCGACCTGCTGCGCGGCTTGGAGCAGGGGCCCTTCACCGAGCTGGAGGCCCTGGAGATCCTGGTGCGCCGCTACAAGACCGTGCCTGACCGCCTGCGCCCCGAAGACCGCATGGTGGCCCATACGGGCTTCCTGGTGTTCGCCCGCTGCATGGAAAAGCCAGAACCCTTCACGCGCGCGCCCAAGGCCGCCGCCTCGGAATCCGACCCCGAGCTGGGACCGGAGACTGATGACGAGATGGACCGCGACCCCGAAGACACGGAAGCGACGGAGTAGGCGCGGAAGCAATAGAAGAGCTTTTTCCGGGGGGAATGATTCCCCCCGGACCCCCTCGGGGCAATCGAAAGGGCCTGGGACGAGCAAAACTCGTCCCAGGCCCTTTCGATTGCAGAGGTGTCGGGATGGATGCGTTTTGGGCACGGCCTCAGAATCATTGCCAACAACAACCATTCCACACTGTTTCAACCTGACCGAATCCAGTAATCGGCCCGCTGCCGCTTTTCGCCCCGCGCAAAACACTCCGCCGGATGGCCTGCCCGACTTTGCGGGCAGGCCATCCGGCGGCACAGGGAGTCCAGAGGGGCTTGTGCCCTCTGGCGGGGTGCAGGGGCAGAGCCCCTGCACTCTCCTCTCCCACCGCAGCCCCAACTTGCCGCTGGCCCTGCGTATTTGCGCCTTTCACCGATTGCACCGACACGCAGTGTGCGGTTTGCGATAGGAGCCCCGAAGCGCAAACTCCACGGCATCCCGACTCCAGGGACCGCAGAAGCGCGGCAACCACAGCACAGGAGGACAGGGTGACGGCGAATTACAACGATGACAGGAGTGGGCGCCCCCACGCTGGTGAACGCTGCATTGCGGCGGCGGCGGCTCCCACCGGCATCAGTCGGGGCTGGGCTGTGGTGTTTTGCGGACTGGGGCTGAATCTGGCTCTGGGCGTGCTGTACGCCTGGAGCGTTTTCGCCAAGCAAATGACAGAGTCGGCGGAGGCAGGCGGCCTGGGCCTGTCCAAGACCGAAGCCAGTCTGCCTTACATGCTGGCCATCGGCGTGTTCGCGCTGATGATGGTGCCTGCCGGGCGCATGCAGGATCGCCTGGGGCCGCGCAAGGTGGCCATGGCCGGCGCGGTGCTCACCGGATTGGGCCTCATGGTCTCCAGCCTGGTGCAGCCGGGAGTCATCTGGCCGGTGCTCATCGGTTTCGGGCTCATGGCGGGCGCGGGCTTTGGCCTGGGCTACGCCGCAGCCACGCCAGCGGCCATCAAGTGGTTTCCGCCGGAAAAGAAAGGCCTCATCACCGGATTGGTGGTCAGCGGCTTCGGCCTTGCGCCGGTGTATATCGCGCCCCTTTCGCGCTACCTGCTGACGGAGCATGGCGTGAGCGGAGCGTTCCGCATACTTGGCGCGGCCTTCACCATCATCGCCCTGGCCCTGAGCAGCCGCATCGTGAACCCGCCGCTGACCCTGGCGCCGCAGCCCACGCCCGGAGCCGCCGCTCCAAGCGCAGCGCCGGATTGGCGCGTCATGCTGCGCACGCGCTCGTTTTACCTGCTGTATGCCGAATACACCTTCGCCGCCCTGGCTGGTCTCATGATCATCGGGCACTTGGCCAAGATCATCGCCGTGCAGACTGGCGGCGTGGTTCAGACCGGCTTCATGCTGGTTGCCTCCATGGCCGTGTTCAACGCCATGGGTCGGCTCATGGCCGGAATGCTGTCCGACAAGTTCGGCCGCATCCGCACCCTCATGGCCGTGTGCCTGACCCAGGCCTGTGTCATGCTGACCTTTCCCGGCCTGGACGGCATGGTCGGATTCTTTGTCGGCAGCGCGGTGGTGGGCTTCAGCTACGGGGCATGCCTGGCGCTTTTCCCGGCCACGGTTGCAGACTACTGGGGCGCGAAGAACTTCGGCTTCAATTACGGCATCCTGTTCACCGCCTGGGGCCTTGGCGGCGTGTTCGGCCCGCTTCTGGCCGGCCGCATCGCCGATGCCACGGGCAGCTATACCCTGGCCTATTACATCGCAGCCGGACTGATGCTCGCCGCAGCCGCGCTGACGACCATCACCAAGAAGCCCCAAACATCGCGGGCCTAGACTTCACGCACACGCAGGGGGGGCTGACGCGCCCCCCTGCCCCGCCCAACGCCCCACAGGACTGCACTTGACCTTTGCCCTCATCTGGGGGAAAGTACCGCGATTTTCCACGCGGCGAGGCGCATTTTTTGCCTTGCCGTCCCTCTTTTGGAGCACCAGTGACCGACCCCCAATTCGCCAAAGATCTCACCCGTGAAGCGGGCCGCCGCCGCACCTTCGGCATCATCAGCCACCCGGACGCGGGCAAAACGACCCTTACCGAAAAGTTGCTGCTTTACGGCGGCGCAATCCAGATGGCTGGCACCGTCAAGGCCAGAAAGGCCGCCCGCTACGCAACCTCCGACTGGATGGCCATGGAGCGCGAACGCGGCATCTCCGTCACCAGCTCGGTGATGCAGTTCGAGTATCAGGACTACGCCGTCAACCTGCTGGACACCCCCGGCCACCAGGACTTTTCCGAGGACACCTACCGCGTGCTCACGGCTGTCGATTCCGCCGTCATGGTCATCGACTCGGCCAAGGGCGTCGAGACCCAGACGCGCAAGCTCATGGACGTGTGCCGCCTGCGCGACACGCCCATCATCACCTTCATCAACAAGATGGACCGCGAAGGCCGCGAACCCCTTGAGCTGCTCTCCGACATTGAGGAGAGCCTCGGCATCGAGTGCGCGGCCATGACCTGGCCCATCGGCATGGGCAAGGGCTTCAAGGGCACCTGGAACATCCTCAAGAACGAGCTGCACCTGTTCAGCGCCACCCACGGCGGCAAGATTCAGGAAGGCCTCGTCATCAAGGGTCTGGATGATCCCAGGCTGGACGAGGTTCTGGGCGAACAGGCCAAGGATCTCCGGCGCGACATGGAGCTGGTGGCGGGCGCTGGCTATCCCTTTGACCGCGAACGCTACCTGGCAGGCAAGCAGACTCCGGTGTTCTTCGGCAGCGCCATCAACAACTTCGGCGTGCAGGAACTTCTGAACGCCTTTGTCGAGCTGGCCCCGGCCCCGCGGCCCCGCGCCGCCGTCACGCGCGTTGTGGACCCCACTGAAACCGAGTTTTCCGGCGTGGTGTTCAAGATCCAGGCGAACATGGACCCGGCCCACCGCGACCGCATCGCCTTTCTGCGCATCTGCTCCGGCCGCTTCCAGCGCGGCATGAGGCTCAAGCACCACCGCATCGGCAAAGACGTGACCATCGCCAACGCCACCATCTTCATGGCCCAGGACCGCAGCAATGTGGACGAGGCCTGGCCCGGCGACATCATCGGCCTGCACAACCACGGCACCATCAAGATCGGCGACACCTTCACGGAAAAAGAGCCCCTCAAGTTCACCGGCATCCCAAGCTTCGCCCCGGAGCACTTCCGCCGCGTGATCCTGAAAAGCCCGCTCAAGGCCAAGCAGCTGCAAAAGGGCCTGGCCCAGCTGGCCGAGGAAGGCGCCGTGCAGGTGTTCCGTCCGCTCATGGGCAACGACTACATCCTGGGCGCCGTAGGCGTGCTCCAGTTCGACGTCATCATGGCGCGGCTGAAGGATGAATACGGCGTGGAGGCCCTGTACGAGCCTGCGCAATACAACTGCGCCCGTTTCATCAGCTGCGACGACAAGCGCAAGCTGGCCGACTTCGAGCGGGCCATGCACGGCTCCCTGGCCAAAGACGCCGAGGACAACCTGGCCTATCTGGCCCCCAGCCAGTGGCGGCTGGAGGATACCCAGGAAAAATGGACCGGGGTAAGCTTCAACACCACGCGTGAACATGAATAGAAGAACCCCGAAACCGCCACCGCCAGACCTCTCGTACCTGGCCCCCCTGCGCGAAGGCGCGGAAATGGTCGAGGAGCACAAGCGCTCCTTCACCTCCGAGGAAATCGGCCTGCTGCCCCTCACCGCCTTTGTGGGCAAGATCATCCTGGTGGAGTGCGACCGCCAACTGCATCAGGCCATGCATGTGCTGCATGAAGAAGAAGTCCTGGGCTTCGACACCGAGACCCGGCCCATCTTCAAGAAGGGGCAGATCCCGCCCCCGGCCTTGTTGCAGCTCGCCAGCCACAAGGACGTCTACATCTTCCAGCTATCCAAGCTGCAGGACAAGGCCGTGCTCACCGAGCTCCTGGCCTCGCGCCACATCATCAAGAGCGGAGTGTCCGTGCGCGACGACCTCAAGGGCTTGAAGGAGCACTTCGAGTTCACCGAGCGCCGCTTCGTGGACCTGGGCGAGGTGGCCAAACGCCTGGGCATGCTGACCCACGGCCTGCGCAACCTCTCGGCCAACCTGCTGGGCGTGCGCATCAGCAAGGGCGCGCAGTGCTCCAACTGGGCGCGCGAGGCGCTCAGCACCAAGCAGATCGTCTACGCCGCCACCGATGCCTGGATCAGCCGGGAACTGTACCTGAAGTTCGCGGACATGGGCGTGCTGCGGGACGAATAAGGCTGAACGGAGGTCTTTCCCGCCCTCTGCGCCCCCATACAGGCGCAATACAGACGGCCCGGCTCCTCCATGCGAGGAATGCCGGGCCGCCTGTTTTTGTGACCTGAAAGGTCAGGGGTTGGCCTTGCCCTTCTTGGCCGGTTTCTCCGGGAACCATTCATCTCCCTCGAAGTCGTACACAAGCTGCGACTGCACACGCTTATTATCCAGGCTGCGCAGGCTCACGCTCACGTTCGACCGGCTGCCAAGCCTGCCCACGTAGCCGCTTGAATCTTTGCCCTCGTATTCCGAGAACATGTCCAGCACAAAGCTTCCATCCGCATCCTTCGGCGCGGGCGCGGCCAGCAATTTCCTGAACTCCCAGCCGCCATAGCGCAAGGGCAGAAAGTGCAGCGCGCTCTTGCCGGGGTCGCCTTCACGGCACACGGCCAGCAGGTAGGGCGTCTTGTCCTCTTCCGTATACGCATGCGGCGTCTGCCGGTCCGTGCGGGGATTTTCCACCCCCAGGTCCAGGCCGTACGCCCTTAACCCCAGCGTCCCGGTGTCGGCCTTGGCCTGCTGCCGCAGACGAGTGACAAGTTTGAGCGCCTTGTTGATGGGCACCGCCTCGCCCAGGGGCTGTGAGTCCAAATACTTGGGCTGTCCCGGCCCGCTGCCCAGCAGCCGCAGCTGCGGGGGCCGGGCGTCCAGGTCGATCTCCATAGTGGCGTTGTCCATGCGCCCGCCCGGCAATGCGGTCAGCCTGTCCAGCCGGTACCGCGCCGGGTTTTTCGCGCTGTAGCTTGGGTTGTGCCCCGGTGTCTCCCGCAGCCCCTGCCAGCGCGTGGCCACCGGGCCTCGCCAAAGGGCGTGGCCGGTGCGGACATACCACAGATCACCCACAAAACCTACGTACAGGCGTTCGCTGCGGCCATCCGGTTCCGGCACCGAGAAGATGGTGGTCCGGCTATATGATGGTCCGTCATTCGTCCACTCCTGCGTGCTGGTGCAAATGAGCCGCAGGGCCAGCGGATCGTCCAGAGGTGGAGGCGCGTAGTCCTGCGCCAGGGCCGGCAAGGCCAGCAGCGGCAGGAGCAGCAGGGCCAGCAAGGGGCGGATCATGGCTTGCCCTTCTTGGTCGGCTTGGGCCGGTACCATGACCCGGACTCCGGATCATTGTAGAGCTGCGACTCTACAAGCTTCACGTCCATATTTCGCAAACCGACGCTCACGTCCGAACGGCTGCCGAGAATCGCCTCATCGCCGTCACCGTCTTTGCCCAGGTACAGGGAAAAGATCCGCAGCACAAAACTTCCATCCGCATCGTTCCGCGTGGGCGCGGCCAGCAGTTTTTCAAAGATCCAGCTGTCGTAGCGCGGCGGCAGAAAGTGCAGGGCATGCACGCCGGGGTCGCCTGCGCGGCACACGGCAAGGAGGTAGGGGGATTTGTCGCTTTCCTCAAAAGGCAGAGGATTGAGCCGGTCTACAGGAGGATTCTCTTTGCCGAGGTTCACTGCGTAGGTGCGCAAGCCCAGCGTCCCGGTGTCGGCTTTGGCCTGCTGCCGCAAGCGGGTGACGAATTTGAGCGTTTCGGTCATGGGCACCGCCTCGCCCAGGGGCTGCGAGTCCAAATACTTGGGCTGCCCCGGCCCGCCGCCCAACAGCCGCAACTGCGGGGGTCGGGCGTCCAGGTCGATCTCCATGGTGGCGTTGTCCATGCGCCCGCCCGGCAGCGCGGTCAGCCTGTCCAGCCGGTACCGGGCCGGGTTTTTCGCGCTAAACTTGGGGATCCACTCACGCGCCTCCCGAAGCCCCTGCCAGCGCGTGGCCACCGGGCCGCGCCAGAAGGCGTGGCCGGTGCGGGAGTATAAGATGTCGCCCACAAAGCCTACGTACAGGCGTTCCGTGCGGCCATCCGGTTCCGGCACCGAGAAGATGGTGGCGCGGCTGTACGAGGGGCCATAATTCGTCCACTCCTGTGTGCTGGTGCAAATGAGCCGCAGGGCCAGCGGATCGTCCAGAGGCGGAGGCGCGTAGTCCTGCGCCAGGGCCGGGAGAGCCAGCAACGGCAGGAGCAGCAGGGCCAGCAAGGGGCGGATCATGGTCTATTCTCCTGGAAACCGGCAGGATTACATGCCGATGTGGTAATGGTTTTTGTGTTCGTCGAGTGTTTTGAAATCTTTCGGCTTCGTAAGCTGCTTTGGACGCATGACGCCATCGCTGCCCCTTTCCAGCCAGCCCGTTGGGCCGATGAGCTGTTTAATTTTCGGCTCATTTTTCGCCCATTTTTCAAGATTTGCCGCCGCTTCCTGCGCCCGTTCGGCCTCCGGTCCGGTGGCCGTCTCCAGATTCACCACACGCACGCCGTTGATGTTGTTGATGTCCACGGCACGGCCATCGGCGTGCGGGTCATTGGGATTGGCCGGATCAAAAGGCCGCCGCCCGCTGTTCACATTCACGGTGTCCAGCTTGGGCACTTCTTCCTTTATCCGCTCCACTGCGTCTTGCATCTCAGGCTTAAGATCGTCTTGCTTCGGGTCAGGCCGTGTCCGGTCGTCGTTCTTCCAGGTTACCTTTGCGGGGGGCCTGGGGCTGGCCTTGCCGCGCACTTCGTTCGGAAGCGTCACCTTGCCCCGGTGCGCCGGACCGGTTGAGGAGGCGCTTCCGGTGGTGCCATACCAGCCATGCGCGCCAT
>NZ_JAUYFU010000019.1 GCF_030689645.1 Humidesulfovibrio sp.
GGCATCAACACCATGCAGAGCGTGTCCATGTCCCTCAAGGAGGACATGGGCCAGTTGGGCAAGCAGGCCGAGGGCATCGGCCAGATCATGAACGTCATTTCCGACATCGCCGACCAGACCAACCTGCTGGCCCTCAACGCCGCCATCGAGGCCGCGCGCGCAGGCGACGCCGGACGCGGCTTCGCCGTTGTGGCCGACGAGGTGCGCAAGCTGGCCGAGAAGACCATGAACGCCACCCGCGAGGTGGGCGACGCCATCCGGGGCATTCAGGAAGGGGCGCGCAAGAACATGGACAACGTGGACCGCGCCGTCCACACGGTGGAGGAAGCCACCAAGCTGGCCAACACCAGCGGCGAGGCCCTGCACGAAATCGTGTCGCTGGTGGATACGGCCACGGACCAGGTGCGCTCCATCGCCACGGCCAGCGAAGAGCAGTCGGCCACATCCGAAGAAATCAACCGCAGCATTGAAGACATCAACCGCATCTCCGGCGAAACAGCCGACGCCATGCGCCAGTCGGCGCAGGCCGTGGGCGAGCTGGCGAACCAGACCCAGAGCCTGCGCACGCTCATCGAGCGCATGAAGACCGGCGGTTAGCGGCCCCAAAAAAGACAAGAAAAGGCCGGGTGCGAGAGCGCCCGGCCTTTTCATGTGCTGAGAATACGCCCCGCCCCTCTTCGAATGAGGCGCGCCGGGCAACTGCGGCGCTAGCCTGCAGCCTGGGAAAGCGCGGTGAGGACGCCTGCGTAGAAGGGCTCGTCGGCGATCTCCTTCACGAGTTCCGAGTAGGTGACCATGCCGTTCTTGTCCACCACGAACACGGCGCGAGCCAACAGGCGCAGCTCCTTGATGAGCACGCCGTAGTTCTGGCCGAAAGCGGCCTCGCGATGGTCGGAAAGGGTCTCCACCTTGTCGATGCCCATGGCCCCGCACCAGCGTTTCTGGGCAAAGGGCAGGTCCATGCTGATGGTGAGGATTCGCACTCCGGCGCCCAACTTGGCGGCCTCGGCGTTGAAGCGCCGGGTCTCCACCGCGCACACGGGGGTGTCCAGCGACGGCACGCTGACCAAAGCCAAGGCCATGCCAGCGTAGTCGGACAGGGTGACGGTTCCCATGTCGTTGTTGACCAGGGTGAAGTCCGGGGCCTTCTGGCCCACGACGATTTCCGGCCCCAAAAGGGTCAGCGGGTTGCCACGCATGGTGACGCTGCCGGGTCTTTCTTGCATGTCGTTCCTCCAATTTGTCTGGGGGGGATGAATTAAATTCACCATACGCCGGGCTGAGCCGAAAGGGAAGAGGCCAGCCCCGGCGAGCCAAAGACTGCGTAGTTCGCTGGACAGGGATCAGCCCAACCGCTTCATTCCAACACAGCGTGAGGGGGCTGGCACCTGGGGCAAAAAGTGCTGGTGCGCCCAGCCACCCGCATGGCCTGCATGGTTTGCCCGCACACCAGGCAAGGCTGGCCGCCGCGGCCATAGGCGCGAAAATGATTCTGGAAAGCTCCGGCATCGCCCTTGGCGTCGCGGTAATCGCGGATGGAGCTGCCGTTTTCGGCAATGGCCTGGGCGAGCACAACCTGCACGGCGGCGAAAAGCATGTCGCGCCGCCTTGGCGAGATGCCGCCCGCCGGCGCATCGGGCCGGATGCCTGCCCGGAACAGGCATTCGTCGGCGTAGATGTTGCCGATGCCCGCCACCACGTGCTGGTCAAGCAGCAGCGCCTTTATCCGCGCCCGGCCCTGGCCCAGACGGAAACGAAATTCTGACGCGGTCATGGTCAGCGGCTCCGGCCCCAGGCTGGCGTAAAAGGGCCAGTTCTCGATACCCTGCGCCGCAAAGGCGTGCATGGACCCGAAACGCCGCACATCGGAAAAACCCAGGCGCACCCCGCCCGAAAGCTCCAGCACCGCGCGAGCGCGGTCCGGCTCCTGGCCGGGGCCATAGGCCATCACGCGTCCGGTCATGCGCAGGTGCACGGCGATGACGCCCTGGTCGTGCAGGCGCAGCAAAAGCAGCTTGCCGCGTCGGCCAACAGCCTCAATCCGCCGCCCGGCGACCAGCGCCGCAAAGCTCTGCTGATCCGGGTGCAGGGCCGAGGGGTCCGGGGCCGCGACGCCCAGGATGTCCCGGCCCACCACGTCCGGGGCCAGGGTGCGGGCGATGGTTTCGACTTCAGGCAGTTCAGGCATGATTACGGCTTTTGTTCAGGCACAGGCTGGTCGGGCTTGGGCTGCCGCTGGTCCGACTGCTGCTGCCCCGGCTGGCCCAAGGGCCCCAGGTCCAAGGTGTAGCAGGCCGCGCCCCGCCGGATGCCCAGCACCAGGCTCTTCTTCTCGCGGAAGGCGTCGCTGCCCGCAAGATGCAGGCCGTTCAGGGAATTCATGCGGTACCCGCCCGCCCGCTCCACCAGATCTCCGGGGCGCAGGCCCGCCGCCTCGGCGCGGCTGCCGCGCCGGACCTCGGCGACCACCACCAGGGAGTCCTCGCCGTTGGGCCTGCTCTCAAGCACCATGCCCATGCGGCTCTCAAAGCTGATGGGGCAGTATACGCGCACCTGGGCGTCATCCGGGTCCAGATCGTCGCCGCGCCAGGGCGAAACCAGCAGGATCGAGGCGCCGGGGTCCAGCACCTTGATGCGCCGCGCGATGCCCAGGCCGCCCTCCACATGGGCCGTGCCAGCAAGCACCGCCACCTGCCGTCCCGTGGAAGCGCGCAAGGCGACGGCCCGCTCGGCCATGGCCGAGTCCCACACGCTCTGGATGAGCAGGAAGCGCTCGCGCTGCCTGGGGTCGTCCATGCTGCGCGCCTTCCCCTTGGCAGGGGGGTGGCTGCTCATGACCTCGTTCAAAAAGGCCAACTGCTCCGGCGCGGGCTCGATGATCTGCTTCGGGAGCCACTGGCGGTCCTCCGCGGACAGGGAACCCACGGGGTCGTCGGAGGTGGCGTTGTTCATGGCTGCGGCGGAGAGCCTGCGGATGACGTCCGGGGGCACGTTCAAGCCCGCCGCAGGCAGCTTCCACTCCCGCAGGGCCAGAAACACAGGCAGATAACGGCCAAAGGGATGGCCCCAGGTCTTGCCCCAGTCCAGGCGCGCCTCCAGGTCCTCTGGGCGAATGTTGCCCGCCACAAAGTCCTGGAGCACTGTGCTGTTCTTGGCCGGGACCATCTCAAAGCCCACGGCGGGGCCCTTTCCCTGGTGGGAAAGAAGCGTCAGCACCCGGCGCTCGGCCTCGTGGTCGCAGGCGTTGCCATGGGACTCGCCGATGAGCACGTACGCGGCATCGCGGCTTTTGGCCATGAAGGCTTCCGGCGTCAGACGGTCGCCCGCGTCGGTGAGCATTTCGCCCGGGGCGGGCAGGAAGCTCACGGCCATGGGCTCGTTCATGGGCGCTGGGCGCGCGCAGGCGGTGAGCAGAATCAGCAACAGGGCGGCGAAAAGGGCCGCGCCCCGGCCTCTGCTGTGTGCAGCGGCCAGGGCGCGGGAAGATGTCGGGGAAGGCATGGGTGCTCCCATATGTTCAGGGCGCGGGACTAATCCCAGGAGCGCTTGTCCTCAATGGGCCGAATCTGCGGGGGCAGGGTTCCGGGGGCCAGGATCTTGAGCACAGGGCGCAGCTTGATCTTCTCGCGGAAGGTGTGCAGCAGCTCGTCCTCGCGCTTGAAGGCGCCGGACTCCACAGACAGCACCATCTCGTCGATGCCGCCGGGGTTGGTGACCTCGATCTGCCAGCGCTTGATCTCCTCGAAGCGGGCCATGACCTGCTCCACCTGGTGCGGGTACACGAACATGCCCTTGATGCGGGCGGTGGTGTCCACGCGGCCCACGATGTTGCCCAGGCGCGGGCTGGTGCGGCCGCACTGACAGGGCGCGCGGTCGATGTAGCCGAGGTCGCCCGTGGCCAGGCGGATGAGCGGGTAGGTCTTGTTGAAGGCTGTAACCACGATCTCGCCCACTTCGCCGTCCTTCAGCGGAATGCCGGTGTCCGGATGGCAGATCTCGACAAAGGCGCGGTTGGACAGGTGCAGGCCGCACTTGTGGAAGCACTCGTAGCCGATGCAGCCCACGTCCGCCGTGCCGTAGCCCTGGCGCATGACGCAGTCGAGCTTCTTCTCAAGGGTGGTGCGCATCTTCTCGGAGAACTTTTCGCCCGTCACGAAGGCCACTTCCAGGAAGAGGTCCTTGCGCAGGGAAAGCCCGCTCTCCTCGGCCTTCTGGGCCAGGTGCAGCAGGTAGCTGGGCGTGCCGATGTAGCCGGTGACGCGCAGCTTCTGCATGATCTCAAGCTGGGAGCTGGTGTTGCCTGGGCCAGCGGGGATCACCGCGCAGCCGAGGTTCTTCAGGGGCTCCTCAAACATCAGGCCAGCCGGGGCCATGTGGTACGGCAGGGTGATCTGGGCCACATCGCCGGGGCGGAAGCCCACGGAATAGAAGCCTTCGGTCCAGCCCCAGTAGTCGTCCATGCGGTCCTCAGGATCAAAAATCGGACCCGGGGACAGAAACACGCGGCGCAGTTCGCCAAGATCCTTGGTGAGCAGGCCGCCCAGACGCGGGCCCATGCTCTGCAGGAAGATGAGTTCCTTTTTCTTCAGGATGGGCACATGTTTGAGATCGGCAAGCGCCTTGAACTTGTCCACATTGAACTGGGCGCGGTCAAAACGCTTTTTGACGTCCTCGGAATAGCGGTAGGCGTAGGACAAGAGGTCCTTGAGCTGCAGCTGATAATATTGGCGGCGCTCGGAATCGTCGAGCACCTCGCGACGGCTGTAAATGCCCTCGGTGCGGTCCTTGCGGGTCATGTACGGAGTCCTCCTGAAAAAATAACATGAAAAAACGGGGCGCTATTCGGCCAATAGCGCAGCATAACGTATTGCGAGCGCAATTTCAAGTCATGGTGGGAAGGCCCGGAGTCCGGGCGCTGGCGAGGCTGCGCAACTTCCGGTCTATGCTGGCCAGAAGAACCAGATGAGCGGCGCGCATGCCAGGCGATACAGGGCGAAAGGGCGGAGCGTCATGCGCGAAACAAGCCCGATGAAGCCCTTCACCGCAGCCCAGCCCGCAATGAACGACACCACGAACCCGATGGCCAGGAAGGACAGGTCGTCTGCCTCGAAGAGCCGCCAGTTCTTGAGCAGATCGTAACCCACCGCGGCGCACATGACCGGCACTGCGGCCAGAAAGGAGTATTCGGCGGCGGTCTTGCGGTCCACATTCAGGAGCATGCCGCCCATGATGGTGGCCCCGGAGCGCGAGAAACCCGGCCACAGCGACAGGCACTGGAAACAGCCGATGCCCAGCGCCAGGCCGGGATTCAGGGAGTCCAGCCCGCCCACCTTGCGCACGCGGCTCTGGCGCGCGGCCCGCGCCTCGACGACGAACATCATCAGCGCGCCGACCACAAAGGCCAGGGCCACAGTGCGCGGCCCGAAAAGATGGGTCTTGATGGCGTGATGGACCAGAAAGCCGAGGATCAGAGCGGGCAGCGAGGTCAAGAACAACAGAAGAATGCCGCGCGGACCGGAGAAGGTCCGGGCCGGGTCGGAGCGAAGCAGGCCCATAAAGCGGTCGCGGTAGAGCACAACCACGGAGAGGATGGCTCCAAGCTGGATGGCGACCTCAAAGGTCTGGGCCTTAGGCCCGGTGAGGTCGAGCATGTGCCCGGCGAGGATGAGATGCCCGGTGCTGGACACAGGCAGAAATTCGGTGAGCCCCTCAACGAGGCCCATGAGGACAGCTACATACCATGGCGCCATGTTTAGCTGGGCTCCTTGTGCGGATTATGTTGTGCCGGAAACGACAAAAGAGTCGTGCGCCGTTGCCGGTTCACCCGGCTGGCTCCGGTCCGTTTCTGGGCTTGGACATCGGGGCTCTTTATTACGGCGCACTTTTCGTTGTGTGGATCTCTTTCGAGATCAGGGGCGGCTCAATCCGCCAGATTTTGCGAGCTTTGCACACTGGCTGCTACCTCCCTCCTGCCGCTTGTTGTATCAACTGGGGCTTGCGCCCCTTGTGATGAGAATATAAGCACTGCGCGCACTGTGTAAAGAGTTGTCCGCGCCGATTTTTGGAGGGCTCCCAAATATTGACTTTCGGCCCCAGCCGTCGCACCATCGCGCCATGAGTCTGTCGCTGGCCTTCATCGAGAGAATCGCCGAGGAGCGCATCAGAACGGCTCAGGAGAACGGCGAATTCGACGACCTCCCAGGTCGGGGCAAGCCCCTTGACCTGAACGACGACGCCCATGTTCCGCCAGAACTCAAAATGGCCTGGCGCGTGCTTAAAAACGCTGGCTGCCTGCCCCCGGAACTGGAGGCCCAGCGCGAGATCAACAGCGCCATCGAGCTTTTGTCCGCCATGACCGACGAGGCCGAGCGCTACCGCCAGATGCAGCGCCTGAACCTCATGATCACCCGGCTCAACGAGTCGCGCCGTCGCCCGGTGTTTCTGGAGGCGGAGCAGGACTACTACAACAAGATCGTTGCCCGGACGCCCGTGCGCAAAACACCCATCTGAAGAGGACGCCCATGAAGCTTTACCGCTACCTCACCGGCCCGGACGACGCCAATTTCTGCCTGCGCGTAAGCGAGGCCCTGAACAACGGCTGGGAACTCCACGGCGGCCCAACCCTCGCCTTCGACGGCCAGCGGATCATCGCCGGGCAGGCCGTGGTGAAGGAAGCGCCGGGTCAGTTCAGCCGCGACATCGACCTTTCCCAATTCTAGCCATGCCGCTAGCCCGTATTCTCCTGGTTCTGTCGATGGTTCTGGCCCTTGTGGGCTGCAAGGGCCAGTCCTCGGCTCAAGACGCCGAGATCAAAACCCTGCGCGAGCGCGTGGAACGCCTGGAGCGCGAGACCGCTGAGGATCGCGCCCGCCTGGCGGAGGATGTGGACGCCCTGCGCGCCTCACTTGATGAGGCCAACCAGCGCCTTGCCGCCATGGACAGCGGCGCGCCCCCGGCCCCACCGGCGCAACCGGGCAAGTCGCCCCGCGCGGCGCTGCGCGAATCCCTGCGCGATGTCATGGAGATGTCGCGCCAGGCTCTGGACCGCCTGAACCAGAGCCTGGACAAGTCCCTGGAGCGGCCCAAGGCCCAAGAGCCTGCGCCCTCGAAATAGCCGCCGCAACGGAGAAACGTCCCGCAACCACAACGCGCAAGGTTGTGGACGAAAGCGCTCCCCTTGGGGCATAGTCTCCGCTGGCCGCCGCCAGTCCATCGACAGCCTTGGCGAGCCCACCCTAAGGAGAATCCATGCGCGCCCGCGTGTCCGCCCTTTTCGCCATCCTCGCACCGGCCTTGACGCTGGCCCTTTGCCTCTGTCTCATGACTCCGGCTCCGGCCCGGGCCGACTCGCCCTACGTGCAAGGCCTTGAACTATACCGGCAAGGCAAATACCAGGAAGCCCTTAATGTCCTGCGTGCAACCCTGCCCAAGCATACGCCGCAGACCATGCCCCAGCAGCCCATGGGCCAGCCGCCCGCGACCCCGCCGCCGCCTGCGCCAGAAGGGCCGGATGCCCCCCACGTGCGCGCGGTGCTGGGTTTCGCCCTGCTGCGCATGAATCAGCTGCCCGAGGCCGAAGAAGAATTTTCCCTGGTGCGCAACGATCCGGCCATGGAGAGCGTCGGTTTGCTGGGCTCAGGCTGGACCCTCTACGCCCGCGGCAAGACCTCCGCCGCAGTGAGCACGCTGAACGAGGCCCTGGCTAAGGCCGCGCCCACGGCGGCCCTTCCGGACATGCTGCGCGAATCCGTGCCTGCCGACGCGCGCCTGGCTCTGGGGCTCATCGCCCTGGGACGCGGCCAGACCCCTGAGGCTTTGAAGCAGCTGGAGGCCGCAACCCAGGGGCCCAACGTCCTGGGCTCGCCCAAGGAACTGTTCGTCGCCCTGGGCGACGCCCGCGCCCTGCTGGCCGACCCGAGAGGCGCCATGTCCGCCTGGGCCGAGGTGCCCCGCAAGAACTCGCGCTTCCCGGGAGATGCTCCCCGCGACGAGCTTGCCCGCCTCAAAACCGCCCGTCTGCACGAAACCGGCGGCAACGCCAGTGAAGCCTTGTCACTGTATGCCTCTCTTGCAGGAGGACAACACTACCGGGCCGAGGCCCTGCTGGGGCAGGCCCGCACCCTGCTCGGCCTGGGACGCCCGGCGGATGCCCTGCCCATCCTGCGCCGCCTGGTGAGCCTGGATCCGAACATGGCCGCACCCTTGGGCCGTCAGATACAGGCCGATCCGCAACTTCGCCCGGTGTTCAAGGACTGGGGCCTGTCGTTCTTTCACCAAGCAGACTACATGGAGGCCCTGTCCAAACTGTCCTCCTATCTGGACGACGTGGATCCGCAGGACAGCGCAAGCCACCTGGGCATGGGCTGGAGCTTCCTGCGCCTGGGCCATTTGAACCGCGCCTGGGATTCCTTCAGCGACGCCGCCCGGCTCAAGCCAATGTCGACCGACCCCCTGGTGGGAATGGCCGCCACGGCAATGGCCATGGGCCGCCCGGACCAGGCGCGCGAGTTTCTCGCCCGCGCCCTGGCCGCAGACCCATCCAACGCCCTGGGCCTGAACACCCTGGGGCACCTGGAGCTCTCCCAGGGCAACACCCAGAAAGCGCTGGACAACTTCCGCGCAGCCCTTAAAGCAAGGCCCGACTACGTGGACAGCCGCCTCTCCGCTGCGCGCATCCTCTATGACCGCGCCGAATACGACGCGGCGGCAGCCGAATACTTCCGTCTGGTGACCCAGGAGAAACGCTCCACCACGGGCTGGAACGGGCTGGGCTGGGCGCGCCTGCGCCTGGGCCAACACGCAGACGCCATGGCGGCCTTTGCCGAGGCGCGCCGCCAGAACCCCTCGCTCCCCGCAGCGGCGTACGGCATGGGCATAACCCTGGCGCGCCAGGGCAACGCCGAACAGGCCAGCCAGCGCCTTGCTGAAGCCATCTTCCTCAACCCGGACTTCGCCGCCACCCCGGAAGTGCTGGAGCTCATGCGCTCGCGCCCGGAATACACGGAACTGTTTCTGGAAATGGGCGAGGCATACGCACGCAAGCTCTACCCCACCACTGCGGCCCCGTACCTGGAAGAATACCTGCGCCAGAACCCCAATAGCCGTCCGGGCCGCCGCGCCCTGGCCTGGGCCAGCTTCTGGGCCGGGCAGGAGGACAAGGCCCACGCCCTGTTCCAGACCCTCATCACCGTAAACAAGGACGACGCAGACGCTCACCTGGGCGACGGCCTGGCCCTGCTTTCCCGCGGGCACCTGGATCTGGCCGAGCCGCACCTGCGCGACGCCGTGCGCCTGGACCCCAAGAACTCCCTGGCCTGGCGCGCCCTTGTGCTGATGCTCACCCGCCAGGGACGCGACAAGGAAGCCGTCGCCGCCCAGCAGCAGTCCCCAAAGTCGCGCCTTGAGCGCCTGGACCGCATGAGCACCAGCGGCTTTGCGGCGCTCAGCGAAGGCCGCATCCGCGATGCCGTGCGCGACTTCCGCCGCGCCGTGACCCTGGACCCCGGCCTGGCTGCGCCGCGCTACGGCCTGGCCTTTGCCCTGATGGCCCAGGGAGAGCACGAGCAGGCCCGCGCGGAACTGCTGTCCGGCCTGAACCTCGACCCCGCCTACCTCGACGACCAGGAACTTTCGCAGCTCCTGGCCCAGCACACGGAACTGAGCGCCCTGGCCCAGGATCTGAGCTGGAGCCAGCTCTACGCCATGAACCTGCCCGCCGCCCGCGCCGGGTTCGAGCGCATCCTCGCCACCAACCCCGGCAGCATGGAGGCCCTGTTCGGCCTCGGAGCCACTGCCTATTTCCAGGCCGACTGGGCCCTGGCCGAAGCCTGCTTCGACAAGATCCTTCCCCGGGCGCCGCTCACCGGCTCCTCCTGGGACAAGTGGTGCCACCTCATGGATAAGCTTGGCTGGAGCGCCTATCACCAGCAGAAGTACGACAAGTCCTTGCACGCCTTTGACTGGCTGCGCACCTACAACCCGGAAAAGCCCTTCGCCTCGGCCCTGGGCGGCATGGGCTGGGCGCTCATGGGCAAGGGCCAGACCCAGCAGGCCCAGACCCTGTTCCTGCGATCGCTCAACGTCTTTCCGCGCAACCTGACGGCCATGCAGGGCATGACGGCCTTGAAAAAGGCCCCGGAAACCGACGACGGGGACATGGACGACGAGCCGGAACCGCCGGTGAAACCCAAGCGCAAAAGCAAATCCGCCAAGGTCTCCAAGGCTGAACGGGCTGACAGGGATGACGCCGCAGCCAAGCCTGCCAAGTCCAAGAAGAGCAAAAAGGACAAGGCCGACAAGCCTGAAGCAGGCACAAAAGCCACGAAGTCCAGCAAGAAGGACAAGGCCGAAAAGGAGCCCAAGGCAACCAAGAAGGCCAAGGCCGCGAACGACGAGACTCCGGTGAAGAAGAAGGCCAAGAAGCAGGAAGAATAAAGCGGGAAGGCGCGCCCGGTCGACATCAGTGGCCGCGGTGCGCGAAGGCGGGCGTCACAATCCATGGCATTCGACTTCTCAACCCAGACGCTTTACGCCGCCTCCCTCGTGGGCGGGGCGGCCTTCGCCCTGTCCGGCTTCCTTACCGGGGTGCGCAAGGGCCTCGACCTCATGGGCGTGTTCGTCCTGTCCTTCCTCACCGCCAATGGCGGCGGCGCCATCCGCGACATCCTCATCGGACGCCCCGTGACCCTGGTGCGCGATGCCGAGCCCTTCCTCATCACCGGAGCCGTGGTGCTTCTGGCCATGCTGCTCAAGCTGCACAAACTGCCGCAACTGGAGCAGCGCTGGAGTTTCGTGGTCAGCGACGCGGTGGGGCTGGCGGCCTTCGGCCTTTCCGGCGCAGTCATCGGCATCCAGGCCCAGGCGCAATTCTTCGGCGTCCTGGCCCTCTCGTTCCTCACCGCCACTGGCGGCGGCATGCTGCGCGACGTGCTCGTCAACGAGGTGCCAGAGGTCCTTCACGGCGGATTCTACGGCAGCGTGGCCCTGCTCCTGGGCGCAGCCGTCTATGCGCTCCACGCTGCGCAGATCCTCAGCGCCTTCTCGCTGTTGGCCGTCTTTGCCGCAGCCCTGGCTCTTCGCCTCGTGGCCTATCGCCGCAAGTGGCGCCTGCCCAAACCCGTCCAGCCGCAGCCGTAGCCCTGCCGGATCATATCCGCGCCACGCCCAAAAACACCGCGTGCAGCGCAGCCACGAGGGTCAAAAACGCTGCTCGCGCAGTGGCGGAGGAAAGACCGGGGAAGCGGTAGTGCATGGCGTCGTGCGGGCAGGCCCCAACGCAGTCGCCGCAAAGGGTGCAGGAAAGGCCCGGCTTCCCGGCCTCAATCTGAAGGGGCGTCAAAGCCGAATAGCGGCAGGCCCGCGCACAGGAGCCGCAACGGGTGCAGGCGTCCAGGCTGATGCCCATGCGCCAGGGCATGAACCGTCCCAGCAGGTTGCCCGCAAGGCCGATGGGGCAGAACGCCGTGCAGTGGGCCATGGTCCCCATGCGCCGCGATGCCAGGAGCATCACCCCCACGCCCAGCAGGCCAAACCCAGCCGCCAGCCACACAGCGACCAGCACCGGCGCGCCCAGCAGCCGCAGGGCCAGCGCACCGCCGCAGGCCAGCGCCAGCGCAGTCAGCCTCCCGCCGATGGACCAACGCTGCGAAAGCGCGTGCGGAGGCTTTGGCCCCAGGCGCGAGCACGCGTCGTCCCAGGCCCCGATGTAGCACAGATGGCTACACCAGGCCGGTCCCACAAGCAGCACCGTGGACGCGAACAGGATGGGCATGAACAACCCGCCGCCGCGAAAGATCGGCCCAGCGGCGATGAGCGCAGGCACAGGCAAGTGCAGACGGCCAGTCATGAGCAGGTCGGTGAACCCTGCCAGCCCCAGGGCCAGTTGGCCGAAGAACAGCGCGGAGAACAGCGCCCAGATGCGCGGCCTCAAACGCTTGTGCTCCTGCGGATCAAGAATGCGGCCAGCAAGCCACCCCGCGTATGCGGCAAGCAAAAGCACCTCCAGCCAGCCGGAGCCGGGCAGGAAGCGGTCAGCCAGGAGCACGGGCGCGCTGGCCTTGCTCCTGGCCAGGACCAGCAACCCTGCGCTGAGCAAAAACGCCATGGCTTGCGGGATCTCAACCTCGCGGCCTCGATGAAACAAGGCTTGGGCGCGAGCGCCCAGCAGCCACAGGCCGGAGGCCAGAGTCACGCCGCACACGGCGGAAAGGATCAGAGCAAGCCGCAGCCACGGTTCGCCCAGGGCCTGGCGCAGCTGCACAAAGTCCAGCCCGGTGGAAACCCACTGGGCGGCTCCCAAAAGCAGCACGGCGGCGGCCACCAGCCGCACCGCCCCAAGCCGCGTCACGTACGCCAGCGGCAACGCCGCCAGCCCGGCGCACAGGGCCCAGTCCCCCCGACGCAGGGCATGGGCGGCCAGAAGAACATGAGCCAGCACGGCCAGGGTGAGCATGAACGGCGTCATTGGCGGTTCCTTATGAGCAGACGAGCGTGACAAGAGTGCGGCCTTGGCCCCGCGTCTTTGCCCATACTTGCAGTTGTGCTTCTCCGCATCCATGACTAAAGTCAAAACCGACGCGGAGGTGCGGCATGGAAAAGGACAAGCTTTCGGCTTTGGCGGTCATCAAACTTTTTGAGGGGCTGCCCAAGGCGCAATTGACGAGCCTTGCGGACATCGCTCTGCTCAAGCGCGCCAAGGCCGGGGATACCCTGTTCGAGGCTGGCCAGCCAGGCACACACTTCTATGCTGTAGTATCTGGCAAAGTGCGGGTGTACCGGGCGGCGCCCTCGGGCAAGGAGCAGATTCTGCACGTTTTTGGCGCGGGCGAAGCCTTTGCCGAGGTGCCGGTTTTCGAGGGCAAGACCTATCCGGCCAGCGCGCAGGCTCTGGAGGACAGCCTCATGCTATCCTTTCCGCGAAAGGAATTTGTGGAGGTGCTGCGGCGCGACCCGGAGCTGGCCCTGGGCGTCATGGCGCTCTTGTCCGCCCGGCTGCGCGCCTTTGTGGGGCAGATCGCCCAGCTGAGCCTGAAAGAGGTGCCGGAGCGCCTGGCAGGCTACCTGCTGCTCCTGCGTGCCTCGCAAAACCGTGACGACCTCACCCTGGACCTGCCCAAAGGCCAGATAGCGTCCTATCTGGGCACCATTCCCGAAACCCTGTCGCGCGCGCTCAAGAAGCTCACGGACCAGGGGCTCATCGAAATTTCCGGCAACCGCGTGGCCGTGCTTGACCCCGAGGGGCTGGCCAAGCTGGCCGAGGCCGGACGCTAGGGGCAAAGCGCAGGCAAACGGGCGGGAGAGACTCCTTCGCCTCCCCCGCCGCCGCCTCCGATCTGGCCGGAACTACTCCCAGGATATGCAGGTGACCGGGCAGGCGTCTATGGACGCCTGGATATCGTCATCCGAAGCGCCGCTAGGGTTAACCACCTTGGCCTTGCCGGAGTCCGCATCGAACTGGAACACGCCGGGGGCGAGCTCGCAACAGGTCTCGCAGCCGATGCATTCATCTTCATTGATCGTCACTGTACCGCCCATAGATTCCTCCATTTGAACCACCCCTACACCAGCCGCAGGGCTGTTGCCAAGGGGGCGCGCACCGGCAATCAGCGGCGGCGTGTCATCGGGCAAAGATGCCGGACCTGATCCCCGGGTGCTCGGCGCGCAGCACCGCGCGCATGCCCGGATGCCCAACGTCCGTCGGCAGACCAGGAGTGCTGGAGCCCGGACCATGCTCCAACCGGAAGCTGCCAGCAGCCAGCACAGGGCGCTCCAAGCCGGGCAGGATGAGGGTCATGCCCTCGGCCCGTCTGGTGTCGAAGGTGCCTTTGAGCTCCACGTCCCAGGCCGTGGCATCGGCGTTTGCCGGCCCGATGACCCGCAGCATGGGCTGGCGGCGCGGGGCCAGCCTGTCCAGGCCGGGAATCTCGCGCCGGGCGTCGGCGCCGAATAGTCCCGCCGTGAGCGAGCGCGTGGCCGCGTGGCGCAGCTCCGCAAGGGCCGCGCGGGGCTGAAATGCATTCTTCGCCAAAGAGTCCAGGGCGAAGCGCCAGGCATCGGCCACCACGGCCAGATAGGCCGAGCTGCGCGTACGGCCCTCTATCTTGAGGGCGTCCACGCCCAGGCGCGCCAACCAGGGCGCGTGCCACAGGAGGCACAGGTCCTGCGGCGCAAAAAACTGCGCCCACGGAGCCTCTCCCGGCGCATTGGGAGCATCGGTCCACTGCTCCAGCACCTCCCAGGCCTCGCTGCCCAAGCGCTTTCTTTCCTCCACCACGGCCCGCAGGCGATACTCGTAGCGGCAGGGATGCGCGCACGCGCCCATGCAGGCCGTGCGGCCCGTCTGGTTCACGCCGCGCTCCACCATGTGCACCGAGAGCCCGCAACGGCCGGAAAGGGCCATGCATTGCGCGCCGTGGGCAAAAATCTCCAGTTCAAATCCCGGCATCTGCGCATTACGGGCGCGGGCCAGGGCGGCGACCTCACCGGCGGCGCACTCACGCGCAAGATTGGCCCGCGTGGCTCCAAGATCGCGCCAGAAGGCCAGGCCTTCGGAATTGCGGGTATTGGCCTGGGTGCTCACGTGGATGGGCAGGTGCGGGGCCACGCGAAGGGCCAGCCGAGCCACTCCCGCATCGGCCACGATGAGCCCGTCCACCTTGGCCTCCACAGCCTGCTCCAGGCCCTGCCGCACCAGGGGCAGATCCTGCTCGCGCGGGCTGGCGTTCAGGCAGACGTAGACACGCACGCCAGCGGCGCTGGCCAGGGCAGCCGCCCGCACAAGGCCCTGGCCGGCGAACCCGGCTGCGCCTGCGCGCAGATTGGGGCCGTCGGCCCCCAGGTAGACAGCGTTGGCGCCATACAAGAGGGCCGTTTCCAAGGATTCCATGTCGCCACAGGGCAGAAGCAGTTCAGGGATGCGCATGGCCGGGTGGTAGCCTTGGCAGGCCCACGGGTCAAGCCACCCGAGCCCGGTTTCGGCGCTTATGCCTACCGACACTCTCTCTGGACTTTTTGTAGATTCTAAGGAATGATGAACGGAGCAAGGAGTGTGCGCATCGCCGCGACCTGCCCGGAGGACCATGCCGAAAGGGAACAAGCACTGCGCTGGGCGCACGGGACGCAGGGCTTTCTGGCTCGTGGCGCTCCTGTTTTTATCCCTGTGCCTGCTGCCGCCGGACTTGGCCCTGGCCGCCAAGGCAGCCGTTAAGTCCGGCGATCTTCCAGCCGACGCTCCGGTTCGGCGCTTCCAGACCCTGCTGGCCCGAAAGAACGTCACCAAAGAGGCCCTGCGCAAGCTTGAGCACGAACTGGAGCAGGCCAGAAGCACCCGCCCCGACGGCCCCAACGGTGCCAAGGCCACCTTCTTCCTGGCGCGCGTGCAGCAGGAAATCGCAAAAAAAACCGGCCAAAAGGCCGACTGGTTCGCATCCGCCGAGACCTTCGGGGCCTGCGCGGAGCGCTTCCCCAAGTATCAGCTGGCCCCCGACGCCCTGCTGCACCGAGGCACCATTCGACTCGAACGTCTGTCTGACCCCGAAGGCGCAGCCAGCGACTTCCAGACCATTCAACGCTCCTACCCGCGCTCACCTCTTGCAGGAAAGGCCGCCGCCCTGCAACGCCGCGCCGCCCAAGCCCCAAAGGGCACTGCGAAAAGGACCGTTCACGCGCCAGATGTTGCGCACGCCGACACCAGCCCCGCCAGCGCCGCAGACAAGCCGCAGCTTCTGGAGGTGCGCCCCAAAAACACAGGAGCAAACGCCAGGGTGGTGCTGGATTTCGATTCCCGCGTAAAGTACCGCTATCAGCTTCTGGAGCACCAGGGGGGCAAAGGAAACGCCGCGCGCTTCTATGTGGACCTCCTTGGGGCGCAGGCGCGTCCGGGGCTTGCCGAAGAGCAGCAGGTGACTGGGGGCATCCTTCGGCACATCCGCGTGGCCCACAAAGAACCAGACTCCACCCGCGTGGTGCTCGATTTCTCCGAAATTAAGGACTATCGCGTCACTGTGCTCGACGCTCCCTTCCGTCTGGTCATCGACGCCTTCAGCACCAGCGAGGCCAAGGCCAGCACGCCGCCCCCCATCTCGGCCCCGGTCGAACCTCCGCCTGCCCCGGACTTCAAGGCGCCCAAGGGCAGCCGCAAGAAGCTCGCGGAGAACCTGGTGGAGCAACTGGGTCTCACCGTTCGCACCATCATGATCGATGCAGGGCACGGCGGCAAAGACCCTGGCGCGCGCGGCTTCGGGCTCATGGAAAAGGACGTGAACCTGCGCATGGCTCTCATCCTGGGCAAAATCCTCAAGGACCGCGGGTTCCGCGTCATTTACACGCGCACCACGGATGACTTCCTGGCCCTGGAGGAGCGCACGGCCATAGCCAATGCAAAGAGGGTGGATCTGTTCATCTCTGTGCACTGCAACGCCCACGCAGATCCCACCATGCAGGGCCTCGAAACCTACAGCCTGAATCTGGCCCGCACTCCTGACGCCGTACGGGTAGCCGCGCGAGAAAACTCCGTGTCCGACAAGAACATCAGCGACCTGCAAATGATCCTCACCGACCTCATGCTGACCTCCAAGATCAAAGAAAGCGTCGATCTGGCGCGCGTTGTCCACCGCCAGGGCCTCTCGGCCATCCGCAACAAGTGGACCGTGGCCGACCACGGCAACCGCGAAGCTCCCTTCTATGTGCTCATGGGCGCCAAAATGCCTTCCGCTCTGCTGGAGATAGGCTACATCACCAACAAGACCGAGGCCGCACGCCTCAAGACTGACGCCTACCTCAAGACCCTCGCGCATGGCATCGCCGATGGCATTGGCGAATACAAGCAGCAGATAGAGCGCTACACAGCCAAGTAGTCAACGCCAGGGGCTCCGCCCTGGCACCCCAGCCAGAGGGCGCAAGGCTCTCTGGACTCTCCCCTGCGTGCAGTCTTGCCCAACGCAAAGCCGCCGGGCAAGACTGCACGCGGGGGAGATCCAATTATCGGGTATCAAGCGCCCTCCCAGCCCACTATCTTTCCGCCCTGACCCCAAAGAGAATCCCCGGAGCGCGTTGCGCTCCGGGGATTCTCTTTGGCCCTGCGGGTCCAGGGGTTGCATGCCCCCTGGCGGAGGGGAAAGGGGGTCCGGGGGAAGGGGGAGGCAGAGCCTCCCCCTTCCCCCGGTTGATCTTTTGCTGCTACGCGGCGTCTTTCTGCGTTTCGCGGGCCAAGGCCAGCTCTGCGGCGGAGAAGATACGCGCGATGTCCAGGATGATGATGAACACGTCATCCTGTTTGCCGATGCCCTTGATGTAGTCGGTGCTGATGGAGGTGCCCATGCGCGGCGCGCTTTCGATGCGGTCGGACGGAAGCTCGAACACTTCACGCACGGAGTCCACCATGCCGCCCATGATGATGCGGTCGCCCTCGAAGTCCACCTCGACGATAATGATGCAGGTGTCCACCGTGGTTTCAGCCTTGGGCATGCCGAATTTCAGGCGCAGATCCATGACAGGCACGGCGTGCCCGCGCAGATTGATAACGCCGCGCATGAAGTCCGGGGTGCGCGGAATTTTGGTGATGGAGGTGAGCTCAAGCACTTCGCGCACGCTGGCGATGTCCAGGGCGAAGACTTCCTTACCCAGGGTGAAGGTCAGGTGCTGACTGATCTCAATGGCGCTTTTCTCTGCCATATGTCGTCTCCTAGAGGCCGCTGCCCGGCCTAGAACTTCTCGAACTCGCCATCTTCGGCGTCTGGACTCAGGTCAAGCTCAATACCGCCCTTCTTGCCTGCCGCAGGGGCGGAAGGCGCGGGACGCGGAGCAGGGCGCGACGGGGCCTTGCGGGACGACGGTCCGGCGGGCAGGGCCTTCGGCTTGCTGGCGCGCAGGGTGCTTGCCCCGCCATCCACGCGGAAGAAGCTCATGGTCTGTTGCAGTTGCTGAGCCTGACTTGAGAGCTCCTCGCTGGTGGAGGCCATCTCTTCGGAGGCAGAGGCGTTCTGCTGAATGACCTGGTCGAGCTGCTGAATGGCCTTGTTGATCTGGTCCGCTCCAGAGTTCTGTTCGCCGGTGGCGGCGGCGATTTCCTGCACCAGCTCCGCCGTGCGCTGAATGTCCGGCACGAGCTTCATGAGCATCTCGCCGGCCTTTTCGCTCACAACCACAGTGGAGCTGGACAATTCGCTGATCTCGCCCGCTGCGTTGCCGCTGCGCTCGGCCAGCTTGCGCACTTCCGCAGCCACCACGGCAAAGCCCTTGCCGTGCTCGCCTGCGCGGGCGGCCTCAATGGCCGCGTTCAGGGCCAGCAGGTTGGTCTGGCGCGCTATCTCTTCGATAATGGAGATCTTCTCCGCGATGTTCTTCATGGCCACAACGGCCTTGCCCACGGCCACGCCGCCCTCCTGGGCGTCCTTGGCGGCCTGCAAGGCGATGCGCTCGGTCTGCTGGGCGTTGTCGGCATTCTGACGGATATTGGAGGCCATCTCCTCGATGCTGGAGGATACTTCCTCAATGGCAGCTGCCTGTTCCGTTGCGCCCTGCGACAGGGACTCGCTTGACGCAGAAAGCTCTTCCGAACCAGAGGCCACGTTGTCCGTGGCCCCGCGAACGTCTGCGACCACGACGCGCAGGCGGCCCACCATGTCGTTCAGGGCCCGGGCCAGCACGCCAATCTCGTCCTTCTGGTCTATGGCCAGATGGCCGGTGAAGTCGCCCTCGGCCATGCGCTTGGCGAAGTCCACGCCCTGAAGCACGGGCCGGGTGATGCTGCGCGTCAGGGCAATGCCGAGCACAAGGGCGATGAGCACGCCAAGGCACACCCCTACGAGCACCACGGTGCGGCTGATGGCGGAACTGATGGTGAGTTCCTTTGAGGCGGCCTCGGCCGTGGCCTCATGGTAGTCAGACAAAGCGTTGGCTGCTTCCAGGGCCGCATTCATCCGCGTACGCGACTCGCCTAAAAGCACGCCGCTCATCTCGCTGAAGAGCCGCTGGCCCTTGTCGGCTTCCTCAAGCGCCTTGCGGAACTGCTCAAAGGTCAGCTCCGCCGAGGGTCTGGTGACCTCGCTGAAGACGGCCTTGGCCTTGCTTGCGCCGCCAGCACCGCCAGCCATGTGCTTCTTAATATCAGAAATAGACTGATGGAAGCGCTGGTGCGATGCGGCCACCGTGGACAATGCCTCGGCCACGACCTTGTTCTCGGTCTTGAAACCGCTCGACCACTTGCCGAAATTACATGCGGTGTGGTCATCTCCGCCTTCAAAACTCTTGCCGAACAGGATCAAGGCCGAAACCTGGTCCATCAGCCTGTAGTGATCACCTCTGAATTGCTGCAGGCCAGCCGTCAAAGCGTCAGGCCGGAGCAAATCAGATTGAATGACCTGATCAGCCATTTCCAAGGCC
This sequence comes from Humidesulfovibrio sp., assembly GCF_030689645.1. Taxonomy (GTDB): domain Bacteria; phylum Desulfobacterota; class Desulfovibrionia; order Desulfovibrionales; family Desulfovibrionaceae; genus Humidesulfovibrio. The sequence continues at coordinate 19,381 of NZ_JAUYFU010000019.1, forward strand.
TTGTTGTTGGCTTCGCGCGTGGCGATAAATTTGGCCTTGAGATCCTCAAAAAGGGCCTTGGCCTTGTCGTCAACCTCAAGCTTGGAATAGGATTCAAAGGCCTTTGAGGAACGCTCGCGCGATTTCTTTATGTTCTCGAACTGCCGCAGGCGGACTTCCTTGGGCACCTCAGCGCTCATAAGGGTGCGCAATGACTGCCCGACGAAATACATTTCGGACTTGATAGTCAAAGACTCCTGCACGCCAGGCAAGTCGGAAGTGCTGATCTTGGCGCTCTTTGCAGCAAGCGAGCTAAGCTGGTAAAATGCCAGACCACCAACGACGAGCGTGATCACTGCGACGATCAAGAAGCCGCCCAGCAGTTTTGTGCGCAGACTGAAATTCTTGAGCATGGAGAGCCCTCCGCGGAAAAATTTGTCCCGGCAGCGCGAGGGGCTTCCGGGCGGACCTTAAGGACACGAAGCCATCACCAAGCGTCACGTCCCCAAAAAACAAAGGTTATCAGACAGGTGAAGAACCAATGCAGTTAAGCCTATCGGCCTTCCCTAGTACAACCTTTAGACCATGCACGCACAAGGCACAAGGTGCCATGCGCAAAAATACGTTTCACCTTTTTCGGGGGGCTAGGGCAGTGATTTGAGGAGGCTCTGCAGGGTGTAGGTGTCAAGGGTCTCAAACATGGCCTGGTTGGCCTTTTCCCAAACATCCTTGGTGGGGCAGGATTCAAGACGGGAGCAAGAGGCGCAGGTGTCGCGGCTGAGGGAACAGCCCTTGAGAACCACCCATTCCTCCAGGGCGCGCACGATGTCGCCCACGGTGATGCTGGCGGCGGGCTTGGCCAGGACATGGCCGCCTTTGGGCCCGCGCTTGGAGAGCACCAGACCTGCCTTTTTCAGGCGCCTGATGAGCTTCTCCATATATTTTTCGCTGATGCCGGTGCGCGAGGCGATTTCTGCCACCGAGACGGGACCGCTATGGTAGTTCTCGGCGATGTCGATGAGCATTCTTGTGCCGTACCGGCTCTTTGTGCTCAGGCGCATGGACTCTCCGAGTTCAGGGGGATGTTATGACGAAAAACGGGGGGAGAGACTCATTTCGGCCTCTCCCCCCGCAATGCGAGGCAGACCTATTCTTCTTCCTGCGGCTGCAAGTGCTCCGGCACGATCATCATGCTGATGACCAGCGGCTTGAGGAAGCTCCACTTGATGCCGATCTTGAACTCTTCCTCAAGGTCGCGGATTGCGTCCCAGCAGTTGTGGCAGGGCGCGATGACCAGCTTGGCGCCGGTGTCCAGGATCTGGTCGCGCTTGACCATGAGGGCGCGGTTGCGCTGCTTGCGGAAACGGCCGATGCCGTTGAAGCCGCCGCCGCCGCCGCAGCAGTAATTGTGCTCCTTGTTGGGGCTCATCTCCACGAAGTAGCCGGGCTCCACAAGGTAGCTGACGATTTCGCGGGTGATCTTCTTCAGGCCGTAGTTGCGGATGTAGTTGCAGGAGTCCTGCAAGGTCACCAGCTGCTTGATACGCTTGGCCGGGTCGATCTTGATCTTGCCCTCGCGCAGGGCCTCAGCCAGCCATTCCGTGTAGTGCAGGTACGGCTTGGGCGTCAGGCCGTCGGGCCGTCCGGCCCAGTAGGGGCCTTCAATGACCGTGGCGCGGTGTGCGTGTCCGCACTCGGTGCCAACGGCGCGCTTGGGGTTCAAGCGGTCAATGGCGGCGTACACGTGCTTCACCTGCAGGGTGCAGGCCTCCCAGTCCCCCGCGAAAAGCGAGAGGCTGGTCTGCTCCCAGCCGGAGCTGGGCACGGTCCAATTCTCGCCAGCCACGTGGAACAGCACTGCGGCCTCGGAGATGTCCTCCGGGTAGTGCTTGGGCTCGCGGGCGTTGACCGTGTACATGATGTCCGCGTCCTGCTTGTCGATGGGGATCTCAAGGCCAGGCCATTCGTCCTGAGCCTCTTCAGCCATCCATTCGCAGGTCTCGGTCCAGTCCTCGTCGGTAACGTTCATCTGGGCCTTGAACACGCGGTGCATGCCCGAGCCGATCTTGAGCTCCCAGGGAACAAAGCCCTGCGAGTACAAAAGGCCGCGGGTGTAGCTGAACATAACGCCCATATCGATGCCGTAGGGGCAGTACTGGCCGCAGCGGTTGCAGCAGGTGCACTGGCTCCAGGCCACTTCCATGGCCTGACGCATGAAGGCGTTATCGACATCGCCGTTGCGCTTGACGATTTCGCCCAGGGTGGACTGGATCTTGTAGGCCGGGACCTGCTTCGGGTCACGATCATTGCAGAGGTACAGGAAGCAGGAATCGGCGCACAGCCCGCAGTGGGCGCACATGTCGAGCCAGGTGCGCAGGCGGGATTTGCAGGTGTTCTTGAGGGACGTGGCGAGCTTCGCCTTGTCGACGTCAAGCTCTTCCATTTCCGCGTAGTATTGCTTGCCGCCCTTGTCGCCCAGGAGGGCCTCAAGGTCTTCCTGGGTGTTCACGGGCGTACGGTTGCAGAACTTACCTTCGGGCATTGCTTTCGTCTCCTTGACTGCTTTGGGGGCGTGGCGGCTTTAAGCCTACCAGGCCATATTCGTGCCCTTCATGCCGCCGCGCTTAATGCCATAGTCCATGCCAATCTGACCGCGGGTGAGGAAGAAGCCCACCATGTGGAACAGCTTGGTGAAGGGAATGGCAAGGAGCATCACTTCGCCAGAGATGATGTGCGCGTAGAGCCAGACCTTGTAGTCGCCGCCAAGCTGGTGCACGGCCATGAACCCCGTGAAGAACGGGGCGATGGTGATGACCAGCAGGAGGTAGTCGTAGAAGCTCGTGATGATGCGCACTTCCGGCAGGGCGATGCGGCGCACGATGATGCACACGCCGGCGATCATCATGCCAACTGTCAGGATGTCGGCCATGTACATGGGCAGCGCAGGCCAGCTGATGCCGAAGCGCATTTTAAGAATCACCGCGTGTCCCAGGAGGAACAGCGGGGTGATGACTATGCCGATGTGGAAGACAAAGAACATGATGGTGAAGATGGGCTTCACCTTCCAGCCCTGGGAGCCGAAGGGCACGACCCAGGAGAGGATGCTGTTGGCCGCGCCGCGCACGCCATGGGCGGTCTGGGTGCCGTAGGCTACGCGGTCAAGCTTCCAGTCCAGGCCTTTGACGTAGGTGTACACGCGCCAGGCGAGCCCGCCCACGAACACCAGGAAGGTCAGCCACAGAAGAGGTCCGGTGATGATCTGATACATGGCCTACTCCTTGTCGTGCTCAGGGAACTTATGGAGTTCCTCGTCGCGCGAGGTAATGAACGCCCAGATGCCCCAAAAACCCACCACGAACAGACCCATCAGGATGTAGGTGATGCTCTTGGTGTGCATCATGAAGTCGTGATAAACGTAGTAATCCACGATGCGCCTCCTTTAGTGGGCGTCCTTGTATTCGGGGTGCTCGAAGAAGATGGGCATGCGGCTGACGATGAAACGATACACCGTCACGCCCACTGTCACCACGAAGATGGAGAGCATGATTTCCATCAGGCTCGGGAAGTAGCGCTGATCGGCAGGGAGCTGCCAATTGAAGGCCACCATGGACACGTTGAAGCGGTTCAGGATGATGCCGACCACAGTAAGGGCGGCAGTCCACTTGATGAGCTTGATGTTCTTCTCGCGGGAGCCGATGGCGTAGAGCAGGCTCGGCAGGGCCACGAAGCCCAGAACCTCGACCAGCCACCACGCGCCCCACCCGGTGGCCAGGTAGTGCCAGTTGTTGTCGTAGGCCACGGCGACCAGCTTCACGCAGAAGTAGGCGGCAAGTGCGATGGAGGCCCCGCGGGCAAAGCCGAGGATGACTCCTTCGTGCTCGTCCAGGTGGGTCTTGTCCATCATGTGGTGCCAGGGCTTGTGGGCCAGGGTGCCTTCGAAGATGACCATGGACAGGCCTGCCGGGATGCTCGACACGAAGAAGAGCACGGCCAGGTAAGGCGAGTACCACAGGGGGTGCAGCTTGCTGGGCACGGCGATGTACAGGGCGCCGAGGGAGCTCTGGTGCAGGGTGGACAGGACCACGCCGAAGATGGTCAAGGCCAGGGTCAGCTTGTGCACGGTGTTGCGCAGCTTTTTCATGCCCAGCCACTCGAGGGCGGCGGGGCTGAATTCGATGGCCAGCACAGTGACGTACAGGAAGACGCACAGACCCACTTCATACAAGAGCGACGTGGTGCCGGGCTGCAGGAAGATGGGGTACACCAGGCGGTAGGGACGGCCCACATCGAAGTGCAGGGCGAAGACCACCAGAGCGTAGCCCAAAAAGGCCGTCAGGATGGCCGGGCGAACTGCGGAGTGATACTTCTTCATGCCGAACAGGTAGCAGGCGGAGCTGGTGGTATATCCGCCGGCGGCCAATGCGACGCCGCACAGCAGGTCGAATCCGATCCAGACACCCCAGGGGTTGTTCTGATCGAGGTTGGTGACCGTGCCCAGGCCCTTGGTGAACCGCAGCACGGTGATCACCAGGCCTATGGCCAGGATGATTCCCGTAATGATGTTCACCGGGGTCATGAGAGACTTGTTCTCGGTAGTCATTTAGGCCCCCTCCCCGTCTTTGTCGGCGGTTTCGGTTTTGGCGGCTTCGGCCTCCTTGCGGGCGGCCTCGGCCTCCTCAAGGGCGCGCTTCACTTCGCGCTCCACGGCCTGGACCTTGTCGCGCTCGGCGCTCTCCATGGCCTTGGCAAGCTTGGCTTCGCCCTCGGCCTTAGTGGCGGCCTTGGCGGCCTTAACGGCAGCCTTCTGCTCTTCCTCGGCCACCTTTTCTTTACGCTTGTTCATGGCCCACACGCCGCCCAGCAGCGCCGGCCAGAGAGCCGCCACCATGGGAACGACGGACAGCGGACCAGCGCTGATCTCTGGCACGCTCTTGGTGCCCAGGTCCTCGCGCATGCCCAGCGCGCTGAAGCCGTCGGTGCCGGCCATGTACAGCCAGTTGGTGCCGCCCATCTCCTTTTCGCCGTAGATGTGCTTCACGTAGCGGCCAGGATTCTTCTTCATGCGCTCGCGGGCGATCTCAATGAGATCGTCGCGCTTGCCATAGGTCAGGGCTTCCTTGGGGCAGGAGATGACGCAACCGGGAGCGTTGATCTCGCCCTTCTGGATCTGGTCATGGCACATCGTGCACTTCATGACGCGGGGGGTCAGGGGATCGTCGTACTCGTAAGCCGGAACGTTGAACGGGCAAGCAACCATGCAGTAACGGCAGCCCACGCAGACGTCGGCGTCATACGTCACAGATCCATCGGGATTCTTAGTGAAGGCCCGGACAAAGCAGACCGATGCGCACGCAGGCTCCATGCAATGATTGCACTGGATCTTGCGGAACAGCGGGCCGCTCTTGCCCTGGTACTTGTTCACAACAGTATAGGTCTTTTCATCCGTGCGGCGTTCCTTCTCAAGGACGGCCAGGTCCTCAAAAGGCTTGGGCGGCGCGGGCAGCTTGTTGACCTTGTTGCAGCCGGCCTCGCATTTGCGGCAGCCGATGCAACGGGTGGCGTCGAAAAGGACGCCTTTTGCATCAGGATAGCCGTCAAAGGATTTGCCACCGGCGGCTTGCGCAGTCGTGCCCAGGGTGGCCGTGATCCCCGCGGCGCCCAGCAAGCCGAGAAACTGTCTTCTCTTCATGGACGTGCTCCTTATTGTGCCGGGGTCCGGCCTACTTCTTCTTTTCCTTATGACAGCCCGCGCAATCCGTATTGAGGGGCTTCTTCAGGGCCATGGACTTGTGACAGCCCATGCACTGACCGTGATACGCGGCCTTGAGGCCCGGGCGGCTGGGCTGCTTGTCGTCAAAGGGCTTGCCGTGACAGTTCACGCACTTGGGCGGCTTCTTGCTGCCTGCAGGGGTGTTGTGGTGGCAGGCCTGGCACAGGGTGCCGGGGTCCGCGTGGAACACGCCGGACATCTTGGAGTCCTTCATGTTCTCCGCGAGCTTGAGCACGATCTTGCGGTGCGGCATTTCAGACGCCTCGTACTCGTTCACCATGCTCTTGATGATGACCTTTTCCGGGATGTCGTCGATGGCGAAGATATCGGCCTTCTCAGGACGGTCCTTCAGCAGGGTCGCGGCGGCCGCGGCCTTTTCCTCGGGCTTCATGTTCCAGTAGGCGGGCATGGAGCCGGGCTCAGCCGGAACGCTCAGCTTGCCGCCGATGTGGCACTTCTTGCACGAGGCCTGGGGCGGATTCTTGCGCGCCTTCAGCTGGTCGTGGCAACCGGCGCACTTGGGCTCGGCCTTCTTGGTGTTGTGACAGCCCACGCAGCTCTGCTTCGCGGTGGCGCGGTGCATGGCCTGCTCAAGCTGCACAAAGCCGCCTTCCTTGCTGCCGGAGAGGGTGTGGCACTTGTTGCAGGCCTTCAGCTCCTTGTGGTGGCAGCTGCGGCAGGTGTCCACGCTCTTCTCGTGGGCCTTGTGGTTGAACACCGACGGGCTCATGGCCAGAGGCTTCATGCCTTCCACAGGCTTCTCGATGCTCATGAGGGTCAGGTCGGGCTGGCCGCGGCGGATGAGCTTGGTGCCCTCGGGAGCCTTGGCGACCGCTTCCTTGTTCTTGGCGGCGATCTTGTCCTGGGCGTCCTTGCTGTGGCAGCCGGCGCAATTAACCGGGCCGGTCTCCTTCTTGCCAGCCTTGGCAAGGGAGAGGTGGCAGCTCACACAGGAGGCGTGGGAGGCCTCGGCCAAACTGCGAGATTCCTTGCTGGGCTTCTGCAGGTGGCACACGCGGCAGGACTCTTCCTTGCCCTTGGCGTAGAAAGTCTTCTTGGTTTCCTTGTTGTACTCGTGGTGGCAACGGTTGCAGTTGTCCTTCACGGCCTCGCCGGACTCGGTCTTGAGATCCGAGGGGATCTCCTTCGTCTCGGTGTGGCGGAAGTGCAGGGCATTGTTAAAGCCTGCAGGCTGCTTCGTGGAGACGATCTTGCTCTTTCCATCGTGGCAGGAGCGGCAGTCGCCGTCCAAGGGACCGGTCTTCTGACCCTTGCCCGCAAGGTCGGTGTGACAGCCGATGCAGTTCTTGTGGTAGATCGTCTTGACCTCAGCCGAGGTCGTGTCCTTCTCGCGCATGTACTTGACCACGAGCTTGCCGTCTTTCTCCAGGTGGCAGGACTTGCAGTCCTTGCCAGCCTTTTCAACGGCCGCCGTGTGCTTGTCATGCAAGAACGTGACAGGCGGCAGCTCCAGCGCGCCCAGGGATTTCATGGCGTCGATCTTCACCACGTCGGCCCTGGCGGCTGCATTTGCCTGCGTCTCCCCGACCCCCTGCGCCTCAAGGCTCAGGATCGAGACCACGGCCAGGACAAACAGGGTCCCGGCGCTCAGCAGCAGCACTCTTCCTTTTTCCATGTTGTTGTTCCTTGCCTCGTACGTTTGAGAGGGTTTGCCTCAACCATGAACAAGTCACTTCACGCAGCTCCGGAAAGGCAGCCAGCACGAAATTCCGCCAGAAAAGTAGGGAATATTGTCTTCCCCGTGACTACCGAATTCCGTCAACCGAGTCAAGGGAGCCTCGCGATATTGCCACATTTTGTATGAAATAATTCCCCTTCACAACCATCTGGTTATGCGGATTCCAGGGCCTTGTGATATCCGGCACAGAACATTCCCCACCAAAAAATCGGATTTATGCGGCTCTCGCCGGGCGCGTTGGACAACCGAGGCCGGATTGCGTATACCCGCTCTCGCTGCAAGGCGGGAAAACCCCGCACGCAGACGATTCTTCGCGAGGTTTCCATGCTCAGACCTGATTTTGCCAAATGCAGCGGCCTCGTCCCTGTCATCGCCCAAGAGGCGCAGACCGGCGAGGTGCTCATGCTGGCCTACATGAACGAGGCAGCCTGGGACAAAACGCTTGAGACCGGCGAGGTGCATTACTACAGCCGCAGCCGCAACACGCTGTGGCACAAGGGCGGCACCTCCGGCCATGTGCAGAAGGTCCATACCATCCGCCTGGATTGCGACGCCGACACGGTGCTGATCCAGGTGACCCAGCTGGGCGGGGCGGCTTGCCACACGGGCCGCAAAAGCTGTTTCTACCGCGAACTTGCCGGCGACACCGAACGCGAGTGCTCGCCTATGGTATTCGACCCCAAGGAGGTCTACGGAAAATGAGCGAACCGAAAAAACTGAAGCTGGGCATTCCCAAAGGCTCTCTGCAAGACGCCACCCTCAAGCTGTTTGAAAAGAGCGGCTGGAAGATCCGCCTGCACTCCCGCAACTACTTCCCCGACATCGACGACGAAGAGATCTCCTGCAGCATGTGCCGCGCCCAGGAAATGTCCGTCTACGTCGAACAGGGCGTGCTCGACGTCGGCCTCACGGGCAAGGACTGGATACTTGAGAACAATTCCGATGTGGTGGTGGTGAGCGACCTTGTGTACTCCAAGGTGAGCAACCGGCCCGCGCGCTGGGTGCTGGCCGTGGCCGGCGACTCACCCTACACCAAGCCCGAGGACCTGGCGGGCAAGAAGATCGCCACGGAGCTGGTTCAGTTCACCAAGAACTACTTCGCCGAGCGCAACATCCCGGTTGAGGTGGCCTTCTCCTGGGGCGCCACCGAGGCCAAGGTGGTCGAGGGCCTGTGCGACGCCATCGTGGAGGTGACCGAGACCGGCACCACCATCCGCGCCCACGGCCTCAAGATCATCAAGGATCTGCTTTTGACCAACACCCGGCTCATCGCCAACAAGAAAGCCTGGGAAGACCCCTTCAAGCGCGCCAAGATCGAGAAGATGAACCTGCTGCTGCAGGGCGCGCTCAAGGCTGAACGCATGGTGGGCCTCAAGATGAACATGCCCAAGGCCAAGATGGACCAGGCGGGCAAGCTTCTGCCCAGCCTGACCTCGCCCACGGTGAGCAATCTGTCCGATCCGGCCTGGCTGTCCGTTGAGATCGTGGTCGAAGAGTGCGTCGTGCGCGACCTGATACCCGAGCTCAAGGCCCTGGGCGCAGAAGGCATCATCGAGTATCCGCTGAACAAGGTCATCTAGCCAAAACAAAACGGGGCGTCTCTCCATATGGAGAGACGCCCCGTCTTTCATCGCAGGCTCGTCATTCAGAAAACGTGTTGATCACCGGGGGCGCTCATGTTCACCAAAGTTGGAATGCTCATTGCGCTTCTGCTGGTGTTCGTGGGCTACCGCTGGGGCAAACGCAAGACGCTTGAGCGTTTCCAGCCGCCGCCCGTGCAGCAGCCCGTGCGGCCTCCGGTTCAGCCAGCAGCGTCCAAGCAACCGTCCTGGCTCTCGGTGCGGGTGCTCATGGGCGTCGTCATCGTGCTGCTCGTCATCGCCATCCTGAGCAGCCTGCAACGCTAGCCTGCCACTTCCCTGGGCTTACTCCGCAAGCTCTCCCAGCTTCCGCCCCACCACATTCAGACGGATTCCCTTGGCCTCGCGGATGGTGCCGAGAGCGCGGAATCCGTCGACCCGGTTTTCCGTCACTTCAACATCAAGGTTGATGGCCTGCAAAGGACCGAAGGACGGATATTTCTCGCCCTGCATGTGCCGGATCTCAACAGTCAGGAGCACAGTATCGCCGCCGCCAGCCTGCAGCCCCCGAAACACATGGGTGTCGTTTGCGCCGTGCACGCCGCAGGCGTCAAACACGACGATCCCCTCGCCCATGGTGGCAAGGCTGGACTGGAACGTTACGTGGTAGATTCCTCGAAGCATTGAAAAAACCTCACTCACAAGGGGTTAGCGTCCCTCGTACTTGAAAAAGCCTCGCACGGGAAGGTTCACCGGGAGGTTATTCCGCGCCGCCGCGCATCCATATGAGCGACATCATGCGCCCGGTGGTGCGCTTTGCGCGGTAGGAATAGAAGTCCTGCGGGTTGGACTGAGTGCACTGGTCGATGCCAAAAATCCGTTCCGGCAACAGACCGGCGGTCTCCAGTTGGCTCCTGGTCAGCCGCCACAGGTCCACGGTATCGGCCTTGCGGCTGAAGAACGGCAGGAACTCCTGGCCGAACTCCTGGGCGAAATGGATAAACTCCGAGCGCTCCGGCCCGAGGCTGGGGCCGCGCACGGCATAGAGTTCGCGAGGTTCGCAGCCATAATGGGCGCAAAGGCGCGCCATCGCGCCGCCCGGCAGGTTCAGCACGTTGCCGCGCCAGCCCGCATGCAGGGCGGCCACGAAGCGGCCAGACTCATGCGCGATCAAGATGGGTTGGCAATCCGCGGTCTTGATGACCAGGGCCAGGCCGGGCGTCGAGGTCGCCAGGGCGTCGCCCTCCAGTGAGGAGGCCGCGTCCAAAGGCGTGGCCGCAGGACCGATGTGCAGCACGTCGCCGTGGACCTGCTTGAGTTCGCACCAGGAGCCTATTCCCAATTGCCGCGCCAAGGCCCGGCGGTTGGCGGTCACGTGAGCCGGATCGTCGCCCACGTCATAGGACAGGTTGGCCCCGTCAAAAGGCGGCAGGCTCACGCCGCCCTGGCGCGTGGTGAAGGCGCACGAGATCCCCTCCAAGCCAGGGAAGCTGAAGGCTATGGCCCCTAGCGGAACCACTTGAGCTCGCTTTCGGTGCACACGGCCTGCACAGGCTCGTCCCAGGCGTTGGTCGGCAGCACCGGCAGGCGCTGGAAATCGTAGCACAGGCCGATGGTTACGGCCTCGTCCATCTCGGGCCGGGCCAGCAGCCGGTCGTAGTAGCCGCCGCCGAAGCCCAGGCGGTAGCCGTGGGCATCAAAGGCCACGGCGGGAACCAGCACCAGGTCCGGCACGAAGTTCTCGCCCGAGTCCTCGCGCGTGGCGCAGCAGGGCGCAGGCTCCATGATGTTGAAGGAGCCCTCGGTGAGATCCTCCTCGCAGGTGCAGGCGCACAAGTCCATGAAGCCCGGCTGCTCCGGCCGACAACGCGGCAGAAGCGCAATGGCCCCGCGTTCCCACAGCTCAACCAGCAGCGGCCGCGTGTCGATCTCGTTCTTGATGGGCCAGTACAGCAGCACCGACCAGGCGTTCTTCCACTCAGACAGGGCGCGCACGCGCTCGGCAACGGCCAGGCTGGCGCGCTTGACCTCATCCGGCGAGAGCGCCAGGCGCTGCTCGACCAACATTTTCCGTAGCCTGTCTTTTTCTTGACTCGCTTCGTTCATTATCCCCCCCTGAAAGGCCGGTTTCGGGCACCCCCGCACCCTTTGCGCCGCAAATTTGTGTATGCTATGACCGCCTCGAATGGAAGTGAAAAAATCCGCACATCCTGGTAGGGATCTACGCCATTCACCAACAATGAATGAAGGATAGAACATATTCGCAACAACCCGAGGGGGCGGCAGATGTATTGGATAGTGGTGGGGGACGTGCACGAGAGCACGGGCATGTTCAAGCGGATACCCGGCATTGCCGAGGCAGAGGCGCTCATCATCTCCGGCGACCTTACCAACCGGGGCGGACCGACCCAGGCCGAAGTGGTTATGAGCGCCGCCCTGAGCGCCAATCCGCGCGTCCTTGCCCAGGTGGGAAATATGGACGGACCGAGCGTCACCGAGCACTTGGCCTTGCGCGGGCAGAACATCCACCGGCAGGCCCTGCTCCTGGCGCCCAGCCTTGCCCTCATGGGCGTTGGCTGTTCCATCACCACGCCCTTCGGCACCCCCAGCGAAACCACGGAGCAGGAAATGGCCGTGTGGCTGGCTGAAACCCACGCCAAGGCCAAGTCCCTTGCCTATCCCCACGGCGAAAGGGGCGGACACATCCTGGCCATCATCCACAACGCCCCCCACGGCACGCGCCTGGACCGCCTGCCGAACGGAATGAACGTCGGCAGCACCGCCGTGCGCGCCTTTCTTGAAGACGCCCAGCCCGATATCTGCGTCTGCGGCCACATCCACGAGGGCCTGGGCGAAGAACGCCTGGGCCGCTGCCACGTGCTGAATCCGGGGCTGCTGGACGACGGCGGATTTATCCGCGTGGAGCTGAGAGACGGCAGGCTCTCGGCCAGCTTGGGGCAAATTTAGTGGCCGCAGGCCTGGGCTGCCTGTTCGTGGGCAAATGCCGGGAGGGCTGCCTGCGCGATGCGGCGGATCTCTACGCGCTCAAGCTCTCGCGCCTGGCTCGCTGCGAGGTCGTCATAGTGAAGGACGCGCCCGCCGCCTGCCCGCCTGCGGAGAAGTCCCTGCGCGAAGGCCGCGACCTGCTCGCCAAGCTCCCGCCAGGCGCGGTGCCGGTGATACTTGACGAACGCGGCGAAATCTGGTCCAGCCGCGAGCTGGCTGTGAAACTCAAGGCCTGGGAAGACGCTGCGCGCACGCCCTGGTTTCTGGTGGGCGGGGCCTTCGGCCTGTCGGACGAGGTGCGCGAGCGCGCCAGGGCGGGCGGGGCCATGTTCTCCCTCGGGCGCATCACCCTGCCGCACGAGCTGGCCCGCGTGGTGCTGCTTGAGCAGCTTTACCGCGCCGCCAGCATCAACAAGGGCCTGCCATACCACCACGACTAGCGCCAAACAGATACGCCTCAAAGGACACGCACATGCTCGATACAGCCCACCTGGACAAGCTCACGGACTACTTCAACTCCGGCGACCTGGAGTTTGACTTCGAACACGGAGACGAGGAGCGCCGCCAGGCCATTCTTGGCTATCTGGAAAAGCTCATGGACCTGGCGGATCAGGCCGACGAGCTGGCCACCAAGCTCATCTTCAAGGGCGGCATGCTTCAGGCGCTGGCCAAAACAAGCGACCAGAAATAACGGCTGCGGCCGTCCGCAGGATACTCGAGGCTGGACTCCAGCCGGAAGCCAACGCCCAGCTCATCGCCCTGCCCCACCGGAGGCGGCTCGTTGGCCAACACCACCAGCCGTCCGCCTTCAGCCAACAGCTCAGCAGCCAAGGGCAACAGCTGCGGCCAGGGCATGAACGCCCGGCTGAGCACCACATCCGCCCGCTCCCTGGGCTGCGAGAGCTTGAGCTTCGGCAGCTCGGCCAGCACCACCTCGGCCCGGCCATGCACCACAAAGGTGCGCGGCAACTTCACCGTGCCCACGGCCTGGGACAGAAAGATCGCCCGCTTCTCGCGCAGCTCCACCAGCACATAGTCGCCATCGGGCCACAGCACGCGCAATGGGATGCCCGGCAAACCAGCGCCGGCGCCCAAATCCAGGCAAAGCGGCGCTTCAGGCAGGGCCAGGCCCTTCAAAAACTCCGCAAGGTGCAGGCTGTCCGCCGTCAGATCACGGAACACGCCGGGCCAGTCCGAGCGGCCAACCAGATTCATGGACCTGTTCCACTTGAGCAGAAGCGTCAAATAACCGGACAAGGCCTCGGCCTGCGGCGGCAAAAGCTTGAAGCCTGAGCGCCTGGCCTCGCCAGACACCTCGCCCGGGGCCGGTGCATACGGTTTCGGTTCGCTGCGTTTTTTGATCATAGGCCGTTTCTACGCGGGCAATCGCGCCAGGGCAAGGGGCCGTCCAGCACGGCGGGACGGCGGGACGAAACCCGCAAGACACCAGGGGCGCCGCCCCTGGACCCCGCCAAAGGGCATGCGCCCTTTGGAATCCGCAGGCTCGCCGGGCGTGACGCCCGTCGAGGGCGCTGCCCAAGGCAGCGGGCAGGGCTGGCCTGGGCGGCTTTGCGCACTCCCCGCCAATCGGCCCGGCGCGGCTTCGCGGCGCTGCGCACCGATAATCCGCGCCGGACCGATTGAGGGGAAACGCCCGTTTAAGGAACGTTGGTGATGGCAAGGGAGACACCCCCATCCCGACACCTCCGCAAGCGAAAGGGCTTGGGACGAGCTTTGCTCGTCCCAAGCCCTTTCGCTTGCCATGAGGGGGTCCGGGGGGAATCATTCCCCCCTCAGTGGCTATCATTCCTCGAGTCAATCTATCAGATTTTCAGCACTTATACAATCAATACAGCGACTATGCGCTGAAACAGCTTTCCGCAATTTCCCGTTTGACACCGCTCAATCCCGACTTATACTGTTGCTCGTGTCCCGTTAGTGTCCCGTGGGATGCGGCCTTCAAAATGGAGAGCGGAGGTAACCGATGGCTATCTTAGTCGTGTGTGCGTGCAAGGCAGTGTATAGCGAGAAGAAGCGCGTTTGTCCAAAATGTGGGAAGGCAAAAAAGGATCGCGGGACACGCTACCAAGTCGTCATCAGGGAAGGCGGTCGAGGGACACGGAAACATACGCGTTTCGCGAACACCATGGCCGAAGCCAAGCAGGTTGAGCTTCAGATACGCACCCAGCTTGACCGGAATATCAACCCGAAGGCTGTAAGAAAGGGCATCACCCTCGGCGAGATATTCCAGCGCTACATCACTTTAGCCAAGGATCCAACTGCCGATGAACACAAGAAAACCTGGCCAAAAGATGAGCAACGCTGGCGTGACTATCTCGCCCCTGCTTTCGCCAACCGCCGAGCTGACGCCATCTCCCGCGCTGATGTCTCGACGTTCCTCAAAGCGTTGGAGGGCAAACTTTCCCGCGTCGGAAAACCGCTTGCGCCTGCCACACGCAGACACGTGCTACACTTGATGCAACGCTTGTATAATTGGGCATATGACGAAAAAATTTACCGTGGGTTCAATCCATCCAAAAAAGTAACTGTGAAAGTCAAAAACGCCATCGGAAGAGCACTTACCCCCGAACAGGCAAAACATCTGCTGGCCACACTTCAAGGCTACGGCGGGGATACCAAGCCGCTTGTGGAACGGATGTGCGCCTTAGGGCTTCTGTTCGCGCTCTTGACCGGTCGCCGACTAGGCGAAATATGCTCATTGCGGAGAGACAAGGTTGATATGGAATTCGAGGAGGCTGAATTTTTTGACGAGAAAAATGATTGTTTTCTAACGGTGCCACTGGGCCGAGAAGCCTTGGATCTAATCAATCAAGCAAACGAAATCGGGCTCAAGGACGCAGAGATTGTTTTTCATCGCGAGAAAGGGGCGAGCATTTACAGCGCAATGCAATACCGGTGGAGGAAGCTCCGAGATAGCGTTGGTCTCGCTGGATTCAGGATTCATGACTTCAGGCACACTTTCGCAACCTGGGTGAAACGTAAAGTCGGCCTGCTCGCTTCGATGGGGCTAACTGGGCATACTACCGTAACGAATGCAAAGATTTACGAGCATACCGAAGATGACGTGTTGCGGCGTGGTATCGCCGCAGTAGCGGAACGGGCGGGACTTCGAAATGGCGAGAAGGACGACAAACCGACGAGCTGATGTGGGCAGCTCTTGAACCGGAGAACAAATCCTCCGGCACCTCGTGGGCGAGAGGAAGAGATCCCTCTCGCCCACATTTCTTTGAACGTGGGTTGCTAATGGTGGATGTTGATGATCCCTTTTCCGAGCAGCTTGAGTCTGCCTAGGCTTTCAACGTCCCACTCGTGCGGCGTGATGAAGAGCTTGTCCACCGCCCAATTATCGGCCGAAAGACATACGCCTGAACGCGTGCGTCCGTTGTGCCATATCATGCGCGCAGTTGGGGAGGTCGGCGCATAGTCATGCCGCAAGTCCCCAGCGTCCTCCAGTGGCGGCCGCTCCGAGGCGCTGCGCAGTATGTCGTGCGTCAGAGGGGTGTGTCGCCGCGGCCTAAACTGCCGGGTGATATCCGCAGCGGTCTCTTTCGCTTCTGCCGAAATCTCACCCGGCGCCCACGACTCGCCCCACATGCTGACGTTGCGCACGATGACCCGCGCCGCCAGTTCAAGCGGATATCGGGCTGCGAACATCACGCCCGGTGCCCTGACAAATGACACGATTTCCGAACCGGCGGGCCTTGCGAAATCACCATGCGGCCACAAGTGTCCGACTTGACGGAACGGCGGAATGAGCGGGTCTGCCACTGGAATCAAGAGGCCGCACACTGGCAGCATCTGCGCTGTGATGTCGCCGTTCTGCGACGGCCAGGCGCCGATGAGCTCGACAGAATCCTGCGCGCCGAGAGAACCGTATGTGTAAGGTGTTCCGGACGCGTCGTAACGGAACGAGGCTGGAGCCAGAGCCTCCAAGGTCTGGATGACCCTACCATCCACGGAGAGATTCTCGGCGTAGGCTATCAGGCGCTGCTGGACGCCCACGATGTCGCGCACTGCGACACGGAAGACTTCGCCGCGAGGATCGAGGCAGCCAACAAGGCTGATGGCCTCGGCATGGTCGCAGGCGAGGATCAACTGCCGGGTCGAAACGATGCGGCACGGCTCCCCGGTGCGCCGTGATAAGCCGGGGAGGACGATGCTGCAGGAGAGGGTGGTGAGGACATAAACGATCGGCATGAAAGCTCCTTTGTTGAAAGTCTCGGATAAGACAGGAGCCGATTACCACGCCTGGATTGCCTTGGGAGCCCCCCCTGGAGTGCCTCGGGGGAAATTGTTTCAAAGGGCATCTCAGCCTGCCGTGCGCTAGCGAATTGCAACACCCGGTCGTTCCAGCTTCCTTCCGCCTTGTTTCCTTCCGCCTTGTTTCCTTCCGCCAACCATCGCTACCCGCAGGGTAGCACGAGCGCGGCACGCCGCAAGGCGACCCCTTCCGGGGGCGGCTACGCCGCGCCTTGCAGTGTGCCGCTTGCTCGCGCTGGCTGTCCGCTGCGGGCGACGGTCGGAGATGTTTTCGGGGGGCTCCGGTCATAGATAGCTGTTGGGTTGTTATGCCGGCATGATGCTGTTCAAAATGGGGAAGCCGGTGGTGCCCTATGCGGTATCTCCAGAGTCTTGCGGAGTGCCTCCTCAACCAACCCGGTCCAACTCCACCGGGGCAAATGGCATGGGCATCTCAAGCACCTCCCTAAAAACTACCGCCCAAGTAGCCACACACTACCAGAAAGATATTCAACATGCTTAAATTGATCACTTTCTCCTGGGCTCTTTTGCCTATATCTGCTATATTGGCAGCAGGTCAAAAGGAACAAACCAGGAGAAGAACATGGCCGGACTCATCATCAGCGCGATCATTTTTGCGGCGATTGCCTGGTACCTGCGCACCAGGGAAAAGACCACCGAAGAGACTGTGATCTCCGACGACCGTGCCTACTGGGAGGAGGAGGATTTCTGGGACACTGGCAGCAGCGCCGATGGCTTTGGCATAGGTATGTGCGGCATACCGATGCTGACGAGCATGCTCACCGACATCACATACGCCCACCTGGGGTGCAACATCTACCACAACATGTTTGACTCCAGCCTTGATGACAACTCATGGCTATCCAGCGACGACGACGATTCCTTCAGCGACGACGACTGCTGGTCTTCTTGCTCCAACGACGACTAGCCCCCCCGTGAAGGTTGCCCAACGGCAGCCCCCTCCGTCCAAAGCCGCGACAAACAGACGTTTTCCCTGAGCGGCCCCCTGTGGGGCCGCTTTTCTTTTTCAGGGGCTCCGGCCCGCTACGGTTTGGAGGCGCCAGGGCAGCTCCGTGACCTCACCGCGCCTGCCCAAGGGAGGGGCCTGAACCTTGCCACGTTCAAGAGCATTACTTCGGCGCCACCGAATCAAAAACAAAAATTATGTCAAGCCTCGAATAATATTAATCTTATCCCATTGACTTAAGGAAATGAGGTGTGGTTCGCTTAAAGCAAACGGAACCGTTTTAGATAAAGGAGGGACAGTGAAGCGACGCACGAGAACACTCAAAATCACTGCGACTGTGGCAATTGCCTCCATCGCAAAACGCAGGCTCGCAATGAGCAAAGGAAGATCAGCATGAGATACGTTGCACTGCTCAAGTGTGCGAACGGCAAGCGCGTGCAGGCCATCTACCCGGCGCTGTCTCAGGCCAAGGCTCTCGAGGAGCTTGAATACCTGATGGACTACAAACAGGCCGAAGAAGGCGAGCTGCGGGACGAGCACGGCGAGCTCGTGGGCTCGAAAAAACGCGGCAGCCAGGAGGAAACAACAGACAGAATGCTCCGGTAGTCTGCCACAGTTCCCCGGTCGCCGGGATGAACCTGCCGCAAAGTTGGCGGCGATATGACAAAAGGCTCCCTTCGGGGAGCCTTTTCTTTTTGGCTTGGTACGGCTTTTTATGCTTACCCGCGATAGCGATGTAAAGAGGGGCCTTGCGGCCCCTCTTCTAGATATCCAAATCCAAACGTAATCAGAATCTCTGCTTAGACCCACCTGACTTCCTTCGCCTCGGCGCATTTCCTCGCCGCGTCTGTCCTTCGCTTACACCCTGGTAGCCAACCAGGAATCGCCTTGTGCTCTTTACACAAGGTCGGACGCAGACGTTGCCCTAAGGGGAGGTTACTATGAAGTCTCTGTGTTCTGCTCGTCATCGCTGACGAACAGATTACATCCCTGATTCAGCCAATACGGCACTTGCCTAGCCAGCATGCTGACCAGGCAGTACGCCGCCGTGAGTTCTTACCTCACATGTCGGTATCCATTTTAGGTGCCTTCTGTACCCGAGCGTTCACATCTGGGGCGATAATTCCCAGAATACGCTCCTTTCAACTTCCGAGGTGTCACAGCAAAGTGCTACTACGGTGCTATCTCTCGGGTTTTACGACGAAGGTTTCTCTCGTCACCATGATGGAGCGGGTTGGGCTTTCGCCCGTTAACGAAGCTGCTCTAACCGCATCGTGCTTATCTCCGGGGGCCACCCAGTTTCGCCACGCGCAGCCGCTTCGTCCCTTACGCGTCACGGCCCATGCTCTCATAGAGCGAAGGTTCCGTCCCGCGACCCCAGTTTCTGGGGCTTACGACATTTGGCCTATCCAGGCGCACCACCTAAGACAGGCATGAACTCAACAACACTTCACACCCCGTGATAGCCTCGGGTAGCTTGTGTAGCTGGTTCCCAAACCGCGCAGGCGTGTTTCCATCGCACGCGGCTTTCCGGTACGAGCAAACTTGGAATCATCCGTGCTGGCTAGGCTGCGGATACTTGTCGGCTAACAAGTAGTTTGCTCTGGGTCATACAGCAGTCCTACGATTCTGATCCGTTCGGTGGAGACGAGCCTCCAAATGAGCGGCGCCGTGACCACATTGCGGCGAGTCTTGTCCTCGCCTTGAACTCCGTGGTCATCGGCAGCGCCATTTATCCGGGACGCACTTCTCCTGGTCCTTCTCTTCCTCCTTTGTTCGGATTGTCGCATCCTTCTGCGGCACGTGTGTGACGTCCACTGCGGCCGTGCTGGCGTGATGACCAGCTGATCGTGATGCGGGTTTGAGGTCAGCATATCACGGCGCCGGAGTGCTGGGTCAAGAGGCAGCGGGAAGCAAATGCTCGAAGACAGTCCACCTCAAATATGGACATGACTTCTCCCGTCCTGACAGCAGGTTCGGCTCAGACGAATGCGCTAGCCGTCACCTCATAAAAAAAGTTGAAGAATATTGTGCTGACCCTCTTGAAAAATTTGCTTTTGCCTCCAGCGCGATCGTAGCCTTGGGGGGAATCGGGCCGCGCCCGCAACCCTAGCCAAGGACAAGCAGATGGGAATCATTCGCAGAACCGAACGACTGGAGAAGCAGGTCAACATAAAGGTCAACGAGGAGGTCTACAACAAGTATAAGGCCGTCCGTGAGGCATGCACGGCGAAGGGATGGGAGTTTAGCTTGCAGCCGGAGTTCAGCGCCTGGCTGAATGGCGAGCTAATCAAGGCAGAAAAGGAGCTTGCGAAGAAGGCTCCAGCCGCTGAAGCCGGCGAGTAGCGGGTGGGCATCAGCAAGCAATATCGGCCTGGGCCGGGGGACGTTGCGCTCGTGAGGAGGGCGCAGCGTTCCCTAGCCCTAGCCGGGCGGCATGTGGATCTGATGCGGTATGTGGAGCGGGATAGCTTCCAAGCGGTAGCCGCGATGCTCGTCGAGCACTACATGCCGCGCGCTGCGGCCAAACAGTTGGAGATAGCGGAGGTGTTCCGAGACCTTTACGCGACGTGGCTCGTACTGGCGCCTCTGTCCAACCAGGCAAGAGGCTACTGGCGCCCGTGGTGGGGGCCGGGCGTGGCGATGAGCTGGCTGCGCGTCGAGATCAACCGCTGCGCTCGTCCTTGCCTTGGCCGCTTCTCGTTCGACTGGGCTACGGCGCAGGTTGCACCGGGAGCTGCGGCAGCCAAAATTACGGACGATGCGTTCCTCGCACATGCAGAAGCGTTGCTCGGCCACGCGTTGGGCGATACCCTGCGCGCCAACTTTACGCGATACGTCCTAGGCGGATTGGTTTGGCGCGCCGCCGCCGAACAAGCACTCGCGTTAGCGAGAGAGCATCAGGCCGCGTTCATGTGGCATGAAGACGAGTTGTGGTTGTTGGCGCGGAGGCCGTTCAGTGCGGATGGCGTTGCCTGGGTCGACCTACGTGGGGGAGCGGTGGATATCCTCCAATGGTCGGTCAGGGTAGCCGAGGGCAAGCTCCAGGCACGGATGTCAGAGCCCACTGTGCAGCGACTCAAGGAGAGCGTCAGGGGGGCCTTGGCATCGGACGCTTCACCAGAACATAAGCTACGGCAGATCAATGCCGCTGTTCGGTCATGGCATCATTGGGCGCGCTACGCCTTTGACGCCCGACAGGAGGCGACGGAGGTAGAGGCGTGGATATGGCGGCGGGTCAGCCGACACATCCTGCAACACTCCCCAAAGCTACTGGCTGCGTACTTCAGCCTGAGAACGGCAACGTGGGATACGCAGCTTCATTTTGGGCGTGTGTCGTATCTTCTGGATAGGGACGTGACGGACGAGGATTGGCTCAAAATTTGGAACCCCAGGCGTTAGGCGCAGAAGGACGGACACCATGAGCCTCAACTACAACATCGATGGGTTTGAACTGGCAATTTCTGCGGGCGTGTCGGATGAGAAGCTCGGAAAGCGTAGGTGGACGCAGGTAGCGGCCAGCTATCTGGGCTGGCCCTGTTCAGACCTTGAGCCGCTTGCCGGCCTGAAGGCGGTGCTCGACTGCTTCCTGCGCGGGCGTCTTCCAAGCGGCGAGCCGGGCATCATCTTGGGAACGGAGCACGAAGGGTTACGTGTGACCGTGCGGCAGAAGGACAAGGTTCAGTTTCTTCAGGTTTGCCGAGTGGCACGGGGGAACACCGAGGCGGAGCGGTTTCTGTCCTATTTTGAGGTTTCGCGGCTCACCATCGCCGTCAACAAGGCGTTACAGGCTCTCAGCCCGTCCTCAATATGGGGACCGGAGCCAGAGCAAAAGTGATCCAGGCATCAGCAGCCGCCACCCGCAGAGCCAAAAAACATGGCCCGCTTGACACATTCAGGGATTTTCGGTTCTTGCTTTACGATATCAGTGTGTTATGTGGTCAGTAGAAACACGTTGGGTAAGGCGCCAGTCGCACAGGGCTACTCGTATCAACGCAAAGGTTCCTCGGCTGCAGCCCGACCGAGGAACGGAAATGAACAAAGACTCTTCCTGGAGGGGAGCATGAGAAAGCAGAAGTCCATTGATCTTCAAGCGCCGACCACAAAATTTCAGCCTGGGCGCTACGTCACCGTATCGGAAGCAGCCAAGCAAATTGGGCTGCCAGAAAGAACCCTGTGGGGGTGGCGGGAAAAGGCAGCCTTGGAGATCGTGCGGGCAGGGATCTTTGTCAAGCCCGGCAAGGCCGTGCTGTTCGACCTGGATGCTTGGGCCAGCTACCTTGAGCATCTCCAGAGGGAGGCTGTGGAGGCCGCTCGCGCTTGGCAGCTTAGGTTCCGCGCCGTTACCATCCTGCCTGCCGCAGCAGTAGCGGCGGCCATAGCCGCAATGCTTCTCCAAGGCGGTGGCGGATTCTAGCCGAAGCTTTTCCTTTCGTTTCCTTGGCGGCCCCTGTGGGGCCGCTTTCCTTTTTCCTTCTTTCCTTTTTCCTTTCGTTCCGTCGCTTCAAGGTGGCGACGAGCATGGCAACGATCATCCGAACAGCAAGGCCCTCGCCTCGCCCCGTTTCCTTGATTTCCTATTCCTTGGCCGTCTCTACATTCTTTCCGCTCGGGCAGGGACGCAGCTGTATCCGTCTCCATACGCGAAGCCGCCGACATGGACGATCCATGTCGGCGGCTTCCCTTGCCTCATTTGCCTCAAGCGAGGTCACGGCCTTGGTAAGGGTGGGCTTGCGCCACATCAGAAGCTAAATCTGGATGATCTTCCCCGCCAAACCCAGGCTCGTCACCACATCGAGCATGTTCGTGGTTTCGCCCACGCGTTTTCTCTCCATCAACTCAAAGAAGTTCAGGCAGGTGCCGCAGACCAGGATGGACACGCCGGACGCTGCCAGGGCCTCCAGCTTTTCCAACGCCGGGTGCCCTTCGCAGGCCAGCTTCACGCCGCCGTTGACCAGCACAATGCGCCACAGGCTCGTGCCCAGTTCCGGCAGGGTGGCCAGGAAGGCGAGCATGAGTTTGCCGCCCAGCTCGTCATTGCCCCGGCCGATGCTGTCCGCCGTGATGAAGGCCACTGTCTTTTCCTGGCTCTGGGGCTGGGGCGAGGCGTCAGCTTGGGCGGAAGTCCCGCGCGCAGCTTTGAGCACGATGCGGCCGGGGCCTTCCTCCGCCGTGACGGTGAAGCCCTTGCCCGTGAGCAGGCGAGTGACGTTCTCTTGCGCTGCCTGGTCGTCCACCTGGACCTCCAGGGTCTCGGGCGCGCCCTTCTCCAGGACGTCGATGACGCGCAGCACCGGGCCGGGACAGGACAGGCCTCGGCAATCCAAAGTCACATGCTTTGACATGTCGCTTCCTCCACGTTGGGCGTTAGTATTTGAGCATCTCCAGGATGGACTCCGTGAGCTTGCCAAAGTCGGGATTCTTGCGTGTGCGGGGCCGGGGCAGGTCCACGTCCAGCACCTCAATGACTCGGCCAGGGTCCTTGTCCATGACCGCAATTCGGTCAGAGAGGTACACGGCCTCGTCAATGCTGTGGGTGACAAAGACCACGGTCTTGCGGTGCTTTTCCCAGATGGCCAAGAGCTCGCGCTGCATGAGCAGGCGCGTGTGCGCGTCCAGCGCGCCAAAGGGTTCATCCATGAGCAGCACGTCCGGCTCCACGGCCAGGGCGCGGGCGATGGCCGCCCGCTGGCGCATGCCGCCGGAGAGCTCGTGCGGGTAGGCATCCTTGGATGCAGCCAGCCCCACCAGTTCCAGATACTCCAGGGCCTTGTCCCGCGCCTGCCGCCGGGGCAGCCCCTGGAATTCCAGGCCCAGCTTGATGTTGCGCACCAGCGTGCGCCAGGGCAGCAGGGAGTAGTCCTGGAACACCAGCCCGATCCTGCCCGTGGGCTTCTGCACGGCCTGGCCCTGGTAGGCGACCTGGCCCGTGGTCGGGGTGTCCAGCCCAGCCATGAGCCGCAGCAGCGTTGACTTGCCGCAGCCCGAGGGCCCCACGATGGACAGGAATTCGTTGTTGAGCACCTTGAAGCTGGTGCTGTCGAGGGCGGTGACGGTCTTGCCTTGGCCGTTGGCCCGGCCCAGGGGAAAGACCTTGCTCACCGCTTCGATGGTGAGGGCGTGCTTGGCGCTCATCAGGACATCCCCCTCCAGAACAGCATCCTGCGCTCGCACAGGCGGAAGCCCTGGTCCATGAGCGCGCCCATGACCCCGATGGAGACCATGCCCGTGATGACGATGTCCTGGCGGCCCACGGTGTAGGCATGGGTGATGAGATAGCCCACCCCGGAGAGGCTGCCGGGCAGCATCTCGGCCGAGACCAGGCACATCCAGGCCACGCCCAGGCCGATGCGCATGCCCGTGAGGATGGACGGCGAGGCTGCGGGCAGGATGACCTTGCGGAAGATGTCCAGCCGGTTGGCGCCCAGCACCAGGCTGGACTCGATGAGCACCCGGCGCACACTGCGCACCCCGTGGACGCTGCTTGTGAGCACCGGAAAGAATCCGCCGATGAAGATGATGAAGGCCATGGAGAACTTCAAGTTGTTGAAGAAGATGTAGGCCGGGCCGATTTCCATGTTGAAGACGGTGGCCGGGCTCGTGATGCCGAACCAGGCCAGCATGAGCGGAGTCCAGGCCAGGGGCGGGATGGGCCGGAACACGGAGAGGAAGTTGTTCAGCAACCGGTGTGCGCCCGCACAGTAGCCCATGAGGATGCCCAGCGGGATGGCCAGGGCCACGGCCGCGAGATAACCGAAGAGCACCCGCGCCAAGCTGATGCCGACGTTGGACAAAAGCGAACCCATGCCGATGATGGGCTGGATAGGGTGCGCCAGCACGGCCAGCACGTCGCCCAGGCGCGGCAGGATGATGTCGTTGGCCACGCGCACCGCCGTCGTCTCCCAGCCCCAGAGGAACAGGGCCGGGACGACGAGCGGCAGGAAGAAGCTTGTGATGCGCTGGTTCATGGCCCGGTGATTACTTCTTGGGCTGGCCGGCGAAGCTGAAGTCGAACAACAGCGGCTTCACCTCGTCGAGCTTCTTGCCTTTGAGGCTGCCCTTGAAGTTGCCCATGCCGTCCAGGAGTTCCAGATACACCCCGGCCCAGCGCATCCAGCCCTGGGTGAACTGCGGCAGAAACACCAGGGACGAGGCCTTGGCCGCGTCGGGGCTGATGCCGATCCAGTCGGCGGTGATCTTGGCCACCTCGCCTCGGTTGGCGTTGCTCCAGGCGTTGGTCTTGAGCGTCAGGCCCACAAGGGCCTTCACCACCGGATTGTTGGTCTTGATCAAGTCGTCGCTGGCGACCACCACGCAGCAGGGAAAGTCGTGCCAGAAGCCCTTGGGCGGCATGTCGCGCTGGTCGAACACGATCTTGCCCGCGCCCTTGCTCACGGCCACTTCCGGAAAGGGCGAGGGGCCGACGATGGCGTCCACCTGCCTGGTGGCCAGGGCCGGGAGCATGTTGCTGGTCTCCTTCAGGTCGGCCAGGAGGACCTTGGCGGCGAAGTCGTTGGGGTTCTCGGTGACAGCGACCCCGGCCTGCTTCAGCGCGCGCTCCAGCAGAATCTTGGGCGCGCTGGTGGGCGAATGGTAGCCGACCTTCACGGGCATCTTGGCGGCCTTCACATGGGCCAGGAAGGTGTCCCAGGTGCTGAAGGGCGCATCCTTGGGAGCGACAAGGGCCATGCCCTCGGTCTGCAGGGGGGCCACGATGTGCATGTGGGTGCCCTTGTCGATGCCGGCCATGATGGCGGTCATGGAGGCCATGGCCAGGTCCACCTGCTTCTGGGCGAACATGGTGGAGGTCTCGGAGCCGCTCTTGGCCAGAACAAGGTCAATGACCGCGATGGCCTTGCCGCCGGAGACCAGCTCATACTTCTCGCGCGGGATGAGCGGCCTGAGGTAGGTGCCGAAGCTCTTGAACTCCTCGCCCTTCACCGCTGCCACCATGAGCGGGGTGTGGTGCGTGGTGAGCACGTAGGAGAGCTTGTAGGACGGGAGATTCTGGGCCAGGGCGCTGGAAGCCAAGACCAGGCTGAAAAGCAGCGCGCAGAAAAGACCTGCGAGGCGTTTGCCGGGGAGTGCGGGTTTGTTCATGACAGGGCTCCTTGTTTCAATGCGTTTGCAGTTCCAGGAAGGCTTCGATGCGGGTTCTGAGCTGTTCGACGTCGGACTCGGTGTAGTCCGTCTCGATCTTGAGGAAGGGCAGGCCCAGGTCTTCGGTCACGTGGCGGCTCAGGCTGTGGGACTCCACGCTGTAGGTGTGGCAGGCCTGCCAGACGAGGTCCACAACACCCGTGGGCTGGAACTGCCTGGTCAGGTCGTCAATGAGGGCGAAGCGTCCCGTGTTGGGACTCATGCACGAGCAGGGCGTGTCCAGGTAGCGCTTGGCCAGGGCCGCAAAGGGGTCGGCCGCGTTCTCGTCCGTCAGACCGACAACGCCCTTGATCCCGGTGCAGTTTTCCAGGACCACCACAACGGCCCCGGCTTCCTCCAGCAGGCGCAGCACCTTTTCCGAGCCACGGCCCACGGGCGTGCCTGTGAGCAGGATGCGCGGCGCGCCCTGCCTGTACGGCGAGGAGCCCTTGGCCCGCAGTTCCTCAAGCTCGCCGCGCAAGGCCAGCAGGTCGTTCAGGTAGGCTTCCTGGTCCAGCACGAAGGTGCGCGACTCGCACACCCCCATCAGGTCCAGGCTGGAGATGGGTGGCCGCGCCTCGGACATGAAGGCGGCCACATCCAGCAGCGCGCGGCGAATTCTGTTTTGCAGGGCGATCTCGCGGCGCAAGGCCTCGTCCGTCACGGTCTGGCCGGTGCGCTCGGCCAGAAATGCCGCCAGGCGGCGCATCTCCGCCAGCCACAGGGCCTGGGCCTCGGGGCTTTTGTCCGTGGGCAGGCGCATCATGTGCACGGTCTTGATGCTGTTCATCAGCTCGAACATCTTCTTTTTGCCATCGCAGGTGGTCTCGGCCAGGATGAAGTCCGTGGCGTTGAAATACGGGCAGGTGGCGGTGGCGGCATAGCCGAAGCTGGACTTGATGAGCGGGCAGAGGTTGGCGGGCAGCACGCGCTCGGCCTCGGGGATGGGGGCCTGCTTCTTGCCGCACAGGCCGACCGAAACGGCCCCGGCGGCGCGCACAAGCTCCACCGGAGCGAACACGCAGTATATTCCGGCAAGCTTCATGCCCGCCTCCTTCAGAGGCTCAAGCTCCAGGTGGAAGCGGTCCACCGGGCTGGCAAACTTGGCGAGGGTCGGAGCCTTGGATGCTTCAGTCATTGTCGTTCTCCAGGAGTTTTTGGGCGTGCAGGCAGGCGCCCAAGGCCCCGGCCAGGTCCGGGTCTTGGGGCACCAGGCACTGGGTTCCGGTGATTTCGCGCAACAACTCCACCGCGCAGGGGTTGCGCGCAACGCCCCCGGCGAAGACGAGGGGGCCGTCCTGGCCCGCCCGCCGCAACATCGAATGGATGCGTTGCATGATGGCCAGGTGGATGCCCAGCGCGATGTTCTGCGCCTTTTCCCCGCGCGCCATGAGGCTGGTGGCCTCGCTCTCGGCGAAGACCGTGCACATGCTGTTGATGGGGATGCGCGTGTCGCCGGACTGGGCAAAGGCCCCGAAGTCCGTGAGCGGCACCTGGAGCGACAGGGCCATGATCTCCAGGAACTTGCCGGTTCCGGCGGCGCAGCGGTCGTTCATTTCGAAGCGCAGGACGCGGCCGTTCGGCCCCAGGCTGATGACCTTGGAGTCCTGACCGCCGATGTCGAGGATGGTGCGTGCCTGAGGGAAGAGCCGAGTTACACCCAGAGCGTAGGCCTGTATCTCGGTGATGTCGGACACGCGGCCCAGGCGGGCGTCGCCGTCAAAGGCCTCGGTGAAGAGCTTGCGGCCATAGCCCGTGGCCACGACACGTGTGGCAAAGACGTCTTTGAGCAGCGCCCGGCACTGGCCCACGGGGTCGAAGGTGGTGGCGGCCTTGGCTGTATGCACGACCTCTGCCCCACGCATGACCACCAGCTCAATGCTGCGTGAGCCGATGTCGATGCCTGCCACGTCGCCAATGATACCCACGATATGTGCCCCCGATCTGTCGGTCCTGATTCTGTTCCGCACGGGGGGTATAGCCACGGAAAATCAAATACGTCAAATAGAAACAAGTAATTCACAATAGGGCACAACGCCCAGAATAGCAGGAGGAATATTGCGGCTCACCACCGAACGCCGTCTAACCCATCCTGCGGTCGTGGCGAGAAGTAAAGCGGCGCAGTAGGATGGGCTGGGGGGCAAGCACTGATCTACACGAACAGCCAGCAAATCGTCAGGCAACAGAGGCTAATCGTTATATGGGAGGTTCAGCTTGTGCAAAAACATGCCCAAGCCCAATTAGCTACAATCTCGCAAGCCCGGCGGTCAAAGGGCTCTGACAAGAGATGACAAGCCAGGCAAAGGGACTCGCTCTTTGGGGTCCTCATAAAGCTACTGCACTCCGTACCGCTGGAGCTTGGCGTGGAGCGTCTTCCGCGTGATGCCCAGCTTCCGGGCCGTTTCGCTCTTGTTCCCGCCAGCGCCCTCAAGCGCATCCAGGATTGCCACCCGTTCGATCTCGTCAAGGGTCATATCCTGGATGTTCACCCCGGCTGGCGAGGCACCCGCGCCGCTCAGAGCGATGGCTGAGGGCAAGTCCTGCTCGCGGATGTACTCGCCCGCGAGCAGCACCACGGCCCGCTCCACGCCGTTCTCCAACTCCCGCACGTTTCCCGGCCAGGGATATTTGAGCAGCCGGTCCATGGCCTCGGGGGTGAATCCTTTGACCTGCTTGCCGTTCTTGGACGCGAACTTCTTCAGGAAATGCGTGGCGAGAAGCGGGATGTCCTCAACACGGTCACGGAGCGGCGGCAAGGACAGCGTGACCACATTCAGCCGGTAATAGAGGTCTTGCCGGAAGCGCCCCAGCTCCACCTCGTGCATGAGGTCGCGGTTCGTGGCGGCCAGGATGCGCACGTCCACCTTGATGGCGTGGTCCCCGCCCACCCGCTGGACTTCCCGTTCCTGTATGGCCCGCAAGAGTTTGACCTGCATGGTCATGGAGATTTCACCGATCTCGTCGAGAAAGATCGTTCCCTTGTCCGCCATCTGGAACCGGCCATCGCGCCGCCTCTCGGCCCCGGTGAAGGCCCCCTTCTCATGCCCGAAGAGTTCCGACTCCAGCAGGGTCTCGGTCAAGGCTGCGCAGTTGACGGCCACGTAGGGGCCATTCTTGCGGGAGCTGTTGGCGTGGAGGGCCTTGGCGATGAGTTCTTTCCCCGTCCCGGACTCGCCGGTGATGAGCACGGTGGCCTCGGAGGGGGCGATGGTGGACAGCATGTCCAGGAGCTGGCGCATGGGGGGGCTTGAGCCGATGATGCCGCCCGGATCAAAGGAGGCGGCCAGGGTCACGCGCAAGGCCTTGTTCTCGTCGCGCAGGGACGTATGGTCCAGGGCGCGCTCCAGCGTCAGCTTGAGGTCGTCGAAATCAAGGGGCTTGGTGAGGTAGTCGTAGGCTCCGGCCTTGATGGCCTCCACCGCCGACTCCACGTTGGAGTAGGCCGTCATGATCAGGATAGGGATGGCCGGGTTGTAGGCCTTGATCTCCTTGAGCGCCTCGATGCCGGAAAGCCCGGCCATGCGCACGTCCATCAGGATCAGGTCGTAGGGACGCTGATGGCACAGGGCCACTGCGGAGTCGCCGTCCTCCGTGCCTTCAACGCGGTAGCCCCAGTCGGCCAGGAGCGTGAGCAGCATGTTCCTGTGGCCGGAGTCATCATCGACAACGAGCAGTTTCGTCTTGGAGGGCTTCACCTTTCGATCTCCTATGCAGCCTGCCCTTCCAGGGGCAGCAGGATGGTGAACGTGGTCCCGGTGCCGGGCTGGCTTTCCACCTTGATCTCCCCGCCATGCCCCTCCACCACCCGGTGCACGATGGCAAGGCCCAGCCCTGTGCCGGACGGCCTTGTGGTGAAATAGGGGTTGAAGATGTTGGCGATGACATCCGGGGGCATGCCCTTGCCCGTGTCGGCGATGCGCACGGACAGTCGGCCAGGGCTGCCCTCGCGGCGCGCGGATACCTCCAGCACACCGTTTCGCTCCGTCGCCTGGATGGCGTTGAGGAACAGGTTCAGCAGCGCCTGGGTCATCCGCTCCGCGTCCAGGGGGACCGGTGGCAAGGCTTCGTCCTTCTGGAAACGAACCTCCACGCC
>NZ_JAUYFU010000021.1 GCF_030689645.1 Humidesulfovibrio sp.
GAGGTGCGCAAGGCCCACACGAGGACATCGGCGTAGTTGGCCAGGGTGTCGGGGGTGAGGTGGGGCAAGGGTTCCTCCGCGCGGGGGCTCGGGCGGGTAAGGCTTTAGGGGTTCGGCAGGGCGGCAACAGCCTGAAGCAGCGCGATACTATTCTGGCTAGTCCCAGTCCCGTAACACTTCCGGCGTCTCGTCAAAGTTCGTGCGCACGCAGTTTCGGCCCGACTGCTTGGCGCGGTAGAGGGCGGCGTCAGCCTCTCGGAGCAGCAGATCCGGGCTGTTCTGCCGCGTGGGAGTAAGACAGGCCACGCCCAGGCTCACCGTGACGACACCTGCGCCGGTTTCCTCATGCGGAATAGCCAGGGCCATGACCTCGTTCCGGATGCGCCGGGCAATTTCCAGCGCGCCGCATTGGCTGGTGATTGGCAGCAGCATCACGAACTCCTCGCCCCCGAATCGTCCGGCCATGTCGCTTGTACGCTGGCCCCCCATGGCCAGAGCGCGGGCAATGGCCCGCAGGCAGTCATCGCCCGCAAGGTGGCCGTACTGGTCGTTATAGTGCTTGAAGTGGTCCACATCGAGCAAAATCAAGCAAAGTGGTAAGCCGGATCGCAGCGCTCGTTTCCACTCCGTTGCGAGGGACTGGTCGAAGCTGCGGCGGTTGGCTATGCCCGTTAGGCCATCCGTGTTGCTCAATAATTCCAGCTTGGCGTTGGCCTCCTTCAGGGCTTGGGTTCGCTCCGCCACAAGCTCCTCAAGCTCCCGGTTCTTCTCGCTCAGGTTCTTGAGCGGGTAGACCTCGCCGTCCTCCACCAGATGGTAGGGGATTGAGATGGTGCTGTTCACGATCTTCCAGCCCTGTTCCTCCTGACGGAAGATAAGCAGCAGGCGCGCCGTCTCCTGCGCGAGAATATGGTCGTTGATGGGCAGGTGGATATGGAAGAAGGCCGTGGCGGAGACCACGTCCCTGCTGAGGTCCTGCAGGGACACGTCCAGCATCTCGATGCGTAGGGGGTTCGGCACCTGCGAGAAGTCCTGCCGGGTGATGGCGACCCAGGCCTCCCTGTCCTTGACCAGAAAGTCTCCACCGCCGGTGAAGCCGCTGAAGGTATGGCTGAATTTTTCGGTGAGTCTGTCGTCGCGGCCAGCGTAGAGCGTGATGTATTCGTCGAGCAGTGCGCGGATGAGTTTTTGCCGATCAGGTCGCATGCGGATGGTCCTTTGCGTCTGGTATGCACGGGGACGATCTAAAAAACTGCACGATACTTACCCGGACAAAACGCTTTCGACAATAGAATCCCTTGGCGTGTCATCAGTACGTGAGCGTTGCGCCGCTGACTAGTGGAAACAGGAAGGTGCGGTGGCGTTTAGGGTGCAACCGCCGGTGGGCAGGGGTGCGCGAATGTTTTGGGCAGGACCTCGTGGCCGAGGGCGACATTACTTTGAGGGTGGGGGGGAGCCAGCGACAATTCTCCCTGAATTTGCCTCGGCAGCCCATATGAAGCAGCAACCGTCGAACGGGCGGTCCGAAACTTGTTGATTCTGCGCGGCATCGGCTGCTCCTCTTGCGAGGGTGAATGGGAACCAGAACGGCCCGAAGCCCCAGAAGAAGGCCTCCGTTGATTCGTTCCAAAGCTTTTCGCGTGTGGTCTTTGGACGAATCTGAATGTCTGTTGGCTTCTGCTTTGCCGAGCGCTCAACAGCATATATGACATAGCGTTCGTTTTCGATGACCAAGAGGTTCAGATCCATTATCTCCGTGTAGCCATTGGACCAGCTGACAGAAGTGCGGAGCGTGTGCGGGCCTTCGGGAAGACGCACCATGGCCTGCGCTTGCGGTGGGCTTTCATCCACCGCAACGAATACGCAATCGTCGGAGATAATAGCATTGCTGCTGAAAAAGCGTGAGGAGGCAATCAAAACATTCGGTCGCGCCTCATGCATGGACGTGCAGCCGACACTTTGCGTCGCGATGATGACGCATGCCAGCAGACAGCGCCATGCCTTGCCAGCTTCGAACTGGCTAGGACCACGCTTTTCCCCATGTTGAATGTGGGATATCCAGTCCCTGGTGAGTCTGGTCATGGGTCTCCCGCCGCACTCTGCTAGGGCGTCACCTCGGCGTCAAACACCACCTCGCCGTCCTCGTCCTGGCTGCCGAACACGATGCGGCCATTCTGCACATCCACCACCACCTGCGCGCCATCGGGCAGGCGACCGGAGATGATCTCACGCGCCAGCGGGGTCTCCAGGTGCGTTTGCAGGTAGCGGCGCAGGGGCCGCGCGCCGTAGATGGGGTCGTAGGCCGCCTGGGCCATGAAGGTCTTGGCCGCAGCGGTGATGACGAGGCCCATCTTGCGGTCGGCCAAACGCTCACGCAAGGAACCCGCCAACAGTTCGATGATGGCCATGAGCTGCTGCTGCTGCAAGGGCTTGAAGAGCACGGTCTCGTCCACCCGGTTCAGGAACTCGGGCCGGAAGTGTCCGCGCAGGGCTTCCATGACCTGCTGCTCCACGCCGGGTCCGAAGGTGCCGTCCGGCTGGATGCCCGCCAGCATGTACTGCGAGCCGATGTTCGAGGTCATGATGAGGATGGTGTTCTTGAAGTCCACGGTGCGGCCATGGCTGTCCGTCAGCCGCCCGTCGTCCAGAATCTGCAACAGGGCGTTGAACACGTCCGGGTGGGCCTTCTCAACCTCGTCGAAGAGCACCACGGCGTAGGGCTTGCGGCGCACGGCCTCGGTGAGTTGGCCGCCTTCGTCATAGCCCACGTAGCCCGGAGGCGCGCCGATGAGCCGCGCCACGGAGTGCTTCTCCATGTACTCGCTCATGTCCAGCCGGATCATGTTCTCCTCGGTGTCGAAGAGCGCTCTCGCGAGGGTCTTGCACAGCTCGGTCTTGCCCACGCCCGTGGGGCCGAGGAAGAGGAACGAGCCGATGGGCCTGCGCGGGTCCTTGAGTCCGGCCCGAGCGCGTAAAACAGCGTCGGCCACGGCCTGCACGGCCTCGTCCTGGCCGATGACGCGCTCGTGCAGCAGCTCGGGCAGGCGCAGCAGCTTCTCGCGCTCGCCTTCAAGCAGGCGCGTCACCGGGATGCCCGTCCAGCGCGAAATGATGCTGGCTATGTCGTCCGGGCCGACCTCTTCTTTCAGCATACGCGGAGCCTCGCCCTCAACGGCTTCGCCGCTTTCGGCCAGCTGCTTCTCCAGGCTGTGCAGCTTGGAGTAGCGCAGCTCGGCAGCGCGGTTGTAGTCCAGGGCGCGCTCGGCCTCTTCGATTTCAAGTTTGGTCTGCTCGATGGCGGCCTTGATGTTGCGAACCACCTCGATGGCGCTCTTTTCGCGCTCCCACTGGGCCATGAATTCGGCCTGCTTGATCTTGAGTTCGTCCAGCTCCTCCACCAGCTTGCCCAGGCGGTCGCGGCTGGCCGAGTCGGTTTCGCGCCTGAGCGCCTCGCGCTCGATCTCCAACTGGAGCACGCGGCGGTTGGTCTCGTCCAGCTCCGTGGGCAGGCTGTCGATGTCCGTGCGGATCATGGCTGCAGCCTCGTCGATGAGGTCGATGGCCTTGTCCGGCAATTGGCGGTCGCTGATGTAGCGGCTGGAGAGCATCGCCGCCTCCACGATGGCCGAGTCGCTGATGCGCACGCCGTGGTGCACCTCGAAGCGTTCCTTCAGGCCGCGCAGGATGGAGATGGTGTCCTCCACGCTCGGTTCATCCACCAAGACCGGCTGGAAACGCCGCTCCAGGGCCGGGTCCTTCTCGATGTACTTGCGGTACTCATCGGTGGTGGTGGCGCCGATGCAATGCAGTTCGCCGCGCGCCAGCATGGGCTTGAGCATGTTGCCCGCGTCCATGGCGCCCTCGGCCTTGCCCGCGCCCACGATGGTGTGCATCTCGTCGATGAACAGAATGATGCGGCCTTCGCTCTTCTGCACGTCCTTGAGCACGGCCTTAAGCCGCTCCTCGAACTCGCCGCGGTACTTGGCGCCAGCGATGAGCGCACCCATGTCGAGGGCGAAAATGGTCTTGTCCTTCAGGCCCTCGGGCACGTCCTGCTTGACGATGCGCTGGGCGAGCCCCTCTGCGATGGCGGTTTTGCCGACGCCCGCCTCGCCGATGAGCACCGGATTGTTCTTGGTGCGGCGCGAGAGAATGCGGATGACGCGGCGAATCTCCTGATCGCGGCCGATGACCGGATCGAGCTTGCCGCTCTTGGCCTCGTCCACCAGGTCGCGGCCATATTTCTTGAGGGAGTCGTAAGTGTCCTCGGGGTTGTCCGAGGTGACGCGCTGGTTGCCGCGCACCTCGGTGAGGGCCTGCAGGAACTTGTCGCGCGTGAGGCCGAACTGGCGGTTCACCTTGCCGGGGCCGGAGGAGGGCGGCTCGTCCAGCATGGCCAGGAAGATGTGCTCCACGCTCACGAACTCGTCCTGCATGCGCCGGGCGGTTTCATCGGCGCGCACAAGCACGGCGCTGGCGGCCTGGGTGATGTGCACCTGTCCGGGCTGCGTGCCTGGGCCGGATACACTGGGCAGGCGGTTCAGTTCCGCTTCCACTGCATGGGCGTAGGTTTTTGCGTCCAGGCCGCACTTGCCCAAAATCTGCGGAACCAAGCCGCCGTCCTGGGTGACCAGGGCGTAAAGCAGGTGCGGGGTGTCCACCTGCTGGTGCCCGCGAGAGATGGCGAGGTTCTGCGCTTCCGACAGCGCGGCCTGTGATTTTTGGGTCAGCTTGTTGGGATCCATTTCATGTCCTCCCAGGGGCACGACCTTGAAGGCCGTGGTTTAGAGCAGTCGCTTGAGTTCTGAAAGCTCCTGCTCCAGGCGCTCCACGCGGTCGAGCAGGTCCACAATGATGCTGCCCGCGGCAAAGGATATCTCCAGGTCGCGGCACAGGCGCATGAGCTTTTGAATGCGGTACACATCGTGCGAGCGGAACAGATATTCATCCGCGCCAGTGCGCACGGGGTCGAGCCAGCCCATTTCAAGCAATTCGGCCACGGTGGCGGGCTCTACGCGTGACATTTCCACAAACCGCCCCCAGGCTATGAACTCCGAGCGGCTGGGCAGGCTTTGCGGGTCGTTGATCTTCAGCTGCGTCATGGCGTGTCTCCTTGGAAATCAAGCCTCAGTCAGGCTGATGCTCAGGCGCGTGGCAGGAAGGCCGATGTCTTGGCCAGCTCTTCCCACAGGCGTCTCTCCTCGTCGGAGAGGGGCTTGGGCGTGTGGATCATGATGCGCACCATCTGATCGCCGCGCTTGCCCGCCGTGCCCAGGCCCTTGCCACGCACGCGCAGCTTGGCTCCAGAGCTTACGCCGGGGGGAATCTTCATCTCCACAGCGCCGTCAAGGGTCGGCACGCGAACGGTGGCGCCAAGGGCAGCCTCCCAGGGAGCCAGCGGCAGGTCGTAGACGACGTTGTCGTCCTTGACCTTGAAGTCCGGGTGGGGCCGCAGCTTGATGCGCAGGTAAAGGTCTCCCGCCTCGCCGCCTGCGCCTCCGGGGCTGCCCTGGCCCGCCAGGCGAATTTTCTGGCCGTCCTTGATGCCGGGAGGGATGTTCACCTTGAGGGTGCGCGTCTGCATCACCGGGTAGCCGTCGGCGCCGGGCACGTGCTCCTGGATGTTCACCGACTGCGGCCCGCCCGCGTAGGCCTGCTCCAGGCCGATTTCGTACGTGACCTCGGCGTCCTGACCTCTGCGCGGGCGCTGCTGGAAGCCGCCGCCGAAGCCGCCGCTGAATCCCGCGCCCCCACGCGCCCCGCCAGCCCCGCCGAACAGGGTCTCGAAGAAGTCGCTGAAGCCGTCCCCGGCGAAGCCGCCCTGCCCGCCAGCCTGACGGAAACGCATGCCCTCAAAGCCCGGAGGCGGCTGGAAATTCTGGCCCTGCTGCCAGTTCGGTCCCAACTGGTCGTAGAGTTTGCGCTTTTCCGGGTCCTTCAGGACTTCATAGGCCTCGCCTGCCTCCTTGAACTTGGCCTCGGCGCTGGCGTCTCCGGGGTTCAGGTCCGGGTGGTGCTTGCGGGCCAATTTTTTGAAGGCCTTGGATATATCGTCCTGGGAGGCCGAACGAGTCACGCCCAGAATTTTGTAGTAGTCTTTAAATTCAACGCTCATTGAGGCTCAACTCCTTGGCGGCTGCTGCCGCGATCTCGCTCCACGGTGAAAAATAGTGTGTAGTTGCGACCTGTCAAGTGAGTTTTCCACAGGTTTGCAACGGAAGAGTTAGGGCGGTCGCCCCGGCTATTCGCTGAACAGGAAGTCTTTGCGAAGGCCCTTGTACTCGCAATAGTAGCAGCGTTCAGGCCGCATGAACAGGCGCACGAGCAACATTCCTGCCAAAAAGCCGCCGACATGCGCCCACCAGGCTATGCCCGCCACCTGGGCGGTCAGGTGCTCGAAGACCCCGGACAGCACCTGTGACAGGAACCAGAAGCCCAGGAATAGCCAAGCGGGCAGCGGCACGATGTAGGGAATGATGATGATGGGGATGAAGGTGAGCACCTTTCCGCGAGGGTAAAGCGTCACATAGGCGCCCATGACCCCGGCCACCGCGCCGGAGGCCCCGATGATGGGCGCGCTCTCGGCCAAGTTGAAGACCATGTGCAGGGCCAGGGCGGAAAGCCCGCAGAGCAGGTAGAACGCCATGAAGCGGAAAGGCCCCATGACGTCCTCAATGTTGTCTGCGAAAATCCAAAGCATCCACATGTTCATGATGAGATGCACCCAGCCGGAGTGCAGGAACATGTACGAGAAGAACGGCAGCACCCCCATGGCTGGGAAGCCCGCGAAGGCCGCCCAGTCGGGAAAGGCGTAGCGCGCCGGCACGACGCCCAGCAGTTTGTAGACGACCTCCTGCACATACGGCGACTGCCCGCTGACGAAGAAGTGCATGCCCAGGTTGGCCAGGATCACCAGGATCACGGCCACGGGCGTGTGCACGCGCGGGATGTCGTCGCGCAGGGGGATCATTCGTCGGAATCTCCGGACTCCCAGGCCGCATCGACGCCATCGACGCTGGCGCCTTTTTCCGCCGCATCGTCAAGCAGATCCGCCAGCCGGGCGGAAAGGGTCTCGGCCCGCACGGCGCGAAGGGCGGCGAGACGCTCCAGCAGGTTCGCGGCCTCACGCTTCAGGGCGTCCAGGTCTCCGGCGTTGTCCACCAGCATGTCGCTGGCCGCCAGCTTGCGTTCCTCCGGCCACTGCCAGGACTCGAAGGCCGCCAGCACTTCCGGCGTCATGTTGCGGCTTTCGCGCAGCGCGCCTTGCCGCAAAGCATCCGGGCAGCGCACGCCCACAACCACATCGGCCATGCGGCGGTTCTTGCCGCCGGGTTTGGCGGCGGCCTTGGCGCCAAGCCAGCCCGCTTCGAAGAACAACGGGATTTCGGCCACGGCCAGGGACGCCGCGCTGTGCTCGGCCCAGAATTCAGTCAGGGCGTGGCGCACCAGGGGATGGATGAGATCCTCCACCTCGCGCCGCTGGGCCGGATTTTCCAGCAGGTGCGCCAGCAGGCGCTGGCGGTCCACGGCTCCCTCCTCAGTGAGGATGCCGCGGCCAAGGCTGCGTGCCAGAATCGCTGCTCCGTCCCCGCCGGGTTCATAGAGCGCGGCCACGCAGGCGTCGGCGCTGAACACCGGCGGGGCCTCTGGGGAGTCTGCGATGGCGCGCAATAATGCGGACTTGCCGCAACCGGGCATGCCGGTGATGACCACGCGCTGGCAGTCGCAGGCCAGTGCGCGCAGCAAGGTCTGGAAATCTTCGGGCGGGTCCTGACGGAAGCGCAGTTCCTCGCCGCTGTCCGGGTGCTCAAGCACCAGCCGGAAGGCGTGGAGCATCTGCCTGGGCGCGAGGCCGGGCAGGGGGCCTTTCTGCGTCAGCCACCGGGCGTGGTGCGATGGACCGTATACCGGGTCGCCCACCAGCGGGTTGCCGATGTGCGCCAGATGCACGCGGATCTGGTGCGTGCGGCCCGTGTGCAGGTCCACCGCCAGCAGGCTTGCGCGGCCCAGGCGGTCGGTCCACAGCCTGCGCCAGCTTGTCCGGGCGTCGCGGCCGCCCTTCTGCAAGACGGCCATTTTGGTGCGGATGGTGGGGTGGCGGCCCAGGGGCAAATCAATGAAGCCCGCGTCCTCGCCCAGTCTGCCCGTGTCGTCGCCCTTGGGGCGGCCATGGACGAGCGCAAGATAGGTCTTTTTCACTCGGCGGTCGGCAAAGGCCTGGGAAAGCTCCAGACGCATGGCCTCGGTCAAGGCCACCAGGATGAGCCCCGACGTGTCCTTGTCTAAACGGTGCACGATGCCCGGTCGCTCGCCCTCCATGCCGGAGATCTCCGGGGCCAGCTCTGGCAGGTGGTGCAGCAGGCGGTTCACCAGGGTGCCGGCTGGCTGGCTGGGTGCCGGGTGGGTGGTGAGCCCGGCGGGCTTGTCGACGACCGCCAGGAATTCATCGCGGTACAGGATGCGCAGGGCGCCGTCCTCCGCCTTGGGGGCGTCTGTGCCGGTGAGGTCCGGCGCGTCGAGGGTCAGGCGCTCGAAGCCTTCCAGCCGCTGGCCCGGCTTCTTGACGGCCTTGCCGTCCACCAGGGCTAGGCCTGCCTGTATCCATTCCTTGATGCGCTCGCGGGAGACGCTGTCGGCCAGCTCGCGCGCCCAGAACTGGTCCAGGCGCAGGTCTGTGTCAGTCGATTTGGCGCGGCGCTCCAAAGGCCCGGCAGGGATTCCGGCTGTCTCGGGTGCGTCCGCAATAAGCGCCTCGGCGGCGTCCAGTTCCGGGTCATCGTCGAAAAGTGTGGTGTCGTGCTGCATGGCCCGTTCATAGCCTGTGCCGTCGAAAAGCACAAACGCGGGCGTCCTTGACCGGTGGGGGAGCCCGTCGTACAAGACGCGCACCTGTGAACGCATTTCTGCACGCATAACCGCGAGGACGCATGGCTCCCCACATCGTCGGCCTTATTCTGACCTACAACGGCGAGCGCCTGCTTGAACGCTGCCTGGCCTCTCTGGACTTTTGCGACCAGCTCATCGTGGTGGACTCGCTCAGCACCGACTCCACGGTGGCCTTGGCAGAGGCCGCAGGAGCCCTTGTGCTTTCGCGCCGCTGGGAAGGCCCTGGCCCGCAGTTCCGTTACGCCCTGGACTACATCCGGGCCATGGAGCCGAAGGTGGACTGGGTGGTGAGCCTGGATCAGGACGAGTACCTGTCGGATGAACTCAACGCCAGCATCCGCGCGGCGCTGGCTGAGCCCGGCGATGCTGCGGGCTTTCTCACTCCGCGCTCGTCATTTTATTTCGACCGCTTTTTGAAGCACAGCGGCTGGTACCCGGACTACCTGTTCCGGGTGTTTCGCCCGGACGCCATGGAAGTGCATGTGAGCGGCGCACACTACAGTTTTCATCCGCTTGGGCCCACGCGCAAGCTCACGGGCGACATTATCCACTATCCCTACCGCAATTTTCGCGAGCACCTGGACAAGATCAACTCTTACGCACAGCAGGGCGCAGACGCCGCCAAGGCCAAGGGCAAGCCCGGCGGGGCGCTCAAGGGACTGGTCCATGGGCTGGCGAGGTTTTTCAAACTCTATCTGCTGAAGCTGGGCATTCTGGATGGCCGCGCCGGGTTCATCAACGCCGTGCACGGCTCGTTCTACGCCTTCATGAAACATGTGCGCGCCGCCGAAACGGGCGACTGGGGACCAAAGCCTTGATTCTTGCCGTTGCCGTGAGCGGCGGCGGCGACAGCCTGGCCTCCTTGCTGCGCCTGCGCGACGAGGGGCGTGAGCTTTTGGCTCTACACGGGCAGTTCCTGCCAGAGCACGATCTGCACGCGGCCCAGGGGCTGGCCGAGACCTGCTCACGCCTTGGCGTCGCGCTGCATCTGCTGGATTTGCGTGCGGATTTCGAGGCGCTGGTGGCCGGGCCTTTCGCCGCGGAGTATCTGGCGGGACGCACACCCAATCCCTGCGCCCGCTGCAATGCGGCCATGAAGTTCGGCCTGCTGTTGGACAGCGCCCTGGCGTTGGGAGCGGAAGCGTTGGGCACCGGGCATTTTGCCGGGGCCGGAACGCATGCTGTTTACGGCTGGGCGCTCACCCGTGGCGCGGACCCGGTGAAGGACCAGAGTTATTTCTTGTCCCTGGTCCCGCGAGAGAGGCTCATGCGCGCGCGCTTTCCCCTGGCGCAAACGCGTAAGACTGACGCCCGCGCCTATCTCGACGCCCGTGGTCTGACTCCGCCTCTGCCTGAGGAAAGCCAGGAAATCTGCTTTGTTCCGGATGACGACTACCGCGCCTTTCTGGCAGCGCGCAGCCCGGAGCTGCCCGGCCCCGGCTCTGCGCAGCTGCCGGACGGCACCCGCGTGGGAGCGCACCAGGGACTGTGGCGCAGCACCATCGGGCAGCGCCGGGGGCTTGGTCTTTCCTGGCGGGAGCCGTTGTACGTGCTGGACAAGGACGTTG
Source organism: Humidesulfovibrio sp. (assembly GCF_030689645.1). Classification (GTDB taxonomy): domain Bacteria; phylum Desulfobacterota; class Desulfovibrionia; order Desulfovibrionales; family Desulfovibrionaceae; genus Humidesulfovibrio. Next base: position 10,455 of record NZ_JAUYFU010000021.1, read on the forward strand.
AGCGAAACGTCTTGATCGTGGCCCCGCGCGAGGCCCTGCTGGTAGAGTCGTTTCAGGCGGGCGAGGTGAACCTCCTGGTGGACCCGGCCCTGTGGCCGGAGGACGTGCTCGTGCAGACGCGCTACCGCGAGAGCGCCAGGCCTGCGCGGATTGAACTTTCCGGCGGGGCGCTTCGCGTCCGGTTCAACGAGCCGCAGGTGCGGCCCGCGCCGGGGCAGGTTGCAGCTGTCTACGACGCGGACGGCGTGGTGCTGGCCGGCGCGGTCATCGCTTGAGTTTCTAGCGGCTGAGGCCGAGGAACATGTCGCGCTCCAGCTGGAGTTGCTCCTTGCGGCCTTCCTCAAGCGCGTCCTGTAGACTGCGGATGACCTGGGCCGGGGGCATTTCCGGGTGGCGCAGCAGGCGCTCGGCCTCCTCGCGCACAAATTTCTGGTGGTAGTATTTGTCCGACCAGCGGAAGCTCATGAGTTCCTTCAGGGACGCCTCGCCCTCGCCCTTGCCAATGCGTGACAGCCCCAGGTAGAAGAGGGCGTTGGGCTCGCCCGGCTTGCGGCTCAATATGTCGAGGAACCAGGTCTCTGCGTTGGCGTAGTCTGTTTTCTCAAAGTACGTCAGGCCGATGCGTTGACGCAGGTATAGGGAGTCCGGGTCTTGGGCCAGGGCTTCGTTGTAGTGGGCCAGGGCGAGTTCGTAGTCGCTGTTGGCCAGGGCCATGCTGCCGCGCACCGCAGGCGAACAGCCCGTCAGCAGGCAGAGGCACAGGATCGTGAGGGCCAGGGCGGTCACGGTTGACTGGCGGGGCTGGTGCAGGCGCATGGAGCCTCCTATTGATTGAATCTGCGTCATTTTCGCTCAGGCGCTTCGAATAATCCAGGGAAAATACCACATAGATCATGCCGAATTTTACGGATTCCAAGACATTTTATGTTGCCACCCTTGGCTGCAAGATCAATCAGTACGAGTCTGAGTCTATTTCCGAGGCCTGGCGCGAAAAGGGGTATGCCGAATCTTCCGAGGTGGAGGGGGCCGACCTGCTGCTCGTGAACTCCTGCGCCGTGACCAGCCGCGCAGTGAGAGCCCTTCGCGCTCTGCTCCGTCGTCTGCGCCAGCAGAATCCCTCCGCGCGCATCGTGGTCACCGGGTGCGCTGCCCAGGTGCTGGCCAAGGAGCTTGGCGCCATGGCCGAGGTGGATGAGGTGGTTCCTCAGGCGCGCAAGGCCGAACTGCTCGCCGGGCCTTTCCCCGTTCTGTCTTCCGGGCCTGCGCCTGCCTCGGCGTTTCCGCCGTTTTCCGTCGGCGTTTTTCGCCGCGCTCGCGCCGTGGTCAAGGTGCAGGACGGCTGCTCGCATGGCTGCACCTATTGCATCGTGCCGCTAACGCGCGGGGCCAGCGTCAGCCGCGAGCCAGGCGAGGCCATTGAAGAGATGCGCCGACTGCTGGACGCGGGCTACCGCGAACTGGTGCTCTCCGGCGTGAATCTGCGGCAGTATGGCCGCGACCTGTCTGAGCCTCTTGATTTCTGGGACTTGCTATCGCGGGTGGAGGCCGCGCTTGGCCCGCAATGGGCTGGCCGGGCGCGTTTGCGCCTCAGTTCCGTAGAGCCGGGTCAGCTTGGAGCCAAGGCTTTGGATGTGCTGGGTGGTTCGCGTCTCGTCGCTCCGCACCTGCATCTGTCGTTGCAAAGCGGTGATGCAGGCGTATTGAAGCGCATGGGCCGCGGACATTATCGGCCAGAGCAGGTTCTGGAGTTTCTGAGCCAACTCAAAAGATTCTGGCCGCGCCTGGGCCTGGGCGCAGATCTGCTCACCGGGTTTCCCGGCGAAACGGCTGAGCAGTTCGAGAACACTTTTGCATTCTGTAGCGAGCTGCCGCTTTCCTACGCCCATGTGTTTCCCTTTTCGTCCCGGCCTGGCACTGCGGCGGCGCGTCTGCCCGATCCGTTGCCCAAGCTTGAGCGCACGGCCCGCGCGGCCCGGCTGCGTGCCATGGCGGAGGCGAAAACCCGCGCCTTTCAGAAGGAGCTTTGCGCCCTGCCGCAGCTTACGGTGCTCATCGAGAACGCCGAGTCCGGCCAGGGCGTGTGCGAGTTTTACACGCCCTGCCTCGTCCGGGGCCAGGAGCTAAGGCGTGGCAGCCTGGTGGCCCTGCGGCCCGAGGGCGTTGCGGACGACAAGGTTGTCGGCGCTTTTGCGGGGGATATCGCGTGAGCACCCCGCGCGAGCCGCACCCTGGCAAGGCGGTCCTCTCGGTGCTGGCCCAGGCCGCGTGGTGGGAATCACGATGGGTGCCGCTGCACGAGGAGCTGGTGAAGCTCTTTGGTCCGGTGGACTACAAATCCGGGCTGCTGGCCTTTGACCACACAGGGTATTATGAAGACGAGTTGGGCGCGCCGCTGTTCCGCCGCCTGCTGGCCTTTGAGCGCCTGACGCCTCTGGACGGGCTTAAGGACATGAAGCTCGCCACCAACGAGCTGGAACGCGCCCAAGCCCGGTTTGACGGCTCGCGCCGGGTGAACCTTGATCCCGGCATCCTGACGCTGGAGCGCCTTGTGCTGGCCTCTGGCAAGAATTTTACGCACCGGGTATACCTGGGATGCGGCATCTGGGCGGACCTGACGCTCATCTACAACAAGCGCCAGGGCTGGGTTGATTTGCCCTGGACCTTCCCGGACTACGCCACTGAAGACATGAAGCGGCGCTTGACTGCGCTGCGCAGCCTGTACAAAACAACAATTGAGGCTGGAGACATCCTGCCCAACCAAGGAGAGCAACCATGCCCATGAGCATGACCGGATTCGGACGAGTGGAGACCAACGCCGAGGACTTCAGCCACGTTTGGGAGATCAGGAGCGTTAACAACCGCTTTCTGGACGTGAAGTGGCGCATGCCTTCCGTGCTGCGCAGCCTGGAGGCGCGCTTCGACAAGCTGCTGCGCAAGGGCGCCTCGCGCGGGCGGGTGGACATCAGCCTGAACGTGGAGACCCGCAGCGCGGCGCTTCTGGGCGTGAGCCTGAACACCGCTCAGGCTGGGGCCATGCTGGACCAGCTTCGCAGCCTGGCCAAGGAGCAGGGCGTGGACTTTGCGCCGGATATGAACCGGCTCTTGTCGGCCTCGCACCTCTGGCGCGACGATTCCTCCGAGCCGGACCCCCGCCTGGCCAAAAGCCTGGAGGAAGGGTTCCTCAAGGCCCTGGCCGACTGGAACGACTCGCGCCGGGTTGAGGGCGGCGAGCTGGCCAAGGATCTGACCACGCGTTTTGCCCGCTTGCGCGTGCTGGCCGCAGCCGTGGGCGAGCGCGTGCCCGTGGTGCTGAAGGACAAGCAGGCTGCCACTGCTGAGCGCCTGACCACCCTGGTGGCTCAGGCGGGCATGACCTTCACCGAGGAGCGTCTGGCCCAGGAAGTGGCCGTGCTGGCCGACCGGCTGGATGTATCCGAGGAGATAACCCGGCTGGCCGCGCACCTGGACCGCCTGGACGAGGCCGTTGCCGCAAAGGGCGAGGCAGGCAAGCGCCTGGACTTCCTTATTCAGGAGGCCTTCCGCGAGATCAACACCTGCGGCAACAAGGCCCAGGATGTCGAGGTGAGCCGTCTTACCGTGGACTTCAAGGTTGAGCTGGAAAAATGCCGCGAACAGGTGCAGAACATCGAGTAGGGCATGGAAAAAAGCGCACACAAATCATTGTCGCGCCAGCGGCTGGTGAACCTTGGCTTCGGCAACTTCGTGGTCGCCGCCCGCATCATCGCCATCGTCGACCCGGCCAGCGCGCCCATGCGCCGTCTGCGTGAGGACGCGCGCCAGGAGGGCAGGCTCATCGACGCCACCCAGGGCCGCAAGACGCGCGCCATAGTGGTCACGGATTCAAATCACGTCATCCTCTCGGCCATCCAGGCGGAGACGATCGGCCAGCGCTTCCTGGCCGAGGAAAGCGCGAACAAGCGCGAGGAGGATTAATGCGCCCGACAGACGCTCCCCTGGACAATCTGCATGGCGGCCGCAAGGGGCTGTGCATGGTTCTTTCCGCCCCCTCCGGCGCGGGCAAGAGCACCTTGGTGGCCCGGCTGCGGGCCGAGTTCCCAGGCTTCGCCTATTCCATCTCCTGCACCACCCGCGCCCCGCGCGTGGGTGAGGAAGATGGCGTGCATTACCATTTTCTGACGCGCGAGACGTTCATCATCCGCCGCGACGCCGGAGATTTTGCCGAATGGGCCGAGGTGCACGGCAACTTTTACGGCACTCCAAAGGCTCCGGTTGAGGAGAAGCTTTCCCGCGGGCAGGACATGCTCTTCGACATTGACGTGCAGGGCGCGTTGCAGTTGAAACAGGTGTTTCCGCAGGCGCTGTATGTCTTCATTCTGCCGCCCTCGAAGGAGGTGCTGGAGCGCCGTTTGCGCGGGCGCGGCACGGATTCTGACGAGGTCATCGCACGGCGCATGCACAACGCTCTGGGCGAACTGAAAGAGGCAGTGCATTTCGACTACCACATCGTCAACGACGACCTTGAGGAGGCGGCTGACGAGCTGCGAGCCGTGTTTGTCGCGGGCCGCGCCCGGGCCATCTGCCGTCCGGGCCTTCTGCCAGGGCTCATGGCCCAGTGGGAGAGCGCCTGATGTCGCAGTTGGCAACGCAGCCGAAACTCGTCATTGCCCTTGATTTTCAGACCGGGGCTGAAGCTCTGGGACTGGCAGGGAAGCTTGTTTCTTTGGTCGCTCCAGGGCAGCCTGATTTGTGGATGAAGGTGGGGCTGGAGCTCTTTGTGGCCGAGGGTCCGGAGATTGTCCGGGCCATCAAGCGTCTTGGCTTCAAGGTCTTTCTCGACCTCAAGTTTCTGGACATCCCGAACACCGTGCGCGGGGCAGTGCGCTCCGCGGTCAAGTGCGGGGCGGACATGCTGAACATCCACGCTGCGGGCGGGCTGGACATGGCCAAGGTGGCCGTTGCCGCGCGCGACGAGGCGTTTCTGGAATATGGGGCCGAATGCGCCCTGACCGAGAAGCCGCTTTTGTTCGCCGTCACGGTGCTCACCAGCATGCAGGATGTCGACAACCCCATCCTGCGAGGCAGGCCGGCTGCAGAGGTGGCGCTGGAACTGGCGCTGGTTTCGCTCGCTGCCGGGCTGGACGGCGTGGTTTGCTCCGGGCAAGAGGCGACGCGCATCAAGAACGCCTGCGGGCAAAACTTCATGTGTCTCACTCCGGGCATCCGCGTGCCCGATCCGTCGGCCTCGGCAGACGATCAGCGCCGCGTCATGACCCCGGAGGCCGCAGTGGCCGCAGGCTCGGACTTCCTGGTGGTGGGCAGGCCCGTCACCCGCGCGGTCGATCCCGTCGGCAGCGCCCGTGACATGTTGCGCCGTATGGCTCAGGCCTAGGCTTCCGCATGCCCTGCAACTGGAAGCTGCTTTCCGTCGCGCCCGTACCAGCCAACATCGGACAGATCGCCGAAGACTTGGGCATCACCCAGGTCATCGCCGAAGTACTGTGGCGGCGCGGGTTCAACTCCCCCCAGGACATGGACCGTTTCCTTTCGCCCGGTCTGCGTCATTTGCCCAAGCCGGAGGCCATTCCCGGCCTCACTGAGGCCGCCCGCGTGCTGGCGCGGGAGCTCATGGCCGGGGCGCGCTTCTGCGTTTGGGGCGACTACGACGTGGACGGCATCACCTCCACTGCCCTGGTGAAGGATTTCTTCGCCAAGCGCCTGGGGCCGGAGGTCGCCGCGCAACAAATCCGCCACTATCTGCCCAACCGCGTGGACGACGGCTACGGACTCAACGTGGCGGGCATTGAGCGCCTGGCGGCTGACGGAGTGCGCCTGCTGCTCACCGTGGACTGCGGCATCAGCGCCGTGGCCGAAGTGGCTCGGGCCAACGAGCTGGGCATGACCGTGGTGGTCAGCGATCACCACATGCCACCGGCTGAACTGCCGCCCGCCGCGGCCATCTGCAATCCGCGCTTGTGCGGCGGCAATTGCGGCGACGCCTGCACCGGCCTGTGCGAACTGGCGGGCGTGGGCGTGGCCTTCATGCTCATGGCTGCGCTGAACCGCCTGCTGCCGGGCGAGCCCGTGGACATGCGCCAGTTTCTCGACCTTGTGGCCCTGGGCACCGTGGCCGACGTGGTGAGCCTCACCGGCCCCAACCGCATCCTGGTGAAGAACGGGTTGCTGCTCATTAAGGAGGCCAAACGGCCCGGCCTTGCGTCCCTCAAGGTCTACAGCGGCTATGACCGCCTGGCCGAGCTGGGCGCCGGGCAGATAGGCTTCGGCCTGGCCCCGCGCATCAATGCAGCCGGGCGCATGTCTGACCCGCAGGTGGCCCTGACCATGCTGCTGGCGCCGGACATGGACACGGCGAATCCCCTGGCGTCGAAGCTCGACGGCCTGAACGCCAAGCGCCGCAGCGAGGAGCAGTCCATTCTTGAGGAGGCCCTTCTTCAGGCTGAAGAGCAGAAGGAGCGCCTTGGACTGGTGCTGGCCGCAGACCACTGGCACCCTGGCGTCATCGGCATCGTGGCCTCCCGCGTTGTGGAGCGGCATTACAAGCCGGTGCTCATGCTCTGCCGCGAGGAAGACGAAAACGGCGGGCACTACAAGGGCTCTGGCCGCAGCGTCTCGGAATTCGATCTGCACGAGGGCCTGACCGGGCTGGAGCATTTGTTTCTGGGGTTCGGCGGGCACAAGCAGGCAGCCGGGCTCTCCATGCCGCTGGCCAACCTTGAGGCTCTTCGCGAGGGATTCCATCTGGCCGTTGAGACGGCGCTGGGCTCGCTGCCGCTCAAGGCTTCGCTCAAACTGGACCGCGAGCTGCCCTTCGGCGACATCACCTTCACGCTTCTGAAGGAGCTTGAGATGTTGCAGCCCTTCGGCATGGGCAACCCGGAGCCGGTCTTCGTCTCGCCGCCGGTGCTGGTGAAGGACTACCGCGTGTTCGGCAAGGATCACGTGAAGCTGCAACTGGCGGAGCAGCTGCCGGACGACCAGGTGGGCGTGCGGCCTGGGGCTGTGCTTCCGGCCAAGGCCTGGCGCAAGGCTGCGGACCTGACCCGCGACGTGCAGGGCAAGCTCATGCGCTTCGCCTTCACCCCGCGCATCGACCGCTTCGACGGCATCCCCAAGATCGAGTTGCAGGTGAAGGACTGGGACGAGTAGCGCCGCGACGCGAAATTTTGACTCTCGCCGTGAGAACCTGACGCAAGGCGGCTTACGAACCTTGTGTGTTTCAACACTCTGTATTGCATTGAAAAGGAATAGTTATGGCGAGCCGTCGGCAGGAATTTATGGCGCTTGGGAAATGGATATGTCAGCTTCGCCCGGTGGGCAAGTTGCATGCGTTCACGGTGAAAGGGGC
>NZ_JAUYFU010000023.1 GCF_030689645.1 Humidesulfovibrio sp.
AAAGAGTCTGTATTCGCTACCAGAATTACATTTTGACGGGTAGAAGCAGCAGGACGAAAATCTGCAAGCGTTATGACTTCTGCAATGGTCTCTCCGTTTGAGATTTGGCCAATGCCCGCAGCCAAAACCATCGCTGCCTGCAGTTCACCAACACTCGGGTCAGCCGGCAAGGCTATCTTCAGAGGAACTGGCTGCACTGAATTCTTGATCACAAAAGGCGCCGGAAAATCGTTGAGCGTTAATGATGTCTGACTCTCATCATATCCAAAGGTGAGTTTGGATGTCGGCGAGATGGTCACACTGGAGAGTAGATTCATCAAACAAGAGATGGAGCCATCCCAGCGAATGGTCAGGATATTCACGCCATCGCGAGTGACCGGCGCAATAAGGGTGGCATCAAATTCGAAGCGCAAGGTTTGTTCGCCGCTGGTTTGTAGCGTATTGATGCCCACCATGGTGTCATTCAAAAACACACTAAGATCGCCGCCCACCAACCCGGATAGGGTCTGGTTGGATTCAGTGGCTACCAGGCTTGAAAAGAAAGCCATGATGTCGAGATCGAATGAGGCAGTCCCCTCAGGCTTCCAATCCGCAGGCATGTTAAAGGTAAATTCGACTTCAGAGGTTGGGCCGGTTAAGGTATGAGGAATCACCATCCCCAAATCAGTCAGGGTCAGATCCGCCTGTCCAGTTGTTTGTGCTTGAACCGGTCGAACGGATGCAAGGTTAATAATCAACCCTGCCAGAAGGATGAATCCAAAAAGTTTGTAAACGAATGAACGTTTCATGTCATCCTCCTTTGTCAGTTTCCCATGACCATTTTGTCGGCACCGGAGCGGGCATCTTTGACCGCTTCTTCGACACGAATGATCATCTGGTCACTGGAATCATCAGGCAGGCGGGTAACCACACCGGCAACAGGGGTTAAGAAAATCTTCTCGCCAGATTCCGTCTGGATGGGTTCTTCAAGTGCCGCGATCAGGCGTTCAAATGTTTTCTTGGCCGGGAAGTCAGGCGTAG
>NZ_JAUYFU010000029.1 GCF_030689645.1 Humidesulfovibrio sp.
CTGCACCGCGCCAAGCTCAAATGGCCCCACTTCGCCGATAGCCTGGACCACGCCTTGGATGTTCTGGACGAGGAGCGTGATGAACTTGCCGCTGCGATCCTGAATGATGACATCCAAGGCCCGCACGGCGTCATCCGCGAGGCAGCCCAGGTTGCCGCCGTGGCCATCCGCATCATCGAGTACTGCCTCAAAGCGCAGAGCCGCGAGGAGGCCCCCCATGCGTAACGCCCCCCTGACTGCTGACGATGCCGACGCCCTACGTACGGCGGAACTGAGTCTGTCCAGCGCTGTGCCCTGCCACAATGGCGCTGAGTGCGTGATACCTGAGTGGGCGCTACGTGCGCTTGCTAACACTGTCAGGGCCATGTCCCCGCCCCCTGACGCGGCGGAGATTGATGAGATTGGAACGCTGCTCAACCACGAAACAGTGCCACACTGCTGCGGCTGCTGGGTAATCCAGTATGGCAATAACGATGTGGTCCTGCGGGCTCGGTGCAACGAATGCGGAAAAACCGTTGATCTTCTCTCCCTTCTCACCACTCCCCCTGACGTGGCGGTGCGGCAGGCGGTGGAGTACCTTTCGAGCGGTTGGGGCGAGGGTTCCGAGGCGTCTCGATTCAAAGCCCACGTCGATACTTTAATCCGCGCCGTGCAGGCCCCGCGCCTGACGCGGGAGCAGGTGAAAGAAGCCTACCTCGACGGATACGAGGACGGGAACGAAGATGGGCGCGCCCTAACAGGGTGCAGGAATGTTTGCGAACACACCCCCAGGTACGACCCCGACACGGCCTGGGCTAAAAGTGATACCCGCGCCGCGTTCCCCGAAGCGTTCGCGGGGGAGGTGAAGCGTGGATAACCGCTGGTATTCCGCAGCGATTGCTATTTTCCGTAATTGGTGGAAGCAGTTGTGGTGCGAACACTCCTACATGTTCGCTTTGTCCGAAGGCGGTGAAACATTTTATCAATGCTTAAAATGCGGCCACGCAAGGCATATAAGGTAGATCTTATGAATAATCGTATTGCTGACGCCTACAAAAAGGTCCAGCCCGCCCGATGCCCTCACTGCGGCTACACGCCGGGCGCTATTCCGTCCGACTTCGACGCCTACGAGCAAGCCAACTGCGAACACAGGGAGAGCCACGCGGGACACGCCCCCGCAGAACTGGAAGGCGAGGACACAAGCGAGGGATGCGCGAAGCCCGCCCCCGCGCCGCTGCCGGGAGATGACGGCGTGATGTGCGCCCGCCTGCTTTTCGCCTGCACAGGGCACCCCCATGCGTTGATCCCATGGCCGCACCGACTGCTGCATGACGCCGTTGCCCACATCTCCGACCTCACGCGCCGCTTGGCCGAGGCGGAGGCGGGGAATGGACGTTTCGCAGACATGCTTGAGAGTTCCGTTGCAGACTGGCGGAAACTCTACGCTGAAGAGCGCGCAGAGCGTGTGAGAATTGAGGGCATCCTGTTGAATGACGTACAAGATGAACGTCAAGAGTCGGATGAACATATCAAGGGGTTAGTTACAGTAATCAAGACGCAGGACAAAAATATTGGCGACCTCAAGGCTCACATACAGCGCATCGGAGTTGACCATGATGACGTGGAAGCCCGCGCCGAATCCGCCGAGGCCCGCGTGCGGGAGCTGGAGGAGGAGAACGTGCGGCTTCGTCCACGGGCGGAGATCGCCGGTTCCTTGCTTACTCGCACCAGCAAAGCTGAAAAGCGGTGCCGAGAGCTTGAGGAAGAGCTGACGCTGTGCCTCAAAGAAGCTCCAGTTGGAATCCTTGCGGCCATTTGCGACATGAACAAAATCTTGGGCCTTGAAATGCCCAAGACCAGCTACACAGAAATACCGCCAGCAATACAAGCTGTAGTTGCACGCGCCGAAGCCGCCGAGTCCCGCGTGCGGGAGCTGGAGGCAAAGAAAGACGCAGCGTTTTGGCAAGGCTGGGCTTTGCTGGCTGGTTTCATTACCGGGTCCCACGATGAACAGTCACTGGTGGAGGAAGCTGCAAGAGAACACGGCGTAACGCTAGCGC
>NZ_JAUYFU010000033.1 GCF_030689645.1 Humidesulfovibrio sp.
CTAGCAACGAAGTTGCAGATGCGCAAGGAGTTTGTGAGCAGATTCGGCAAACGGCGCAATAGCAGGGGCGAATGGCTAATCAGGGCAGTCGATGTCGGCGCAAAGAATGCGCGAGCGGTTGTCGCGGTCTTTATAGGCGGCGGAGATGGTGATGCAGCGGTTGCCGGAAGCAAGCGATATGTAAGGCTGTGTTGTGAATTTCGGCAAGCCTGCGCGCAGGGGCAGGTAGTATTCCTTGAGCGAATGGTCCGCGCCCAGGCGGGCGGGTTCAAAGATGAAGCGCTTGCGTTTGCGCAATTTGGCCGGGTTGCAAAGGGTGCCAGAAATCTGCACGCCCTTGGCGCTCAGCACGTACAGGCACTCGATCTGGTCCCAGCCGTCGATGAACCCCGTGAGGGCCTGGTCCAGGCCTGTGGAGCCCAGCCTGCCAAGTTCCTCGCAAAGCCCGTACACCAGAGCGTCGTGCCGGGCATACAAGGCTTTTTGGGCCGCGAAGCGCTCGGTGGCGTGCACGCGGAACTTCTGCGCCAGATGCTCAATGCGCTCGCCTATCATCTCCGCTGAGGGCATATGCCGGGAGGGCCGCCCGAAGTAATAGCCCTGAAATACGTCCACGCCCACCTCAAGCAGGCGTAGAATGTCCTCCTGGCGCTCCACGCCCTCGGCCAGGGCCAGGGCTCCCAGACGCGAGGCCATCTGCACGAAGCTCTTGACGACCTCAAGCCGCGTCAGATGCTTGTCCACCCCGGAGACCAAGGAGCGGTCGAGCTTCAGCACATCGGGTCTGAGAAGCGGAATGCGGTCCAGGTTGGAGTGCCCAACGCCCACGTCGTCCAGGGCGATGAGGAAGCCGTTCTTGCGGCAGTTGGTCACGAATTCGGCCAGGGCGGCGGTGTCGCGGGCGCGGGTTTCAACGATCTCGATGAGCACATTGTTGGGGTTGATGCCGAATTCCTTGACCTTGTGCAGCAGGTAGCTGGAGCGCGCCACCTCGGTGTCGATGGCGTGGCCGTCCACGTTCAGTGACAGGATCAGGCCCCTGTTCTTGGCATGGATTGGGGCGAAGGCCTCCAGCGCCTTCTTGCGGCACAGGCGGTCCAGCTCCAGCAGGCAGCCTGCCTCGTGGGCCATGCGGAACAGCTCCTGGGGGGGAATGTCCTCGCCGGGGGCCGTGCACCGGGCCAAGGCCTCCATGCCGAGCAGGGCCTTGCGCTTGATGGACACAAGGGAGTGAAAGACCGTGCCTATCCACTCGCGCTCGATGATCTCCTGGATCGTTATGGCTTCTGCGGTGTTTTTCATGGTGCTGGCGTGGCTTGAGCAAATCTTGGACCATATTCGCAATACCCGGATTAGTTTAGCTTTTTAGGAATACTGAGGCTGGGCGACAACGGTGGTGAACAAATATGTGTGCGTTTCTCACGCATTCTCTACAAAAATGGAGAAACGGAGAACCTTAGCAATACCTCAAAAAACATATTGACATGCCCTGGGCTCGCGGGTAGACACTCACCCCATGAACTCCTCTTCCGCCAGCAATACCATTTCCTCTTTTAGCCAGTACTGGTATTATTGGTTTAGCCGCGCCTGCGGCCTGGGAGAGGTGTGTTGACGGTGACAGGACGTTAACCAAAGCCTCTTCGAAAGGGCCGCGGGCGAAAGCCGGCGGCCCTTTTTTTAGTTTTACCGCCGGACCATCGCCACACAGACCTTCGCAGGGGCGCAAACCAGACGAAAGGAGAAGGCCATGCACATCGGGAAAGCTATCAGGCTGGAGCGCATTTTCAACCGCAACACCAAACGCACCATCATCGTGCCCATGGACCACGGCACCACCGTGGGCCCCATCGCAGGCATCGTGGACATGCGCGAGGCCGTGGGAGCCATCGTTGAAGGCGGGGCCAACGCCGTGCTCATGCACAAGGGCCTTGTGCGCTGCGGCCACAGAAGCCAAGGCAAAGACATCGGCTTAATCGTCCACCTCTCCGCCAGCACCACCCTTTCCCCCTTCCCCAACGCCAAAACCCTCGTGGGCAACGTCGAAGACGCCATCCGCCTCGGCGCAGACGCGGTGAGCGTGCACGTGAACCTGGGAGACGAGAGCGAAGCCAAGATGCTCACGGACTTCGGCCAGGTGACGAGCACCGCCCAGAGCTGGGGCATCCCGGTCCTGGCCATGGTCTATGCCCGCGGCCCCAAGGTGCGCAGCGAGTTCGACCCGGAGATCGTGGCCCACTGCGCCCGCGTGGGCGTTGAGCTTGGCGCCGACGTGGTCAAGGTCCCCTACACCGGCGACGTGGACACCTTCGGCCATGTGGTCGACTCCTGCTGCGTTCCCGTGGTCATCGCCGGCGGTCCCAAGCTCGACAGCACCCGCGCATTCCTGCAGATGGTCCACGACTCCATCACCGCTGGCGGCGCAGGTCTTTCCGTGGGCCGCAACGTGTTCCAGCACAAGAACCCGTCCCTGCTCTGCCAGGCCCTTTCCAAGGTCGTGCACGATGACGTGGACGTGGACGTTGCGCTCGCCATGCTTGAAGGCAAGGAATAGGCGCGGGCGGTCATGAAAACCATCATCTTCAAGGCCATTCCCTTCCAGAAGAAGCTGGTGACGCTGGCTCTGGAGTCCGGGGTGGACGCCATCCTCACCGAGGCGGACAAGGCCGAGGCCGTGCGCGCCCTGGGACGGGTCACCGTGCTCACCGAGGCCGAGCTGCCCACGCTTCCGCTCTCGTCCAAGGCCGACGAGGAAGCCGCCACCCAGGCGCTCAAGGCAGCGCAGAAGAACGGCGGCATGGTCTCCCTGGTCAAGGGCTGGGAGATCATTCCTGTCGAGAACATCCTGGCTCAGACGTCCGGCCTGGCGCTGGAATGCGAGAGCCTGGACCGCGCCGTGCTGGCCGCAGGCATTCTGGAGCGCGGAGCCGACGCCATCGTGGTCCTGCCCGAGGCAGCCGGCGAGCTCAAGGCCATCGTGGCAGAACTCAAGCTCTCCCAGGGCAGCATTGACCTTCAGCGCGCCGTGGTCACGGCCATCGAGCCCGCAGGCCTCGGCCACCGGGTCTGCGTGGACACCATCTCCATGCTGAAGCGCGGCCAGGGAATGCTTGTGGGCAACTCCAGCGCCTTCACATTCCTTGTCCACGCGGAGACGGAATCAAACCCCTACGTGGCCGCGCGCCCCTTTCGCGTCAACGCTGGCGCGGTGCACGCCTACGCCGTGCTGCCCGGCGACAAGACCTGCTACCTGGAGGAGCTTTCCGCCGGGCGCGAGGTGCTGATCGTCAGCGCGGACGGCAAGACCAGCCTGAGCACTGTGGGCAGGGTGAAGATCGAAGTGCGGCCCATGCTCAAGATCACGGCCAAGGTCTCCGCGCCCGGCGGATGTGACGTCTCCGGCCAGGTGTTCCTGCAGAACGCGGAAACCATCCGCGTCACGGGCGCGGACGGTACGCCCATAAGCGTGGTGAGCCTGAAGCCCGGCGACGAGATCCTGTGCCGCACCGACGTTGCAGGCCGCCATTTCGGCATGCGCATCTGCGAAGACATCAAGGAAGGCTAGGCATATGAGCGATGACCAGAACAGCGGCGACCGGAAGGGCGACGGCGCGCCGAAGCCCGCCCTCACAGCCCTGCGCGAGGAGATCGACCGCCTGGACGACGGCATCGTCGACCTCCTGAACCGCCGGGCCAGCATCAGCATCGGCGTGGGCCGGACCAAAAAAGGTTCCGCGGAAACGGTGTTCAAGCCCTTCCGCGAGAAAGAGGTCATGGACCGGCTGGCCAAGCGGAACCCCGGCCCCCTGCCGGAGAGCCACCTGCACGCCATCTACCGGGAGATCATGTCCAGCTCCCGCCGTTTGCAGCGCCCGGAGCGCGTCGTCTACCTGGGGCCGGAGGGCACCTTCAGCTACTTCGCCGGGCTGGAGTACATGGGCAGAAGCGCCGAGCTGACGCCCAAGGCCAACTTCGAGGAGATCTTCCGCGCCGTGGCCGACGGCGAGGCCGAGCTCGGCGTCATTCCGCTGGAAAATTCGCTCCAGGGCACTGTGGGCCAGGTGGTGGACCTGTTCATGCTGTTCCCGGTGTACATCCAGGCCGAGCTGTTCTGCCGCATCACCCACTGCCTCATGGGCAAGGCCGACTTCCCGGCGGACGTGAAGGAGATCCACTCCCACCCGCAGCCCCTTGACCAGTGCTCGCAATGGCTGAGAAACAACATGCCCGGCCGCACCCTGGTGCCCGCCAGCAGCACGGCGGCAGCGGCTGAGATCGCGGCTGCGCGCGGCAAGGACGTGGCCACGGTGGGGCACATCCGCCTGGCCGACCTCTACGGTCTGAACATTTTGGCCGCGCACATCGAGGACATGCCGGACAACTGGACGCGCTTTCTCGTCATCGGCCCGCGTGTGAGCGAGGGCGGCAACCGCGACAAGACTTCGCTCATCTTCACCGTGCCGGACAAGCCCGGCGCCCTGGCCGAGGTGCTGAACACCTTCGCGGGCCGCGCCATCAACATCACCAAGCTGGAAAGCCGCCCGCTGCGCGGCGAGAAGTGGAAGTACGTGTTCTTCAGCGACCTTGAGTGCGACCTTTCGCGCATGGAGTACGACAGCTTCCTGGCCGACCTGCGCGAGAAGTGCCACACCCTGCGCATCCTGGGCTCGTACCCGTCCGGTCCGCACCTGGACGCAGGAGGCAGACAGTGAGCGCCATAAACGTGCAGGCCCCGGCCTCCAAGTCCCTGTCGCACAGGGCGCTCATCTGCGCTGCCCTGGCCAAGGGCGAAAGCCGCCTTACGGGCGTGCTGGAAAGCCAGGACACGGAGCGCACCATGGCCTGTTTGACTGCCATGGGCGCGCGGTTCGTCCGCGCCGGGGCGGGCGAGTACGCCGTGTTCGGCATGGCCCACGGCCCCCAGGGCGGAATCGGCGGAGCCGCCGACCTGAACGTTGGCGAAAGCGGCACCACCTGCCGCCTGCTGGCTGGCGTGGCCGCAGCAGGACAAGGCGCTTTTCGCATCCACGGCGAGGGCCGCATGCACCAGCGCCCCCTGGGCGAGCCCGCGCGGGCGCTCGCGTCCCAGGGCGCGCGCTTCGACTTTGAGGCAAAGCAGGGCTTCCCGCCCGTGACCATCCACGCCACGGGCCTGCCCGGCGGCGAGGTGGACGTGCGCCTGGAGGAGAGCAGCCAGTATCTCTCCGGCGTCCTCTTGGCCGCGCCCCTGGCGAGAAGCCCGCTGACCATCGGCATTTCCGGCAGTAAGGCCGTAAGCTGGCCCTACGTCTCGCTGACGCTTCAGGCCATGGCCGACTTCGGCGCGCCTGCGGTAGTGGAAGCCCTGGGAGAGCACGGCTTCGCCCCAGTGGACCATCGCGGCGTGGCCAGCGTGGAGCCGGGCAAGCTGCGCTTCCAGGTCGAGCCCGGCAGCTATGCGCCGCGCGCCCTGCACGTGGAAGGCGACTGGAGCAACGCCTCGTATTTCCTGGCCGCCGGGGCCGTGGGCAAACGCCCCGTGCGGATAA
>NZ_JAUYFU010000037.1 GCF_030689645.1 Humidesulfovibrio sp.
CCACGCCCTCCAGATCCGCCAATCTTCCACGCGATAGCGCCCTCCCCGTCCCGTCCAAACCCGGCATTATTGATGCCTACTTCCCCCAATCGCCGCACAACCCCCTTGACATTTCGTCGAAAACAGAATTTTATTCTCGAAACGGAAGGGTATCAGAATGATCGACAAGATTGACATGACCATCCTGACCATTCTTCAGGACAGCGGCCGCACTTCAAACGCCGACATCGCCCGCGCCGTGGGCATGGCCCCCTCGGCGGTTCTGGAGCGCATGCGCAAACTGGAGCGCAAGGGCGTCATCCGCGGCTTCGAGGCCGTGCTGCGCCCCAAGGACGTGGGCTTCACCCTCACCGCCTTCACCTTTGTGCGTGCAGACGAGGGCGTGGGCTCCACAGACATCGGCAAGGCCCTGTCCCAGGTGCCCGGCGTGCTGGAAACGCACTACACCGCTGGGCAGGATTCCTACCTGCTCAAGGTGCGCGCAAGAGACACCGAGCATCTGCAAAACATCCTCCAGCAGTTCGGGGCCATTCCCGGCGTGCGCGACACCCGCACCACGGTTGTCCTCACCACCCTCAAGGAAACCCGCTCCCTGCCCCTCGCGGACGACGACCAGGCGTCTGCGAAGGCCAACGGGCAGCCCAACACAAAAGACCAGCTCAAGGAGTAGCCAATGACAGCCATCGACAACGCCTCCCTGGACCTCAAGATCGTCTCCAGGGGCAAGGAATTCTTCCAGAGCATCGCCGGAGAGGCTCCCTCCATCTTCAACAAGGGCTGGTGGACCGGCAAGGTCATGGACTGGGCCATGAAGAACGAGGATTTCAAAATCCAGATGTTCCGCTTCGTGGACGTTCTGCCCTACCTCACCACCAGCGAGTCCCTCTCCCGCCACATTGAGGAATATTTCGGCGACAAGGACGCCAACATCCCGGACGTGCTCAAATGGGGCGCTGGCAAGACCAGCTTCGGCGGCGGGCTCGTGGCCATGGTGCTCAACAAGGCCATCCGCTCCAATATCGAGGGCATGGCGAGGCAGTTCATCATTGGCGAAAAGGCTTCCGAGGCCGTGAAGGGCATCCGCCAGTTGCGCAAGGACGGCTTCGCCTTCGTCATCGATCTCTTGGGCGAGGCCCCGCTGAACGAGAAGGAATGCGACGAGTACATGCAAGGCTACATGGAAGTCCTGGACGGCATTCAGTCCGAGTACAAGAAATGGGAAGGCCTGGACACCGGCGGCAACCTCGACTGGGGCCACGCGCCCAAGATCAACGTGGCAGTGAAGCCTTCCGCCTTCTACTCCCAGTCCAAGGCCGTGGACGTGGCTGGCACCGTCGAGGGCATGTACCGCCGCATCGAGCCCATCTACCGCAAGGTGAAGGAAATGGGCGGCTTCCTGTGCATCGACATGGAGCAGCTGAAGTACAAGGAAATCACCATCGAGCTTTACAAGCGCCTGCGCAGCGCGCCGGAGCACCGCGACTGCCCCAACCTGGGCATCGTGTTCCAGTGCTATCTCAAGTGCACCGACCTGGACGTGGCCGAGATGATCGCCTGGGCCCGCAAGGAGAACCTGCCCATCTCCATCCGTCTGGTGAAGGGCGCCTACTGGGATTCCGAGACCGTCATCGCCAAGCAGAACGGCTGGGACGTGCCCGTGTACACCATCAAGGCCGAGACCGACATGGCGTACGAGCGCATCTCCCGCGTGATTCTTGAGAACCACGACATCTGCCACTTCGCTTGCGCCTCGCACAACATCCGCTCCATCTCCAACGTCATCGAGTCGGCCAAGGCGCTGAACGTGCCCGACGACCGCTACGAATTCCAGGTGCTCTACGGCATGGCCGAGCCCGTTCGCAAAGGCCTGCGCAACGTGGCCAAGCGCGTGCGCCTTTACTGCCCCTACGGCGACCTCATTCCTGGCATGGCCTACCTTGTGCGCCGCCTGCTGGAAAACACCGCCAACGAGAGCTTCCTGCGCCAGAGCTTCGCTGAAGGCGCGGAGCTGGAGCGCCTGCTGGAGAACCCGGAGAAGACTCGCGAGCGCGAGGTTGCAGCCAAGAAGGCGCCTGCCGCGCCATTGCCCGGCCCCGGCGGCTTGCCCCAGTTCGCCAACCACCCCGGCGTGGACTTCACCATCCCCGCCGCCCGCGCGGGCATGGTCAACGCCATGGCCAAGATCCGCAAGGACTTCGGCAAGACCTATCCTCTGGTCATCGGCGGCAAGGAAGTCAAAACCGGCGACACGCTGGACTCTTACAACCCGGCCAATCCGTCCGAGATCATCGGCAAGATCTGCCAGGCCGGCGTGAAGGAAACCCAGGACGCCCTGGCCGCAGCCAAGAAGGCCTTCCTGGAATGGCGCAACGTGGAGCCCCTTGAGCGCGCCAAGGTGCTGTTCAAGGCAGCGGACATCATGCGCCGCGAGATCAACGAGCTCTCAGCCATGCAGGTGCTTGAGGTCGGCAAGCAGTGGGATCAGGCCCACGCCGATGTGGCTGAGGCCATCGACTTCCTGGAGTACTATGGCCGCGAGATGGTGCGCCTGGGCGCGCCCAAGCGCATGGGCAACGCCCCCGGCGAAGTGAACCAGTACTTCTACCAGGGCAAGGGCGTCACCGCCGTCATCGGACCCTGGAACTTCCCCCTGGCCATCAGCGCCGGCATGGCCGCCGCAGCCATCGTGTGCGGCAACGCCGTGGTGTACAAGCCCTCCGGCCTGTCCTCGGTGGTGGGCTACGGCATCGCCCGCATCTTCAAGGAAGCAGGACTGCCGGACGGCGTGTTCAACTACCTTCCGGGCCGCGGCTCTGTCATGGGCGACGCCCTGGTGGACCACCCGGACGTCTCCGTCATCGCCTTCACCGGCTCCATGGAAGTGGGCCTGCGCATTCAGGAACGGGCCGCCAAGGTCCAGCCCGGACAGGTGCAGTGCAAGAAGGTCATCGCTGAAATGGGCGGAAAGAACGCCATCATCATCGACGACGACGCCGACCTGGATGAGGCCATCACCGGCGTGCTGTACTCTGCCTTCGGCTTCCAGGGCCAGAAGTGCTCGGCCTGTTCGCGCGTCATCGTCCTCGACCCCATCTACGACCGCTTCGTCAGCCGCCTTGCCGAGGCCGCCAAGTCCATCAAGATCGGCCCATCCGAGGATCCGGCAAACTACATGGGCCCGGTGGTGGACAAGTCCGCCCAGGCCAGCATCATGAAGTACGTGGACATCGCCTGCTCCGAGGGCAAAGTGCTGGTGAAGCGCACCGATGTGCCCGCTGACGGCTGCTACGTGCCCCTGACCATCGTCGAGGGCATCAGCAAGAACATGCGCATCGCCCAGGAGGAGGTCTTCGGACCCGTGCTGGCCGTGCTGCGCGCCAAGAACATCGACGAGGCCCTGGACATCGCCAATTCCACGCGCTTCGCCCTCACCGGCGCGATCTACAGCCGCAGCCCCAAGCATCTGGAAAAGGCCCGCAAGGAGTTCCGCGTTGGCAACCTGTACCTTAACAAGGGCAGCACGGGCGCCATGGTCGAGCGCCACGCCTTCGGCGGGTTCAACATGTCCGGCGTGGGCTCCAAGGCCGGCGGCCCGGACTACCTGCTGCAGTTCATGGATCCCCGCCTGGTGAGCGAAAACACCATCCGCCGCGGCTTCGCCCCGGTGGAGGAAGGCGACGACTGGGTGGCCTAGACCCCGCGCGCTTCACAACGATTCAAGGCCGGGGGCGCAAGCTCCCGGCCTTTTTCATTACGTGCCGCAAGGTCCCTGCCCGCCTTGACTTTAGCCGTCATCTTGCTCAAGATTACAAACAGAATAAGGAGTCCTCATCAACGCGCCGGGTGTTCCGAAACGCACCCAGAGACAGAGGAATCCAGCAACGAATGCGCCAACATTCAACCACCGGCAGGGCCATGACCACAGAGCCATCCAGCACGTCGAAGATCGCGGAAAAGGGCAAGACCATTCTCCGCAACCGCCCCTTCCGCTACACTCTGGCCACAGTCATGGCGCTCTTCCTGCTGTTTGGTGCGGCTGGCTACTTTTGGCTGCCCGGATTCGCCAAGGCAAAGCTTGAGGCCCTGCTCTCCGAGGAGTTCGCCCGGCCCGTGCGCATCGCCAAGATAGAGATCTCGCCCTATGCCCTTTCGGCCACTATACGCGGCTTCAGCGTCGGGCAAAAGGGAGCCGAGTCAGCCCAGAACGCCACAGATGCGGAGCTCTTCGGCTTTGACAGCCTGTACGTGAATATATCGTCCACGAGCATTGCCCGCAGCATTCCGGTGGTGAGCGAGGTCAAGCTCACCGGACCGCGCCTGCGCCTCTCGCGTGAGGCGGACGACCGCCTCAACGTCTCCGACCTGCTGGACAAGTGGATGTCCGGCCCGTCCACGCCCACCCCGCAGTTCTCCGTGGCCAACATAACGGTCGAGGGCGGCACGGTGCGCTTTGAAGACAAAATGCAGCAGGGACTACAGGAGGTGACTGAAGTCAACCTCGGCATCCCCTTCATTGCCAACACCTCCGGCGCCATTGAGAGCGAGGTGCAGCCCAATTTTTCGGCCAAGCTGAACGGCGCAGCCATCGCCCTGACTGGCGAGGTGCGCCCCTTCGCGCCCGGCAAGGACGCCACCATGGAGTTGAGCATCCAGGACTTCGACCTGATGCGCGTATTCCAGTATGCGCCTCCAAGCCTGCCCTTCCGGCTTCAGGCCGCACACCTGAACACGCGGATCACTATTGTGTTCTCACAGCCGGCAGGCAAGGACGCCACAGTGCGCCTGGCAGGCGAAAGCTCCCTGCGCGATGTCTCCCTGGCGCTGAACAAGGCTGGGGGAAGCCCGCTTCAGGTGCGCCTGGGCAAGGCGGCCCTGCGTCTGGACGAGGCCACCCTGGCCGGGGCCGTGCGCTGCGGCATAGCCCTGACAGATATTGCAGTGGCCAAGGACGGCGCAAAAGAGCCTCTGATTGGCTTTGCCGGGCTTGAGGTCAACGGCGTCAACCTCACCACCAGCGGACGCAAGGCAGAAATTGTCGAGGTACGCCTGAGCAAGCCCTTCGGGGCGGTGCGGCGCATGGCCGGCGGCGAGCTGGATATTGTTTCGGCCTTCGACGGCGTGGGTGCGGCAAAACCGGCTGCCAAGCAACCGCCCAATCCCGCCGCTCTCGCAGCAACCGCGAAGGACAGCCCGCAGCAAGCTGGCGCAAAGGCTGCCGCCGCACCGGCAAAGGGTGCTGGCAAGGCTGCTCCAGCCGCCTGGACTTGGAGCGTGGGCCGCATTGCTGTTGCCGACGGCAGCCTGCGCTACACAGATGAAACGCTTGGGGCCAAGACCCGCCCGCTCATGGCCGAGTCCTTCTCCCTGACCCTTGAGGGCCTTTCAAACGCAGCCGCTCCGGCCAAGCTCGACTTCTCCACGCGCATAAACGAACGCGGCAGCATCAAGCTGGGCGGCACAGTGCAACCCTCACCGCTCAAGGCCGAGTTGAACATCGACATGAGCCAGGTGGACCTCGTAGCCCTGCAAGGCTTTGTGACCAACGACCTGGGTGCGGTGCTCACACGTGGCGAAATATCCATCAAGGGTCGCCTGCTGGCGGATGCCCGGAAGGCTGACGCACAGAAGGCTGACGGGCAAAAAACCGACGACGTGGCC
The DNA here is from genome assembly GCF_030689645.1 of Humidesulfovibrio sp. Lineage (GTDB taxonomy): Bacteria > Desulfobacterota > Desulfovibrionia > Desulfovibrionales > Desulfovibrionaceae > Humidesulfovibrio. Next base: position 5,659 of record NZ_JAUYFU010000037.1, read on the forward strand.
GCCTCGTTCAAAGGTGACGCGGGTCTTGTAGACTTCAGCGTGCTGGACAAGGCCAATTCAGCAGACCTGCTGCGCTGGCGCAGCCTGAAGCTCACCGGAATCGACGCAGGTTCGGCCCCGCTGCGTGTGGGCGTGGACGAGATTGCCGTTTCCAATTTCTTCGTGCGCGCCCTGCTCACGCCTGAAGGCCGCTTGAATCTGAATGACGTGATGCGCAGGGAGCAGGCCGAGGCGGTCCCGGCCAAGAGCACCACGGCCACAGCCCAAAAGCCTACAACAACCAAGCCTACAGCGCCGATCCCTGTTGACGCGCAAAGCGTTGAACCAAAGAATACAGGCCCGGCGCCGCAGATACGCATCGGGCGCATCGTACTCGCAAGCGGCAACATCAACTTCACCGACCGCTTCATCAAGCCCAACTATACGGCCAACCTCACGGACCTGAACGGTCGCATCGGCGCGCTTTCGGCAGGCACCCTCACGGACGTGGCCATCCGCGGCAAAGTGGACCGCACCGGCCCGCTGGACATCTCCGGCAAGGCCGACCCCCTCGGCCCGGCGCTGAACCTGGACATCCGCGCCAAGGCCACGGGCATAGAAATGGCAGGGTTCAGCCCCTACTCAGGCCGCTACGTCGGCTACGCCATTGAAAAGGGCAAGCTCTCCGTGGATCTGCGCTACAAGGTGCAAAACGGCAAGCTTGAGGCCGAGAACAACGTGTTTCTGGACCAGCTGACCTTCGGCAAGAAAGTGGACAGCCCGGATGCGCTCTCCATACCCGTGGGCCTTGTGGTAGCGCTGCTCCAAAATTCTCGCGGCGAGATCGACATCAACCTGCCCATCAAAGGCTCCCTCGACGACCCGGAGTTCAGCGTGGGAGGCGTCATCGTCAAGGTGCTGCTGAATCTCATCACCAAGGCAGCCACCTCGCCCTTCACACTCCTGGCCTCGCTCTTCGGCGGCGGAGAGGAGCTGTCTTATGTCGCCTTTGAGCCTGGGCGCACCACCATGACCCCGGACGCCGAGAAGCACCTTGAAACACTGGCCAAAGCCCTGCGAGACCGCACAGGGCTCAAGCTGGAGCTGACCGGCGGCTCAGACCCGGCCACGGAAGCGGAAGGACTCAAACTCGCCCGGCTGCAAAACCGCGTAAAGGCCCAAAAGGCCACGGAATTGGCCCGGCAGGGAAAAGCCAGCGGCAACGTGTCCGAAATCACCCTCACGCCCGAGGAATACAGCAAATATTTGGAGCGCGTTTACAAGGCCGGAGACTTCAAGAAGCCGCGCAACATCGTCGGCATCGCCAAGACCCTGCCGGTTGAGGAGATGGAGTCCCTGCTCTTGGCCAACAGCGTACTCGACGCAGGCGCCATGGAACGGCTTGCCCAGGATCGCGGCATAGCCGTGCAGGCTTGGCTGGTGGAGAAGGGCGGCATCGACCAGGGCCGGGTGTTCCTGCTGGCCCCCAAGGTGGGGGCGGCCCCGCCCAAGGGCGCGCCTGCGGGTGGCCGGGTGGACTTCTCCCTGCGCTAAAGCGAGGAGATCACGCCGCGCGCAGTGCGTCCACGATCTTGATGCGCGCGGCGTGCACCGCCGGAATGAGCCCGCCCAACAAACCCATGGCGGTACCGAAGCCCAGCGAAACAGCTATGATGCCCGGCGTTAAGCTGAAGCCGAAGGCCAGTTCGGAGAAGGTCTGGAAGTTCATGGTGGAGATGGTGAACAGTTGCAGGCCAGAGGCTGCAACCAGGCCCACCGCCCCGCCAAGGAACCCAAGCAGCAGCGCCTCCATGACGAAGGCCATCAGAATGGCCCTGCGCTGGAAACCCAGAGCCCTGAGTGTGCCGATCTCCCCAGTGCGCCCGGCAACGGCGGAGTGCATGGTGATCATGGCGCCGATCATGGCGCCGATTGAAAAGATTGCCGTGAGGGATACGCCCATGATGCGAAGAAACTTGGACATCATCTCCGACTGCTCTGCGTAGAACACTGTTTCCGGCTTGGTTTCAAGCTTCAGTCGCGGGTCGGACTCAATGCCAGCGCGGAAGGCCGCAAAGCCAGCCTCGCCGCCCTCTATCCTGGCCAACACCTGCGAATACGCCTGCCTGCGAAAGGCGCTCATGAACTGCTCCGCGTCGCCCCAGATTTCGGAACTGAACCCGCTGGCGCCAGCATCGAACACGCCCACCACGGTCCACTCGCGCATGCCGAACCGGAGCTTTTCGCCCAGGCCAGCTCCCTCGAAGCGCCTGGACAAGCTCAAACCGGCCAGAATCTCCGTTGACCCGAAACGAGGCATGCGCCCGCTGACCAGTTGCACCTGAGGCCGCAACTCAAGCGACTTTTCCCCAATGCCGCGCAGAATGACGTTGGCCGCCTTGTTCGTCCCTCGTTTTGTCAGGCTCATAAGCACCACCACCTCCCGCGCCGCCAGTGGCGAGCCATCGGCGGACCGCGCAACCTGCGCCCGCATTTCGACGATTGGCGCCACCGAGCGCTCCACTATGCTCTCTATCTCGCTTTTTGAACCCTTGCGGAACACCAGAGCGTTGTTCGCAGAACCTGTCTGCACAAGGGTGGCGTGCAGGCCTTCCGCCAGCATCAGCACGGCGGCGAAAACAAAAACAACCAGCGCCATGCCCCCTGCGGTAAGTGCTGTGGTTAGCCGCCGCGCCAACAGGTTGCGCAGGCTGTAGGTAACCAGAGAAGCCATCAGCCCAGCCTCCGCAGGGCCTCTGCTATGCCAACGCTGCGGGCACGCAAAGCCGGAACAACGCCCGCCACAAATCCAACCGCAAGGGCCGAAAACACCTGCAACAGCACCGTCGCGCCAGAAACCTGAAACACTGGAAAGTACTGGCTCACGGCATCGCCAAAGGCAGCCGCAACTGGAAAGGTCAGAGCGCAGCCCAGAGCACAGCCGATTGCGGCAATGGCGAGCGACTCGCCCAGAATAAGCATGGCAAGATACCAGCCACCAAAGCCCAGGGCCTTCAAGGCCGCGAATTCGCCCATGCGCTCCCGCGCGCTCATGGCCATGGTGTTGGCCGCCACGGCCATGATGATCACCAGCACCAGCGACGAGACTATCTGTATGGCCGAAACAATGGCCTCGCTCATGGTGACGAAGCTCATCTGGAAGGCCTTTTCCGTCTCGGTCAGAGTCTCGGCCAGAGAATTCGCGAACCGGGCATCCAGCGTGCGGGAGATGCCCGCGGCATTTTCCGCGTCACGGATACCTACGATGAAGAACCCGGTCTGGTCTGCCTGCCTTGGGCTGGCCTTTCTCAACGTTTCGTTCAAATAATCCCAGTGAAAAAGAAGCTGCGTCTCGTCCGCGCTCTTGTCGCGCCCCGAATAAATTGCCCGGATGGTGAACCCCCAGTCCCCGGGATATATCGTTCCCTTAAGGGTTACGGGGTCGCCGATTTTCCAACCAAAGCGGTCCGCCAGCTTGCGTCCGATGACGCACCCCTTGCGATCGCGCAAGAAGGCCTCCTTCTGGTCAACCGGCAGCACAAACTCCGGGTAGAGCTCGAAATAGGTGCGCGGCTCCACAGCGAAATTGGGGAAAAAGTTCTTTTCGTCGATGTACTCACCGCCGAACCAGTTGCCCTGGCACACGCGTGTCACGCCTTCCACCCCACGGATGCGGTCGCCGTAGCTGATGGGCAGGGAGAAGATGAGCGAGATGGAGTTGCGCGTGATGAGCCTTGTGGAGGAAGAGGCCTCCACCCCGGCGTACCAGGCGTCCACAGTTGTGCGCAAAAGACCGAAGGAGAGCACGCTCATGGCGATGCCCACGATAGTCAACGTGTTGCGCAGCTTGTGCCGCGACAGGTTCTTAAGAATGAAGACGAGGGTCAGCATCGGTAAGAACGCCCTTCTCCAGGCTTCGCACAAGGTGCGCGCGCTCTGCGGCCTTGGGGTCGTGGGTGACCATGACGATGGTCTTGCCCAGACTCTTGTTCAACCCGCACATGAGGTCCAGAATCTCCTTGGCCGAGGCGCGGTCCAGGTCGCCAGTGGGCTCGTCGGCCACCAGGATGTCCGGGTCGGTGACGATGGCGCGGGCAATGGCAGTGCGCTGCTGCTGCCCGCCGGACAGTTCGTTAGGCCGGTGGTCCATGCGGTCGGCCAGGCCGACAAGGGCCAATGCAGCCTTGGCGTGTTCGCGCCGCTGGCGGCCCGACAGGGGCGAAAGCAAGAGGGGCAACTCCACGTTCTCCAGCGCCGTCAGCACCGGGATCAGGTTGTAGAACTGAAAGATGAAGCCCACGCTTCGGCTTCGCCAACGGGCCAGCCCGGATTCATCTAGGGTGGTGATGTCCACGCCGCCGACCATGATGGACCCGGAATCCACGCGGTCGATGCCCGCGATGAGATTCAAAAGCGTACTCTTGCCCGAGCCTGAGGGACCCATGAGGGCCAAAAACTCCCCAGGCTCGATGCGGAAGCTGACGCCCAGAAGCACCGGCACGGTCTGCTGACCCCGCGTGTACGCCTTGGACACCTCGCGCACCTCGATGACCGGACTTCTTGAAGCCTCAGGCGCAGCTGAGCCGAGAGTCGTTTCGGCTGGACAACTGGTCATTTGCGCACCGACACGCTGCCCCCGCTCTTGAGCGCGGCAGGCGGGTTGATCACCACACGGGCGCCTGGCTTGGGGCCTGTGTTCAGTTCCAGAAAATCGTTGATCTTGCCGCCGACCTCCACAGCAACGGCCTTGGCCGCGCCTTCCTCGACCACAAAAACAACCTTGCCGCCCTGGCGCTCCACCACGGCTGCGGCAGGAACGGCCAAGCGCGGCTCGCGCTCATCCGAACTAAGCGCACGCTCCAGAAACGCCACCTTGGCGCTCATCTCCGGCAGAACGCGCGGATCCAATTGCTGGAACTTCACCTTCACCATCACTGAGGCCTTGGTGCGGTCCGCAGTGGGCACTATCATGTGAACCTGGCCGGGGAAACGCTCGCCCGGCAGGGCATCAAGCAGAATCTCGCAGGGAGCGCCGACCTTGACCTTGCCCAGGCTGGATTCGGACACGTCCGTCTCCACCAGCAGCGAGCCCAGGTCAGCCACGGTGACGACGCTGGCCTTGGCATTTGCCGCAGCCCCAAGGGGCGTCACGATGTCGCCGATGTCCGCATTCTTGGTCAGCACCACGGCGTCAAAAGGGGCGCGCAACAGCGTGTATTCCAAGGCCGCCTCGCTCTCGCGCACCGCAGCGCGGGAAGCGCCGGCAGCCCAGGTGGTGGTGTCCAGGCTGGCCTGGGCCTTCCTGTAGCGCGCCTCGGCGGCGTCGAAGTCCGACTGGGCGATGATACGCTCTTCCACCAGACGCTTCAAACGCTCGTAGTTCAAGGCGGCGTCGGCCAATTCGGAACGCGCGTGGGCGATGCTGGCCTGGGAGGCCTTGAGGCTGGCGCTGGCTCGGTCATTGGCTGCCAAAACATCGTCGCGCTCCAGGCGGGCGATGATCTCGCCCGCGTGCACGCGGCTGCCCTCCTCCACCCCAAGCCATATGAGTCGAGAGGTGGTCTTTGAGGCCACGGAGGCCTTGCGCTGAGCCGTCACGTACCCGCTGGAGTTCAGCTGCGTCAGGCCATGCGACGGGTAGACCATACTCACGCTGGTCGTTTCCACCTCTGTGGCTGACGGAAAAAAGTGCCGTACCCCCATAAATGCAAAGACCAAGGCAAGGAAGATCAACGCCCAGCGCACCCAGGGATTAAGACGCAACCGCGCCAGAAAGAACCCAGGCGAAGCGCCTGCTGTTCCGGCATTCCCCTGCCAGGAGGTCTTGTCTATCTTCAGTTTCGAGAGTTCGTTGTCGGTCATGTATTCCTTCCCTTTGGCCCCTTTTAAAGCAAGCGGCATGCCGCAATGCAATAGTCTCAGACCCCCGCCCACAGACAAGGTCAAAAAATATCATTTTTCGAGCTTGCCAGTCTGGAGAAAACCAGTGAAAATACATTCCGCGCGGTTTTACGCGCACACACAATCACGAGGAGCACATGCGCAAGCCTAAGCCTTACGATCATTCCGACCCAAGACCGCCCAGCCGTTCGCAAAAGAAGCGCGACAGCTCCGCCCTGCAGGTGCTTGGAGCCAAGCTGGCCGAGTTGCCGGACTCCGCCCTGAAACGTCTGGCCCTGACGCCGCGCCTGGATGAAGCCATCCGCGAGTACAAGAAACTCGGCAAGCATGAAGCCAAACGCCGTCAGCTCCAGTTCATCGGCGCGCTGATGCGCGAAACCGACACCGACCCCCTTGCCCACGCCGTGGCGGACATGGAGGCGGGCAACCGCAGCCAGTCACGCGAGTTCCACGCAGTTGAAGCCCTGCGCACCGCGCTTCTTTCCGGCGATGAGTCCGGCCTTGAGGGCATCGTCGCCCTTGCTCCGGAAGCAGACCAAGCCGAAATAAGAAGCCGCATCCGCATGCTGGTGCGAAACGCCAAGGCGGAGATTGAAAAGAACAAGCCGCCGCGTACCAGCCGCACGCTGTTCCGCCTGCTGCGCGACCTTCGCGCCACCGGCGGGTCGTCAGAAACCGCTGCAACAGGCGATGACCAGGAGTCTGACGACGATGCGCAGGACTGGGACAATGCGGACGCAGGCCCACTTAAGACGACCTTCTGATCTCCGACTGACGCAGCAGCCCTTGACGCGAGACGCCCAGTTCTTACTTGTTGGCGTCGACACCGACCCCTAAGCATCACCCAAGACCAACAAGGAGCCCTCCGTGATTCACGAATATGCCGGCGTCATCACCGAACTTGAAGACCGCGTGTGCCCCCATTGCAACAAGCCCATGGAGGCTTGGCTGGCCCCGCCGGACAGCGGCTGGGGAGTAATCGTCGTCTGCTTTAACAACGGATGCGAGTATTACCAGGACTCCCCGGACGACATCATCAACAAGCGCGATGATGGCCGCATGGGTTGCCGCTATGCCGAAAACCCTGACAACAACTACACGCCCTTCAATCTTGTGGCGGTCCGTTTCTAGCTCCCTTAACGAGTGCGACCAGAAATGGCGCTCCAGATTGTCTGGGGCGCCGTTTTTCGTTTACAAGCCCCCAAGCATTCCCCTTGCTCCCTGCACGGCTGAAACGTATTCTGCAGACGTAATCACGACAAAGCTGCCAGTTGCCGGGAGCCTGCATGAAGCCGGATTTTTACAAAGACATTCTGGATAATCTCTTCGACGGGATCTACTTTGTGGACCAATCCCGGCGCCTGACCTATTGGAACCGTGGAGCGGAACGCATCTCCGGATACAAAGCCGAGGAAGTGCTGGGCCGGAACTGCGCCAGCAACATCCTCAAACACATCACACAGGACGGCGAAGAGCTGTGCAATGGGGGCTGCCCGCTGGCCCAAACCCTGGCCGACGGACAGCCGCGCGAGGCCGATGTGTTCCTGCATCACAAAAGTGGGCACCGCGTGCCCGTGGCCGTGCGCATCTCCCCAATCCTCGACGAGAGCCAAACCATTGTAGGTGCTGTGGAGATCTTCAGCGATGCGACCTCTCGCGTGCGCCTGATGAGCGAACTGAACGAACTCAAGAGCCAGACACAGGCAGATCCGCTCACCGGCCTAGGCAACCGCCGTTGCGCCGGGCTTGAGTTCAAGCGCAGGATGAGCGAACTGCAACGCGGCAACCAGCCCTTTGGTCTGCTTTTCGTGGACATCGACAACTTCAAGGCTGTCAACGACGACTACGGCCATGACGTGGGCGACCGTGTGCTCGCCATGGTGGCCAAGACCCTGAAAAGCGCGCTGCGCGGGGTAGACACAGTGTGCCGCTGGGGCGGCGAAGAGTTCGTGGCTCTGGTGCCCAAGGTTGACGAGCAGGTTTTTCAAGCTGTTGCCGAACGGATGCGCCGCTTTGTGGAGGTAACGCCAATTCCGGTGAACGGTGACAGCCTGTCAGTCACCGTTTCCGTTGGCGGATCGCTTGCCAAATCCACCGACACCCTGACAAGCCTTGCGGCCAGGGCCGACGCAATGATGTATGCGGCCAAACACGCAGGCAAAAATCGCGTATCCCTGGACTGCGGCCCTCAACCGCTCTAAGCCAGCAACCTACCCAAGGCCTCGTGGCCGATGCCAGCCGCCAGCCCCCACATGGTCAGCCCCACCAGCACGTCCAGCACGCGCCAGGCGCCAGGCCTGCGCAACACCGGGGCCAGAAGCCGCCCCCCCAGGCTCAAGGAAAAGAACCAGCAAGCCGAGGCAGTCACCGCGCCTAGACCGAACAGCAGACGCCCGCCAGCTTCAAACCTGCTGGACAGCCCGCCAATGAGCACAACAGTGTCCAGAAGTGCATGAGGATTGAGCAGGCTTACCCCCATGGCGGCCATCAGAATGGCCCGCACCTGAGGACAAGAATCCCCCTCGGACAGGCCCAGGCTCTCACTCCCAACGGCGCTCTTGAAGGCCCGGAGACCATAGGCCAGCAGAAATGCCGCGCCAGCCAGCGCCAAAAGCCCTGATATACCGGGGCTATCAGCGGCAAGCGCCCCCACTCCGCCCACTCCGGCCGCGATGAGCAACCCATCACAGGCAGTGCAGACCCCGGCCACCAACCAGGGCCGATGCCCGCGCGCTCCATGGGTGAGCACGAACACATTTTGCGCGCCGATGGCCATGATGAGGCCGGCGCTCAAGGCAAAACCCTGTACATATTCCGAAAGTCCGTATGGATGCATCTTCCGCTCCCTCGCGCTATTGCACACAGTAGCTAACGGACCGTTCTAATCAAGTACAATTCATTATTTGCATGTTTCAGTAATTTTGCTAATAAACATCCATGCTGGATTACAAGCTTCTGGAAGCCCTTGCGGCAGTAATTGAGGAAGGCGGGTTCGAACGCGCGTCGAGGCGGCTTAGCATCACCCAGTCGGCGGTATCGCAACGCATCCGCCAGTTGGAGGAAACACTGGGCCAGCCCGTGCTGGCGCGCACCCAGCCCCCCGCGCCCACCGGGCCGGGGCGCAGGCTTCTGCGCCACTCACGCCGCGTGGGTCTGCTGGAAGCAGAACTGGCGCGCAGCCTGGAACTTGGAACCGAGGCGGGCAACCCGGACGCGCCGTGGCAGACCCTGGCGCTGGCCGTAAACGCCGACACCCTGGCCACCTGGTTCACCGGAGCGGTGCTGCCGCTGCTGTCGAACGAACGGCTGGCCCTGGACCTCAAGGTGGACGACCAGGAGCGCACCCACGAACTGCTGCGCGCAGGCGAGGTCGTCGGCTGCATCAGCACCCGCAAAACAGCCATGCAAGGCTGCCGGGTCCTGTTCCTGGGCATCATGCGCTACCATTGCGCCTGCTCCCCGGAATTCGCAGCACGCTGGTTCGCGCAGGGGCTCACACTCAGCACGGCACATCTGGCTCCGGCTGTTGTGTTCAATCGCCAAGACACTGTGCATGACCGCTTCCTGACAGATTTTCTGGGCGAGAGTCCCCAGCACGCGCCAAGGCATCATGTACCGAACTCCGAGCGTTTTGTGGACTTTGTCGTCGGCGGCGCAGGCTACGGGCTCATCCCGCACATGCAGGCGGCCGCGCCCCTTGCCCAAGGCCGACTTGTGGATCTCGCTCCCGCGCACGCCATGTCCGTGCCACTTTACTGGCACTGCTGGAACATCGCCTCACCGCTCCTGGCCCAACTGACCAAGTCCCTGCGACAAGCCGGATTGCGGGAACTGCTGCAAGCGCCTATGCCCGGATTTCAACCACCGCAATGATAATTACATTGCCTCCATCATCCGTTGAGCTAAGTATACGTATCCACATCGTCCCCCCTTTTGGGATGTTGGGGTCTAACTTCTGGAGGTTCTCATGCGCAAAACCTTTGTTCTCGTTTCTCTCACTATCTTCTTCGCAGCCGCATGCGCCACCGCGCCACAATCTCCAATCCCAGCCGCACCGCCTGCGCAAGAAGCAACCGCAGCCCCAGCAGCAGCAATGAGCGCCACCGCCGACCCAAAAGCTTTTTACGCCGCCAAATGCGCAGGCTGCCACGCGACTGACGGCTCCAAAGGCTTGAAGGGCAAAGCCGCAGAGTATGTAGAAAAGGCGCTCAACGGCTACAAGGCCAAGTCCTTCGGCGGTGCAAAGAAGGAGATTATGGAAGCTCGCGCCGCCCTGCTTTCCGATGCCGACATTCGGGCCTTGGCCAAGCTGGTTGCAAGCTTCTAGATACGACAGGGGCTTTGCCCCAACATCACCGCCCCACAAATGAAAAGGCTTGGGATGTGCATTTTGCACGCCCCAAGCCCCTTTGCTTATCGAATGAAAAACCTGGGGACAGCCGCAACAGCCGCCCCCAGGCGCAATTGATCTCTAGTAGCGGTAGTGGTCCGGCTTGTAGGGACCGTCCTGCGAGACTCCCAGGTAGTCGGCCTGGTGCTTGGTGAGCTTGTCCAGCTCCACGCCCAGGCGCTCCAGGTGCAGACGGGCCACTTCCTCATCCAGCTTCTTGGACAGGATCATGACCTTGGGCTCGTAAGTGTTGGCGGCCAGGTCGAGCTGAGCCAGCACCTGGTTGGTGAAGCTGTTGCTCATGACGAAGCTGGGGTGGCCGGTGGCGCAGCCCAGGTTCACCAGACGGCCCTCGGCCAGGACGATGAGCGACTTGCCGCTGGGCAGGGTCCACTTGTCCACCTGGGGCTTGATCTCAAGGCGCTTGCACTTGGGGTCGTCCTCAAGGAAGCTCATCTCGATTTCGGAATCGAAGTGGCCGATATTGCAGAGGATGGCCTCATCCTTCATCTTCTCCATGTGCTTGCCGTTGATGACATGGTAGTTGCCCGTGGCGGTGATGAAGATGTCGCCCAATTCGCAGGCCTTGGCCATGGGCAGCACTTCATACCCCTCCATGGCGGCCTGGAGCGCGCAAATGGGGTCGATTTCGGTGACGAGGACGCGCGCGCCGAAGCCGCGCATGGACTGGGCGCAACCCTTGCCCACATCGCCATAGCCGACAACCACGGCGACCTTGCCGGCGATCATGACGTCGGTGGCGCGCTTGATGCCGTCAGCCAGGGACTCGCGGCAGCCGTAAAGGTTGTCGAACTTGCTCTTGGTGACGGAATCGTTGACGTTGATGGCCGGGAAAAGCAGCTCGCCCTTCTTGGCCATGTCGTACAGGCGGTGCACGCCGGTGGTGGTCTCCTCGGAGACTCCGCGCACCTTGGCGGCGATCTTGGTCCACTTCTGAGGATCAAGCTTGTAGCCCGCGGCAAGGCGGTCCATGATGATCTGGAACTCCTTGTTGTCGGCCTTCTTGTTGAACAACGAGGGGTCCTTCTCGCACTTCACGCCCTGGTGGATCATGAGGGTGGCGTCGCCGCCATCGTCCACGATGAGATCCGGGCCGGAGCCGTCAGGCCAGGTCAAAGCCTGCTCGGTGCACCACCAATAGTCTTCCAGGGTTTCGCCTTTCCAGGCGAAGACCGCGGCGGTCTTCTGGACGGCGATGCCCGCTGCGGCGTGGTCCTGGGTGCTGAAAATATTGCAGGATGCCCAGCGCAGATCCGCTCCCAGGGCGGAGAGGGTCTCAATGAGCATGGCGGTCTGGATGGTCATGTGCAGGGAGCCCATGATCTTGAAACCCTTGAGGGGCTTCTTTTTGCCGTATTTTTTGCGCAGGGCCATGAGGCCAGGCATTTCGTTCTCGGAAAGCTGCATTTCCTTGCGGCCCCATTCGGCCAGGGCCATGTCGGCAACGCGGTAGTTAAGCTTAGGATCGACTGCGAGCATGGGATCATCCTCCAAAAGGGTAGCGGGCTTTGCTGCTACTTCAACGCCGCCTCGGCGATGAGAACCGTAAGCCCCTGGTTTACTGGGAAGGCGTCCACCCGGCGCGGGGCGAACCCGGCAGTTTGGAGCCAATCATACAACATTTCCTTGTCTACGCCCAGCCGTGCGTCGCCATATTTGACGCGCATGGCTTCGTTGTCGTGGCGGTCGAACTCGGCAACGAAAAGGGTTCCGCCAGGAGCCAAAACCCTTCGCGCCTCGGCAAGCACCACCTGAGGGTCGCTTACGTGGTGCAGCACCATGGACAGGGTTGCCGCCTGCGCCTCGCCCTCGCGCAGGGGCAAATGCTCAAGTTCACCCAGGCGCAGGCTCACGTTGATGCGTCCTGCCAAGCGCGAGCCCGCCATTTCAAGCATACGCTGGGAGCTGTCCACGCCGATGGCCTGCCGGGCAGAATCGGCCAGGCGCGCCAAGAGCTCGCCAGGGCCGCAGCCCAGATCGGCGACGATCATGCCTGGATGCATGCGGCCAGAGAGTTCCTCGGCCAAGTCGAAATCGCCCAGAACCTCGCGGGAAAGGTCGCGCCACTGCCCGGCCACGGCGTCGAAGAACCGGCGCGTGGCCACAGCCCGTTCGCGCACGGCGGAAAGAGCGCGCTCGCGGTCCTGGTGGTGCTGGGGAATGGCCGACAAAAGCGGACTGTGGCAGTCCAGGAACTTGCGGCCAGGCCCGTCCTGTGCTGCGCGGTAAAACGCCCATAGTCCGTCGCGGCGGCATTCCAGCAACCCGGCCTCGGCCAGGATCTTAAGGTGCCTGGAAATGCGCGGCTGCCCCATGCCGAACACGCCCACAAGCTCGCCCACGTTGAGCTCGTAGGTGTTCAAAACGGCGGCGAGCCGGAGCCTGGTCTCGTCTGCCAGGGCTTTGTGGATGCGCAAAAGTTCCATGACACCTCGTCCGCCAGCTATATCAACTTATCCTGATACAGATATGAGCTACCGAAACCTCGTGCCATTGTCAAGAGACCGTTGACAATTCCCCCCCTCTGGTCAGGCAAAAAGCCTTGACTGCCTTGCCTTGACTTTGAAAGTACAGTACGAATATGAGGCACACATAATTCCAACAGATTTTTATACATGCGAGGTATTCATGAAAAACTTGCGCTTGGCCATGAAGCTGGGACTTGGCTTTGGAGTGGTCCTCGCTCTTACCGCCCTCCTGGCTGCGCTCAGCTGGAACGGATTGTCCAACGTGCTTGACCGCGTGGACAAGTCTGACGCCATGAGCGAGATCATCCGCCTGGGGCTGGAGTCGCGGCGCCATGAAAAAAACTTTCAGATTCGCCGCGACCAGAAAAGCCAGGACGAAGTGGCCAAAAACAATGTGGCGATCACGGAACTCGCTCAAAAATACAAAAGCAAATTCCACGCTGCTAACAATATTCAGCAGATGGAGCAGGTCCTTGCCGCAACCCAGCGCTATGACGCGGCCTTCAAGGGATTCGTCGTCAGCGAATTTTCCCGCATAGAGACCCAGAAGGGCATGGGCGAGGCTGCATTGCGCGCCATGAAGGCGGCAGAAGAATTGGACTCCAGCCAGACAACGCAACTGGCGGCTGAATCCCGCGGCAAAGCAGGGCAGGCGGCCATGGAATCGCGCCTAGCCATGACAAATGAGGCGTCGCGCATCGCCCAGGAGATCCTCGCCCTGCGCTTGTCCATCATGTATTATATCCAGACCAGCAACGACGCGAACCTGCAAAAGGCGCAAGAGCTAGGCAAGAATCTCCTGGCCCGGACCTCAAAGCTCAAGAGCCGCTTCATCAAACCGGCAGACATCACCCAGGCCGAGTCCATTCTCGCGGAGCTCACCTTCTACATGAAGAGTTTTGATGCCTATACCCAGGCAGTGAAGCAGCAACGCGACATGGAATCGCAGCTCATCGAGAGCGCAAGAGAAATGCAGAAAGTGTGTGAGGCTGCACGCCTTGACCAGAAAAGCAAGATGTTCGGCGAGATCACATGGTCGCGCAGCCTGCTGCTCACCGGAGCGCTCCTGGCCATCTTCCTTGGAACGGCTGCGGGCCTGCTCATTACCCGCGCAATAACCGGCCCTGTGAACAAGGGCTTGGCCTTTGCCAAGCAGCTCGCCGACGGCAATCTGGACGTGCGAATCGACGTGGACCAGAAGGACGAGATCGGCGCTCTGGCCTCCGCGCTCACCGACATGGCTTCACGGCTGCGTTCGGTGGTGCTGCAAGTCAACGCCTCGGCCGAGTCGGTGGCCTCCGGCTCGCAGGAGCTTTCGGCCTCCAGCGAAACCCTGTCCCAGGGGGCGACAGAGCAGGCCGCCAGCGTTGAGGAAATCTCCTCCAGCGTGGAGGAAATGGCCTCGAACATCCGCCAGAACGCGGACAACGCCATGCAGACCGAATCCCTGGCGCGCAAAAGCGCCGAGGACGCCCGCCAGGGCGGACAGGCCGTCACCCAGACTGTGGACGCCATGCGCCAGATCGTTGACCGCATCGGCTTCATTGAAGAAATTGCCAGACAGACCAACCTGCTGGCCCTGAACGCCGCCATCGAGGCTGCGCGCGCGGGCGAGCACGGAAAGGGCTTCGCCGTGGTGGCCGCAGAGGTGCGCAAGCTGGCCGAGCGCTCTGGCGCCGCAGCGGGCGAGATCGGGCAGCTCTCCACCGCAAGCCTGGCTGTGGCCGAGAAGGCCGGGGGCATGCTGTCCACCATCGTGCCGGACATCGAGCGCACCAGCGAACTGGTGCAGGAGATCAGCGCCGCCTGCCGCGAGCAGACCACCGGCGCGGATCAGGTGAACAAGGCCATCCAGCAGCTTGATCAGGTGATCCAGCAGAACGCCTCAGCGTCGGAGGAAACAGCTTCCACCAGCGAGGAGCTGGCCGCCCAGGCCCAGCGCCTGACCCAGGTGATGCAGTTCTTCAAGCTTGGCAATTCGCAGCAGCATGGCCGCCCGTTGGCCCTGGAGGCCGCGCCCGCCGACAGGAAATCTGCTGACGAGCCGGAAGACAGCGGCTTCGAGAAGTTCTAGAGCAGACAAGACTCAACGCAAAAAAGGCAGGGGAGCAAATCCCCTGCCTTTTTTGCGCCAGAAAGAGCAAGAAATCTGTTCACTGAGGCTTGCTGGCTTCAGTCTGTCCGCCGAGCGGAAGCTCTCTTCCTGTTCTTCATCTCCGCTCCTACTGACGAGCCTTACCGGATCAGCGCCCAGGTGAGCTCGTGCTTGTTGTGCGCAAGGTGCATGACCTTCGAGCCCGGAATCTCGGCAAAGGCCTGGATGGTGGAATGATCGGTTTCGCCCTGGCATTTGAGGGTGCAGATGAAATTGCGGCAGGCTCCCGCCTCAAGCCAGCGCGTCACAAGCTCAAGCAATCTTGCCGGATAGCAGGCCATGTCCGAGCAGAGCCAATCCACCTGAGCGCCTGGCCCGCCCGCCACCTTCGGGTCAAGTCCAAAGCCGGAGCCAAGGCAGTGCTCCACTCCCGGCATGGCGTCGATGCGCGGGTCGAGTGGAGCCTTGTCCACGCTGAACACGCGTGCGCCCAGGCTGGCCAACACCCAGGTCCAGCCCCCAGGGCTGGAGCCGAGATCAAGGCACAATTCGCCCGGCTTCGGCTGAACGCCAAGCAGGGTCAGCGCCTCCCAAAGCTTGAGATAGGCGCGGCTGGGCGCGGATTCGCGGTCCTCCTCGAAGCGCACCTGACCGTCCGGATAGGGGCTGGCGCAGTTGGGCGCGGCGATGATCGTGGCCTCGTCCCACAGGGTGAAAGAACCCAGCGGAGCCTTTGGCGCAGGCTGACCAAAGATCTGCGCCTTGGCCGAAACCTTGGGCAGCTTCTCGGTAATGAGGGCGGCGCGCCGGGCCAGACGCACAGGGTGCGCCCACCAATTGCGCTGGACCTCCCGCAGGGCCTTGGCTCCCTGGCCGATGCTCGGCGCGGGCAGCAGGTGCGCGTCAAACCAGACGTTCTGCGCCCAGGCGGCTGGCCGGAACGCGCGCGTAAACACAAGATCGCCGTAGACCATGTGCCCGGCCCCGGCAGAGCCCTCAAGGTTCAGCTCCGCCAGAAGCTCGGACATGAAGCCCGGAGCGGCAAGATAGCCGGTGAACGCGCCCTCGCGCATCCAGCCGGGCATGGCCTGAGGCAGGGAGTTCAGCCACTCTTCCCTCATGTCTGCGCTCCGCAGACCGCGGGGACCTCCAGGTCGCCAACGGGCAGGCCGCACAGGGTAAGGGCAGCGGCCTCGGCCACGCGCAGCCCATCGACGGCGCTCGATATGATGCCCCCGGCGTAGCCCGCGCCTTCGCCAGCAGGGAACAGGCCAGGCAGGCTCACGCTCTGCATGTCCGCCCCGCGCAGAATACGCACCGGCGAGGATGAGCGAGTCTCAACGCCCGTCATGAGCGCGTCTGGATCGGCGAAGCCGCGCAGCTTACGGTCGAAAACCTGGATGCCCTCCACCATTGCCGAGCACACGTAATCGGGCAGGCAGAGACGCAGATCCTGCGGCACCACGCCGGGCTCGTAGCTGGGGGACACGCCGCCCAGACGCTTGGCCGCGCGCGCGGCCAGGAAATTGCCCACGGTCTGGGCCGGGGCGCGAAAATTCCGGCCTCCCAGCTCAAAGGCCAGCCGCTCCCACTGACGCTGGAAATCCACGCCCGCCAGAGGATGCCCGCCGCCAAGGTCGCTTGGCCCGACACCCACCAGCAAAGCGCTGTTGGCGTTGGCACCGTCTCTGGCGTGCAGGCTCATGCCGTTGGTCACCACGCCGCCGGCCTCGGAGGCGGCGGCGATGACCTGGCCGCCGGGACACATGCAGAAGGTGTAAACGCTGCGGCCGTTGGCGGCCTGATGCGCCATCTTGTAGTCCGCCGCGCCCAGGGCCGGGTGCCCGGCCAGATCGCGCAGTTGCGCGCGGTCCACCAGTGCCTGCGGGTGCTCGATGCGGCAGCCGATGGCAAAGGGCTTCTGCTCCAGGCGCAGGCCGCTAGCGAGGAGCATTGCAAAGGTGTCGCGGGCGCTGTGGCCCACGGCCAGGATGACGCAGGATGAGGCGATTTCCTCGCCGTCAGCCAAACGCACGCCTCTAACGCGGCCCTCGCGCTCAATTATGCCGTCCACCCGCGCACCAAAACGCACTGAACCGCCCAGGCGCAGGATGCTGGCGCGGATGCCAGCCACCACGCCGCGCAGGCGGTCCGTGCCCACGTGGGGCCTGTTGCGCCACAAAATGTCGTCCGGCGCTCCGTGCCCGACCAGTTCGTTCAGTACTTTGCGGCAGCGGCCCCGGCGCTCCTTGATCTGCGTGGTGAGTTTCCCGTCGGAAAACGCGCCCGCTCCGCCCTCGCCGAACTGCACGTTGGAGTCGGGCAAAAGCTCGCCGCCCTGCCAGAAGGCATCAACTGTGCGCGCCCGCTCCTCGATGGCCTGGCCGCGCTCAAGCAGCAGCGGCGCAAACCCGGCCTGGGCCAGGGCAAGGGCCGCGAAGAGTCCGCATGGCCCAGCGCCCACCACAATGGGCCGGGGGGCTCCAGCAGCGGCCTGCACCGGAAAATGATACGGCATATCCTCGGCAAGGGTCACGCCAGGGCCAGCCTGGGCCAGCACCTGGGCCTCGCCTGCCTCATCCACGCAGGACACGTCCAGGCTGTACAGGAACACGGCAGCGTTCTTTTTTCGCGCATCCAGGGAGCGGCGCACCAGGCGCAGCGAGGAAATGTCGTCCGGCCGCAGGCCCAAACGTTCAGCGGCGGCGGCGCGCAGTTCGGCCTCGGCGTGGGCCGGGCCATCGGGCAGGGGCAGGCGGATGTCGGTAAGACGGAGCATGGCTCTCCTTGGTGCAAGGTTACGGACGGGAGAGGTAGGAGAACAAGGGGCTCCGCCCCTTGGACCCCGCCAAAGGGCATGCGCCCTTTGGAATCCCGTTGCCGAGGCGTCCCCGGCTGTCCGAGGCCAGCCGGGGACGCCTCGGAGATGGGGATATCACGGGCGCGACGGCGCAAGGGAAAGCTGCGCCTTCCCTAGCCCACGTCTTTGAATGACACGGCGCCGGACAAAATCTTCTTCACCGGACACCCGGAGGCGGCGCGGAGCAACCCCGCGCGCTGGTCGTCGGTGAGTTCGCCCTGCAGGTCGATGGTGTATTCGAACACGCTCTCGTCCTTGTTGTCGCGGTTCAGGTGCGCCGTGACAATCACCCCGGCGAGGGGGATGCCGCGCTTGTCCGCCGCGATGCGCACCACCATGGTGATGCAGTTCGCCAGGGCGGCCTCGAGCAGATCCACGGGCTTGAACCCGGCGAATGCGCCTCCGTATTCCGGAGTGGTGTCGGCAAAGGCCTCATGCGTTCCGTCGGTGAAACGGGCCAAATATTTATCCGGCTGGCTGGTACTGGTGATCATGTGCACTCTCCAAACATACTCGTATGTAAGACACAAAGACATGCCCCAAAACACACGTCCCCCCTTGCGGGTCCAGGGGGTGCATGCCACCTGGCGGGGTGCAAGGGGCGGAGCCCCTTGTTCGCCTACCTCTCCCAGCGCGCGAACAGCGATCGCGGCAGGAACCTCGCCTCTGCTCCGGGGGCGGTGTGGGGCACAGCCAGCTCGCCCACGGCGATGCAGCCGGGCAAGCCGCGCAGCACGTCGTCCATAAGGTTGCCGAGCATGAGCGCCGAGGCCTCGATATTGTACATGGTGAGCAGCAGCAGACGCGACTGGTCGGACAGCAGTTCGCGGCAGTCCACCAGCAGGTCGCGCACCAT
>NZ_JAUYFU010000046.1 GCF_030689645.1 Humidesulfovibrio sp.
AGAAGTTTCTGCCCGGCTGGACTCCCGGCCACGCTGCCCGCATTTTGGTATCTCTTGAAAAGGATGCCTTCCCCTGGATTGGCGAGATACCAATTCGTGAGCTTTCCGCGCCTCAGGTGCTCGCCGTGGCCCGCCGCGTTGAATCTCGCGGGGCGCTGGAGACTGCCCACCGCCTTGTGGGGAACATTGGCCAAGTCTGCCGCTATGCCGTGGCCTGTGGCCTGGCTGAGTCCGACCCTACAGCGGCCTTGCGCGGGGCGTTGCCTCCTGCCATTCAGCAACATCATGCGACGATCACCCAGCCTCATGAGGTCGGGGCGCTGCTGAGGGCCATTGACGGCTATTCTGGCAGTTTCATCGTCAAGTGCGCCCTGCGCATCCTTCCTTACGTGTTCACCCGCCCCGGCGAGCTACGCGGCATGGAATGGCCGGAGCTGGAGCTAGACGGCCCCGCCCCGCTTTGGACGATTCCGCCCGCCCGCATGAAGATGCGCCGCAAGCATCTGGTGCCCTTGGCCCCTCAGGTGGTGGCTATCCTCAAAGACCTACAGCCGTTGACGGGCTCCGGGCGGCTTGTATTCCCCGGCGAGCGGACCAAGGAACGGCCCATAAGCGACGGAACCCTAGGCGCGGCCCTGCGCCGCCTGGGCTACAGCAATGCGGAACTGACGCCGCACGGCTTCAGGGCAATGGCTAGCACGATGCTGAATGAAATGAATTGGCCCGCAGACCACATAGAGCGCCAGCTTGCCCACGCGGAACAGAGCAAGGTCCGGGCGAGCTACAATCACGCCTCTTACCTCGCGGACCGCCGCATTATGGTCTACGCTTGGGCGGATTTTCTGGACCGCTTACGTAATGGCGGGCAGGTGGTGCCCCTGTTCCGGGCGAGCGGCGAGAAGTAGACTCAAGGCCCTGGCCGTGGTGGTCCGGGGCTGAGAATAGAGCGGCCCGGCGAGGTGGTACGAACACCCTGCCGAGCCTAACCACAACCTACCGATAGGAGGTAGATCAATGGCTGCGCAGTCCATACCCACCGATTTGTCCAACAGCAAGAGCATTCCCGCCCTCCAGGGCCGCGAAGACGGTTTCACCGGAGACGGCCCGCGCGCCTACACCGTGCCGCCCACTGAGGCCAACTTTCGGGAGCTGGCTTCAATGGGCTGCGCGTTCTCGACCTCGACCTTGCCGGGGCTGCTCCAGGCATACCTGGACCGCGCCGAAGACCACTACAGGAGTCCAGAAGCAGGGCAAAATGAGATCACCGCTGGATATCAAAACGAGGCACTCCGCCCCCTTCTGTTGGCTGCGCTGAAAATCGCATCCAGTGCCCAGAGTGCCCGCGCAATGGTCAAGGATGCCCTGGCTGAGGCCGCCGAAGACCCTGAGGGCGCGGCCCGTATGTTGGCGGATGCCGCTTCAACGGCGTGGTGCGCAGCGGATGACGCGGACCGGCTGGCCGTGGAGATCGGCAAACTTGCGCAGGCGGTAGGGGCCGCATAGACTGCCTTCACCTTTCCAGGGCCTAGCCGTGGCCTCATGAACCACGGCGAAAAGCTACTGCCCCTGTAGCCTGGCCCTGGACAAATCGAGGGGAGAGAGAGGGGGCAACAATGCCGACTTTGCAAATTGAGAACACTGCCCAGCTAGGCAGCGCAACACTCTGGCTGGAATTGCTGGGCATCCTCGCCTATCCTCAAGACAAAAAGAAACGGGAGAGGCTACTTTGTATCGGCCTTATCCAAGCCGCTTTAGAAGAGGGCTTTGAGGACGAAATCCCCTCTTCTTTTTGGGCGGAGGTAATAGACTATCCCCCTGCGATGCAAGTATGGGAAGAAATGGCAGAGCAATTTGAGCGAGGCCGTAAAGCCGGGGATGTTTTGGATGCTCTCCACCGCCTTTGTTTTGAACGATACCCAGAGCCGAGCCTTAGAAAGGCGCTATTCCTCATCGAGCAAGACTATGCAGAAACGACACGCATTGACGGGGGACGAATGGTAACATCCG
>NZ_JAUYFU010000067.1 GCF_030689645.1 Humidesulfovibrio sp.
CCGCCGAACTGGAGAACGCCTTCCGCGCGCACCCGTCCGTGGCTGAGGCCGCCGTCATCGGCGTGCCCGACAAGATCAAGGGCGAGGCCGCCAAGGCCTTCATCATCCTGAATCAGGACTACAGCCCCTCGGATGAGTTGATTCTTGAACTGCAGCACCACATGCGCAAGGAGCTTGGGCCTGTGGCCGTCATCAAGGGCGTGGAGTTCCGCGAGACCCTGCCGCGCACCAGAAGCGGCAAGATCCTGCGCCGCGTGCTCAAGGCCGAGGAAACCGGCGAGGCGCCCGGCGATTTGAGCATGTTGGACGATACGGAGTAGCCTGGAACGCCTGGGGCTCTGCCTCCTGCACTCCCGCCAGAGGGCATGCGCCCTCTGGACTCCCCAAAGCGAAGGGCTCCTTCCGGCGTCTTTGCCGGAAGGAGCCCTTCGCATTGGGTAAGCCAATGAGCCGGGCGTTGCATGCAGGAAAAATTTTTCTCGAATCTTCAGCGTGTTGAGGTGGCTCAAAAAACGCATCCCTCGTGCCCCCACTGCAAAGGAAAGGCGTATTTCCGGGCATTTGCACGGAAATACGCCTTTCCTTTGTCACGAGGGGGTCCGGGGGGAATCATTTCCCCCGGAGTCCTATATCTTCTGGGCCAGATCAGGGGCTGTCTCTCAACAATAAGCAGCAAAATCAATTATAAACATGAAATCGATGACCATGTAAAATCCCACTTGACGCCATCAAAGCCCACCTTATACTGTCTCTCGTGTCCCGCTGGTGTCCCTTTGGCGGCATGCTGTCGCCAAGAAATTCGGAGGTGCGAGATGGCTATCCTCGTCGTGTGCGCGTGCAAAACCGTTTATAGCGAGAAGAAGCGGGTTTGTCCCAAATGCGGGAAAGCGAAGAAAGATCGCGGTACGCGCTATCAAGTGGTTATCCGAGAAGGAGGCCGCGGGACACGAAAGCATACGGCCTATGCCAACACGATGGCCGAAGCTCGCCAGGTCGAGCAAGAAATCCGCGCCAAACTTCACACAGGCGTGAACCCGGCAGCCGCCCGGAAAGGCATCACCGTCGGCTCGGTCTTTGAACGCTACCTCAAGAGTGCGCAGCACCCTGACACCGATGAATCAAAAGTCAGTTGGGACAAAGATCTGCAGCGCTGGAATGACTATCTTGCGCCTGACTTCGGGAACCGACGCATGGATGCCGTAACTAGAGATGATGTCCTCGATTTCCTAACAAAACTTAAGTCTCAAAATTCCCGGCTAGGAAAGCCTCTGGCCCCAGCGACCCGCCGACACATACTGGTTCTGCTCCAGAGACTCTACAATTGGTCGAGGTCAGCAGAGATATATTTTGGTCGTAATCCGGCATCTAAACTCACGATAGATGTTCA
>NZ_JAUYFU010000010.1 GCF_030689645.1 Humidesulfovibrio sp.
GAGAAGGTGGACGAGGTGCCGTTCGACTTCGTCCGCAGGCGCATGAGCGTCGTGGTCCACGACACCGAGGCCGACGCCACCCTCCTCATCTGCAAGGGTGCCGTGGAAGAGGTCTTCGCAAGCTGCGACACCTGCCTGTCCCACGGCCAGATCATCCCCCTGGACGAGACCTTCCGGGAGCGCATGGTGGACGTTGTGCGCGAGTTAAACGAGGACGGCTTCCGCGTGGTGGCCCTTGGCTACAAGGCCGTGGACGGCTCCCGCCGCGATTTCGGCAGCGCCGACGAGACCGGCCTGACCCTGGCCGGGTACCTCGCCTTCCTCGACCCGCCGAAGGAGACTGCGGCCCAGGCCATCGCGGCCCTGGCCAAGCATGGCGTCGGGGTCAAGATTCTCACTGGGGACAACAACATCGTCACGGCCAGAACCTGCCGCGCGGTGGGCCTGGACTATGGGGACCGCATCGTCCTGGGCGAGGAGTTGGAACGGCTCTCGGACCAGGAGCTGTCCGTCCTGGCCGAGAAGGCCACAGTCTTCGCCAAGCTGGAGCCTGCCCAGAAGCAGCGCCTCGTCGCTGCCCTGCGCCAGAACGGCCACGTGGTGGGCTTCCTGGGCGACGGCATCAACGACGCCCCGGCCCTGCGCGCCGCCGACGTGGGCATCTCCGTGGACACCGCCGTGGACATCGCCAAGGAGTCCGCCGACATCATCCTGCTGGAGAAGAGCCTGCTGGTGCTGGAGGAAGGCGTCATCGAGGGCCGCAAGGTCTTCAACAACATCACCAAGTACATCAAGATGGGGGCCAGCTCCAACTTCGGCAACATGTTCAGCGTGCTGGGTGCCAGCGCCTTCCTGCCCTTCCTGCCCATGCTGCCGCTCCAGATCCTCGTGAACAACCTGCTGTACGACTTCTCGCAGACAGCCATCCCCACGGACAACGTGGACGACGACTTCGTGTCCAAGCCCAAGCGCTGGGGCATCGAGAGCATCAAGAAGTTCATCCTCTGCGTGGGGCCGATCAGCTCCATCTTCGACTACGGCACGTACTTCATGATGCTGTATGTCTTCAACGCCTGGGATTCCCCGGCCCTGTTCCAGACCGGTTGGTTCGTGGAGTCCCTGCTGTCGCAGACCATGATCGTCCACATCATCCGCACCAACAAGATCCCGTTCCTCCAGAGCCGGGCCAGCCTACCGCTCATGCTGACCACGGGGCTGGTGTGCCTCATCGGGCTGTGGCTACCCTTCTCGCCACTGGCCGCGCAACTCGGGCTGGTCGGCCTGCCCGCCGCCTACTGGCCGCTGTTGCTCGGGATGCTGTTCTGCTACGCGGCCCTGACCCAGACCGTGAAGCTCTGGCTGGTGAAGCGGTTTGGAATTGAGTAAGACAAGCCAAACATGAAAATGAGAAAGGGGGCCTCGCGGCCCCCCTTTTTGCTGCGCCGTCTCGCTACGGCATGAGTATCTGTCGGTTAGTCGTCGAAGCTGCTGCTGGACGAAAACGAGTCGTCGAAGCTGCTACTTGAACAACTGTCGTCGAAACTACTCGATGAGAGCGAGTCATCGTAGCCTGACGAACTGGAGAAGCTGTCGTCGAAGCTGGACGTGATGTCGTCGGTGTACGTTGGGTCCATGAGTGTATCGTGGTAGATGTTGCCCGGAAGACTCGCGTAAGCCGGGTCCGTCCACCAGTCCGACCCAGGGCTATCCGAAAGAAACTGATAGGGTTCCTCCGAGCTTATGCACGACATGCTGCTGGACGTCGGCCATTCGTCGTCGCTGGAAATCGACGAATGCTCAAGCAGCGGCAAGCTGCTGCTGGTCCAGGCAGCACTGGCCATGCTTTCGTCCGAGTCATTGCGGACGGCTGCGAAAGCCCCCGCCTCGGTGCCCTCGGCTTGGTTCCGAAAGAACATGATGGCGGCGATGATGGCTCCGCATACGATGATTCCTTCCATTTTACCTCTCCTTGTTTTTGTGCTTGTTGGGAATTCAGTCATAGCACAAAGCGGAGGGAGAGCCCAGGAAAAAGTGATCATTTTAAGCATGTTGCGCATAGTTGCATTAGGGGTGAGCTAGGTCGCCACGCGCGATTGCCTCCCTGCGACATAGCCCCCGCCAGAGAGAGGTTTAGCGCTCGGATATCCTGCCAGCTCTACGCATGCCCCCCATCATCTAAGACCCGAGCCCCCGCCGGAGGCAGGCATCTTCGACCGTCGCCCACAAGCGAGGAACTGCACGAGCGAGCGGCGTGGGGCAAGGCGCGGCGTAGCCGCCCCCGCATGGGGTCGCCTTGCCGCCCGCCGTGCTCGTGCTATCCTGCCGGTAGCGATGGTCAAGCCGAAGGAAACGAGGAACCAAGGAAACGAAGGAACGGGGAACCGCAAGAAGCGGTTCCAATTCGCTAGGCTGCCGGCACAGTGTGCTGCAGCCGCGAAGAATATTCATCCTTTTTGGGCCAAGCTGGAAAACGACAAAGAAATTCAATGACTCGAAGTTCTCGAATATCGGATCTACGGGGCTAGACTTCCAGGATAATTTCTGGGAGATCATGATCCCTTTTAACTCCAACCCGGAGGGACCATGATCCGACGCCTCACGATCATCACGCTGGCCCAGGCAATCGTTTTGCCCTGTCTGTCTCGGCGGACCGGCAGGCCTTGCCGCTCCGTCATCACGCGGCAACTGTTGGTCACCGAGGAAACGAGCGGCTTGTATCTGGTCGGCTGCCTCGATCCGCAAGGTTGCGTGCATCGCACGGCAGTACGAGACGTGCTCTCCCTGCAGCGCCGGCTCGTCATCTACGCAGAAACCCTGGGTGGAGCGGGTCGGGTCGGGCAGGAACTCGAAGCGCTGCCGCTTGCCGCATTCTCCCTCGACGCCACCGGCTCACCATACCAGTTCGTCTCGCTCGGGTCGCGGGACGCAGTCGAGCTCATCGGCGCGTGGCCATCGCCGAATGGCGACATCACCGCCATGCTGCGCCCCATTTGCGGCATGCTGATCTCGGCGGCGGACTTTGTCATGCCGCCCTTCCGGCAGATCGGGCACCTCTGGCCGCAAGGGGACTTCGCACGGCCCAGTGGTTCGCTCGTCCTGTCCTTCGCGCGCCGTCCTGGCGTGCTTTTCGCCGCAAGATATCCACTCGAACTGGCCGCCAAGGTCATCGTCCGCAACAGAATGGCGTGGGGCGAAACATGGGAACCCGAAGCACCCACGGGCGAGAACATGCGTTCGGCTGCTCTCATGGCTCGGCAGTTCAAGCCGCGCCAGCAGGTGCCGCTCACGGCCGAACTTATCCGCGAAGCCGCGCAGGCGAAACCCGTCGAAGACCTGGGCGAATGGTGGCACAACTGCTCCCTTTGGCACGCTGCCGGCTGGCCGCGCTGGCGCAACGGTCGCAATCGTTCCGGCGTTCTCGTTTCGAACGACGACCCAGGCCTTCGGCATCTGTTCATGACCACGGACGGTGAGGCCGACGCGTCGTTGACGGTGCGATAACAGGGAAATTGCGACGCCCGAACAGGGCGCTGCCGAAGTGTCGCCGCCGGGCATCATGCCCGGCGGCTTACTTTTGGGGGCCTTGGCACCGCCAGGAAACAAGGAAAGGAAGGAAAGAAGGAATCGAGAAAAACAAAGGAAGTCAGGCCGTCAGTCCCCAGTGCCATTCTTGGCCTTGAGTCCAGCCCGCTCCGCCACAGCCGCCAGGGCGCCTCGCATGACATCAGCTTCCGTGTGATCGTAGCGCCTCGCATTCGTAATCGTCGTGTGTCCCGTCAGGCCCATCGAAGCGAGCAGCCCCACCTTGCGCTTGGTCCACGTCGCGAATGTGTGCCGGAAGTCGTGGATGCGGAATCCCGCTAGCCCTATGGTATCCCGAAGCTTTTCCCAACGATATTCCATCTGATTGTATATGCCCTTTCCATTCTCGCGGTGAAAAACAAGTGGCGCATCGCTGAGGCCGATCAGTTCCGCTTGCTGAATGATCGCCAAAGCCTCTGAACTAACTGGGACGGTCAACCATGTGTTGTTTTTTTCGTCCCAAAACGTAGCTTCCTCGTCTTCCCAGTTCACTTTGTCCCGCCGCAGAGTGCAAAACTCGCCAAGCCGACGGCCAGTTAGCAGCGCGAACTGCAGCCCCAGGGCGGACATCCTGTCAACAAGCGGACGCCCTTCTGCCAATAACGAGGCCAGCGCGGTTAGAAATGCCTGGACTTCATCCTGTTTCAGCACACGACCGACATCGTTTACGACGGTGACAGTCACTTGTGCCGTCGGGTTATATCCGGTGTATATCTTTTGTCTTTTTGCCCAGTTGTAGAGCCGTTGCAGCAAGTGTAGAGCGTGTCTACGAGTGGCCGGGGCAAGAGGCTTGCCGACGCGGGACTGCCGCTTTTCGAGGGCCGTAAGAAAGTCCAGGACATCTTGGCGGGAAATGGCGTCTACGCGCCTGTTGTCGAATGCGGCGGCGAGGTAGTCGCGCCAACGCTGCTCGTCCTTCTTCCAGCTCCGCTTGTGCTCGACCGCGTTAGGGTGTTGCGCAAGCGCTATGTAGCGCCGGAATATCTCGCCCACAGTGATGCCTTTACGCGCGGCCGCAGGGTTGATGTTGCTGCCGAGCTGGTTGCGAATTTGCTGGTCAGCTTCCTTGGCCTCGGCAAGGGTGTCAGCGTAGCGCGTATGCTTGCGTGTCCCGCGGCCGCCTTCCCGAACAACGACTTGGTAGCGTACCCCGCGGTCTTTTTTCGGCTTGCCGCAGTTTGGACAAATGCGTTTGGTTTGGCTATAGACTGTTTTGCACGCGCATACGACCAAGATAGCCATCTCGCACCTCCATTTTTGCTGGCGACCGTCCACAGGCGCAGGGACACCAGCGGGACACGAGAGACAGTATAAGGTTGGTTTTGATGGCGTCAAGCGGGATTTTACACCGTCGCCAGTTTAATATTTGCCGTTAATTTCACAGGTTATTTTTAGTATCCGGCTGAAGGCATGGGCATGGAGGCCGAGTGCTCCGGGGGGAATGATTCCCCCCGGTCCCCCTCAAGGCAGTTGAAAGGGCTGATTTCCGGGCATCCGCCCGGAAATCAGCCCTTTCAACTGCGGCGGATAGCTGAACCAGAGTCGTGCTGACCCTGCGCATCAACTTCTGAGATGCAGAGAGCATCTCAGAAGTTGACGCGCCACAGGGAGTCCAGAGGGCGCATGCCCTCTGGCGGGGTCAAGGGGCAGCCCCCCTTGCCTCCCTCCGTCCTTGCCCCGACGCCCACCCTCGGGTAAGCTTCCGGGCATGCGAATCCTCTTTCTGGGCGACATCGTGGGCCGGCCCGGCCGCACCGCTGTGAAGAAACACCTGGCCAGCATCCGGGCGGATGTGGGCGCAGACCTCATTCTGGCCAACGCCGAGAACGCCTCGGGCGGGCTTGGGCTTTCGGCGGAAGGGGCCAAAGAACTCCTGAACGCCGGGCTCGACGTCCTCACCAGCGGCAATCACATTTGGAAATTCAAGGATATGCCCTCATACATGGGGCGCGAGTCCAGGCTCATCCGTCCGGCCAACTACCCTCCCGGCCTGCCTGGCCAGGGAATGTTCGTGCTGCGCAAAGAGGGCCTGCCCCCTGTTGCAGTGCTGAACCTCCTTGGCCGCACCTTCATGCCGCCAGTGGACTGCCCTTTCCGGGTGGCCGATGCGCTTCTGACCCAGGTGGACACAGAAGCCCCTGACGTGAAGATCCGCCTGGTGGACTTCCACGCCGAGGCCACCAGCGAAAAGGCCGCCCTGGGCTGGCACTTGGATGGCCGCGTGTCCGCTGTGCTGGGCACCCACACCCATGTGCAGACGGCAGACGCCCGCCTGCTCAAGCAGGGCACAGCCTTCATCACAGATTTGGGCATGAGCGGCCCGATTGATTCCTGCCTGGGCATGAACGTGGCCCCGATCCTGCGGAAGTTCTTGACTGCGGCGCCGGAACGGTTTGAAGTGGCTGACGGCCCCGTGGCACTCTGCGGAGCCCTTCTCGACATCGACGACACAAGCGGCCAGGCGCAAAGCATTGCGGCCTGGCGTTTTGATGCAGACTAGAAATGGAGCGATGATGAATATTTTCGACGAACTGTCCTGGCGCGGCCTGGTCCACCAAGTTTCCGACACCGAAGGCGTGCGCAAGTACCTTGATGCCCCGGGCCAGGCCATGTACTGCGGCTTCGATCCCACTGCCGAGAGCCTGCACATCGGCAACCTAGTGCCGCTGCTTTCCCTGGTGCGCATGATGCGCGCCGGGCACAAGCCCTTGTTCCTGCTGGGCGGCGCCACCGGCCTCATCGGCGACCCCTCGGGCAAGGACAAGGAACGCGAGCTGTCCAACCAGGACGCCGTCAATGGCCGCGTGGCCCACATCAAGGCCCAGATCGAGGCCTTTGTTGAGCGTAATACCGGCCAGAAGCCCACGGTGGTGAACAACTACGACTGGGTCAAGAACATGAGCGCCATCGAGCTGCTGCGCGACGTGGGCAAGTACTACACCGTCAACTGGATGCTGGGCAAAGACTCGGTCAAGGGCCGCATCGAGCGCGACGAGGTGGGCATCTCTTACACCGAGTTCAGCTACATGATCCTGCAGGGTTACGACTTCTACCATCTTTGCAAGGAGTATGGCTGCCGGTTGCAGATCGGCGGCGGCGACCAGTGGGGCAACATCACCGCAGGCACCGAGCTCATCCGTAAAAAGGCGGCGGGCGACGCCTTCGCCCTCACCTTCCCGCTCATCACCACGGCCTCGGGCAAGAAGTTTGGCAAAAGCGAAAAGGGCGCAATCTTCATGAGCGCCTCCCACACCAGCCCGTACGCCTTCTACCAGTTCTGGATCAACACCGAGGACGCCGACGTGGTGCGGTTCCTGAAGTATTACACCTTCCTCTCGCTGGAGGAGATCGAGGCGCTGGCCGCCGAGGTAGCCCGCGCACCGCAGGAGCGCGCCGCCCAGAAGGCGCTGGCCGCCGCCACCACCATCATGGTCCACGGCGAGGAGGAACTGGCCAAGGTGCTTGCCGCCACCGAGGCGCTCTTCGGCAAGGGCGACCTCAAGAGCCTGGACCACGGCACCCTGGCCGCCGCGCTGGAGTCCGCGCCTGCGCGCGAATACCAGTTCGACGCCCTGCCCGACCTGGCCCAGATACTCGTCGACCTTGGCCTGTGCCCGTCCAAGGGCCAGGCGCGCAAGGACATCCAGGCCGGAGCCATCTCAGTGAATGGCGACAAGATCACCGAAGCCCGCGCCCTCACCCAGGACGACTTTCTGGGCGAGGTCAACGCCACCCAGGGCGCTTTTGCCGTGCTGCGCAAGGGCAAGAAGAACTACGGGCTCGTGCGGCTGGGCTAAAAGACAACTGTCCGGCGGGAGAGCGCTTCTCAATGAAGGTTCTGCCGCCGGACAGGTTTTTGCTTTCCGGTTCCAAAGGCGCAACATCTGCGCTCTCGACGCTCCGACTGTCTCGCGTGAACAACCAGACCAGATTCACCGCCTTCAACGGCGCAACGTCGCTCAGCCCTTCCTGCGCCGCCCCTCCGCGTCTGCGGCCTTGATCGCCGCAAACACGTCCTCTGGGGTCACACCACCCTTGATGTTATGGATCGTCTCGCCGGGGGCGCATGCCTGACGCGCCACCGCCATCAGTTGCTCATCCGTCGGGTTCGCAAGACCGATGTCGGCGAGGCAGATGGGCAGCCCAACGGCTTGGCAAAAGTCGTAGACCACTGAAATCATTTCGCCCGTGCGCCTGGTCAACTGCAGCAGCGCCAAAGTGCCCATGGCGACCTTTTCCCCGTGCCAGCACTTGTGGGTCTCAGGCAACAGAGTGAGCCCGTTGTGGATGGCGTGGGCCCCGGACAAACCGCCGCTTTCAAAACCAAGCCCGCTCAACAAGGTGTTCGCCTCGATGACGCGCTCCAACGCTGGGGTGACGGTTTTGCTTTCACAGGCATTTTTTGCGGCTATGCCATCGGCCATGAGCGTATCGAAGCACAAGCGCGCCAGCCCGAAAGCCGTCATCGAGCCTGCCCGCCCGGTCATGTTGCTGGCCTGGCTCACACGGCAATCATCCGCCTCGAACCAGGTGGACAAGGCGTCGCCCATGCCCGAAACCAGAAACCGGACCGGGGCGTTGGCCACCATCTCGCTGTCCACAAGCACAACATCCGGGTTGCGCGGCAAGACCAGATACCTGCTGAAGGCTCCTTCAGGCGTGTAAATCACTGACAAGGCGCTGCAAGGCGCATCGGTGGAAGCGATGCTGGGCACCACAACAACCGGCAGCTTCAGAAAATGACCGACAGCTTTCACCGTATCCAGGGTCTTTCCGCCGCCGATGCCGATGACTACATCAGCCTGGACCTGCTTGGTTCGTGCAACCAAGCGCTCAATCTCTTCATCGCTACACTCGCCGCCAAACGGCTCCAGGGTGAACTCCACCAGCGCCTGTCCGGCCAGAGCCCTTTCCACTACAGGACGTGCAGCCCCGGAAACCACAGCCAAAGCCTTGGTCCCCAGCCGAGCTGCTTCCTCTGGGAGCAGAGCCAGCGCTCCTGCGCCCTGAACATAGCGGCCTGGGAAAATTGATGTCATGAGCATAGGCACTCTCCCCTTGTCGAAGCAGACACAGTATTTGACCGCAGGATGCCCTCGCGCGGGGCAATGCTCCCGCTGCGGAAAAGTCTCACGCTGCCGAACGCGCCATATGGCTCGCCGCGGACGGCGAGGGAATAAAACACCAAAAATCAATCAACTTCCTGATGTATTTCCCTGTCTCAGTCTCGCCAATGAGTCAAGGAGCCAAGGACTGCGACCATTCATGCAATTGCCCAGACCTCATGCGACCTGTTGGCGCAGAGCAACATCCCGGGGGCGCAAAACAAAAAGCCCTGGAGTCTTCCAGGGCTTTTCTTTGTGTCTACGCGCTGCGCATCAGGGCTGCGGCAATGCGGCCCGGCTGTGGTCTGTAACTGATCCCTGCGCTACCCCTTGCAACGGTGCTTCACGTTGGTGCCTTCCTTGATGAAGATCACGGCCTCGGCGATGTTTGTCGCCAGGTCGCCAATGCGCTCCAAGTGCCTTGAGGCCATGATGACATGCACGCCGCGCTCAACAATGCGCGTCTCGTCCACCATGTTGTTGATGGCCTCCTTCAGCACCTTGAGCGACAGCTCATCGGCGCGGTGGTCCATGGCGCAGATGTCTCCCGCAAGGACCGCGTCCTCATCCACCAGCGCGCGCACGGCCTTCGCAAGCATGTCCTGCACGTGGGCGCAAAGCTGCGCCATGCGCGGATTTTCTGGCAGGATCTGCCGCGTGGACAAAAACAGCGTGCGATGCGCCATGTTCACAGCCTCATCGCCCACCCGCTCCAAATTCACGGTGACGCGCATGGACCCGATGATGAACCGCAGGTCGCAGGCCATGGGCTGGTCCAGGGCAAGAAGCTCCAGATTGAAGGCGTCGATGGCGTCTTCCAGGTCGTTGATGGCCACATCGTTCATGACCACGCTTTCGGCCAAGTCTGTGTCGTTTTCAAGGTAGGCGCGGCAGGCGTTGTTCACGGCCTGTTCAGACAGGGCGGCCATGCGGATGAGCTGCATGCGCAGTTCGCCGAGTTTCTGCGTAAAATGGCTGCGTTGCTGCATGTTGTTCCCTTTCTAGCCGAAGCGGCCAGTGATGTAGTCTTCGGTTTGGCGGTTGCGCGGCTTGGTGAAGATGGTTCGCGTGTCACCTTCCTCAATGAGCTTGCCCAGGTAGAAAAAGGCCGTGCGATCCGAAACGCGGGCGGCCTGCTGCATGCTGTGGGTGACGATGATGATGGTCAGGTCGCTTTTGAGCTCGTGGATCAGGTCCTCGATCTTCTGGGTGGCGATGGGATCAAGGGCGCTAGCGGGCTCATCCATGAGCAGCACTTCTGGCCGCACGGCCAGGGCGCGCGCGATGCACAGGCGCTGCTGCTGACCGCCGGAAAGTCCCAGGGCGGACGTCTCAAGCCTGTCCTTCACCTCGTCCCACAGGGCCGCCCCGCGCAGGGAGGACTCCACCCCCTCATCCAGAACGCGTTTGTCGCCCACGCCATTGACGCGCAGGCCGTAGGCCACGTTCTAATAGATGGTCTTGGGGAAAGGGTTGGGCTTCTGAAACACCATGCCGATGCGCCGCCTGAGCGCAACCACGTCGACGCCGGAAGCGTGGATGTCCTCGCCGTCCAGGGCCAGCAGCCCTGTGACGCGAGTGCCTGGAATGAGGTCGTTCATGCGGTTGATACAGCGCAGGAAGGTGCTTTTGCCGCACCCGGACGGACCGATGAGCGCCGTCACCTGGTGCTTCTCGAAGTCCAGGCTCACCTGGTGCAGGGCCTGAAACGCCCCATAATAAAAGTCGAGTGATTGCGAGGTAACCTTGATGTCTGGCATGTGCGTCTCCGTGGCTTGCCGCCGGGGGTCCGCAGGGTTTGCGGCCTTCGGCGTGCTGCAAGAGGACATCTACGCACCGGAAGCGACGTCTGGGACACGGCCTTGTGACGATTCTGTGACGAGGCTGTCCGGTATCGCAGGAAAAAGCGGAAACGACGGCGCGCAGCTATGGCGCCAGACGCACCGCCAGGGGAATGGTCAGGCTGACGCCCTTGGGGCCAGTCTCCAGCTTCGGCTCCAGCACCGGAGCAACGGCGCCGTCGCGGAACTCCACGGCCAGACGCAACCGGTCCGAATGCTCGCCCACAACAACATTCTTCACAGGCCCGGTGTCGAAACGCACCACAGCCCCGCCCTTCTTGCGCCAGGGTCCGCGCAAATCGACGGCCAGCTTGCGCGGGGCGCCAGGATCGGCCAGATTGAACCAGGTGACGCGCTCCACGGCGCCATTAGTGACAGCGCGCAGGACAATGCTGTCGGCCCTGAACTCAACATCCACATCGCCCACCCACTGCCCGTCGCCCGGCAGGGGCGTGGATACAGGCGTTCCGACCGGAGCCGGGGGCATGATGCGCGCCTTGGGGTCCACCACCACAACAGGCGCAGGCTTGGGAGCCTTTGCCGGGACAGCGACAGGGATGGGGGCGGGAGCAGGGGTGCCGGGAACAATCACAGGAATCGGCGGGCCGCTCGGAATATGAGTGACCAATGGCTCGCCAGCGGCGTCGGGGTCTGCGGAAAGCGCATGAGAGCCTGCGTCCACAGGCTTTACGTTCTTCTTGGCCTGGGTCGCCGTCACCGGCTTGGCGGCCTTGGGGACGGAGGCCGTCGCCGTCGGCGCAGGTGAATTGACCTTGGCAGGAACTGCGGCCTGGGCTGCGGCTTCTGCCGCGCGACCAAGGGCTGTTTTCGGAGCAGCCTTGGACACCTCTGGCTTGGCTTCGGGCTTGGCGGCTGGCTTGGACTCTGGAGCATCTCCAAGTGGCGCGATACGAGCGGTCTTCTCCACCGGCATGCGCACTTCATACTCCGCAGCCCAAGCCGGACCAGCGCCCAAGGCGATAATCCCGACCAGGGGCAAGGCCCGGACGCATTCACGCAACCAACTCAAAGCATTCATAATTGCCAGCTCCCGACCATATTTTCAAACACCCTACACCAATTGCAGTCAGGAGCAAAGCCCGGCTACAGGGTATCCCAAAAATCACAAAGCTGGCCTGCCACCTTGGCCTCGGACCAGGAGCGCTCCACAAACCGGCGCGAGGCCTCGCCCACTGCGCGGCAATGGTCCAAATCCGCGGCCAGCGCTCGCAGGCAGAGGTCCAGACCCTGCGCATCATGGGCCAGCAGCCAAGGCAGCTCAGCCTGAGGCACTCCGGCGAACTCAGCCACGTGGGCCAGGTTCCAGTCGTCCAACCCGGCGACGACCGCCAGGCCCTGGCTCAAGCCCTCCAGGCTGCTCACGCCGTAATATCCCTGCATGTGGTCGAAAAGCGCATGGCACGCGCCTTTGCGCTCCAGGCACTCGCCGTGCGGCACGTTATCGATGAGGTCCAGCTCAAGGCCAAGCCCCTCGGCGCGCAGGCCTCCCACCACGGCCAGCAGTTCATCCGTGTTCTTAAGGTCCTTGCGCGTGGGCGAATGCGCAAGCCGAAGCGGGCCTGTCCAAACGCGCTTGACCGGGCGCAATGTTGGCGCATCCTGATGCACCAGGTTCGGCTGCCAGCGCGCCTCGGGCATCATGCGCTTGAGGTCCGGGGTGCTCACCAGCAGGCTCTTCCGGCCCAGGCTGCGGTACTTCTCCCGAAACAATTCAGGGTTGCTGCGAAAGTCGTGGTGGCCATGCTCGTGATGCACAATAGCCTTGCCGGGCAGGTAGTCCTTTGGCGAAAACGGTCCCAGGCGCAGGTGCTCGTCGGCTGTCATGTGGAAATGAAACACGTCGCTGGTCTTGAGCAGGCGCTCCAACTCGGCCAAACCGTCCTGGTCCAGGTCGGGCACGTGCAGATCCTTGGGCCAGGAATGGGTGTAGCGGGTCTCAAGGGTGACCATGCGGCACGTGTGGCGGCCAAGCCGGTTCACGGCCCTGCAGAACCCGATGCCGGTGCCTGCGGGATCATTGACCGCCATCATCAAGATGTTCACTGGCCAGCCTCCACGGCGTGCAGTTCCTTGGTGCGGTCGCGTGCCAGGTCCATGCCGGAAAGGCCGGCGTTGGGGAGAATGAGTTCAAGTCGGCGCAGAGTCTGAAGCCGCGCCTGGGCCGTGCCTTCCGGCGCCAGCACAAAGGCAAGCACGTGCCCGCCGCGGGTGCGGTCCTTGGTGAGGAAATGCCAGTGCCAGCCGGGGACGCCCAGACCACGAACAAATGCCGGACCCCGAAGCCCCACAAGGGTGCCCTCGACGCCCGTGAAGGGGAACACGGACTGCTCCTTGGCCACTTCGGTCAGCGGACGATAAGGCGGGGCCTGGCGCGGCACGCTTCGAGCGGTCAGGGTGGCGAACCGCCCATCGATGCGCGCTGCGGCAAAACAATTGACGTCGCCCAAGGTGGCGTCGAGGCTGGCCTCTACGGCCTTGAGGTCCAGGCCCGCCGAAAGGGACAAGTTCTTGGCGGTGGTCAAGCGCGTCGCCTGCGCAAAGGGAGTGGTCGTGGAATCGGAAGGCCTGGCCACATGACCGCTTGCAGGCACCTGATAGACCACGCCATCCAGCAGCACCAGTTCTCCATCCAGAGCGTCGAAGGTGCCCAGGCCGAAATCGCCCAGGCCGCGCAGTTCCTTAAGAGAGAGCGAACCTTCATACCCACCGGCCAGCAGAGCATCGATGACGCCCACCTGAACCAGGGAAGCAGGTTTTACTGGTTGGACCTGCCGAGAGCTCTCGGCTGCGGTGGCAGTGGAGCACAAGAACAGAGCCAGAAGAAGAGAAGCAATGATTCGCGCGGACCCATGCATGTCAGCTCTCCCCGCCGGTGCGGTTCAGAAGTTTCACCCAAACGTCCCCTGTGTGCGTAAGAAAATGCAGTTTGCGGCCTTGGTTGCCGCCTACCTGAGATTTGGCGATGGGCATGCCGTGGACCATGAGCCACTGGCGCACGGCGCGCACGTTGCGGCCCCCAATATCGTACAGGTTGGTGCGCTCAACGCCGCCCATGAGTCCGGACGCACCGCCGAAAACCTTGATAACTATGTTGTCCGAGGGGATTTTCAATTTGAGCATGGACGTGAACATGTTCTCCAGGGCCGTATCGACGAAGCGACAAACCTGAGGTTCACGGTTGGAGTTCTGGAAGCTGACGCTATCGGGCAGGAATGCGTGGCAAATGGCGCCTATGCCCCGACTGGGGTCGCACATGGTAACCGCCACGCAGGAGCCGAGAACGGTGGAGACGAGGGTGGGGCGTACTCCGAGGAAGCAGTCGCCCGTCTGCAAGAATACCTTGGGATACTGATCAAGATCCTGCACGGGGTGTTGCTCCAGAATGCGTGCCAATAGCTGTCATCACTCAGCATCATCGTCCCAACGGCGGGCCAAGTCAACTGATTCGACGAAGGAGAACTACTATCGGAACAGCTTGGTCTGGCTAATCATTGGTGTCGGCAAAGCGGATATGGAAGGCGGCAGCATAGAAGCAGTGGAAGAAATCGACGTATTCAAGATGGATGTGCTTGGGCACGGCAATGCGCGCTGGGGCGAAATTGATGATGCCCTTGATGCCAGCGCCGATAAGATAGTTGGCAGCGCGCTGCGCGCGCTCCGGCGGCGTGGTGATGACGCCTATCTCCAAGCTCAGCTCCTTGACCTTGGCCGGCAATTGGCGCGAACAGACAATCTCCATGCCCTCCACCACTTCGCCGATCTTATAGGGATCGCAGTCAAAAGCGCCTCGAATAATGAAACCCTTGCGGGAAAACTCGCGGTGGCGCAGCAGCGCGCGCCCCAAGTTGCCCACGCCCACAAGGGCGCAGTTCCAGGCACGGTCGATGCCGAGGGAGCGCTTGATGGACGTGATGAGGTCCTGGACATAATAGCCCACGCCGCGCACGCCAAATTCGCCAAAGTAAGCGAGGTCTTTGCGGATTTGCGAGGAGTTAACAGAACAGGCTTCAGCAAGGCGTTCGGAAGAGACAACGTCTGTTCCCTCGCGTTTGAACTCCGACAGAACCTGGATATAGGTTGCCAGTCGGGCGATGGTGGCCTTGGGGATATGCTCGCTCTTCACGGCCATTCCAGACGGCTGGACGTCATGTTTGTGAAATTAATAACAGAATCCTCGGAAAAAAGGAGGCCATGCGGCCTCCTTGATTCCGAAAAAAACCTTGGAAACTAGGCGCCCAGGGGCTTCACGAAGAGCAGGATCAGGTTGACGACCAGGGCGTAAATGGCCAGGGACTCGATGAAGGCCAGGCCCAGGATCAGGGTGACGGTGATTTTGCCACCGGCTTCGGGGTTGCGGGCGGTGCCTTCGCAGGCGGCCTTCAGGCCCAGGCCCTGACCGATACCGCAGAGGCCGGCAGCGATGCCCATGCCAATGGCGGTGGCCCAAGCGGCCACGGGGCCCACGGCGGCGGTGCCAGCGGCGGCGGCGCCGTCAGCGGCGAAAGCGGCGGAAGCGAACAGAACCATGGCCAGAGTCATCAGAAGAGACTTGCGCATATCAATGTACTCCTAAAGGTATGATGTTGTGGTCGAACGACCATTTCCCCAAGTTTAGTGAGCGTGCTCCAAAGAACCCTTCAGGTAAATCATGGTAAGCATGAAGAAGATGAAGGCCTGAATGGTCTTGCCCAGGATGAACAGGAAGTACATGGGCAGGGTGCCGAGCACCGGAGCGAGCACGAAGAGCAGCACCAGGACGATTTCCTCGCCGCGGATGTTGCCGAAAAGACGGAGAGTGAGAGAGAGGGGGCGGGCAATGTGACTGACCGTCTCCAGAACCAGCATCAGCGGAGCCAGCGCGGGCATGGGGCCCATGAAGTGCTTGATGTAGCCGAAACCCCATTTCTTGATGCCGATGTAGTTATAGTAGAGAAACACGCACAGCGCCATGGCTGCGTTGGTGTTCACGTTTGCGGTGGCGGCGTCGCAACCAGGAATAAGACCGATGTAGTTCATCACCAGAATGAAGATGAACATGGAGCACAGGAAGGGAAACACCCTGCGCCCTTCCTCGCCAAGGTTGGCGACCGTGAAGTCCTCAAGACCGCCGATGGCCGTCTCGAACACATTCTGCATCCCGCCGGGGACCAGCTGGAGGCGACCGCGCAGCATCAGCGCGCAGGTCAGAAGAATAATCATGGCCATCCACATGTAGTACACGTGCGGCGGCAATCCCAGTCCCAGCTTTTCGTCAATGATGACCGAATAGGTCAGCGGATGCGGAAGTCCTGCAGCCATGTTCTATGCCTCCTTCCCCTTCCCCACAGTGGGGACTTTGTGCCTGATCTGAAGGACACCCCACAGCGCTGCATTAAGCACCACGGTGGAGAGTCCGGCCAAAAGCCCGTAAACTGAAGCCCCAGCCCAGGCCACAAGCCCGGCAATGGAGACAGCAGTCAACAACAACCTTCCATAAAAGAGCGTCAAAAGCGTGAACGTGGCGCCCTGCTTCACCTGGACCAACTCCTGGGCGGCCTTGGAGAGCCACCAGAAGTTGATGCTGATGATGAGCGCGCCTGCTGCGAACGAGAACCCCCAACCTGAGAACCCCGTCGCAAGACACGCAACCGCCGACCCACCGGCAGCCAAAAGCATCTGGTTGCGCATCAGCCTGCGAGCATCCGTCACGGCAAAGCCGCGGCGGTACAGCATGGCGTCAATCCTCTTAACAAGCACTTGCAGCATGAAGCCTCATAAACCCCCACACTGGCTTGCGCCAGCGCCGGGACTATTTCGGATCAGAACCCCTTGGGCCGGATTCTGCGCCATGGTCTCCCTCGGACCGCCTCTGAATGCGTCTGGCCTCCAGAAACACGTCACGAAAACCGGCAACAATGCCCAGCAGGAGAAATACGATCAGAAGCCAAGGGGATGTTCCTAACCACTCATCAAGAAAATACCCCATGGCCAGCCCGACAAAAGTGGCTGTCACCAACTGGAGACCGATGGTCCCAGCCGTGGACAGAATCTCCATAGCGCCGGAAGGCTTGCCCTGATTGGAAAAGAGCATGATATACCTCGAACGGTCCCCAGGTCGACCATTGGCCGGGACGTTCATTTCTTCACAAGGAGAAGTAGCTAGCACAAGCCCCCTGGTCCGTCAATGCGGTTCTCCGTCTGGGCCATGCATTTTTCAACTTTTCCATCTGTGGCCAACCGCGCGTCACCTCCTGGCCTGTAGTGACAATCACACAGGAAGACAGTACAGATATAAGGACCGGCGCGACGACGCGGACCGTATTCACAACCCTCAGCACGGACGGAGCATGACGAAAAAATCCCAACCGATTCTCGAGCGCGCGGCCAAGCCCTTGCCGCCTGAAAAGCTCAGAAACCGGCTCGACCCGGCCACCCTGCCCTATGAAGACAGCCGCAAGGTGCCCAAAAAGAACGGCCAGGGCGTGTTCCAACCGCGCGCCATGCAGGCGCTGCGCATGGCCCTCATGATCCCCGGGCTGGAGTACAACGTCTTTGTGGCCGGAGAACCCGGCCAGGGCCGCACGCACTTCGTGCGCCAGTTCCTGCTGCCGGAGGCCGCCAAGCGCCCCACGCCCTGCGACTGGATATATCTGCACAATTTCGAGGACGAGGACCGGCCTTTCGCCATCTCCCTCACTGCAGGGCAGGGCCGCGCCTACAAGACCGGCCTGGCCAAGGCCCTCACCGATGTGCGTCAGACCATCTCCGCCAGTTTCGACCAGGACGCCTATCGCCGCAAGCACGAGACGCTGTTCAAGCGCTTCTCCGCCAAGCGCGACAGCATTTACAATAAAATGGAAATCATGGCCCGTGAAAAGGGCTTCGCCCTGGACATGGACGACACCGGCGGCCTGACCATCATGCCGCTGGTGGGCGGCAAGGTC
This sequence comes from Humidesulfovibrio sp., assembly GCF_030689645.1. GTDB lineage: Bacteria > Desulfobacterota > Desulfovibrionia > Desulfovibrionales > Desulfovibrionaceae > Humidesulfovibrio. The sequence continues at coordinate 17,473 of NZ_JAUYFU010000010.1, forward strand.
ATGGCCGACGAGGAATACGGACGCCTGGCCCCGGCTCGGCGCAAGATGCTTAAGACCAAGGGCGAGCGCCTGCTCTCGGAAATCAGCGGATTTCTGCGCAAGCTCTCGTTGAGCGAGCAGGGCTTCCGCCAGGGCGAGGTGAAGCTGCACCGCGAGATCGCCAAGGAGGCCCTGACCCTGAGGCTCAAGCCCCTGCGCAAGGAGTTTGCGGGCGTGCAGCGTCTGGTGGACCACATGGCCGCGGTTGAGAAGGACATCCTGGACAACGTAGAAGCCTACCTGCCCCGCGACGCGGCGGACAAGGCGGGCGGCGGCGCAGGCCTCGCGGCTCAGGGGCACGCGCACGCAGACGGCCACGGCCTGGCCCCGGCGCCGGACGACGCCAACTATCGCCATGAGGTCAACCTCTTCGTTGACAACAGCAAGACTGCCCGTGAACACGGCGGAGCGCCGGTCATCGTGGAGGACCATCCCACGGCCTTCAACCTCCTGGGCAGCATCGAGCGGGAGAGCGAGCTCGGCGCGTTCTACACGGACTTCACCCTGGTGCGCGCAGGCAGCGCGCACCGCGCCAACGGCGGGTTCCTCATCGTCAACATCGAAGACCTCATGGGCAACCAGGGGTCCTGGGAGGGACTGCTGCGCGGCCTGCGCCTGGGCAAGCTCCGCATGGAGGATCCGGGCGATGCTGAACAGGCGCGCACCCGCACCATTGAGCCCGAGCCCATTCCTCTGAACCTCAAGATCATCCTTGTGGGCACGGACGAAGCCTACGAGGCCCTGTTGACCAACGACGACCGGTTCCGCAAACACTTCAAACTCAAGGCCCACCTGCAGGGCACCGTGGCCCGCAACGCAGCCAGCGTGCGGCACTACCTGTCGGCCCTGGTGGGCATCATCGATCAGGCCGGGCTGCCGCCTTTTTCGCGCGACGCCCTGGCCGGACTTGTGGACCATGCCAGCCGCCTGGCCGAGGACCAGAAGCTCTTGACGCTCTCCTTCACCCAGGTGCGGGGGCGCATGATCGAGGCCGCTGCCCTGGCGCGCATGGACAGCCGCGATCTTGTGGAGCTGCGCGACCTGAACCGCGCCGTGGCCGACCACGACTTCCGGGCCAACCTCTTCGAAGAAGAGTTCATGACCGACTACGACCGCGAGATCATCAAGGTGGCCACCGGCGGCTCCGCCGTGGGCCGGGCCAACGGGCTCTCGGTCACGCTCTTCGGCGACTACGAGTTCGGCCTGCCGCACCAGATCTCCTGCACCGTGGGCGTGGGCCACGGCGGCATCCTCGACCTTGAGCGCGAGGCCCAGCTGGGCGGCCCCATCCACACCAAGGGCATGATGATCATCAAGAGCTACCTGGTGCGCCTCTTCGCCCAAGACAAGCCGCTCGTGCTCACGGGCAGCCTGTGCTTCGAGCAGAACTACGCCGGGGTCGAGGGCGACTCCGCCTCCGGGGCGGAGCTGGCGGCGCTCTTGTCGGCCCTGTCCGGCGCGCCCATCGACCTCTCCCTCGCCTTCACCGGCGCGGTGAGCCAAAGCGGCGCCATCATGGCCGTGGGCGGCGTGAGCCGCAAAGTTGAAGGCTTCTTCGAGGTCTGCCGCAGGCGCGGGCTCACGGGACGCCAAGGCGTGCTCTTCCCGGCGGACAACGCCGTGCACCTGCTTTTGAAGGACGAGGTCGTGGAGGCTGTGCGCGAAGGACAGTTCCACCTCTACCCTGTGGCCACCATCGAGCAGGCCATGACGCTTTTGACAGGCCTGCCCGCCGGAACCCGCAGAAAAGACGGCCGATACACCCCGGGCTCGCTGTACAGCATGGTCGACGCGCGCATGGCCGAGTTGACCAGGCTGGCTGCCCAAGCCGAAAAACCGCGCAGCAAAAGGGGCTAAGCCGTGTCCAAAGCCTGGATAAGGGCCAAGCTGCCCGAGTTCGTCCGCGACATGTTCCGCAACTTCTGCATGTCCAGCAAGGCGCTGGAGCAGCAGTTCGGGTCCTTTGACCGCGAGGGCGCTGTGGCCTTCACCATCCTGCGCGACCTCATCGGCCAGGAGATGGACAAGGGCTTGTTGTGGCGCATGAAGGACACGGCGCACCACGTGTTCCGCAACGACCCGGAAACGCCGCTCACCGGACAGTTTCTGGACTGGGGCCTGGGCTACATCTTCCACGAGACCATCAAGCTGAAAGAGGACGCCTACCAGGCCCTCACCTATGCGCCGTGGTTCCTGGCCCTGCGCGGACGCGACCTGCCCGAGGACGAACGCGTGGTCGTGGAGGAGCTCTTCCAGGTGCTGCGGCAAACCGAAGAGAGCATGCGCCGTGAAATCGACCGCATCCGCTTCATCATGAGCCAGTGCCGCAGGCTGCTGCCCATCTATCTGGCCCGGCACAAAGAAAATGCGCTCCTGGCCCGCTACCTGTTCTCGCAGAACGCTCTCGTGCGTGAGGTGTTCGGATCTGACTACGCGCACCTCATTTCCACGGTGTACGGCGATCAGCCCGAACGCATGTTTGTCCTGGCCGCACAGAGTTTAAGGCTCGGCGGATGGGTTGACGAAGCGGCGCTTGCGGTGCAAGGTGCCCTCGCCATCAATCCTGCGGATAGGGTGGTGCTCCAGGAGAAAAAAATTCTCGACAACTGGACGCAAAGAATGGTGGGTTAAGCTTGACAGTGTCTGGTTCCCAGGAATATTCTTTAGGTCCCATACGGAGGAGGGAGTTAACTATGAAAAAGCTCATGCTGCTGACTGTTGCCTGTTGTGTCGTTTTCGCCCTTGGCTGTTCCAAGAAGGTTGAGCCCGCGCCGGCCCCCGCGCCTGCGCCGGTTGCCGAAACCCGCGAAGTTGCCCCGGCGCCCATGTCCCCGCGCCAGATCTTCGAGGCCGATTACGCCAAACTGCCCACGTCTTACACCGTTGTGAAGGGCAATTGCCTGTGGTGGATCTCTGAATTCAAGCAGATCTACAACGACCCCTTCATGTGGCCCATGATCTACAAGGCCAACCGCGCCAAGATCAAGAACGCCAATCTGATCTACCCCGGTCAGACGTTCGAGATCCCCCGCACGTTCGCCCTGGACGACGTGAAGGCCGCCCGCGTGAAGGCTGGCAAGTCCAAGAAGAAGGCCGCTCCTGAGAGCAAGGCCAACCTGCCTGCGGACATCCGCGAGGCTCTGGGCTACGGCTTCTAGTCCCAAAAGGACACTCGGCTAAGGATGGGCGTCTGATCGAAAGATCGGACGCCCTTTTCTTTTGCGCTCAAGCTACCAAAAACAGGCTCTTGCATTCCGCTGCGGCCTGCTTTACTCTAGACAAAGTTTAGGCTCCATCGCCTGTCACCCGCCAACTTCAGGAGGCTCCCATGAACGGACCTCGCCTGTTCTCCCGCACGCATCTCGTGGCCCTCGCTGCCCTCATGCTGCTGCCAGCCTGCTCGCCACGCAAGCCCATCCCCTCAGACCCGCCCGAAGTGCGCACTGAGGCCATGGTGCGCGGCGCGGTGCGCAGGGCCGCACAGCAGGCCGACGCTCCACAGCCCGTTGCCGAGGCCGCGCAGCCCGTTGCCGCAGCCAAAGCCGATGTTGTGGTGGCGCAAATTTCTGCCCCTGAAACAAAAACCGTTGACGCTGCCCCGGCGGCAGACGCCCCCGCAGCAGCAAAGCCGGCGGCCCCTAAGGCCGAGGCCGCCCTGTCCCCGCAGGTGGAGCCGACTGCCGCTGTCGCTGCACACCCTGAAGTGAAGGCGGCGGAAATGGCGGCAGAGGCCCACCCCGCAGCCGCAGCCAAGCCTGTCGAGCCAAAGGCCGAGGCAAAAGCTGAGGCCAAGGCTGAAGCCGCGCCAGAGGTCAAGGCTGAGCAAGCCAAGGACGCGGTCAAGGCTGCCACGACGGTCGTACTGAAGGAAGCGCCCAAGCCGGAATCCAGCGCAGCGGCGCAAGCGGAAGCAACAGTGAAGGCAGAGGCAGCCCAGGCGACCATCGACCAGGCGGTGGCGACGGTGTCAAAGACTCCGGTGGTGCAGATCGCCTCGTTCGGCACGGAAAAAAACGCCGAAGCGGCGCTGGCCCGGCTGAAGGAGAAGGGCTATTCAGAGGCGCGCGTGGTGCGCGTTGAGCAGGGGCAAGCGGTGTATCACCGCGTGCAGGCCGGTCCCTTCCAGGACCCTGCGGCAGCGCGCAAGGCCCTGGAGGAACTGAAGACCGACTGGCCGCAGGCGTTTATTCCAGCGGATTAAGCTCGGCCCGGAACTTCCGCGACAAGCGGAACACCACCACCTTGCGCGGCGGCAGGGTGATGCTCTCGTTGGTCTGGGGGTTGCGGCCCCGGCGGGAGTTCTTGTCATAGGCCTCGAATTTGCCAAACCCGCTCACAAGCATGGCGTGGTCCTTCTTGATGGCCTGCTTCATCAGATCAAGGGTGGCCTCGACCAGATCCTTGATCTCCGCGCGGTTGCGGTCCGTCTTCTTGTAGATGGCATCGACGATGTGCGCTTTGGTCAGGGTTTGACCGCTCATGAAACCTCCGTGGGGTTCCCGTTTATTCAGCCGATGGCCGACCGTATGGCCTGCGCCAACTTCTGCATGTCTTCGACACTTTCATACGCATGCTGCGTCCAGAGCGTCAGCCCGTCCCCGGCGTGCCGCGGGATGAGATGAAAATGGGCGTGATGCACCAACTGGCCTGCGGACTCGAAATTGTTCATGCCCACGTTGAGCCCGGAGGCACCGGTGGCGGTCATGACCGCCTGCCCCACCACTTTAAGCGCGACGAGAACCTCGCGCCCCAGATCTTCCGGCAGGTCGAACAAGGTTTCGTGATGCGATTTAGGCACCACAAGGGCATGTCCCTTGTTCACGGGGGCGATGTCTAAAAAGGCGTAGACCCCGCCCCGGTCGTAAATTTTGGCCGCAGGAATCTGTCCGCCGATGATCTTGCAAAAGATACAGTCCTGATTCACAGCGTGCTCCAGATTTTAAACGACCCAACTGTGCACAATCATTACAGGGCTATTCCGAGGAATTCAAGAGTTTTCCGACCGACTCTGCAACAATTATCGTTTACACCCTTCAAACACCGCGCGCTGCCTTAAATTCCCCCGCCGCTGATGAAGAACTGCTCTGCCGCCCGCGCCTGAACAATGCGGGCGCCAGGGGCCACGTCTCCCGTCACCCAAACGTTGCCGCCGATGACCGCGCCCTGGCCGATGGTCACCCGGCCCAGGATGGTGGCACCGGCGTAGATGGTCACGTCGTCCTCTACAATGGGGTGCCGGGCAAGGCCCTTGACCAGGCGGCTGCTCGAGTCCTCTTTCGGGAAGCTCTTGGCCCCAAGGGTTACGCCCTGGTACAGACGAACGTTCTGGCCGATGATGCAGGTCTCGCCGATGACCGTGCCGGTGCCGTGGTCGATGAAGAAGCGCGGGCCGATGTGCGCGCCCGGATGAATGTCGATGCCCGTGTCAGAGTGCGCCATCTCTCCGATGATGCGCGGGATGATGTCCACTCCCAGGTGGTGCAGCTGGTGAGCGATGCGGTGGTTGGTCAACGCCTTGATGCTGGGGTAGCAGAAGATGGTCTCGCCCGGGCTCTTGGCTGCGGGGTCGCCGTCATAGGCTGCCAGCACGTCTGATGATAGCAGCTCGCGCACCCTGGGCAGGCGCTTTACGAACTCCAGCGCCACGGCCTCGGAGCGCGACTCGCAGTCGGTGCAGGGCTGGCGGTTGTCCTTGGCGCACACGAAGCAATAGCCGCGATTGATCTGCTCGGCCAACAGCTTCACCACGCGGTCAAGGGCGCTGCCCGTGTAGAACGACATGGTGCGGCCGCTCACGTCCGAAGGGCCGAAAAATCCCGGAAACAGCACGGCGCGCAGCAGATCCATCACCTCTGCCAGAGCGTCCAGCGAGGGCATGGGCTGGTCGCGGGAGATGTGGTGGCAGGCAGATTCGCAAGCCGTGGGAGCGCACAGCCTGGCCACTGTTTCCGCCAGAACCTCGTCCCTGTCCAGGTTCGCCGGAAGTATGAGTTCATCAATCATGGCCGCACCCTACTCCGCATCCGCGAATAGCGGGGTGGACAAGTAGCGCTCCCCGGTGTCGCACACGATGAACACGATGACCTTGCCCGCCATCTCCGGCCTGGCCGCCACCTGCATGGCCGCAAAGGCGTTGGCCCCGGAAGAGATGCCGCAGCTTATGCCCTCTTCGCGCATCATGCGCCGAGCAGTGGCGAAGGCGTCCTCCGCGCCCACCGGAATGATCTCGTCGTAAATCTTGGTGTCCAAAATGCCGGGCACGAACCCCGCGCCGATACCCTGAATCTTGTGCGGCCCGGCCTTGCCGCCGGAAAGCACGGGGGAGTCTGCGGGCTCCACGGCCACGATGCGCACACCGGGCTTCTTTTCCTTCAGCACCTGGCCCACACCGGTGATGGTGCCGCCCGTTCCCACTCCCGCCACAAAGCAGTCCACGCCGCCGTCCGTGTCGGTCCAGATTTCCAGGGCCGTGGTTGCTCGGTGCACCGCAGGGTTGGCCGGGTTCTCGAACTGCATGGGCATGTAGGCCCCAGGCGTGGCCGCAACGAGTTCCTCGGCCTTCTTGATGGCGCCCTTCATGCCCTCGGCAGCAGGTGTAAGCACCAGATGCGCGCCATAGCCCGCCAGCAGTTTGCGGCGCTCCACGCTCATGCTCTCCGGCATGGTCAGCACCAGCTTCATGCCCTTTATGGCGCAGATCAGGGCCAAGCCGATGCCCGTGTTGCCGCTGGTGGGCTCCACGATGAGGCTGCCCGCGGTGATGCGGCCTTCGGCCAGGGCGGTCTCAATCATGCTCGCGCCGATGCGGTCCTTCACGGACCCGCCGGGATTGCACGATTCCAGCTTGGCCAGCAGCATGGCCGACAAGCCCTGCGACAATTTGTTCAGGCGCACCAGGGGCGTGCCGCCGATGAGCTCGGCCATGGATTGTGCGATGCGCATTGCGTGCTCCTTTCGCGTGGCGAAAAAAATTCGGGCCGCTTCTCCGGGCCTCTGATGAAAATGCCCCATCGCCTTTGAAGTTCAGGCCCTCAGCCAAAACCAGCGAACCTCATGGTAACCACACCGCATCAATGGGCAAGGGGAAAGGACCCGAAAAGATTGGAGAGATTCGAAAGGCTGGGGGGAGCCTAGGACGAAGCCCTCTTTGGTCCTGCATACAGGGAATATCCTGCTTTGTCCAAGCCTGGGAGCTCCATCCCGGAAGGGCGCAGGCCTTTGCCGGGGCTAGCGGGTGCGGGCGGCCTCTATCCTGCGCCGCACGGCCAGCGGGTACCAGTTGGTGAAAGCGACAGCGGAGAGCATGAAGGCGTAGTTCGTGGTCTCGAACACCCACTCGGGCTGGCCGGTCTCCAGGGTCTTGGCAAAGGCCAGGCTCGCGCCGATGCTGAAGACAACGGCCCAAAAAATGGTGATGACGACATTGGTGCGGATGAACACCGGCTCGTTCCACAGAGCTGGATCGGTGTGCTCGCGGGCGTACTCCAGCGTGAAGGGCTTGCCCAGGGCCAGGGTTAGCCAGGCCCCCACGGCCAAAGCGCCGTTGGCCAGCACGCCCATGTAGCGCGCGGTCCACATGTTTTCGAACCCCAGCACCGCGATGCTGGCAAAGATGAAGAACGCGATGCCCACCCACATGATGACGCCCCGGTGCAGCCTGGTCACGGCCATGACTATGGTGAGGACTGCGGCCACCACCAGGCCCAGCTTGAGCCGGAACAGCGAGCCGTGGGCGATGACCAGGAAGGAGATCCAGGGCGCGAAGCCGAGCAGCAGCTTGAGGAATTGCATGGGCGGCTCTCCGGGCGGCGGCGGTTTCTAGTCGTCGAACCGCTTGGTGATGTTCTGGTAGGCGTCGATGCGGCGGTCGCGCAAGAACGGCCAGCCACGGCGCACGTCCTCCATGCGCTGCGGGTCCACCTCAGCAAGCAGGATGGTCTCCTCGTCGGTGGGGGCCTGGGCCACGAGGTCGCCCATGGGCCCGGCCACGAAGCTTGTTCCCCAGAACTCAATGCCCGCGCCGTTGGCGTTGTGGCTCTCGGCCAAGGGCCGCTCCAGCCCTATGCGGTTGGCCGCGGCGATATAGCAGCCGTTGGCCACAGCGTGGCCGCGCTGCACAAGCATCCAGGCGCTGCGCTGCTCATCGCCCAGCAGGTCTTTTTCCTGCGGGTGCCAGCCGATGGCAGTGGGATAGAAGATGACCTCGGCTCCCTTGAGGGCGGTCAGGCGGGCGGCTTCGGGGTACCACTGGTCCCAGCACACACACACGCCGATGCGGCCCACATGGGTGTCCACGGCGAGAAACCCCAGGTCGCCAGGGGTGAAGTAGAACTTCTCGAAAAAGGCCGGGTCGTCCGGGATGTGCATCTTGCGGTACAGGCCGAGGAGCTTCCCCTCGCGCCCCATGACCGCCGCAGTGTTGTGGTAGAGTCCGGGCGCGCGTTTTTCGAAGAGCGAAACCACGATGGCCGTGCCGGTCTTCTTGGCCAGCTTGCCGAAGGCCTCGGTGGTGGGACCGGGGACCGCCTCGGCCAGGTCGAACAACCGCGCGTCCTCCTGCTGGCAGAAATACGGCCCAAGGAAGAGCTCCTGCAGGCAGATGACATCCGCGCCCAGGCTGGCGGCGCGCTCGGCCAGCTCCAGGTGGGCCAGCAGGTTTTCCTCAGCGCTGGCGCGGCAGCAGGTCTGAACCAGGGCGATGGTGTACGGGGTGCGGCTCATGTGTGTTCTCTCTTTGATGCTGCGGAACAATAAAAGGCGCCGGGGAGGGTTTTGCGCCCTGCCCGGCGCCGCCGATGCAAATCCGGTCTGGCCGTTACTTGGGATCCAGCGCGTCGATGACCTTGACGCCGAATTCCTTCACCGCGTCTGGCGGTTTGAAGAACACGGCCATAAAGGGCGTGTCCATGCCGGTCTTGAGATAGGTGTTGCTGGTGAGGATGCCCACCTCGGAGCTGAGGCTGGAGTTGATCTCCTCCTCGCTCTGCACCTGGAGCTGGAACTGGGACAGGGTGTTGCCGCAGAGCATCTGCTTGGCCACGAGCACATGGCCCTTTTCGTCGAACAGGGTGATCTCGACCTTGATGCGCTCCTTGGGCGAGGCGAAGTTGTTCACCGCCTTGCCCTCGACGACAAAGATGTTCCCGGCCTTCTCGTTGGGGATATAATACTGCCGGACATTGCGCAGGGCGATGTCCTTGACCTTGTCGGCGTTCTCCACCGTCTCCTTCTTGCCCGAAAGCGAGCCGAGGAAGGGCAGGTTCATCTTGGTCCAGGGCTTGAACACGAACAAGGCAGCCACCACCAGGGCGATGACCGCAAGGGCCGCGCCCAGGATGATCCATTTTTTCTTGGGGTTGGCGGCGTCCTTCTTGGGCGCATCGAGGCTGGCGCCGGCGCCGAGGGAACTCAGAAAATCGTCATCGCCGCCAGCCTGCTTGCCCGCAGACTTTTCGTCCTTGGCGCTTTCAGCGTCCAGGCTGGAGATGAAGGCCCCGCCGTCGTCATCAAAATGGCTTTTGCCTGCGGGAGCCGCCGGGGCCTCGTCATCGTCGAAGGGGCTCTTGCCTGCCGGAGCCTTGAGTCCTGGCAGATCGTCGTCGTCATCAGCCGGGCCTGCGGCAGGCTCGTCGTCATCCCAGGGCATTTTCTTGGGTGCGGCTGCACCTGGAGCCTCGGCGGGCTCGTCGTCATCCCAGGGCATCTTCTTGGACGGCGCCTCGGGCTCCGGGGCGGCGGCGGGCTTGGGCGCGGGCTTCGGCTCGGCGGCCTTCAGCTCGTCCAGCTCCTGGTCGAAATCCTTGCCTGGAGGCATGGCGGTGAACACATGTTTACACCGCGCGCACCGGACTTTGGAGCCGGTGGGCGCGATCTTCTCTTCAGGCAAATTGTATTTGCTCTCACAATTGGGACAGGCGACAATCATGGCTTTTCTCTTGCTCCAGCGCCCCGTTACAGGACGAGTTCGTACACGGCGTCTAGCTCGCGATATTTTTCCGCGTGGTCCATGCCGTATCCCACAATGAAACCCTTTTGAAGGGGGAAGCCCGCAAAGTCAACAGTGAGGTCCACCTCACGGCGCTCAAGCTTGTCCACAACGGCGCAAATGCGGATGCTCTCGGCCCCGCGATTGGCCAGAACCTCCAGCAGAAACTCCGCTGAATGTCCGGTATCCACAATGTCCTCCACGAGCAGCACATGCTTGCCCGCAACGTCCACTTCCATGTCCTTGCTGAAGGTGGTCTGACGGCCCCGGCTGGTGCCGCCGCCGTAGCTGGACATGCGCACGAAGTCGAGTTCCAGGGCGTCGTTCTTGATGCAGCGCACCAGGTCGGCAAAAAACAGGAACGCCCCCTTGAGCACGCAGACCACCACCAGGGGCTTTCCCTGATAGAAGGCGCTGACCTCTGCGCCAAGCTCGGCCACGCGCCTATGCAGCGTATCGGAATCGATGACGAGCTTGAGGGTGACGGCCATTTTTCTCTATCCTTACAGTTCCATGTGCATGGCGATTTCGTCGCAATCCGGGAATCGCGGGCAGTTCAGGCAGTCGCTCCACACCTTTTGCGGCAGGGTGTCCTTGCTCACCTCGGTGAAGCCCATGTGCCGGAAAAACTCCACCGTATTGGTCAGGGCGAACACGCGGTAAATGCCAAGAGTCACGGCGTCGGAAATGCAGGCTTCCACCAGCTTGCGGCCCAGGCCCAGGCCGCGCGCCTCCCGCGCCACCACGAGGGAGCGCACCTCGGCGAGGTTCTCCCAGCAGATGGCCAGGGCGCAGCAGCCAAGGACTGTGCCCTCGTCCTTCGCGTCCACCATGACGAAAAAGTCCCGCAGGTGGCTGTAGAGCTGGTTGTACGAACGCGGCAACACCAGGCCGTCGTCGGCGCTGGTGTTCATGATGAGCCGGTGCACGCCCTTCACGTCTGTGATGCGCGCCTTGCGCAACAGCATCGCCAACTCCTTAGTCCTTCACCAGCTGGCTGATGACCGAGTCCAGCATTTCAAAGGGGTACACGCCCGCGCTGTTGAAGGCCACCTGCCCGTTCTTGTCCAGAATATACAGGGCCGGGATGCTCTTGACCCCGAACTCGGAGCCCACCTCGGCCTTGGAAAGGTACACGTCCAGCGTGGTGGGCCGGGTCATGAGGAACTCGCCCATAACCTGCTCGGTGTCGTCCACGCTGATGGCCATGACGTCCAGCTTTTCCTTAGGGTACTTGGCGCGCAACTGCTCCAGCACAGGAATTTCGGTCTTGCAGGCCGGGCACCAGGTGGCCCAGAACATCACCAAAGTGACCTTGCCCTTGTTGGAGGCGAAGTGCTTCTCCAACGCGGGCATGTCCAGGGTCTCCAACTTTTCCGGAGCCTTGCCCGGGCCAGCTCCGCTGGAGCAGGCCGCCAGGAACCCCAGGCACAGCAACGCCAGCAGAGCCGCCGGCAGAATTTTGAAGCATGCTTTCATTCTATCTCCTTGGGCCGGGTCGGGCAAAAGCCTTCCCGGCGCATCTGCGGGCGATGTAGCAGAAACCCGCGCAGGACGCAAAGGCGTCGGCTAATGCGCAGCCACGCGACCCGAAAGCTCCGCCGCCATCTTTACAGCGGCCACGGCGTCGCGGGAGAAGCCGTCGGCCCCGATGGACTGGGCGAAGGCCTCGGTGACCACGGCCCCGCCGATCATCACCTTCATATCCAAGCCGCGCTCCCGAACCAGGCGCACAGTGTCTTCCATACGCACCATGGTGGTGGTCATGAGGGCGGAAAGGCCGATGACCTTGGCCCCAACGCGCTCGGCCTCGTCCACTATCTGCGTGGCGGGCACGTCCTTGCCCAGGTCGAAGACCTCGAAGCCGTGATTTTTGAGCATCAGGCAGACGATGTTCTTGCCGATGTCGTGGATGTCGCCCTCAACTGTGGCCATGACGATGGGCGTCTTCTTTTCCGCCCGGCCCGAGGCCAGGAGCAGGGGCTCCAGCCTGCCGAATCCGGCCTGCATGGCCTCGGCGCTGCGCAGCAGCTGGGGCAGGAAGTATTCCTTGCGCTCGTACTTTGCGCCAACCTCAAGGATGGCGGGGATGAGCTGGCCGTCCACCAGGGCGAAGGGGTCGGCCCCCTCGGCCAGGGCTGTTTCCAGCATGGCCAGCAGCCCGGCCTTGTCACCAAGGATCACGGCCTCGCCGGGCGTTGCGGCCTTGCCAGCGCCGGGCGCGCCGCCGGCAGCCGCGCCGGAACCGCCCGCGCCGGGCGTCCAGTTGGCGTAAGAACCAATGTAGCACGAGGCCTGGGCATCGCGCGCAAGAAGCACTTCAGCCGAGGCGGCCACCTCGCGCAGGCGCTGGCTGGCCGGGTTGGCGATGCAGGAAGACAGGCCCGCGCCCATGCTGAGCGCCAGGAAAGTGGAGTTGAGCAGTTCGCGCGCGGGCAGGCCGAAGCTCACGTTGGACAGGCCCATTGTGGTGGGCAGGCCCAGGGTTTCGCGGCAATAGCGGATGGTGTCCAGGCAGTGGCGCGCGGCCAGGGCCTTGGACGACACGGTGAGCACCAGGGCGTCCACCATGATCAGGCGGCGCGGGATGCCCAGCTCGTCGGCCTGGGCCAGCAGGCGTTCGATGACCGCGATGCGTTCCGCCGCAGTGTAGGGCAGCTTGCGGCCCTCAAGAGGCAGAAGGATGAACGGCGCGCCGAACTTCTTGCACAGGGGGCCAAGTTGCTCCATGCGGCCGGGTTCGCCGCTGATGGAGTTCACCAGCGGCGAACCCGGCTGGGTCCACAAGGCGTTCTCCATGGCGACGATGTCCGAGGTGTCCAGGGAAAGGGGCACCTCGAAGCGGGAGGACAGCGCCAGGGCCAGCGAAGGCAGCACCAGCTTCTCGTCCACCATGGGCGCGCCCACGTTGACGTCCAGGATGCTCGCGCCCTGGGCGATCTGCTCCGTGGCCAGGCGCAGGGCCTCGGCGTGGCTGTTCTGCACCAGCTCTTCGGCCAGCACCTTCTTGCCCGTGGGGTTGATGCGCTCGCCGATGATCTGTAGCGGATTCTCCCAGCCGAAGGCCACGGAAGCGGACCGGCAGGTGAGCACCAGGGGCGACTTGTCCTCGGGCGCGGGGCGGGCGTAGGGCGTCTCGCCCACGGCTTCGCGCAGGGCGGTGATGTGCTTTGGCGTGGTGCCGCAGCAGCCGCCCAGAAACTTCGCGCCAAGGTCCGCGAAAACCCGGCACTGGCGGGCGAAGTCATCCGGGCCCAGGCGGAACACGGTCTTGCCCGTCTCGTCCAGCTCCGGCAGGCCGGCGTTGGGCTGCACCAGGAGCGGGGTGGAAAGCCGCGGCAGCATGGACTTGACGATGTCCACGATCTGCTCCGGCCCGGCGGAGCAGTTGGTGCCCAGCAGCTCCACGCCCAGGTTCTGCATGGTGTCGATGAAAGTCAGCGGCGTGGTGCCGGTGAGGGATTTGGCGCCCTCGAAGGTCATGGTGATGCCCACAGGCAGGTCGCACACCTCACGCGCGGCGATGACGATGGCCTTGGCCTCGGCCAGGTCGAACTGGGTCTCGCCCAGGATGAGGTCGGCTCCGCCGTCCACCAGGCCCTGGATCTGCTCGCGGTAGGCGGCCACCATGTCGCGGAAGGAAAGCTCGCCCATGGGCTGCACGAAATGCCCGGTGGGGCCCACGCTGCCCGCCACAAAGGCGCGGCCCTGCACGGCGTTCTTCGCCGTGCGCGCCAGCGCGCAGTTCAACCCGCGCACGTCCATGCCCGGATCGAGCTTGAAGCGCGTGCCGCCAAAGGTGTTGGTGGTGACGATTTCCGCCCCTGCGGCTGCGTATTCCGCATGAATGGCGGCCACGGGCTCAGGATTTTTGAGGCCGAACATCTCCGGCGCAACGCCAGGGGGCAGGCCGCGGGACTGCAAAAGCGCACCGAAGCCGCCGTCGAAGAAGTGAATGCGGCCATCTGTCAAAAGCGAGCGAAAGTCTGGCATGGGGATGTCTCCGTCAGCGGTGGGGCCGGGCGGTCCGCGGCGAACCGCCGGAAGGCCGACGGGCGGGCCTTCGGGAGGGGCATGGAGCCTGTGCCGGGCCGGGAATCCGGGTGTACTGAAAATCGTTGAAAAGGACAAACAAAAACTATACGCTCCCCCCTTGCGCAACCCACGACCCGGAATCGGGGGACCCCAAGCCCTGCCGGGCCGAACCGCCAGGTCGGCCAGATTCGGAATGAAATCGAAAAAAGACCAAGCCCCCACCCCCGAGGTCAGTCACGCCGCACCCCCGGCCCTGACCGAGAAGAAGCCCTTCCTCCCCGCACCGGTCGCCCGCAGGCGGGGCGAGGCCTCTACTCGCGACTCGCTGCACCACTACCTGCGCGAAATCGCGCGTTTTCCTCTGCTCGCGCCCGAGGAAGAGCTCGAACTGGCACAGCGCGTGCGCGACGGCAACGACCAGGAAGCGGCCTTCCGCCTAGTTTCCTCGCACCTGCGCCTAGTGGTCAAGATCGCCATGGACTTCCAGCGCCGCTGGATGCAAAACGTCCAGGATCTGATCCAGGAAGGCAACGTGGGCCTTATGAAGGCCGTGCGCAAGTTCGACCCGGACAAGGGAATAAAATTTAGCTATTACGCTGCGTTCTGGATTAAAGCGTACATACTCAAGTACATCATGGACAACTGGCGCATGGTGAAGATCGGCACCACGCAGACCCAGCGCAAGTTGTTTTATAATCTGAACAAAGAGCGCCAGCGCCTCACCAGCATGGGCTTCGACCCCACCACCAGCGCCCTTTCCGAGAGCCTGCAGGTGAGCGAGGCCGAGATCGAGCAGATGGACCAGCGCCTTTCGCGCCAGGACATGAGCCTGGACATATCCATCGGCGAAGACTCGGAAAACACGCGGTTGGACTTCCTGCCCGCCCTCGGCCCGGGCATTGAGGACATCCTGAGCCAGAACCAGATCTCAGGGCTTCTGCTGGACAACCTCAAAACCATAGCGCACACCTTGTCGGACAAGGAGCAGGCCATTTTGAACGAGCGCCTGCTCTCCGACAGCCCGGTGACCCTGCGCGAGATAGGCGACCGCTTCGGCGTCACCCGCGAACGCGTGCGGCAAATCGAGGCGCGGCTGCTGGAGAAGCTCAAGGAGCACCTGCAGTCCACGGTGAAGGACTTCTCGCCCGACTGGATTGAGGGCAACGACTAGACGGGAGACGGCCATGGATTCGCGCATTTTGGAGCTCAAGCGTCGCGCCAGGGAGCTATCGGCCTCAAGACCTCAGCCCGCATTCTGCCTGGAATGCGCGGAGGAGATCGGACATGCCGCAAGCCTGTTTTTCGACCATCCGTTGATGCTCCGGCTTCAGAACGACGCCCTGGGATTTCTGCATGACCCTTGCAGCCTTGGCGTGGAGCACGCCAAGCGCGTGGCTGTGGACGCCGCCGCCCTTGTGCTGGCGGAGCCCACCGGCCTGACCCAGGAGGAGCGCCGCCGCGTGTCCCTTTTGGCCGAGATGGCCGGACTGCTGCACGACTCAATGCGCCACGAGGAAGATCACCACGAAAAGGGCGCCGACCTCTGTCTGCGCATCCTGAGCGGCTACCCGCTGGCCCCGGATGAACGCATCTGGATCGCCCAGGCCGTGGCCCTGCACGAAACCGACCTGCCCCTGGCCGTGGGAGGATCCGAGAGCGCGCGGCTGCTGGCCGGAGCAGTGCACGACGCCGACCGCTTCCGCTTCGGGCCGGATTTCTTCTCCGCCACCCTCTGGGAGCTCTGCGAGTGCGACGATTGGACCCTTGAGGAAATCGCCCAGGCCTTCCCAGAAGGCCGGAAGCATGCGGAGGCATGTCTGGGCGGCTTCCGCACGGAGCAGGGCCGCCGGTACGGTCCGGGGCTCATAGCCGAGGGGCTGTCCCTGGCCAAAGATTACGCGCGGCTCTTCGATGAGATGCTGGCCGCCAACGCCCCGTCCAACACGTGAGGACATCCATGCCCCGCACGAATTTCTCTGGCCGCAAGTGCGCCGCCGCCAGCCGCACCGCAGCAATAGGCTTGCGCAATGCAGCCCTGGTTCTGGCCTTTTCGCTGTGCGCCGCCTGCGCCCCCATGACCAGGCAGGCCCCGCAGCCCCGGCCCATGACGCCCGGCGCAAGCGCCACCTACGACTATCTTGAATACCAGGCCCTGCTGCAGCAGATGGCCCGCACGGCCAGCGTGTCGCGCATGTCTCCCGAAGCATTCGCCCGGACCCTGGACCTGCAAAAGGCCGCCGCCCAGGCCCTGGACCGCGTCATCGCCAGAGAGCCCTCGCCCTCATTGTATATGGACAAGGCCTTCCTGTTCTGGAACCCGGAGCAGGCCAGCGAGGCGCGGGCCATCGTTTCCGCAGGCTTGGCCAAATACCCGAATGACTACAACCTGAACGCATCGCTGGCCAACGCCTACCTCATGGAAAACAATCTTTCCGAGGCGGCCAAGGTTCTTTCCACCTACCTTGCCCACCAGGAGAACACTCCCCTGCGCGAACGCCTGGGCCAGCTTTATGTGGACTCCGAACAGCCGGGAAAGGCCCTGGAGACCCTGAAGCGCATCCCGGCCAAGGAGCGCTCTCCCGAGGCCCTGTTCCAGTTGGCGCGGGCCGAGGCGCGCATGGGCCACCGTCCCGCAGCCATCGAAGCGCTGAAGAAGCTGGTAAAGCAGAACCCCGACCACCTTGAGGCCTGGGTTGAGATGGCCTTCCAGCAGGAGCTGGACAAGGACTACGCCGCGGCTGTGGGCACCTACACCAAAATCCTGGAGCTCGGCTCCACCCGCGAAGACATCCGCCAGCGCATCGAAAACGGCGGTGGCGAAGGACGCGAGGACATCCGCCTGCGCGTGGTCGCCCTTTGGCTCAAGCTGAACAACCCGGACAAGGCGCTGGACGCCGCGCTGGCCAGTTCCGGCAGCAAGGCCTTCATTCTGGCCGCGTCGCTCCTGTTCTTGAACGAGAGCTACTCGGCCCAGGCCAGCACACTGCTGGACGTGCTGGCAACCCAGCCGCCGGTGCCAGGCGAATATTTCTTCTACAAGGCCGTCATCGCCCACGATGGCGAAGGCAACCCGCAGAAGGCGCTGCAGTTCCTCGACCTGGTGCCAGAAAGCGACGCGCACTACAGCCAGGCCCTGCAGTTCCGCATCCAGCTTCTGTACACCCTGGGCCGCGAGCACGAGGCCGTGGCACTCATGGAGCAGGGCAAACGACTGTACCCCGGCCAAAGCCGCTTTCCGCTGCTGCAGGCAGGCTATCTCATCGAAAAGAAGCGCCTGGACGAGGCGCGCGGAGTGCTGGAGCTGAGCCTGAAGGACCGCCCGGACGACGAGGACCTTTTGTACCAGTATGGCGCCGTCCTCGACCGCCAGGGCGATCGCAAGACGGCCATCGGCATCATGCAGAAGATTGTGGAGAAGAACCCGGACCACGCCGATGCCCTCAACTACATCGGCTACTCGCTGGTGGAGGACAACCGCGACCTTGAGCGCGCCCTTGGCCTCATCCGAAAGGCCGACCGCCTCAAGCCCGAAAACGGCTACATCGTCGACTCCCTCGCCTGGGCATATTTCCGCCTGGGCAAGCTGGACGAGGCCTGGAAGCACATCCAGCGCGCAGTGAACCTGTCCAAGGACGACCCCACCATGTGGGAGCATTACGGAGACATCGCCCGGCAGTCCGGACGCGCGGCGCAGGCCAAAAAGGCCTACCAGAACGCGCTGAAGTTCAACCACGAGGACCCGGACCGCATCAAGAAGAAACTGGGAAGCAAATGAACCGAATTCCATTCCGCCATAGCCCGGTCCTGCGCCGGGCGCTGATCCTGCTGGCCCTTCTGGCCGTGGGCGCCTGCGCGCCCAGGATCGAGCTGCCCCGCCACGACGAGGCGGCCTCCGACCTGGCGGCCTTCCGCGCGCGCTTCGTTGCGCCCGGCCCCCAGGGTTCCGGCGTGGCCGTGCGCGCCAGCCTCCTGTACTCCACGCCAAGCAAGTCCAACCGCACGGACGTGCAGCTCTTCGGCGACTATGACCGGCCCCTGCGCCTCGACGTGCGGGCGGGCTTCGGCACCATGCTGGCCCTGATGCGCGAAGACCAGAGCGGTCTGCTGGCCTTTTACCCGGACAAGAGCCGGGCCTACGCCCACAGCGACCCGATCATCGGGGCGCAACTCCTGGGCTTGCCCTTCCCCTTCGCCCTGCGAGACCTGGCCCTGGTGATGGCCGGTCACTTCGGCACCCTGGTGCCGGACGAGGCTGCGGCGGTGCGCGCAATTCCTGGCGGAGGCTTCGCCTTCAGCTACGACAAAGGCCCGGTGCGGCTGCTGGTCATAGACCAGTACGGCAGGCCAGAACGCATGGAGGGCCTGCTCTCCCAGCACTTCAAGGCCCAGGTGGAGCGCGAGGGCGCGTCGGTTTCCGGCCCCCGAGTGTGGGGCCTGGCGTTCTCGGGCTACCCCGAAGACGAAGGCGACCCGGTTGGTCCGGCCAAGACCCTCACCCTCACCCTGCCCAAGGGCGACAGCGCCGTGCTGCGCGTGCGCTCGGTGGCCACGCGCGCCGAGGCCTGGTCCACCAAGTCCCTGACTTTGACGCTGCCCGCAAATGCGGAGTTCATTTCCCTGGAGCGGCAGGCCGTGCCGGCCCAGGTGCGCGATGTAATCACCGGCGGAGGAAACGATGAACGCAGAGAACCTGGACCCGCTGCTGGAAGCTGAGGCCAAGCCCGGCTTCTTCGGCACCTTCGCCCTGGGCCTCAAGGTCTGGGGCCGCGAAATGCGCCGCCTCATGACCAGGCAGGCCAAGCTGCACGAGGTGCGTCAGCTTGAAACGCGGCTTCGTGAAGAAACCGCGCTGCTGGCGAAGCTCGACGCCGCGCCCGGACCGGAGCGCGACCTGTGCCTGCGGCAGATCGAAATGCTCAAGCTTGAAATCGCCCGGCTTCGGCGCGAGCAGGAAACTGCCGAGGCCAAGCCTCCCTGCGGCCGCGCCTAGAAACCATGGCCCAACCCCCAAGCCCACAACCCCAGGAGGAGCAGATGCAAAGAACTGTGCTCATCGCCTCCGACCACGGCGGATTCGTGCTCAAAACCGCCCTCATCCAAGCCCTGCGCAACGCCGACTGCATGGTGGAGGACCTGGGGCCGGACTGCACCGGTTCCTGCGACTACCCAACCTACGCCGACAAGCTCTGCAAGCGGCTGCTGGACGCGGGAGAAGACGGCCAGAACGGGCGCATGCTCGGCATCCTGGTGTGCGGAACGGGCCTGGGCATGTCCATGGCCGCCAACCGCAACCCCGGCATCCGCGCCGCGGTGTGCACCTGCGAGTTCATGGCCCGCATGGCTCGCGCCCACAACAACGCAAACGTCCTCTGCCTGGGCGAGCGCGTGGTGGGCCAGGGCCTGGGCCTCGACATCGCCCGCGACTTCCTCGCCGCGAATTTTGAAGGCGCACGCCACCTGCGCCGCATCAGCCAGTTCGACACGCTGACCAACCCCACCAAACCCTGACGGCGTTAACCCGCCCAACCATATCAAGGATCGACCTCCATGGCACAGACCATCGCACCCGACCAGCTTGTGGTGAACACCCTCAAAGGCCTCATCATGGACGCCACCCGCGCCGCAAACTCCGGCCACCCGGGCGGCGCCATGAGCTCCGCGGACTTCGCCAGCGTGCTCTATTCGGAGTTTCTGAACTTCGACCCCGAGCGCCCCACCTGGTTCAACCGCGACCGCTTCGTTCTTTCCGCCGGACATGAGTCCGCCCTGCTGTACGGCCTGCTGCACCTGGCCGGACTCATCGACGACACCGACCTGGCGGGCTTCCGCCAGTTGGGCAGCCGCACCCCCGGTCACCCGGAGCACGACGTCACCCCCGGCGTCGAGGCCACCACCGGCCCGCTGGGCCAGGGCTTCGCCATGGCCGTGGGCATGGCCCAGGCAGAAACCTACCTGCGCGCCAAGCTCGGCAAGGATGTGGTGGACCACCACACCTACGTGCTGGCGAGCGACGGCGACATGCAGGAGCCCGTGGTGTTCGGCGCGGCCTCCCTTGCAGGCCTGTGGGGCCTGGGCAAGCTCATCGCCTACTACGACTCCAATAAGGTTCAGCTGGCCGGCCCGGTCTCCCGCGTGGACAAGACCGACTACGCCAAGGTCTTCGCCGCCATGGGCTGGCACGTGCAGGAGGTGGACGGCCATGACCGCGACCAGATCCGCGCAGCCATCAAGAAGGCACAGGGCCAGAAGAAAAAGCCCAGCCTGATCATCGGCCACACGGTCATGGCCAAGGGAGCGGCCACCCGCGAGGGCGACTTCGGCACCCACGGCGAGCCCCTGGCCCCTGAGGAGATCGCCGCCACCAAGACCAGCATGTGCCTGAACCAGGGCATCTGCTTCGAGGTGCCAGCCGCAGCCAAGGCCCACTTCCAGGCCCGCTTCCCGGAGCTCAAGAAGCGCTCCAAGGCCTGGCAGGAGGCCCTTGGCCGCAAGATCAAGAAGGCCGACGCCGAGTTCCTGGCCTTCTGGAAAGCCATGAACACGGGCCGCGCCGAACTTCCCATGGCCATGCCCGGCTTCGAGCCCGGCAAGAAGATCGCCACCCGGCAGGCCTGGGGCGCATGCCTGAACGCCATGAAGGACTTCCTGCCCAACCTCGTGGGCGGCAGCGCGGACCTCGACCCCTCGAACCAGACCGCGAAATTCCGCGACGCCGTGGGCATCTTCGGCCAGGACAACCCCCTGGGCCGCAACCTGTCCTTCGGCGTGCGCGAGTTCCCCATGGCCGCCATCCTGAACGGCATGGCCCTGCACGGCGGCGTCATCCCCTTCGGCGCCACATTCCTCACCTTCTCCGACTACTGCCGCAACGCCATCCGCATGTCGGCCCTGCAGAAGCTGCCCGTGCTGTACGTGTTCACCCACGACTCGTTCCACGTGGGCGAAGACGGCCCCACGCACCAGCCCATCGAACAGGTCATGACCCTGCGCATGATTCCCGGCATGACCATGCTGCGCCCCGCCGACGCCAATGAAACCGTGGCCGCCTGGAAGGTCGCCATGACCCATCAAGGCCCCGTGGGCTTGGCCCTCACGCGCCAGAAATTGCCCGTGTTGGATGCCGCCAAGGCCGCCCAGGCATTCAAGGGCGCCTACATTCTGGAAGAAGGCAGCACCACACCCAAGCTCATCCTGATTGGCAGCGGCTCGGAGGTTCACTTGGCCGTGGAGGCTCGCAAGGTCCTTGAGGCCCAGGGCATTTCCACGCGAGTGGTTTCGATGCCCAGTTGGGAGCTCTTCGAAGCCCAGCCCAAGAGCTATCGAGAAGAAGTGCTGCCGCCCGCCCTTCAGGCGCGCGTATCCATCGAGGCGGGCATCACCACGGGCTGGCAGCGCTACGCTTCCACCTGCATCGGCCTCGATCACTTCGGCGCCAGCGCCCCAGCCGAGATTCTGTTTGAGAAGTTCGGCCTCACGGTTGAAAAGGTCGTGGCTGCAGCGAAAACAGCGCTGAGGTAATACGCTCACGTCATCGGGTTTCAAGACCCCATTTCAGCAATCGAACGTCTGCCCATGCTTTCCAGCCACCAGGCAATTTTCCGCTGGCTTGGCAGTGGCCTGCTCCGGGTACTGATATGAAATCGGGATGATGGCGCGCAATTCGACGCACCCCTTCAACCCGGATTTTGCGTTTGATGCTGATTGAAAAACGGGCTCTTCGGATTTGCGGAAGCAGAAAAGACGAAACACCAAGACACCAAGACGCCAAGCAAACCTTTGAACACCCAAGCGACAGGTCGCCGGATCCCGCCTAGCG
>NZ_JAUYFU010000093.1 GCF_030689645.1 Humidesulfovibrio sp.
GGAATGTTTTTCTTTGGCGCCGTGCAACTGATTTTTCTCGGCATTGTCGGCGAGTATGTGGGCGCCATCCACACGCAGGTGCTGGCGCGGCCACTGGTGATAGAAAAGGAACGGGTCAATTTTGACTAGTGCGTGACGCTGGCGCTTTGGTTCCTCCTGCACATCATCGCGGTTGAAATCTGAGGAATCCCCCCGAGCTACACTCTTCTACAATGAACCGAGGTTAATTGCATGAGCACACAGAACAGTTCGTCAGGCTTCGACCTGAAGGCCTTGGTCCAGCGGAACCCTGCCCTTGGGGCGTTGGCAGGCGTTTTTTTTCTGGTGGCCTTGAATTCGCTCTACAACTCCTTGGCTTCTGCTTTTGGAGTCGGGTTCCCGCACACTACTTTTCTTTTTACGCCCAATGACTTGTTCGCAGATTACTTCAAGGCTCTCTTCTCGTATCCCGGTGGGGAGAACATCCGCATCGAAGGTACTACGCGTTTGTCAAAAATGCTTGCGGGCTATCTTCATGATAACCCCTACGGCTCCGTTGAAAACCTCGCTTTGGGAAAGAATACCAATCTCCACGGGATGCCTCTGCCCACCATTTGGGCTTTGGGCAATGCGCGGCTCATGGCCGTGGTCTCCCCCTTCGTACTCTTCTTCCTCATGTCGCTACCCGTTCTTTTCGGGTTGTACTTCATCCTCCACAAAATTTCGCTCTCGGCGCGGGACAGGCTTACCTGGTGCGCACTCGCTGCCATCAGCTATCCTGTTCTTTTCATCACTACCCGGGGCCACCTGATAGCAGGAATGATATCAGTGCTGTTGATCGCCTTCGTCATGTTGATGTACACCAATAAGCTCCAATGGCTTGCCGTCCTGCTGCTGGCGATTGTGGTTAATCTGCGGCCAAACACAGTCATATTCGCATCGCTTCTGCTTATTGCATACCCCAGGAACATCATACGAAATTGCATTTTTTTTAGCACTGGCGTCTCTGACCATTCTTTTCTGCTCTTTCCTGCTGGCAACCAACCTATACCCAGACTATACTTTTAAGAATTTTTTAGTTGCCGTCTCTATATACCACGCAGGCTACGTCGCTGGCCCGGCAGGGCTTGCATACGGTTCTTCACTGCTTGGTGGCCTGAAGGTTCTTTTTGGATACAACCCACTCTTTGAATTACTCATCATCATATTTAGCCTAATCACGCTCGTTGCGTTTTCTGTATTGCTCTACATCGAAAAGCTGTCACGATCTTGCTATGTTTTTATTGTATGCGCTTTGTACGCACTTTGTCCTTCAGTCTTTGGCGACTACTATCTTCTTATTTTCCTCGCGCCGTTATTGTGCTTATATCTTGACAGGTTCTCCAGCATCTCTGCTGCTGACGACTGGAGCAACAGTGATCTG
>NZ_JAUYFU010000102.1 GCF_030689645.1 Humidesulfovibrio sp.
GTGCCGCGTGGAACACATCAGGCGATTGTGCCTACAACAACCAACCACTGGAGATAGCGCATGTTTTTACACAATGACATCAAAGCAGCATTGAATGCCGACGAATTTCGCCGACACCTCCCCGAAGTCTACCCCAAATCCTACAGCATCTTCATGATGCACGGACCTGCCGACGGGAGGGCCCCCACCATCACAAGCGTCCAGGGCAGGATCGCAACGGCCACAACCACCGCAGCCCGCCACCAGGACTCAACGGAAGAACATGGGATGGTGTCGATCCCCATATCTACCCGGGAACGGAGAGTAAAACGCGCGACGATGGCGCAGATCCGAAAGCGCGTGCCAGGCGAACGAATGCGTCAGTTCGCAAAATCTTCAACAGAAACGAGGGGACATGTCCATTCGCAAACATCGTGACGGAAAATGGTTGATCGACGTTACCGTCGACGGCAGACGCAAAACCACCGTCCTCCCGACGGACACGCACAAGGACGATCTTGAGCTTGCCGAAGCGCG
The DNA here is from genome assembly GCF_030689645.1 of Humidesulfovibrio sp. GTDB lineage: Bacteria > Desulfobacterota > Desulfovibrionia > Desulfovibrionales > Desulfovibrionaceae > Humidesulfovibrio. Next base: position 517 of record NZ_JAUYFU010000102.1, read on the forward strand.
GCTCAAGCTCGACTTGCTGGAAACTCGGGCTGCCGAAGCGCAGACGGAGATTGAGCAGAAGAGCGGCAGGGGCTGGACCTTTGAAGCTGGCTACCGCAACAGCTTGCGGGTCCGGACGACCTGGCAGAGCGAGTCGCAGAGGAAGGTCGTTGGCAAGCAATGGGGGGTCATCTCGAAATATCTGTCGGGCTCGACCCTACTCGCTGAAATTGACACTGAACGGCTTGACGAGTTCATCCAGGAAGTGATCGAGGACCGCGGCGTCAGCGGCAGTACCATCAACAGGTATCTGTCGTTCATTTCCGCCATCTGCACCGATGCCGTCAACCGCAAGAAGCTCTCGCGAGTTCCCCACATGCCGCGCCAGGCGGAAGGCCAATGCAGGATTCGTTGGTTCACTGACGAGGAAGAGGCCTTGTTCATGGCCCGGGCGCTCGAAATGGAATACCGGGAAGTTGCCGACGCAACCGCCGTGTTCATCGACTCTGGGATGCGCATGGGTGAGCTTTGGACGCTCCGGTCGTGCAACATCGACCTCGAAGCGGGTATGCTCGTGCTCGACGCCAAGAACACGAAGACGAACAGGGGGCGTGCTCTTCCGCTCACCGATCGGATGGCCGCAGTGCTCCGTCCGCGGGCAGCAGCTGGCGGTTTGGTCTTCCCCGAGTTCAGCAGTGACGGTTTCTACCGCCGTTTCATGCGGGTCGTTCACTCCCTTGGCCTTGAGGGCGTGATCCCTTACACCTGTAGGCACACGTGCTGCACTAGATTGGTTCGCCGTGGCGTCCCTCTTTTCGCCGTCGCGGAGCACATGGGCCACACGAATCTTCAGACGACACGCCGATACGCCCACTTTGCTCCACAAGACAAAGACGCAATCAAACAGGTTCTCCAGGGGGCCACCTGGGCGGCCGCTGTCGTACAGCAGGGGATGATTTCGCAATAATCCCCTTGCCAAATTTCAGTTGCGCCGGGGATGCGGCAGGGGTATGCAGAGTGGTCGCCGGGGTGGCGGAACTGGTTTACGCGACGAACTTAAAATTCGTTGGGGCCGTAAGGTTCCTGGGGGTTCAAGTCCCCCTCCCGGCACCACCTATCACGGGACTTAAAATCCCTCAACCTTCGGGTTATGCGGGTTCGACCCCCGCCCTGGGCACCAAGGAAAGAGTAAGCTCCGCTGGCGAATGGAAGATTTCGCGGCGGAGCTTTTTCTATGGCTAAAGACGAATCTGTACAAGGATAGTACAAGAATCTTGAAGAACAGTCCCATTAATTTCAACGCGCAAATTGCAGAATTGGGAGTATTGTCTCCTGGCTCTGGGAATACCGCCGTCCCATCCAAGCGTTTTGCATCAAAGCAGCGGTGCTTTTAACGCCAACAAAAAACCTATATGTTTACTCGCAAATGGAGCTAGACGGAGGAGTTCTGGAATGGTTGGCAGAGAACGCAATGCCCAAAAGTTTATGGCCTGACCGCCGACCCAAAAGACTTCGTCATCAGGCTTCACTGCCGACAAGACCGTTGCCACGTCTTTCGGCTCAAGTAGTGGAGAAGAAGGAACCAAAGACTTTATGCGGGAAGACGCTTGCGTCGGACAATCTTTGCGTTCGGTATATCAAACCCATAGAAAAGATAGTTTTCATTCTGCAGCTGGAGGCGGCCAACCACGCCTGAGGCCAAGCTCTTCTCATCCTGAGAGCGAGACGCCTGCTTCTCAGTGGCGCGCTTCCATGAATTGACTGGACGACCCGTTAATACCTCCTAGCCATAGACATACAGAAAATTCGCCGCACAATCCGGCCAAGTCACTTTTTATTATCGGCGCGAATTGTTTTATTTCTGCCCCCCTGAGGGTCGGTTATTGTTACTAATCTTTGTTCGCTTGGATCATAACCATGCATACCCGAACTGACCGGCTTCCCGAAACCTGGATCATTCAAAGTGAGAGACGTCCTTCGCTAGCCAGACAGCCGGGAATGCGTCTTTCCTTCTCCGCGCCGGTCATGTAGTGGTGCAACACCGCATAATTGTTCGGGTTGGCCTGCCGTTGGCGACCACGCAAAGTGTTCGCGGCAGGAAGCCCAGTGCACGGCTGGCTTACGACACAAAATCAATTGAAGCGCAGGAGGGGCTCGCGTGAAGTCAAATAAAATGTTGGGGATTGTTGTGGTCCTGTTACTTGTCTGCGGGGCCTTGTCCCCTGTGCAAGCCTGGATATGGGACAGCAGCAAGCCCATGCCGGAGCTCATGAAAGCCGTCGACAAAGGCGACCTTGACCGGGCCCGGGCAGCCATCAACAACGGCGACGACGTTAACGCCGTGTACGATCGGGACACCATGCTCTGCTGGGCCCTGCGCAAAAAGAACCCGGAGATAGCCAAGCTGCTCTTGCAGTCTCCCCGGCTGGACGTGAATAAACGAGGCGTTTCGCACGACTCCTTTGGCGAGTGGGAGCGCACGCCGCTGATTTTGGCCTCGCACATGGGGCAGGCGGACATCGTTGCCCTGATGCTGCAGCGCGGCGCCAACGTCAACGCTCGCGACCGGACGGACAGCGTGCCCGAGGCGCGGGGAAACACCGCCCTCATCAAGGCCGCGCAAAGAGACCACACGGAAGTCATCCGCCTGCTCGTGACCCAGGGCAAGGGCATCCTGGTTGATGCGGCGACCAAAGAAGGCGAGACGCCGCTCTCCCTGGTGGTGGGGCACGAAGACCTGGAAGCAGTGAAGATACTGCACGGCCACGGGGCCAGGATCAACCACCAGAACAACGCGGGCGGCTCCATGCTGGTGGGCACGGTGCTGCACAAGAAGTACGAGGTGCTGGAGTACCTGGTCGCCAGCGGCGCGGACATCAACCTGTCCAACAATCACGGCCAGTCGCCGCTGATGCAGGCCATCCCGAGCGCAAGCAATGAAGCGAAGAAGACCTACAACTGGGTGGAGAAATTCCTCACCTACAAGCCCAAGCTGGATTTCATGCAGCTTAAGGGCGAGGGCGGCTACTCCGCCATGCACTTGGCCGCGCGCTTCGGCTTTGTGGACATTGGCAAACTGTTGCTCGACAACGGCGCCAACATCGACATCAAGAGCCTGCTCACCGGCGGCACGCCCCTGCATACCGCCGCCAGCGCCAACAAGGTAGACTTCGCCAAGCTGCTCATCAAGCGCAAGGCCAACCTGGAGATCGTCGACAAGCTGGGTTCAACCCCGCTCTTGACCGCAGTCATGCGTGTGGACCCGGACATGGTGGAGGTGCTGGTGGACGCGGGCGCCGCCGTCAACGTGAAGTCGACCGTCAATCCCCTCGTCAGCACCATGGTCTATGCCGCTGGCAACCCCAACCCCTTTGACCACAGAAAAAGTATCGCCATCATCAAGTATTTGCTGGACCACAAGGGTGACATCGATTTCCCCGCATCCAACGGAAACACCCCGCTCATGGCCGCCGCGCAGAAATCCGACCATTCCGACGGCTACGACCGCGCGGCCCTGCTGATAGCCAAGGGCGCAAAGCTCGACCAGACCAACGACAAGGGCGAGACAGCCCTTATGCTGGCCGCGGGCGCGGGCAACGAGAAGCTGGTGAAGTTCCTGCTGGAAAAGGGCGCCGACCCGCAGAAGAAGAACGGCGCGGGCGAAACGGTGATGGCCTACGCCAGCCGCGCAGGCAAATCGAGCAGCGTCTCGGCCCTGGAGGCCAAGGGCATGAAGCCGGATGCGCCCATCGTGCGCAAGACCGTGGTGGTGGACGCCCTGGTGGGCACCTGGCAGGGCTTCCACGACGGCCTGCCCCAGGCCCTGTACACCGTGGTGCTGAACAAAAACGGCACTTTCGACTTCAACTCCAGGCTGACGCCGGAAGCCTTGAAGAACATTCCCAAGGGATCAATGAATCCTGTCATCGCCACCCAGAAGGGCAAGTACACCATAAACGACAACGTCATGATCTGGGATTTGGTGGGTGCGCCTCCCACTTCCATGAAATGGAAGCTGGAAAAGGGCATGCTCATCATCGACGACAAAATCCGCCTGAAGAAGACCAAATAGACCGCCCAGCCCTGTACGATAACAGGGCGGGGAGGCAACCCGACAGTTGCCTCCCCGCCCTGTGAAAAACAAAACGGCCTGCTGACCGCCGGCCATGACGCTGCCAACGTTGGTCTCGGACTTCACGTTCTGGCCCATGCCACGTTGGCCACAGACCCGGCCTTGCCCTTGATGGGGATGTCGCCGGTTTTGGCGGCGTCGAACGCAAAGGCGATTCTGGGCAGAACAATAATCATGCTCAATGCCGCAGTGGTGAGGAGGATGCGCGTCGTGGTGTCGGCAATGGGCAGGATATGACAGAATAGGAGATTGGGCTTATTCCAAACTTAAGCCTACTGGTTGCAGATCCGTTGCGCACCACTCACAGCGGGCCATATGGGAAGCAGATCAGCGCCATCTGCTTCACTGTACGCGTCTATTATCCAGCAACGAATCCGGCAAGATAATCAACCCTGCCACCGTTGTGCTCAACCAATCCCTCGGGCCTGGTGCACCCCCCTGCGCATTGCTCCACGTATTCGCACGCGTGACACTCTGCTGGCAGGGACTCCAGTGTGCGGCAGGGACGCAACTCGGGACTGTTCCTGACCGCCTCCATGGAGCCGATTTCATTGATCTGGTACCTGTCGAAGCAGGTCGTCATTACCCCATCGAAATCCACATTGAGAGCCACGTATGGCCCACAACAGACCTTCTTGCCCATGAACACCCGAGCCCCCAGGCTGGTCGGGGTCACGGAACAAAACGGAACGGCAAGAACAATGCCGGGGACTTGTTCCGGGTATCGCCGCATCAGATCATCCATTTCTTCGGCAAGAGACTGCATCTGCCCCCGGGTGATGGGCCGCGGTTCATCGGGGCTGGATTCGAGGCGCAACGGCAACCACTTGAGCCGGGGCCTTTCCCGAAGAAACAACACAAACTCCTCCAGATTGCCGACAAGTTCCGGCGCAAGAGGCGTGAGCATATGGACGCGCACGCTCTTTCGGGCAGCCATCCGGTCCAGCAAAGACACCTTCTTCTGAAAGACACCGATCCTGCCGGTCAGGTCGTCCATGCGCTTGGCGTCCAAAGTCGGGACGCTCACACGCATGTCGTTCACAAGCAGCCGGTCATAGAGTCTGGGATCAGCCATGCCATTGGTGTTGAGAATCACATAGCGTTTTTGCAGGTGGGCATAGTTGCAGAGCATCTCGATATCGGGATGCATTGTGGCCTCGCCGCCGGTGAAGCGCACGCCGGGGATGTCGTTGTCCACGCACCAGTCGATCCACCGGAGCACGTCGCCGACTGGCATGTGCCGGTTAGCTAGCCACTCCTGCCCCTTGCCAAGGTAACAAAAAGAGCAACGAAGGTTGCATGCGCGGGTAATTTCGATCTTCAATTCCAAGGGATCGATCGATAATGAGCGTTCTTTTCTCATTGCTCACAGCTAAGCAAAATAAGCTTGAAAAGCAAATGTTTCCACAAGCGATGAAACAATGGGTCAATGGAAACACAACGTTTATCCACCAAGTCCGCCTAGCAAATATTCAACATGCTTTACATTTGTCCACTCAGTTGATACGAATAAAGCATAGAAAACCCCAACGCCGCATCCATTGCATATCGTCAACCTTTTAAGCATGAAGGAGTCTTGCCATGGCAGAACTTAAAGATCAGCAGAAAGTGTGGGCAAAGATCGTGGCCAAGGCCTGGGCAGACGAAGACTACAAGCAGCG
>NZ_JAUYFU010000103.1 GCF_030689645.1 Humidesulfovibrio sp.
GCGAGCGCGGCCACCGACACCCCTGGGGGCACGGCTGCGGCGTCTGTCCGGCCTGTGAACTGCGCTCGGCAGGGTTCGAACTGTTCTTGGAAACCGAGTAGGACAAGAAAAGAGAATCAAGGGGCGCTGCCCCTTGAACCCCGCCAGAGGGCATGCGCCCTCTGGACTCCCTATGGCGCTGGCTTTCAGCCCAGGCGCGAAGCCGCCTGAGCCGAAAGCCAGCGCGAAGGGGCTAGGCAACCAAGGCAAACGACAAGTCCCCGCCCCACCACCGCGAAGAGGCCGGTTCCGCGCAAGCGCGGAACCGGCCTCTTCGCCATGCGGGTCCAGGGGGCGCATGCCCCCTGGCCACCGGAGGTTATTCCCTCTTCTCTAGAACTGCGTCTCTATGGGCGCGGAGTTGTCTTTGTAGTACTCGGCAGTTACGGTGAGGCTGGTGCCGCCACGCGGGTTGAACAGCGCCACCACCTGCATCATGCGGGGCTGACACACACTGACCATGTCGTCCAGAATCTTGTTGGTGATGGTCTCCATGAACGAGCCATGATTGCGGTAGGCTGTGAAATAGAGCTTCAGGGACTTGGTCTCGATGCACAGCTGGTCCGGAATGTAGGTGATCTCGATGGTGGCGAAATCCGGCTGGCCGGTTTTCGGGCACAGGCTGGTGAACTCCGGATGCTCAAAGCGGATCTGGTAGTCGCGATCCGGGTACTTGTTGGGGAACGCCTCCAGAATGGCCGCAACGGGTTCCTGGAAGGCGTAGCTGGTCTTGCCAGAGCCGAGGTGCTTAAGGCCGGAGGTGTCGTCGTTGGTCATGTGCTGCTCCTGAAATAGGGGATGTGCGCGAAGCCGCCGCAGGCAGGGCCAAGGCGACCGTGTTTCGCAATTGCCGAATACCCCAGAGCGCGCCCAAGGCCAAGGGTTTTCAACCCCTATTGGCACAGCTGATGGCGTTCGACTCGCGCAGGGACCTACACAGGCCTGTTTTCGTTCAACTCCACCAGCCTCACAAGATCGCGGCGCTCTTTCAGGGTGCTCAAATCAAAGGCCAGGGCGATGCCGAAGCCGCCCTCCTCGCTCTCACGCTCCAGGCGCACCACCCGCGCGCTCACGCGCAGGCCGCGCTGATTCGGAGCCTCCACGTCCAACGCCACCTCAACCTTTGTGCCAGGCAGAATGGGCGTTGGCGAAAGGCAGAGCATACCGCCGAAGCTTACGTTCAGGGCCGACACCTTCACCGGCTCGCTCATAGCCGAGCCGTCATGACTGGTGAACAACACCATAAGGTTGATGGGCGCACGCGGGAAGCGGCGGCTTCTTTCAGAGAAGGAACTGGAAGTGTTGCGCGTGCGTTTGGCCTCATACAAGGCCTCATCAGCGCGTCCCACCAGATCGCGGGCGTTGATGGCGTCTTCGGGGAAGGTGGCCGCGCCCAGGCTCACTGTGACGACAACTTCCTGGCCATTGACCTTGACGGGGTTGCCCGCCACCGCCAAACGCATGCGCTCAGCAGCGGCGATGGCCTGTTCGCAGTCCGTATGCGGCAGGATGAGCGCAAACTCCTCGCCGCCATAGCGCACCACATGATCGAAACTTCTGGCCGTGTTCTGCAACACCGAGGCCACGTTTTTCAGGGCGTCGTCGCCCGCCAGGTGGCCGTAGTTGTCGTTGAAGCGCTTGAAGTGGTCCACGTCAAGCATGATAAGCGAAAAGCGCTGACCAAAACGCTTGAAGCGCTCCACCTCGCGGCTGATGGCGTCGTTGAAGTAGCGGCGATTATACAGGCCGGTGAGCTCATCCAGAAGCGCACCCTGCTCTTTCTGCAACAGCACCTGAACTTCCACGATGACCGGATCGCGCATTTTGGGGTGCAGATTCATGAAATAGTCGCACACGGCCACGCGGATGCCCACGTCGCGGCCAAGGGCCAAGTTCAGCCCCTGGTGGTGACGCAGGATCTCGCCCCAGAAGCACCGCGCGTCCTCAGGGGTGAAATGCATCCTCGTGAGCAGGTGCAAAGCGTCAGCGTATCCCTGGTCGCCCTCGATGACGCCATGGGCCAGATCCTCAGCCTTGAGGCCCACCTGCATAAGCAGCTCATGGACTTCTGGAACCTCACAAACCATGCTCTCTTGCCCCATTATATCCTCGCATGCCCCAACCGCGACGCATCGGGTTTTATGATCCTAGATACAGAATATCGATCCTATGTTTCTCCCGCTTTCTTTGCAAGAAAAACAAGAGGCCCGGATGCCGGGCCTCTTGCAAAACAACTCCGGCCCGCCATTAGACCTCGTAGTCCACCACGCTGCGCGAGGCCACCACCTGCTTCACAAAGGCCACAACCTTTAGATGTTCAGGATGCACCTGATAGGCGTCCAGGTCCGCGCGGGTGGCGAACTCGGAGTAAAGGATCACGTCGCAAACCGGGGCGGCCGCAAACACTTCGATGCCCACCTCGATCTTCTTCAAGCTTGGAATGAGTCCGGCCAGGGCCTCCAGCATCTCCTTCATCTTGCGCGCATTGGTCACTCTGTCGGTGCCTTCGGCGGTATCCTTCAGGGTCCACATGACGATGTGCTTGATCATTGAGCCGTTCTCCTTGTGTGTTCGATTCCTTCAACTGACCTGCATCAAAAAATCGGTCCTTCAAGATCGGTGGATGTGCGCGCTAAACAAAAGGGCCGCCACAAACTGCGGCAGCCCCATATGAAACATCGACAAAACGAAAGGCCGGAACAGACCGGGAGGCACGGGGTCAGCACACAACACGGGGCTGACAGCGCCCCGTGCAATCATTGCTACCGCCATGTCCCTCCCCCTTATGCGCTTTGGAACAGAACACGGCCATCCACATCAGACACGCTGGCGCAGCCAGTGAGAATCATGGCCTGAACGAGTTCGCTGCGCATCTGGTCCAGGTATTTGGCAACGCCTTCCCGCAGGCCGCCCATGGCGGCAATGGCCACGGGGCGGCCAACCATCACGGCATCGGCCCCCAGGGCAAGCATCTTGAGCACATCGCCGCCGGAGCGAACGCCGCCGTCGACAACTATGGCGATCTGGCCCTTCACCGCACGGGCGATCAGGGGCAGCGCCTCGGCTGTGCCCGGCGCATGGTCAAGCACGCGCCCGCCATGGTTCGAAACCACTATGCCCGCCGCCCCGGCGTCCACGGCGCGCTTGGCGTCGTCCGGGGTCATGATGCCCTTGATGACGAACTTCGCCTGCACATGGGCGATGATGTCCTTGAGCTTTTCAAGGGGCTTTGGGCCTACCGGGCGGCCCATGAGGCGCAGGGTGACCAGGCCCGCCGCGTCTATGTCCATGCCCACCACGGTGGCTCCGGTGGCCACGGCGCGGTCGAGCTTCTCAAACAGTTCCTTGTCTTCCCAGGGCTTGATGAACGGGATGCCCGCGCCGCCAAGGGCCTGGATGGCCGCAAATCCGCTCTCGTGAATGAACGGGGGCACGCCGTCGCCGCTGGAGCCAACGATTCCCCGGTCAACGCAGCCGCCAAGCACGGCCTCAACATAGTCCGACTCGTTGATCTTGCCGCCCATGTTGAAGCTCACGCCGCCGATGGGCGCGGCGATGACGGGCATGGCCAGCTTGAGGCCCAGCACCTCTGTTGAGGTGTCTGGCTGATCCGCCCCGTGAACCAGGCGCATGTTGAACCGCAGGTTCGAAAGTGCCGCGACGTTGTTCATGAACGAAGACCCGGTGCCCAGGCCGCCCATGCCGGGCACCTCGCCCGCGCAGGCCTTGCCGTTGCAAACCGGGCAGACCTTGCAGTAGCCCTCCATGAGCTCGCGGGCGTGTTTGCGCACTTCCTTCATGCTGCCATCCTCCTGGATTTTCCGGACTGCTATTTGAGGCGCTCGGCCAGAGCCTCGGCCATATGGCGCACCTGCATGGCGCTGCCCTTGGCCTCAAGCCCGCCGCGCAGCTGCATGATGCAGCCCGGACAGTCTGTAAGCAGCAATTCTGCCCCGGTCTTCTCCGCGTTCGCAAGCTTTTTCTTCAGCAGCTCCGCAGAGAGTTCGGGGAACTTCATGGAGTAGGTTCCACCAAAACCGCAGCACACGTCCTCCTCATCCGCAGGCAGGTACTCCAGCCCGCCGATGGTCATAAGCGCGCGCGGCGCCTCGGTGACGTTCAGACCCCGGCAAAGGTGGCAGGGCGAGTGATAGGTCGTCTTCTTGCCGTCCTTCTTGAATTCCTCGGGCTTCACCTTCAGAACGTCATGCACAAAGGAGCTGAAGTCGATGACGCGATCCGCGAACTGGCGCACCTTCACCTCAAGCCTGGAATCACCGGCCAGGATGTCCGGGTAGCCGTGCTTCAGGTGCGAGGCGCAAGAGGCGCACAGGGTCAGGATGTAGTCGCAGGAAGCCGGGTCAAAGGCGGCAACGTTCTGCGCAGCCACGGAGCGGCTGCTCTCGCGCTCGCCCATCATCTGCACGGGCAGGCCGCAGCAGGACTGGTCCATGGGGTACTCAACGGCCACGTTGTGCCTGGCCAGAATCTTCACAGCCGCCTCGGCCTGCTCCGGGTAGACGAAGTCCTGCACGCAGCCGCTGAACAGCGCCACGCGAAGCTTGGGCTTTGAAACACGTGGCTTGATGGCCTCGAAGCGGTCGCGGAAGGGAGTCTCGGCAATGGCGGGCAGCGCGCGGAATCCCTGGTCCTTGGCGAATATCATGGGCAGGTGGCGCAAGTAGGGCGTGCCGCCGGTGACGGGCCGCTGCACGGCCTTGGCCGAGCGCAGGAGCGCGTGGAACAGCTTGCGGCTCTTGAGCACCTTGGCCAGCAGCTGGCTCTGAAGCGGGTGGCCCTCTTCGTCCTGGATGCGGGCGTGGACTTCCTTGATGAGCCGGGGCAGGTCGATGCCGCCCGCGCACACGGCCTTGCAGGCGCCGCAGTTGATGCAGTTCTGCACAAGGTTCTTGGCCTTTTCGCGGCCATGATAGAAGTAGGTCAAAATGAGGCCGATGGCCCCGATGTAGATGTGGCCCAACTGATGCCCGCCAACCAGACGGTACACCGGACACACGTTGGCACACGCGCCGCAACGGATGCACCGGAGCACCGAGGAGAACAAGGGGTCTTTGGCGATGGCGCGGCGTCCGTTGTCCAGAAACACCACGTGCATTTCCTTTTTGCCGTTGGCGCTGCTCTGGCATTCGCCCGGCCCGGTGATCCAGGACACATAGGAGGTGATGGCCTGGCCCGTGGCGTTTCTGGGCAAGGCGCGGATGACCCGAAGGGCGTCGTTGATGCTCGGGGTGAGCTTGTCGAGGCCCACGAGGGCCACATGCACGCGCGGAAGAGTCGTCACCAGGCGGGCGTTGCCCTCGTTGGTGCACAAGGCGATGGTTCCGGTTTCGGCGATGGCGAAGTTGCCGCCGGAGATGCCCATGTCGGCCTCGACATACTTGCGCCGCAGTTCGCGCCGGGCCACCTTGACGAGCTTCTGAATGTCGTTGCTCTGCTTCGCGCCGGTTACTTCGCTGAAGAGGTCGGCCACCTGGTCGCGCGAGAGATGGATGGCGGGCATGACCATGTGGGTGGGGCCTTCGTGCCGCAACTGGATGATCCACTCGCCAAGGTCCGTCTCCGTCACCTCCAGGCCCAGATCCTCCAGGTGGTGGTTCAGGAGCGTCTCCTCCGCAGTCATGGACTTGGATTTGACGATGCGTTTGACGTTGGCCTTCTGGGCGATGCGGCCGATGATCTCATTGGCCTCATGCGCGGTCTTGGCCACATGGACAGTGACGCCGAGTGCCTTGGCGTTGCGGGTGAACTGCTCAAGCAGCTCCTCCATGTGGGCCATGGCGTAGTCCTTGCCCTTGGCGATGTCAGCGATAAGGCCGTCCAGGTCCATGCCCTTAAAGGCATTAGCGCGGGAAACGCGGTAGGCCATGGCGAAATTGTCCATGGCGGTGCGCAAAAATTCATTATTCAGCGCTCCGGTGAGCTCGCCCTTGTACTGTTTCAAGTCGCGTGCGTTCTGCATGGCCTAGTCCTCCAGAAGCAGGATGTGCAGTTCGAGCGGTCCGTGCACGCCGATGGCCAGCACGCGCTCAATGTCTGCGGTGCGGGATGCGCCGGTGACGAAGGCCAAGTAGGCCGGGCCGTCCTTGCAGTAGGCGCGCACAAGCTCCTCGGCGTCAAAGCTGGTCTCGCGCAGGGTGCTGGTGCGCAGCACACATACGTGAACCTCGCAAAGCATGGTGGCAAGGCGCAGTTCCTCGCTCCTGGAATCAAGCACCAAAGTGCCTGTCTCGGCAATGCCCGCATCGGCGATGGTGAAGCCGATGTCGATGCCGCCAAGGTGCTTGCGCATGCCCGAATCCAGGCAGTGGATGCCGCGGTCGGCGCACAGGGCCTTCAAGGCCGCAAAGGTTTCCCCCGGCAGGCCAGGCGCCACCATGACCTTGCTCGGCTTCTCGTCGCACAGGGCGCCTGCGCCAGTGGAAAGATCGGACTCGCACCCGGACATGAGAATCTGGCAGGCGTCCTTCTTCTCGCAAATGTCAACGGTGTATGCCAGGGCTTCGTCCAGGCTCTTCACCGGCGCGACTATGGCCGAGACGAGGCCGGCCTTTACAGTAAACAGGTCCACCAGCCGTTTAGAATCGCTCATGGCGTCCTCCAGTCTCTACAGATTGCGGCGCTTGCAAAGCGCTGGCGAGATGCTTGGCCCAGGCGCGAAACGCTGCCTTAGCCGGGAAAGTCATGCGGGCGGAAAATTGTGCGGAGCCGGACCCCACGCAAGGATCCGGCTCCGCATTCAGTCAATCAAGCTACGGCAGCATCCACTTCAGGGGGTAGGCCTGAAGCATGGTGAGCACGCTGATGAACAGCACCATGGCGATGGAGTGCTTCAGGGTGAAGCGGAAGATGTCGCCTTCCTTGCCAACCAGGTTCGAGGCCGCAGTAGCCACGGAGATGCTCTGCGGGGAGATCATCTTGCCGGTGACGCCGCCCGAGGAGTTGGCGGCCACGCACAGGGCCGGATCCACGCCGATCTGCTGGGCGGTGGTCTTCTGCAGCGAACCGAAGAGCGCGTTGGCAGAAGTGTCGGAGCCGGTCAAGAACACGCCGAGCCAGCCCAGAATGGGCGCGAAGAACGGGAACCAGGCGCCCGTCGCCGTGAAGGCCAAGCCCAGGGTGGAGCTCATGCCGGAGTAGTTCATGATGATGGCCAGGCCAAGAATCATGGCGATGGTCACGATGGGGAAGCGCAACTGGTGCACGGTGCGGCCCAGGCAGGCGATGGCCTTGCCGAAACCGTAATTGGGGATGATGAGCACGGACAAGAGACCGGAAAGCAAAATCGCCGTGCCTGCAGAGGACAGCAGATTCAACTTGAAGATGGCGGCGTAAGGAGCGTCCTTGGCCACAACGGGAAGGGTCTTGATGACCAGCTTGTGCAGGCCGGGCCATTCAACCTTGAACGGGGTGATGGCGTCCAAAACCTTCTTCACAGGCTCAAGCCCCCACAGGAGGACCATGACGGCCAGGATGATGTACGGGCCCCAGGCGCGGATGACCTGCCCGGCGGTGTAATTGCACTTGGTCACGGCGCAGGCGCTGGCGGGCTCGTCGGGGAAGTGCCACACGTTCTTGGGCTTCCACACCTTGAGGAACAGGAACAGGCCAAGGATGGTCGTGATGGCGGAGGCGATGTCCGGCAGGTAGGGGCCGTGATAGTTGGACATGACGAACTGGGTGGAGGCGAAGCAAACGCCAGCCACAAGGCAGGCCGGGAGGACTTCAAAGGCGCGTTTCCAGCCGCTCATAGTGACGGCGAGCCAGAAGGGCACGATGAGGGAGAGGAAAGGCAGCTGACGGCCGCAGATGGCGCTGATGCGCATCATGTCGATGTCCGTAACCTGCGCGGCGACAACAATGGGGATGCCGATGGCGCCGAAGGCCACGGGAGCGGTGTTGGCGATGAGGCAGATGCCCGCAGCGTACAGCGGGTTAAAGCCCAGGCCCACCAGCATGGCGGCGGTGATGGCCACGGGGGTGCCGAAGCCTGCTGTGCCTTCGATGAACGAACCGAAGGCGAAGGCGATGAAGATAGCCTGAAGTCGGCGATCCTCAGTGATGCTTGCCAGTGAATTCTTGATGATCTCGAATTCGCCGGACTCAACGGTCATGTTGTAGATCCAGATGGCCGTTATGACGATCCAGACAATGGGGAACAGGCCGTAGGCCGCGCCGTAGGCAGTGGCGGAAAGGGCCAGGCCGGCGGGCATTCCCCACACGAAGATGGACAGCAGAACAGCCGCGCTGGTGGCCACGAATGCGGCCTTGTGGCCGGGTTTGCGCATCACCGCAAGCATGACGAACAAGATGATGAGCGGGATGGCCGCCACGAGCGCCGGGGCCAGATAACTGTCCCCGAAAGGCATGTACTTTTGTGTCCAGGTTACGACTTCAGCCACGGTTGGTTCCATAAACTCCTCCTTGCGGTGTGTGTGCCGATGCTCCCCGCGCCGGACAACCATCCGCACGGGAACTGCGCCCTAAATTCAGCTCGGTTTCAAAACCGCAACCGTCTGCCTGGCGATCTCCAACTCCTCGTTGGTGGGGATCACCAGCACGCGCACCGCCGAGTCCGAAGCGGCGATGTCGCGCGCGCCACGTGCCGGGGCAAGGTTGCGGTCATGGTCGAGCTTGATGCCGAGGTGTTCAAGTCCCCGGCAGGTAAGTTCGCGGGCAACGGGGTCGTTCTCCCCAATGCCAGCGGTGAACACTATTGCATCCACCCGGCCAAGCACGGCCAGGTAAGAACCTATGTACTTGCGGTTGCGGTAGCCGAACATGTCGAGCGCCAGCCGGGCCCGGGAGTCGCCCTGAGCCACGGCCTCGTGGATGTCGCGCATGTCGTTCTTGCCGCAAATGCCCTTGAATCCGCTTTGCTTGTTGGTCAGGTCGTTGATCTCGCTGATGGAGAGCCCCTTCTCCGCACCAAGCAGCGGATAGATGGCCAAATCCGCGTCGCCGCAGCGGGTGCCCATGATGAGCCCCTCAAGGGGAGTGAGGCCCATGGAGGTGTCCACGCTTTTGCCGTTCTGCACAGCGCACATGCTGCTGCCGTTGCCCAGGTGCACAGTGATGAGGTTGACCTCCTCCACCGGCTTGCCGAGGAAGCGCGCGGCCTCCTTGGTGACATAGGCGTGAGAGGTGCCGTGGAAGCCGTAGCGGCGCACCTTGAGTTCTTCGTAGAGTTCGTACGGCAGGGCGTACATGTAGGCGCGCGGCGGCATGGTCTGGTGGAAAACGGTGTCGAACACGGTTACTTGCGGCACCTGGGGAAACAGCTGGCGCGATACGCGGATGCCCGCCAGATGGCCGGGATTGTGCACCGGGCCAAGGGGGATGAGCTTGGTCAGCTCGTCCACAACGCGGTCGTCCACCCGGCAGGAGGCGTGGAAGATGTCGCCGCCCTGAACGATGCGGTGGCCGATGGCCTCAATCTCGTCCAGGCTCTTGACCACGCCGCGCTTGGCGTCGGTGATGAGCCCGATGACCAGATGCATGCCCTCTTCGTGGTCGGCGATGGGCTGGGTAAGGCTGATCCAGTCTTCCGTGTCGCCGCCTGGGGCGATCTTGTGCGTTACGCTGCCCACGGCCTCGCCAATGCGCTCCACCGCGCCGGAGCACATGACTGTCTCCGTGCGCATGTCGAGCAGCTGGTACTTGATGGACGAGCTGCCGGAGTTGATGACCAGTACGTTCATTATTCCCCCTGGCCCTTCACGGCCTGGGCTTGAATGGCCGTGATGGCCACGGTGTTGACGATGTCGGGGATGGTGCACCCGCGGGAGAGGTCGTTGACAGGCTTGTTCAAGCCCTGAAGCACCGGGCCGATAGCCACGGCCTGGGCGGAGCGCTGCACGGCCTTGTAGGTGTTGTTGCCGGTGTTCAGGTCCGGGAAGATGAACACCGTGGCCCGGCCGGCCACCTTGCTCTCCGGCATCTTGGTGTGGGCCACCTCGATGTCCACGGCGGCGTCGTATTGCAGCGGACCTTCCAGCAGCAGGTGCGGGGCGCGCTCATGGGCGATCTTCGTGGCCTGGATGACCCTCTCCACGTCTTCGCCCTTGCCCGAGTCGCCGGTGGAGTAGGAGAGCATGGCGATCCTGGGCTCGATGCCGAAGAGCTGCGCGGTCTCGGCGCTGGAGAGCGCGATCTCGGCCAGCTCCTCGGCCGTGGGGTTCGGGTTCACGGCGCAGTCGCCGTAGACCAGCACGCGGTCCTTCAGGCACATGAAGAAGACGCTGGAGACGATGCTCGAGCCGGGCTTGGTCTTGATGATCTCAAAGGCCGGGCGGATGGTCTGCTGGGTGGTGGTGATGGACCCGGAGACCATGCCGTCGGCGTGGCCCTTGTGGACCATCATGGTGCTGTAGAAGGTCGGGTCGAGCATGCGGTCCCGGGCGTCCTCCTCGCGGATGCCCTTGTGCTTGCGCAGCTCATAGTAGGTCTGCACATAGTCCTCGTAGTTCGGGGACTTGA